>CAMAXZ010000044.1 GCA_945862325.1 Klebsiella pneumoniae
CGCCTCCGCCCGCGCCCGCGCCCGCGCCCGCCGCCGCGCCGTCCATGGCCACGTACCAGGTGAAGTGGTCTACGCCCGGCCAGGAGGCCAAGCTCCAGTGCGGCGACGGCCAGACCGCGTCGTTCGCGGGGGCGACCACCCTGTCCCACCAGGGGCCGGTCACCTGCCTCGTTCGCATCGGGACCAGCCGTGGCGCCGCGCAGGTCGACCAGTCGACGACGGTCACCTGCACGGAAGACGCCGGCCGCGTCAACTGCTCGGTGAAGTGAGGGTGCGCGCCGTGGTGCAGCGCGTCTCGCGCGCCGCGGTCGACGTCGACGGCGCGAGGGTCGGGGCGATCGAACGCGGGTTGCTCGTCCTGCTCGGCGTGGGACCGCACGACGGCCCGCCGCAGGTCGCCTGGATGGCGGACAAGCTCGAGTCGCTCCGGATCTTCCCGGACGCCGACGGGAAGATGAACCTCGACGTGCGCGACGTCGGCGGCGGCATCCTCGTCGTCAGTCAGTTCACGCTCTACGGGGACGCGACCCGCGGGCGCCGCCCATCGTTCGTCGGCGCCGCGCCCCCGGCGCTCGCGCGCCCGGTGTACGAGTCCCTGGTCGCGCGCCTCGGCGCCGCGTGCGGGATCTTCGGCGCGCACATGGACGTCTCGCTCGTGAACGACGGCCCCGTCACCTTGATCCTGGAGTCCCCATGAGCGACGCCCTCGGCGAGTACCTCGACCACGCGGAGGCCGCCGCGCGTGCCGGGGGCGCGATGCTGCGCGATCGCCCGACGCGGATCGAACACAAGGGCGCGATCGACCTGGTGACCGAGCGAGACCTCGCGTCCGAGCAGCGGATTCGTGAGGTCTTCGCGGCCGCGACGCCGGGAATCCCCGTACAGGGTGAGGAGACGGGCGGCGCGCGCGAGGGCACGCGTTGGGTGGTCGATCCGCTCGATGGGACCACGAACTTCGTGCACGGGTACGCGCCGTGGTGCGTCAGCGTCGCGCTGGTCGAGGGCACGCGTCCTCTCGTGGGCGTCGTGTACGACCCCGAGCGGGACCGCTGCTTCCGCGCCGCCGTCGGTGGCGGGGCCTGGTTGGACGGCGCCCGCCTGCGCGTCAGCGACACCGGCGAGCTCGTGCGCGCCCTCGCCGTGACCGGCTTCCCCAGCGGCGACCGTACGGGCGCGTGGCGATACCTCGCGCTCGTGCAGCGCGTGCTCGAGCAGACGCAGGGGGTCCGCCGGTCGGGCAGCGCCGCGATGGACCTCGCCACGCTCGCGACCGGCGCCTCGGACTTCTTCTGGGAGTTCGGCTTGAAGCCGTGGGACACGAGCGCCGGGGTGCTGCTCGTCACCGAGGCCGGGGGGCGAGTCACCGACCTCGAGGGCGATCCCCACACCCCCGACTCGCCGTCGATCCTGGCGTCGAACGCCCGTCTCCACGATGTACTCCTGCGACTCCTCGCGGCCTGACGGCACCCCTGCGAGCGGCACAATCGCGGGCACCCGGCTAGGGGGCCGCATGGGCAACTCGATCGGCATCGACCTCGGCACCTCGAACTCTTGCGTGGCGATCGTGCGGGACGGAGAGCCGATCGTCCTGGCCGACGGTGAGGGGCGCAACACCCAGCCTTCCGTCGTCGCCTTCGGCCACAACAAGGCCGTCGTCGTCGGCCACCGCGCGCGTCGCCAGCTCCTTCACGCCCCAGAGAACACCGTCCTCTCCGCGAAGCGCCTCATCGGGCGTCGCTATGCCTCCGCGGAGGTCGCGCGCATGAAGGCGGTCAGCGCGTTCGGCATCACCGAGGGCGAGCACGGAGACGTGAAGATTCGCGTGCAGGGGCGGCTCTTTTCCCCCCAGGAGATCAGCGCGCACGTGCTCGTCCACATGAAGCGCATCGCCGAGACCGCCATCGGCGAGCCGGTCACCGACGCCGTCATCACCGTGCCGGCGTACTTCAACGACGGACAGCGTCAGGCGACCCGCGACGCGGCGGAGCTCGCGGGGCTCAACTGCCTCCGAATCCTCAACGAGCCCACCGCGGCCGCCCTCGGCTACGGATTCCAGCAGAACAAGCGCCAGCACGTCGTTGTGTACGACCTCGGCGGCGGCACCTTCGACGTGTCGGTCCTCCGGATCGACGACGACCTGTTCGAGGTCATCTCGACCGCCGGGGACACCTTCCTCGGGGGCGACGACTTCGACGACGTGTGCGCGGAGCAGTTCCTGCTCGACTTCGAGCGGCGCACCGGGCTGTCCGTTCACGACAACCGCAGCGTCCGCATCAAGCTCCGGGACGCGGCCGAGCGCGCGAAGATCGCGCTCTCCACGGTGGACGAGGTGGAGGTGTCCGTGCCGAACCTCTACCGAGCGGGCGCGACCGAACACGCCTTCAGCACCCTCGTGCACCGGCTCAACTACGCGCAGTGGGTCATGCCGCTGGTGCAGAAGACCTTCGTCGTGTGCGACGAGGCGCTGCGGAACGCGGGGCTCAACGCGCGCCAGGTCGACCACGTGCTGCTGGTCGGCGGCATGACGCGCTACCCGCTCATCCGCGAGGCGGTGGAGCAGTACTTCGGCAAGCCGCCGTTCACCAACATCAACCCCGATGAGGTGGTCGCCGTGGGCGCGGCGATCCAGGCGCACGCGCTGACCGCGCCCGACGTCGACGTGGCGAGCGTGCTGATGGACGTCACCCCCCAGTCGCTCTCGATCCGCACCGTCGGTGGCTTCTGCGAGGTGCTCATCCCGCGCAACACGACGGTGCCCACGGACGCCTCGAAGGTGTTCCACACCGCCTTCGATCAGCAGACCGAGGTGCGCATCGCCGTGTTCCAGGGCGAGAGCCGGATGGCGGAGGACAACCAGAAGCTCGGCGAGTTCGTGCTCGACGGGCTGCCGCCGCTTCCGCGCGGGCAGATCCGCGTACGGGTCACCTTCGAGATCGACACCGACGGCATCGTGCACGTGCGCGCGGTGGACGACAAGCTGGGTACGGAACGCGAGCTCCGCATCGAGGCGGGCGCGGTCTTCACCGGCGACGAGATGAAGCAGTCCCGCTTCGACGACATCGAGTTCTGAACAGGAGCATTGCATGGACCCCCGCCTCGCCGCGCGCGTCGAAGTCGAGACCATTCACGAGCTTCTCCCGGAGCTCGACCTCTACCAGCTGCTCGGCCTCAAGCCCGACGCCGCCCAGGGCGACGTCGACGCGGCCTTCCGCAACGAGAGCCGCCGCCTGCACCCGGATCGCCTCGCGGCGGGCGCGACCCCCGCGTTCCGCGCTCAGGCGAACGACGTGTTCAAGGCGGTGAACGACGCCTACCGCACCCTGCGCGATCCCGACACGCGCGCGCGCTACGACGATGAGCGTGTCTCCGGCGCCCTGCGGCTCGAGGAGGCGGCGCGCAAGGAAGCCGAAGCCGACGCCGCGTCGCGCTCGGACCCCGCGCGCGCCGCGCGCACGCCGAAGGGCGAGAAACACTGGAAGCTCGCCCTTCAGTGCTGGAACGACCAGGACTTCAACGGCTGCATGATGCAGATCAAGTTCGCCATGCAGTTCGAGCCGGACAACGCCGTCATGCGCGAGTGGCTCGGCAAGGCGCAGGCCGAGCACGAAGCCGCGAAGCGCGGACAGAAGAAGAACGCGAACGCCTACCGCATCCGGTTCTGAGCGCGCCGCTCAGCCGACCGGGTCGCCGAAGAACATCCACCCGGTGTCCGGCAGGTTGTGGGCGTGGTCGGCGTACCACCGCATCCACGCGGCGCGGTGGGCGATCTGCACGCGCCACGGGCCGTCGGCGTCGAACGGGAGCCGGGCCCCCGTCGCGATCGCGAGCTCGTCGTAGGTCGTGAGGCGCGTCGACAGGTCGTCCGTCGCGAGGCGCTCGATCAACAGGCGCACGGTCAGCGCGCGCCCGTCGCGCCACCGCTGATGGTCCGCGAAGCGACCGGCGTTTGCCTGCCACCACTGGTCCCAACGCCCGCGGAGCTGGCTCTCGTCGGAGTCCTCGCGGTGTCCGGTGATCACCTCGAGCGCGGCCGACGCGGCCGAGGCGCGCGTGGCGTCGCGAGAGCCGCTGAGCTCGATCAGCTTCGGCACGGCGCGGGTGGAGCCGAGCAGGCCGAGGCCCTGGATCGCGCCGAGGCCGGCCGCGCCTTCTCGATCCGCCACGCGGAGGAGAAGCAGGAGGTAGCTCGGCCCGCCGTGGCGCCCGACGATCTCCCCCGGCGAGCGCGTCAGGCGCGTGACGTCCTGGGCGAGCGCTTGTCCGTGGAAGTCGACCCCGCTCCACTCTCCGAGGAGCAGCAGCGCGATCGACGCGGCCTCGGCGAGCTCGGGCTCGTCGAGCGCGGGGAGGATGACGTCGACCGCGGGTCGATCGCCGATGCGCCCGAGCGCGGTGATCGACGCCTTCCTCACGGGGCCCGAGCCGTCGACGGCCAGCTCGCGCAGGCGTGGGGCCGCCTCCGCTTCGCGACGCCAGCCGAGCACCTCGATCGCGGCGGCGAGGGCGCGCGGCTCCGTCAGGGTGCGCGCGGCGGCGAGCAGGGCGTCGACCAGCGTCATGTTGGGCGACCGGGCGAGCGCGCCGACGAGCGCGCGCGCGGCGGTCTCCTGGCGCAGATCCGCCGCGAGGAGCTGCATCATCACCCGCGCGGCGTCGTAGGACGGGTGCCCGCACAGGAGGTCGACGCCGGCCACGAAGCGCATCACCGCCGGGTCCCGCGGGCGCCCGTCGCCCGCCTGCAGACGATCGAGCTCCTTCCAGATGTCTTCCGCGAGCGCCTGCACGATGCGGGTGTCGCACGCCGCGATCGCGCGACGATGCGCGAGCAGCCGTCGCTCGGGTCGATCCGCGTCCGCGCGCGTCATCGGTGGCCGCATGCGCTGGGCGTCGTGGCGCTGGCGGGCGTGCTCCGCGGCGAGCGCGAGGTGCCAGTCCAGGCTGTTCCCCGGGCGGCCGACGAGGAGGTCGGCCGCGGCGACGCCGGCCGCGAGGCCGACGTGCTTGAAGGTGGTGCGGGCCTCGTCCGCCTGGCTTGCGTCGCCACAGCGGACGAGGCGGAGCCGCGCCCACGCCTCGCGCACCGGGAGCTGCAAGGCCGCATAGCCCGCGACCGCGCGGGCATAGTGCGGCAGGGACTCGGCCGGGTCTCCCGCGAGATCCCCGAGGCGAACCTCGGCGCGCAGGCGCGCTTCCGGGTCGGCGTCACAGGACAGCCACGCGCGGCAGGCCGCCGGCGCGTCGTTGCGCCCGCGGGCGAGGTCGCCGCGGATCAGATTGGCCCGGGCGGCGCGCGCGGCGTCGCCGAGGCGCGCCGCGAGGCGAAGCGCTTCCTCCAGCGCGGCCGCGGCGTCGTCCGCCGAGCGGGCCAGCGAGCGCTCCGCGAGGATCAACCAGGCGTCGCACCGATCCTCGTCCCCGAGGGGGCCGGCGAGCGCCTCGCGCGCGATCTCCTCGACCCACGGTTCTTCGCGGATCAGCGCGATGCGGGCCAGCGCAAGCTCGGCGCGGGCGCGCGTGCGTGCCGACGGGGAGCGTCGGATTCGCCGGAGCTGATCTTCCGCTTCGTCGTGGTTTCCGAGGTCGATGTCGATCGACACGAGCGCGAGGGCGAGCTCGGTGAGCTCCCCGGCGCGAGGAAACGCCGCCGAGCGTTGCCGCAGGTCGACGAGGATCGCCCGGGCCTGGGCCCGGTCGCCCCGGGCGAGCGCCGCGCGGGACCACGCGAGCGCCGCCGCCTCGAAGATCGCCGCGTCCCCCGCGTCCCGAAGGTCCGAGGTGCGTTCGGTCAGCAGGTGGAGAAGCTCCCGCTCCCAGCCCGCGTCACCCGCGGGGAAGCAGCGTTCGAGCGTCTGGATCAGGCTGGCGTCGACGCGAGGCGCGCCCGGGTAGGGCGCGGGGAGGCGTGTCGCGCGCAGCGCCGTGAGCAGCGCGTGCAGCGCGGCGGAACGGTCGCTCGACAGGAGGGCCTCGCCGAGGCGCATCCACACCGTCGCCAGCTCCGGCGCGAGCGCCGCGGCGCGCCGCAGCGCCACCGTGGCCGCGTCGCCGTCGCCCGCGGCGAGCAGGCGCTCGCCCTTGTGCCACAGCAGGAGCCCCCCGTCGGGGTCCGCCCCGAGGCGGGCGTCCAACTGCGCATCGTCGTCCCGAATGTCGCCGTCGAGCAGGCGCGCGGTCGCGTCGAGCCATGCCGGGAACGACTCGTGCATGGGCTGCAGGCGTTCACCGTCCCAACGTCCGAAGTGGTGTCCGTCCGCCACCGGCGCGAACCCCCAACGATCGTCGTCCTTCGGCCCATCCGCGAACAGGATCACCTCGGCCGCGTCGGGCCGGGCCGGCGCGAGGTCGGCGACCGCGCGCACGCGGAGGACGCCACGAAACAGCGCCGCCCCGTTCCAGCGGCCGAGGAACGCGCGCAGCGAGCCGGGGATCTCGACGCCGAGGTGGGCCTGCACCGCGGGGATCGACGCGTCGGCGGCCGGCGGACGCAGGTGGTGGACGTCACTGCGATAGCGTTCGATCAAGCGGAGCAAGGGCGAGAAGGGATCGGCGGCGGGCAGCATGGGAGCTCCGGCGCCCGCGGGTACGGGCACGCGTGGGGACCTCCACGGTATCACTCTTGACGCCGCAAGAGAAGGTGTAAGAATACGGTCATGCAAACCGGCCGCATCTGCTTGATGTTCATGGGGTCGGTGGTGGCGTCGCCCGCGTGGGCGTCGGGCGTGACGGTCGGGGGTGGCGCCGACGCGGGGGCGATCCTGACGGTGCCTGAGGGGGAGCTCGTGGCCGATGGCGGCCTGCGCGAGCTGGAGGGGCAGCTTCGGTTCGTGGCGGGCTCCGTGCGCGGCCGCTTCGACGTCGAGATCGGGCTGTCGTTCGGGCCCGGCGGCCCGCGCGCCACGCTCGCGCCGGAGTACGCCACGGTCGGCGTGGTCGCCGGGGACGCCTGGTTGGATGCGGGGTTCTCTCGCACGCCGTGGCGGCTGGAGTCCACGGACGGGTGGGAGCGAACCTTCGTGACCCGGTGGGACCGCGTGGGCGGGCCCGGGGCGGCCCCCGACGCATCGTTGGGGGTGGAGCTCGGTTTTGGCGCGCCGACCCGCGGGGTCGCCGTCGTCGCCGGCTGGTCGGGCTTCGACACCTGGTCGCTCACGGGCGCGCCGCCGGCCTTGGGGCCCCTGGTGCTCGGCGTCCACGGGCGGCTCGCCGAAGACGACTCGCCCGCCGCCACCCGGCTCACCGGCGGGGTCTGGGCGGCGCCTTCGAACTGGTCATTCGGCGGCGCCGAGGTGGCGGGGCGGATCGTCGCCGCGCCGGTCGCGGTGGAGGGCGAGGTGCGCGTCGGCTTCACGGGGGCGGCGGCCGCCGTCGTGTCGGCGGAGCTGTTCCCGAGCGGGCTGGTGCGCCCGGCGCTGCGGCTCGGGTGGGACGCGGGGGTCCTCGGCTCGGTGGGCTTCGGCGTTCACCCGTTGCCTTGGGTCGGCTTCCGCGCCGAGGCCGGGTGGCGTCAGGGGGCGGCGCTCGCCGCGGTGTCCGCGACCGCGGCGGCCCCCGCGAAGGCCCCGAAGGCCCCGCGAAAGTCCTGAACGAACGCGGTATGATGGCCCCGCGTCGCCGATGGCGCCGGAGGGTCCGTGCTCGTGCTTGCTTCTTCCTTGTTCGCCTCGCTCGCGTGCGTCGCCCTGGATTCCGACAAGGACGACGACCCCGGCTCCAACCTCGAGGGCGACACCGCGGACACCGATTCGGGCGACACCGACTCGGGCGACACCGACTCCGGCGACACCGACTCCGGCGACACCGACTCCGGCGACACCGACCCTCCGGACGACCCCCAACGGATGATCGCCACCTATGCGGACTTTGGGGCGCGCACGGGGAGCTGGTCCCTCTACGGCTGGCCGAGTGCCACTCCGCTCGCGACCGGCATGGACCTCGGCGGTCCGGACAACCGCATCGATTGTGACGCCGGCGCGGCCGTCATGCTCCAGCGGCGCACGGGCGTCGACGACCGCGCGACCGTCGTCGACCTCGACAGTGGCGCCGCGCTCGCCAGCGTCGGCTTCGGCCCGGACGCCGAGCCGTGGGACGTCGCGCTCGTCGACGAAGAGTGGTGGTTCGCCCTGCGTGCGACGTCCACGATCGAGATCACCGACGCCGTGGGCAACCTCCTCGACACGATCGATCTGGCCCCCTGGGCCGACGACGACGGCACCGCGCAACCGGCCAGCATCCGCCAGGATGGCGACACGACCTACGTCCTGCTCGCCGGGGTCGACGACACCGACGCCGACGACCCGTACGGCACTCCGCGCCTGCTCGCCTTCGACGCCCCGTCGCGCACCGTCGAGTGGGCGCTCGACCTCTCCGGCCGAGTGGCGCCCGTGCTCGGCGTGGCGGAAGGCACCACGATGTACCAGCACCACTCCGGCCTGCTCGTGCGCGGCGACGTCGGAATGGAGCGCGTGCTCGCGGGCGGCATCGAGGTGGTCGATCTGAGCGCGCGCACCGCGAGCGGGCTCCTCCTGACCGAGGCCGCGCTGAACGCCACGATCGACGCGTTCGGCGTGCGCGGCGGCACCGGCACGGCGTGGCTCGTGCTCACCGACGCCACCACGGGCGTCCAAACAGTGAACCTCCTCGACCTCGACACCTGGACCCACACCGAGGTCTGGCGCCCGACGGGGTTCGTCGTCCGGGTGTTCACGGAGGCGGTGGACGGCACGTTCTGGAACCTGGAGGTCGTACGCGGGGAGACGGAGACCCAGGCCTACGTGCACCGCGACGCGAGCTTCACCGAGCTCGAGCGCTTCGATTTCGGCCCGAACCTGTCGGGCCTCACGGTGTGCGCCGCGCCCTGAGGCGCCTCAACCCGCGACGACGAAGCCCACGAGCTTGCCCGGCACGACGATCTCTTTGGTGATCGTCCGCCCCTCGAGGTGCTTCGCCACGTTCTCGACCGCGCGCGCGGCGGCGAGCAGCTCGTCCTTCGACGCCGAGCGGCTCGCGGCGAAGGTGCCGCGGAGCTTGCCGCCGACCTGGACCGCGATCTCCACCGTGTCGACCACGAGCGCCGCCGGATCCCACGCCGGCCACGGGTGCCCGTAGAGCGGCTCCGCGAAGCCGCAGCGGTCCCACAGCTCCTCGGCGGCGTGCGGCGCGAAGGGGTGCAAGAGGAGGAGGAAGTCGCGGGCGTCGTCCTTCGGGAGCGCGGCGCCGCGCATGGCGTTGACGAGCTCCATCATCTTGGCGATCGGCGTGTTGAGCCGCAGCGCCTCGATGCCCTCCGTGGTCTCCTTGATCGCGGCGTGCAGCGCGCGGCGCTGGTCGACGTTGAGCGGGGCCTCCGCCGCCCGCGTCTCGCCGGTCGTCTCATCGACGAACATGCGCCACACGCGCTCGAGGAACCGGTACACACCGAGGACCCCGCTGGTCTGCCAGGGCTTCACGGCCTCGAGCGGGCCCATGAACATCTCGTACAGCCGCAGCGCGTCCGCGCCGTACTCCGCCACCACGTCGTTCGGATTGACCACGTTGTAGCGCGACTTCGACATCTTCTCGACCTCGGTGCGCACCGGCGCGCCCGTGTCCTTCACCACCCACTGCCCGTCGCGAAGCTCGCACTGCTCGGGGTACCAGTACTTGCCCTGAGCGTCCTGGTAGGAGTGCGCGAGGATCATGCCTTGATTGAACAGGCGTTGGAAGGGCTCTTTGGTGTGGGTGAGCCCGCAGTCGTAGAGCACCTTGTGCCAGAACCGCGCGTACAGCAGGTGGAGCACCGCGTGCTCCACGCCCCCGACGTACAGGTCCACCGGCCCCCACTTCTGCTCCTGCTCGGGGGAGAACGGCAGCCCGGTGTTGTGCGGGTCCATGTAGCGAAGGTAGTACCAGCAGGATCCGGCCCACTGGGGCATCGTGTTCAGCTCTCGCCGCGCCGGCTGTCCGTTCCACGTGGTCTGCGCCCAGTCCGCCGCGCGGCCGAGCGGCGGGTCGCCCGCCGGGGTCGGGCGGAAGTCGTCCAGAGGGGGCAGGAGCACCGGCAGATCCTCCGACGGGACGACGGTGCCGTCGGCGAGGTGCACCATCGGGAACGGCTCGCCCCAGTAACGCTGCCGGGAGAACAGCCAATCACGGAGCTTGTAGGTCGTCTTCTTGACGCCCTTCCCCGCGGCCTCGAGCTCCGCCGTGCACACCCGACGCGCCTCCGCCGTGGAGAGCCCGTCGAGCGAGCCGGAGTTGACCGCCACGCCGTGTTCGGTGAACGGCAGATCGCCGCCCTCGACGACGCGGACGATCGGGAGGTCGTACTTCAGCGCGAACGCGTGATCCCGCTCGTCGTGGCCGGGGACGGCCATGATCGCGCCGGTGCCGTAGGTGATCAGGACGTAGTCCGCGACCCATACGGGCACGGGAGCGCCCGTGAGCGGGTGCGTGGCGTAGCTGCCGGTGAACACGCCCGTTTTTTCCTTGGCGACCGTGCGGTCGTGGTCGGAGCGGTTGCGGGCCTGCGCGACGTAGGCGTCGACCTCGGGGCGCTTCGCGAGGGCGGCCACGAGCGGGTGTTCGGGGGCGACGACGCAGAACGTGGCGCCGTGGAGGGTGTCGGGGCGCGTGGTGAAGACCACGAGGTCGCCCGCCTCGGTCGCGAAGCGCACCTCGGCGCCCTCACTGCGCCCGATCCACTTCTTCTGCATCTCGAGCACGCCCGCGGGCCAGTCCAGGCCTTCCAGGTCGTCCACGAGACGATCCGCGTACGCGGTGATCCGCAGCATCCATTGCCGCATCATGCGGCGCTCGACCGGGTCGCCCGTCTCGACGTAGACGCCGTCCTGGACCTCCTCGTTGGCGAGCACCGTGCCCTGCGCCGGGCACCAGTTGACCGGCACCTCGGCGAGGTACGCCAGGCCGCGCTCGTGGAGCTTCAGGAAGATCCACTGGGTCCAACGGTAGTAGTCGGGCTGCGAGGTGTCGACCACGCGGTCCCAGTCGTAGCTGAAGCCGAGGCGCTCGAGCTGCGAACGGAAGTTCGCGATGTTCTCCTGGGTGATCGTGGCCGGGTGACGCCCCTCGCGCACGGCCGCGCGCTCCGCCGGCAACCCGAAGGCGTCCCACCCCATCGGGTGCAGCACCCGGTACCCGCGCGCGCGCTTGTACCGGGCCACGATGTCGAGCGCGGTGTAGCTCTCGGGGTGGCCGACGTGCAGGCCCGCGCCGGAGGGGTACGGGAACATGCCCAGCGCGTAGAACTTCGGCTTGGCGGGGTCTTCGTCGGTGGCGAACGTGCCGCGCGAGCGCCAGTGGGCCTGCCACTTCGGCTCGATCGCGTGGGGATCATAGCGACCCATGTGGGAATCCTCCTGAGGAGCGGCCGGACGCACTAACCGCAGGGGGCGGCGCAGGACCATCCGGCGTCGGGTGGATACACAACGAGGGTCCCGAGGCTCCGATGCTGCTGTTGGCCGCCACGCTCGCGAGCGCGGGCGTACGAGACGATCTCGAGAGCGCGCTGCGGAAGGGCCCGGAGGCGGCCGTCGCGTGCTCGTCGGTGAGCGCGGCGCGCGCGCGTATCGACCAGCTCGTCGAGGCCGCAAGCGCGACGAAGACCGGGGGCATCCCGGCGGATGCACGGGCGATCCTCGACGCGGGGGCCGCCGCGCTCGGCGAGGGCACCCGCGTGGCGGTTGCGCTCTGGCCCGACGCGGACGCGGCGGTGGTGATCCTCGGCTGGCGCCCCGGCGCGCAGCCGGACTTCGACCTCGTTCGCGCCGGCCTGGGGACGCTCGGCACCGCCGAGCTCGTGGTCGGCGACGACCGCGCCGAGGTGCGCATCGGCACCGTGCCGGAGCTGCCGCCGCGCGCGCTCCCGGCCGAGCTGGCGGCCGAGGTGCCCGATTTGCCGGGGTGTCTGATCTGGGGCGCGCGCAAGGCGGGCGGCTTGCCGACCGACGCCGTGATCCACGTCCCGGAGCGCGTCGGGGACCCTGGGCGGTTCGTCATCGGGCTGCCGGCCGCCCCGGCCGGCGTCGTGCTCGCGGAGCCACGCGCGCCGGTCGAGGTGCGCTCGGCCGCGACCCCGATCGGCGTCGTGACGCTGGGTGTGGGCGTCGACAACGTGGATGCCTCGTCGTTCCTCGAGGGAAAGGCGCTTCGGGCGTTCCGGAAGGTGCAGCGCGCGCTTCCGATTCGCTCCGGGTCCACGCTCGCGCTGTTCGCGGTGGAGCCGAGCCCGGTGGCCGCCATGGTGCTGCCGATGTCCAAGCCGATCAAAGCCAAGGTCGTCTCCCGGCGCGCGCGCGCCGTGGTGGGTGCGGTGAAGAAGCTTCGGATCGAGCGGGAGGACGCCCAGCGGTTCTCCGTCGTCGCGGACAAGGTGCGCGTGTACGTGTCGGCCCGCGACGGCGCGCTGATCCTCGCGAGCGACAGTGCGCTGGCACGGTCGCTCGAGGTGGATCATGGCGAGCCTTGGCTCGACGCTGCCACCGCCGAGCTCGCGAGCCAGTACACGCTCGTGGTGAACGTGTCGGCGTTTCCGACCACGCCAGGGACGCGGCCGACCGTGTTCGAGAAGCCCTTCCGGCTCGCGCTGCGCTACGCGCCGGGGGTGCTGGCCGGCCAGGTGGAGATCCCGCTCAGCATCGAGGAGATGCTGTCGCTCGTGGGAGCGGCGCGGAACGCGGGCAAAGGCCTCGTCGAGCCGTGAACGGCGGCGGGGGTGGCGACGCCGCCTACGCGGCCGCCCGCGCCACGAGCGTGCGGAGACCGGCCGGGGCGCGACCCCCCTCGACCGCGCGCCGCGTGATGCGACCGAGCACCGCGCTGGAGCGCACGAGCTCGGCTTCGGACCACGGCAGAACCCACAGCGCGGCGCCGCCCACGACCCCGAGCGACGCGGTGAGGCCGAGCGTGAGCAGCGCGTCGACGAGGAGGAGCGAAGGGGTGAGGAGGGTGGGCGTGTCCATGTTGACCTCGGGCTGAGCAGATGTTCGACTGAATGCCTGTACAGGTTACCTGAACGTGCGAGCGCCCGCAAGCACCGCACCCCCATCATCGCTCGCGGGTGTGCCAAAATATGTCCGCCCCCGGATCGCCTTCCCCCATGACCGACGCCGCCCTCAACAAGTCCCAAAAGTTCGTGCGCATCCTCGAGGTCGTGGCGCGCCGTGGCGGCGTCACCGCCCAGGAGCTGATGGACCGCTTCGAGCTCGACGCTCGAACCTTGCGGAGGTACCTCGCCGACCTTCGGGACTGCGGGCTCCCCATCCGCGACGAGTCTTCCGACGCCGGGCGGGTGGTCACGCTCGATCCTTCCTACGCGCGCACGGGCGTACAGCTCACCCTCGCCGAGGTGCTCTCGCTCCACTTCGGACGGACGTTGTTCACGTTCCTCGACGGGACTTCCTTCGCGGAGGAGCTGGAGGGCGCCATCGATCGTCTGCGCCCCGCCATCGGCCGCGCCGACGCCGACCTCGTCCGTGACCTCGATCGCAAGTTCATGGCCGTGCCCGAGCACGCCAAGGACTACACGCGCGACGGCGACCTGCTCGACGAGATCGTCAGCGCGCTGCTGTACGCCAACCCGGCCGACGCCGAGTACGCCCCTCGCGGCGGGCTCGGGAAGGCGTATCGGCTCGAGCCGCTCACCCTCGCCACGTACCGCCAAGGGCTGTACCTGTTCGCGCGGGACGTCGCGGCGGGGCGCATCAAGACGTTCGCGGTAGAGCGTTTTGCGCGCTTCTCCCGCCTTCGACGCGAAAAGTTCGAGTACCCCGCGGCGTACGATCCCCGCGCGCTCGTGGCCGCGGCCTTCGGCATCACCGACGGGCCCGCGGAGGACGTCGTGGCGCGCTTCGTGCCCGAGGTCGCGACGTACGTGCGGGAGCGGCGGTGGCACGCCAGCCAGCGCCTCGAGCTCCTCGAAGACGGCGGCGTACGCCTGCGCATGCACGTCTACGTCGGGCCCGAGCTCAAGGAGTGGCTGCTCGGCTTCGGTCCGCACGTTCGGGTGGAGTCGCCGATCCCCCTCGGCGCGTGGGTTCGTGACGCGCACCTCGCCGCCGCCGCGCGGTACGCCTGATGCCGCTCGAGCACGACGTCGTCCCGGAGCTGTTGAGCCCCGGCGACCCCCTGTCCGGCGACGAAGTGCTGTTTCGCGCCGGCTCGTACGCGAGCTACCAGCTCTACGGGGGCGTCGCGCCGCCCGCCACCGTCACGGCGTGGGAGCGCGCGCTCCATGCGGCGTGCGTCGAGGTGCTCCAAGGGGCGCGGCCGTGGTCCGACCCGGAGCTCGCCGAGGTGGCGCGCGCCCTGCGGGTGGATCACCCGATCGTGCACGATCGCCGCCCGCCCCGCGTGGCGACCCGCGCCGTGCCGGACGACGCGCTCGCCGACGCGACCGAAGACGTCCTCCCCGACTGCGGCGTCACGTGTGAGCGGGTCCTCGGGGCGCCGGGGGCCGTGTCCGTGCTCGCGGCGGCGGTCCTCGCGTTCGTGCCGTTCGACCGTTCGGGGCGGCGGCCGATCGACTGGTGGACGGACGAAGAGCCGGACCGCACGCTCGCGGTGGCGGCGAGGGTCGTCGATGCGTCGACACCCGGTTTGTTTCGCGACGGGGTGTCCACGCTCCCGCGTCCGAGCCGGCTGTGCCCCGATCCGGCCACCGCGCCGCCGGGCGTCGTCGTGGGTCGGCCGTACCGCGTCGGTGACGGCTGGGCGTGGTCCTGCGTCGCCGCGCTGCCGCGCGTGCCGGACCCGGACATCCTGCTGCGCCGCCTGCGGCTCGAGCTGTGGCGCGAGCGCACGCGGGAGCGGCGCATGACGTTCGAGGATCTGCTCCGGCACCGCCCGGAGGTCCTCTACCGAGCGGCGTTCGAGGCGACCTGTTAGCACGGTCCGCATGGGCATCGTCGCGTACGTGTGGCTCCTGGTCGGGTGCGCGGAAGAGTTCCCGCCCGAGGACGACGGGCTCGAGCACGTCTCGCTCGGCACGGTCACGACGGACGCCGACGGGCGCGTCGAGCTCGAGGTCGACGTGTCCGACACCGCGGTGTCGGCGCTCCTTCACTGCGGGCCGTACGGGTTCGACCGCCTCGCCCGCGTGACCCGCCTCGTCGCACCGGACGGGGTCGTGGTGGCGGACGAAGGGGTAGAAAATCCGTCGTTCCGGTCGGACGCGCAGGCCGACCACCTGCGCCTGCTGCTGCCGTGGACGCCGGAGGTCCCGATCGCGGCGGGAACCTGGGTCGCGACGGTCACGACCGACGCCCCCTCCACGTCGCTCACCTGCGGGGTCGTCACGCGCGTCGACGCGGCCGCCGACGCCGCCACGCTCGACCTCCGCGTGGTCTTTGTCGGGGCGGACGCCGTCCTCCCGGGCCTGAACGCGGTCGGCGGCGAAGAGACCCTCGCCGACGTGCTCGACGCGTTGCGGTCGCTGTGGGCCCCGGCCGGGCTCACCCTCGGCGCCGTCGTCTGGGAGGACTACGCGGGCGACCGTGCGTCCCACGCCGTCGTCGAGGACGAGGCCGAGCTCGGGGCGCTCCTGCGGTCGACACCGGCGGACATTGGCCGTTCGGTGCCCGTCTTCGTGGTCGAGTCCATCCTGGACGGCGCGGGTGCGTCCGTGTCGAGCACGAGCGCGGGCGCGCCCGGCGCGCCGACGGTGGGCGGCACGAGCGCGTCCGGGGTCGCGATCGCCGCCGGCGACGTGGCGTCGGACCCCGACCGGGTCGCTCGGGCCATCGCGCACGAAGTCGGCCATTTCCTCGGGCTCTTCGACACGTCCGACCGCGCCGGCGCAGTGTTCGACCCGCTGCTCGACACGCCGGAGTGCAACCCGTCGTCCGACGCCGACGGCAACGGCGCGCTGACCGCCGACGAGTGCGTCGGCAAGGGCGCCGACAACGTGATGTGGTGGGCGAACTCCCTCGGTGCGGACACGTTCACCGACGACCAGGCGTGGGTCTTGCGGCAGGCGCTCGTCGCGCGGTGACGGGCGGATGTCACCCTCCGTCACCTTCGGCGGAGGCTCGAAGGGAGCGCACGCCGAGACGTCGACGTGGTTGGGGCCCGTGCGATATGCGGCGCCCCCGAGGAAGCCATGGTCACCGCAATCGCTCTCGCCCTGTCTCCCGCCGCCTACGCCGCTCCCTGTGACGCCATGCTCGCCAAGGCAGGTTCGCTCGCCCCGGCGGCGGTGGCGCCCGCGTTCGTCGAGCTCGCCAAGTGCGACCGAAAGCTCGCCGAAGGCAACTTCACCACCTACCTGAAGCAGGCCACCGACAGCGAGGCGCTCGTCGCGCTGTTCGGCGCCGCGATCGGCGCCGAGGTGTGGGGCCCCGTCCTCACGTCCATCGGCAACATCTCCAGCTACGAGGCGCGTGACGAGATCGCGCAGGCAGTCGGCGAGTCCTGCACGACGCAGGCCACGGTCGTGCCCTTCCTGCAGTTCTCCTACCAGCGGCTCAAGAGCACGGACTTCCGCCAGTGGGACGACGCGTTCGGCGCGTGCGAGTCCGAAGGCCTCTGGACGTGGGTGGAAGGCCAGATCAAGGCGCCGCCGGAGAAGGCCTTCGACGAGAAGTTCGAGGCCCTCGTCGACATCTACGTCAAGCACGCCAAGGACGCGGCCCTCCCCGTGCTCGGCGCCGGCGCCGTGAAGGCCGCGGCCGCCGGCCCCTACGACATGCTGGTTCGCAAGATGGGCGACGCGTCGCGCGATCAGGCGAAGCTCGGCGCCGCGATGGTCGACGTTGCACGTCAGGTCCCGGCCGACAAGGCCAAGGGGGTCGCCTCCACCCTCGCCGTCAACGGCGCGGAAGACGCGGCGGCGTCGTTGCTCCCCGTGGTGTTCCCCGGACTCGCGGTGGGCGGCGCGTACACCTATGGCGGTGTGTCGGTCGAAGCCGGCGTCTGCGGTGGCAAGAAGACGGCGTACGTCCACGCCGCGACGGTCACCGAGCCGGGCAAGCGTTGGACCATCCAGGACGACCTCGAGACCCCGTTCCGCGCGTTCAAGCCGAAGCTCGGAAAGGACTGCTCCGACGTCGTCTCTCCGTGGCCGGTCATCGCGAGCCCGGAGCCGGTGTCCGGCTCGGTGGACGCCTTCGTAGACTCCGTCGTCAAGAAGTACGAAGGCGACGGCTACTCGGTGAAGGTGCAGAAGGAGAAGGCGGTCGCGCTGCCGTAGTTCGTCAGCGTCCGCCCCGCCGGAAGCGGTCCAACAGCGCCTGCACGACGCCCCGCCTCCCCGGGGCGACGGGGCGCAGCCCGCGGCGCGCGTGGTCGAGGCCCGACCGCGCCCCGCTCAGCGTAGGCTCGAACTCGAGCGCCTCTCGAAAGTGGCGGACGGCCTGCTCGGGCTTGCCCTCGCGGAGCGACATCCCCGCCAGCTCGAGGTGGATGCGCGCGCGGCGAGCGTCGTCCTGCTCGTCGATGAGGGCGCGGTGCAGGTCCGCGACCTTCTGCTCTGCCACGGCGTCCATACGGGCAGTCTAAGGGAACACGGTCCCGGTTCAAGTCCGGCGACGCGCGCGTGACGCATTCGTGACGGCCGCCGCGTGCTCTCCGCGCCAGAGGGCTTCGTAGGCGTCTCGCATCCGACCGAGGTCGAACCGGGCGCGCGCGCGTGCGCGACCACGCGCTCCGAGCTCTGCCCGCAGCGCCGGGTCGTCGCGCAGGCGCGCCATCGCCGCCCGCAGGGCGTCGGTGTCCCCCGGGGGCACGAGGATGCCCGCGTCTGCGACCACCTCCACGAGGCCATCGACCGCGAACGCGACCACGGGCACCCCCGCCGCGAGGCCCTCGGCCGCAGCGAGCCCGAAGCCTTCCCAGCGGCTCGGCACGACGAGCATGTCCGCGGCGGCGAGCAGCGCCGGGATGTCCTCGCGGCGCCCGAGCCAGCGCACCCGCGGGTGAGCGGGCGCATACGGGCCCTCGCCGGCCACGTCGAGCGTCATGTCCGGCGGGAGCGCGCGGAGGAGGAGGTCGAAGCCCTTCTGCGGCGCCCTTCGGCCGACGGCGAGGGCCCGCCGCCCGTCCCCGCCGACGTGGGGTGTGTCGAAGCGCCCGAGGTCCACGCCGTTCGGGATGACCACCACACTGCGCGCGCCCCGCACGCGCCGCGCCACGGCGTCGCTCACGGCCACGACGACGCGGGCGATCGGGTTCGTGCACGCGCGCGCCACGCGCTGCCACGATTCGTCGCGGTCGGTGTTGTGATCCGTCGAGATCACGCATGGGTGGTCGAGCGCGGCGAGTCGGCCCCAGACGTCCCCGGCGTACAGGTGCGTGTGGACCACGTCGTGGTCGCGCGCGAGGGCGCGTAGCGCCGCGAACCCCGCCGCCGACGGTCGGCCCCTCCGCCGGTCGCCAAGCTGTAACGGTACGTTCGCGGCTCGGAAAGCGGCCTCGAGGCCGCCGCCGCCGAGCACGGTCGCGACGCTGGCGCGGACGTCGCTGGACGCGCGGCGAGCGAGCTCGAGGACGAGCCGCTCCGCGCCCCCGGGCGACAGGTCACAGAGGACGTGCAGCACACGGAGCGGTGACGCGTCACGACGGTTGACTTCTGGCACGCTCATTGCTTAATCTCTTGACGCTGCGACGAACCCCGCTGCTCCTGCTGTCGTTGCGCAAAGGAACTCCAATGGCCCGCTCCCTCACTGTCAAGCACGAAGAAAAGCTCGGTACCTCGCCTCTTCTCAACGCCTTCCTCGTGCTCGCGCTCGGGTGGATGGCGGCCGCCGTGCTGCTCGCGCCGGCCGAAGCGGGAGGCGCGCCGCCGCCGACGGTCGGCGCCGCGCGCTGAGATTCGTAGCGCGCGCGCGACGGATCGTAGATTTCGACCCGCTGCGCACCCGCTCAGTAGGACCATACCTGCACGCGGTCCCCGCCCGCGGTCGCCAGCCATCGGCCGCGCGTCGAGAACCCGATCGCGCGCACGGGGCCGTCGTGCGCCTCGACCTTCGGCGGGTTCGCGCGGGAGCCGGGCACCCGGACACGTGCGAGGGCCACGCCGCCGCTTCGAGTGCCGAGCGCGACGTGGTCGTGGTCCGGCGCGATCGCGGCGTTGACCACGTCCCAAAGCTTGATCGCCCAGGATCGCCACGCGCCGTCCTCGGCGGTCCACACGCCCACGCCGGCTTCGCCGACGCCGATCACCCCGCCCGCGCAGACCTGAAGCGCGTGGCGCGTGGGCGTGTCTTCCGGCGGGACGCGCTCCAGCTCGCCGATGTAGAGGCCGGACTCGCCCGACCGCGCCACGACGAGGCGGTCGTCCACCGCGCCGACCACGGCCCGAGGCGGCAGTGCGCGCGCGTCTCGGCGCGCGCCGTCGTGGGTCGCCGTGACGGCGATGCGCCCTCCGTCGGTGTCCCCGCAAAGGGCGACCCGGAATGGGGACGCCGCGAGTCGATGCCCTGCGACCACACCGGTCGAGGTCGACCAGTCGGCGGTGCCGTCGACGCGCGTGACGCCCCCGGTACGCGTGGCGACGGCGAACCCTGCGCCCATCCGGGCGATCGCCACCGGCTCCTCCGGGCCCTGACCCAGCCGACGGGTGCCCATGACCGGATCCACCTCGATCAAGGCGCCGTCTTCACACGCGACAACGAGCGCGTCGTCTCTCCAGACCAGGGCGCGCGGCGCGTTGAGGTGTGGTGAAAATACTGGTTCGAGCCACCGTTTCTCCTGCAGGAAGTGGGCGTTCGTGGGGCGCATCCGGAGAGTATCGCACGCGCGATAGACCTCTCGGGGAGACGCGCCATGCTCGTCGGCTTGTTGCTGTCGTTCTTTCCGCCCGAGACCGCCACCCAGGTGGCGGACCCCGCCCTCGACGAGATCAGCGGGCTGGTGGTCAGCGACGCCCTCGGCGTGCTGTGGGTGCTCGAGGACTCCGGCGGGCGGCCCGCCCTCTACGCGCTCGATCCGACGACGGGGCAGACCGTCGGGACGCTGCGGGTGGAAGGCGCCCGCAACGTGGACTGGGAGGACCTCACGCGCGGGCCCTGTCACGACGCCGAGGGCATGTGCCTGTGGATCGGCGAGTTCGGCGACAACGCGCGCGCGCGCCGCGACACGGCGATCCTGCGCGTGCGCGAGCCCGCCGCGATCGCGCCCGACATGAGCGCGCCGCACGAGCGGTACGCGTTCTCCTGGCCTTCCGGTCCCGAGAACGCCGAAGGTCTGGTGATCGGCGACCAAGGTCTGCCGTGGGTGGTCTCCAAGCGGGTCGGCGCGGCCGTCGTCGCGGCGCTCCCTCGGCTGGACCCCGCCGCGGTGGTGACGCTCACGCCGAGGTTCGAGGTGGACATCGGCCCTCGGCGGCAGGTGACCGGCGCCGCGCGCGGCGCGGACGGCGGGCTGTTCCTGCGCACGTACGACACCCTGCTCTTCGTCGACCCGGCCGCGGGCGGCGTCGCCAAGGCGCGTCCGGTGGCGCTGCCCGCTCCGCTCGAGGGGCAAGGCGAGACGGTGGCGGTGGACCCGCGCGACGGCGCGCTGTGGTTCATCTCCGAAGGGGTTCGGCCCGCCGTCTGGCGCATGCCTCGGGCGCGCTGAGCGCCGTCAGCCGCGGCGATCCGTCGCGATAGCGGTGCGCTCGGCGTCGCTCACCGGTACCGGATAGTGACCGTCGAAGCAGGCCGCGCACGCGTCTGGGCCGACGGTTGCGCGGAGCCCCTCGA
Source organism: Klebsiella pneumoniae (assembly GCA_945862325.1). GTDB lineage: Bacteria > Myxococcota_A > UBA796 > UBA796 > SXON01 > CAMAXZ01. The sequence continues at coordinate 20,676 of CAMAXZ010000044.1, forward strand.
CGGAGAGGAACGTGACCGCGTCGACGCCGAAGGCCCGGGGCCACTCGTCCGACGGCACGCGCGCCGCGACCAGCTCGTCGTGCGTGGGCATGTCAATCCCGTAGAAGCACGGGTTTCGAACGGGCGGCGAGAACACCGCGAGGTGGACGCTCGCGGGGCGGAGCGTGCGTACCATCTCCGCCATGCGGCGCACGGTCGTGCCGCGCACGACGCTGTCGTCCACGAGGATGACGCGCTTTCCCTCGAAGATTTCAGGGATGGGGTTCAGCTTCAGCCGGAGCGCCGCGGCGCGCACGTCGGGGTCCGGCATGATGAACGTGCGCCCGCTGTAGCGGTTCTTGATGAACCCCTCGCGGTACGGCACGCCCAGCGTCTCGGAGATGGCCTGGGCCGCCGGCCTGGAGGTGTCGGGCACGGGCACGACCACGTCGGCCTGCACGCCCTGGGCGAGCAGCTCGCGGCCGAGGGCCTGGCCCAGGCGCCACCGGGTCGCGTACACCCGGCCGTCTTCCATCAGGGAGTCGGGGCGGGCGAAGTAGACACGTTCGAACACGCAGGGGCGGGGCGCGGTCGGCTCGGCGACGCGGTGCAGCACGGGCGGCTCGTCGCGGCGCAGCAGGACGGCGTGGCCGGGCGGCAGGTCGTCGACGCGCTGGAAGCCGAGGGCGTCGAACGCCACCGTCTCGCTGGCGGCGCACCAGGCGCCGCCCGGCCCGCGGGCGTAGGCGCCGGGGCGGATGCCGGAGGGGTCCCGGAAGGCGAGCAGCGTCTCGCGGCCGTCGATCTGGAGGATCGCGACGCAGGAGTACGCCCCCCGGACGCGCCGGTACACCGCGTCGACCGCCGCGAGGACGTCGGCGGTGTCGTGGCCCGAAGGGCGACGCTCGGTGAGCGCCTCGGCGAAGACGAGGAGGATCGGCTCGACGTCGCACTCGCTCTGGACGTGCACGCCACGCGCGCCCAGCCACGCGACCAGCTCGGGCACGTTGGTGACGTTGCCGTTGTGCGCCATGAGCACGCCCGGCCTGCGGGTGTAGAACGGCTGCGTGTCGTCGCGCACGCCTGCGCCGACCGTGGGGTAGCGCACGTGGCCGATGCCGGCCTGCCCGCGGAGCCCCGCCACCACGTCGGCGCCGAACACGTTCGCCACGGTGCCGAGGTCGCGGAACAGGTGAACGCGCGCGCCCTCCGTGGTGCCGACGCCGCACGCGTCCTGGCCGCGGTGTTGGAGCGCCTGGAGCGCGACCGAGAGCGCCGCCCCCGCGCGCTCGACTCCGATCAACCCTGCGAAGCCACACATGGTCAGCCCTGGAGGAGCGCGACGAGCACGCGCGCCTGGTATTGCGCGTCGTAGTCCGCGCGGTGCTTGAGCCTCATGTCCTCGGCGGGGAGCGAGAGGCGCTCCGCGAGCACCTCCTTGCTGCTGTCGAACCAGTGCACGCCAAGCTTGCCCGTCGCGAGCGCCTTGGTGTCGAGCGCCTTGTAGCCGAAGGGGTTCGGGAGCTCCTCGGCGGCGTAGACCCAGGCGACGAAGCTCCAGTCGAACGGCGCGTTGTGGCCGACGAACACGGGTTTCGTGCCGGGGCGCGTGTGCTCCTTCACCCACGCCGCGAGCGACTCCGCGGCCGCTCGGCGCGGCGCGCCGTCGCGGAGGAGCGCGTCGTAGTCGAGGCCGTTGACCTTCATCGCGCCCGGGTCCACCCGCGGGCCTTCCGGACGGATCTCGACGTAGAACGTCGGTCCGAGCTGAAGCTTGCCCGCGTCGTCGGGGGCTACGGCGACGCAGCCGAGGGACACCATGTCGTAGAGGCCCGGCACCGGCCCGGAGGCTTCGATGTCGACGGAGAAGTACGTGGCGCGCGTTTCGAGCATGGGCCGCGTCTATCACTCTGCGCGCGTGTCGCGGTGCAGCATCGCGCCTTGACGCGTCGCAGCGTGCGCGGTAGGCGGCGCGGAGTGGTAGGAACACGCATGGCCGCCCCTTCACCTTCCAACCTCCCTTCCGGCGGCGCGCCGCCGGACGCCTCGTGGAGCCCCGAAGGCCTGCGCGGCCTCGGGCTGTTGTTGGTCGTCTACGTCTTCAACTTCCTCGACCGCAACCTGATCCTGATGCAGTTCGCGGCATTGAAGAAGGAGTTCGACCTCTCGGAGACGGGGCTCGCGCTGCTCGGCACGACGTCCTTCGTGATCTTCTACACGTTGCTCGGCGTGCCGTTCGGGCGGCTGGCAGATCGGGTGCCGCGCACCAAGATGATCGCGGTGGGCCTCGCGATCTGGAGCCTCTTCTCCGGGCTCACCGGCCTCGCGACGGACTTCACGACGTTGTTCCTCTGCCGCGTCATGGTGGGCGTGGGCGAGGCCACGCTCGGCCCGGCGGCGCTGTCCCTGCTCGCCGACTGGTTCGCGCCGCGCGTGCGCGCCACGGCGCAGAGCATCTACAGCGCCGGCGTACCCGTGGGCGCGGCCGCGGCGTTCTTCCTGGGCGGATGGATCGGCCAGGAGTGGGGCTGGCGCGCCGCGTTCCAGGTGCTCGGCTTCCCGGGCGTCGCGCTCGCCGTCCTCGTTTGGTTGTTGCCTGAGCCCGCCCGGACGACCCCCGCGCCGTCGGCCGCCGCGGTCGCCGGGCCGTCGGTCCTGACGGGCCTCGGCATGCTCGCGCGGTCCGCCGTGTTCCGGTGGCACGTCGCGGGCTACGCGACGTTCGCGGCCGCGAGCTACGCGCTCTCCATCTGGATCCCGAAGCTCCTCACCTCCCTGTGGCAGGTTCCTTCGGCGCAGGTGGGCTTGTTGGCCGGCGTGGGCAGCCTCGTCTTCGGCGGGCTGGCGACCGCCTTCGGCGGGGCCGCGGCGGATCGCCTGCGCGCCACGCACGCCGGCGGCCGGATGCGCTTCTCGGCGTTGTGCGCCGCGGCATGCGCGCCGCTCTGGCTCGTGCTGCTGTACAGCAACTCGCTCCCGCTCATGTTCGCGTCCTACGCCGTCCTGCTCGGGCTCGGGCTCGCCTGGCTCGGCCCCGCGGCGGCCGACGTGGTCGCCATCGCGGGGCCCGCGGGGCGCGGCCTCGCCGTCGGCGTGTACTTGTTTGCCGTCAACCTCGTGGGCTATGGCGCGGCCCCGCCGCTCACGGGGCAGCTCGCGGACCTCCTCGGCACGCCGATGGCCGCTCGCGACGCGTTGCTGATGGCGCCGATTTGCTGCGTCGCGGCGGCGTGCATGTTGTGGGTCGGGGGCGAGCGCCTCGCGGCGGAGGCGACGTCCGGCTGAGTCGCCCGCGGTTACGCTGAGGTGTGCGCGCCGTCCCGCTGCTCCTGGCCCTTCCGGCCGTCGCGCTGTTGGCGGGTGTCGCCTTGGTGCTCCTCGGTCTGGGCATCGCCCGCGAGGTCGCACCGTGGCACGCGGCGGTGGTCATCCCGGGCCTCGTGGTGGTGCCGGTCTTCGGCTTGTGGTCGCTGTTCGGGCGCGGCCCCGCCAGCGGACCTGTGGCGGCCTGGGCCTGGGCGGTCGTGCTGATCGCGCTCCTCCCGGCATATTTCCCCGGCGAGGTCGACGACGCGCTCATCACCGGCTTCGCGGCGGCGGCGAGCCCGGGCGGGCGTGGCGCCACGCGCGACGCGGCGCGCCTCGGCGAGCAGGTGGTGTCGCCGCTCGATCGCCTCGGGGGGCGACGGCCGCCGCAGGAGGCTCTGCGCGCGGCGGACTGCCCTCCGCCGTCCGCGGCCGCCCTCCAGGGCGATCAGGTCGCGCTGCCATACGAAGGAACCGGCCACTCCTTGGCCATCCCCGTGCTCTTCGGCGACGTGGAGCTCCAGATGTTGTTCGACACCGGCGCCACGGTGACGACGCTCGACACCGCGTCGCTCCGTCGGCTCGGCGTCGTCGTCCCGTCGGACGCGCCGGTCATCACGCTCCGCACGGCCAACGGCGAGCGTACGTCGGCGCTCGTTCACGTGCCGAAGGTGTGGGTCGGGGGCCTGCTCGTGGAGGGGGTCACCGTGGGGGTCTGCGACGAGTGCGCCGCCGACGGGGTCTCCGGGTTGCTGGGGCTGAACGTGTCGAGCCAGTTCCTCGTGACGGTCGACACCGTGCGCAAAGAGGTGGTGTTCCAAGCGCGCGAAGGCGCGGCGGAGCGCCTGATCGACATCGGGCCTTGGCTCGACGTGCGGGCGACGGCCACACGTTACCCCGACACACGCGTGGACGTACGGGTAGAGGCGGAGAATCACGCGCCCCGCTCCGTCGCGGAGGCGGTCGTGGGCGTGACCTGCGGGGACGACCGCTTCGTCGTGCGCCTCGGCGAGATCGCGCCCGGGGCCCACGTCGAAGAGGAGGTCCGCATCCCCCGCGGCACCGACTGCGACCCCTACCGGGTGCGCCTCGACAGCGCGCGTTGGTAGTTCAGCCGGTCGGGATCTCGAAGACGTGCGCGAGGAGCAGCTCTTTCGGGAGCGCCTCGACGGCGGCCGCGTCGGTGAGGGTGAGCGCGTCGCGCGAATGGAACGCGTACACCCCGGGATCGAGGGGCGCGGTGGTGACGAGGTAGTCGTCCGGCGAAGGGAGCGCCGTCACCTCGATGTCGACGTCGGCGCTCGCGGTCCACAACGGCGGTGGCGGCGGAGTCTTCGGCGGCGTCCTGCCGGGCTTCGTGGGTGGCGCGGGGGGCTCCGCGAGCCGCGTGAGGCGCAGCCCGAGCGAGCCGAGCTCGCTGCTGCGCAGCGTGGACGTGAACACGAAGCGGCGCACGCCCGGCTCGAGCGCCTCCCGCGGGCCGGCGGCGAGGCCGGTGCGCACGGTCGCGCCCGTCGCCTCGACCACGATGCGCCGCGCGGGCAGGTGACCGTAGGCCGCGGCCCCCACGGCGTAGAAGCCCGGTCGCTCCGGCTTCGGGTAGAGCTCGAACCGGATCGGCGCCGGATCGCCCGCGGCGGGCCCGGCGACCGTCTCGATGTCGCGGATGTACCCTTGCTTTCCTGCGAGCAAGCGCCAAGAGGAGGCGCGCTCGGTCGGGATCGTGAAGGCGCCCTCGGCGTCGGCGGGGAAGCGCTCGACCTGGCCTTCGATCACCACGCTCGCGGCGGCGATTGGCGCGCCCCACACGTCGACGACCGTGCCGCGCAGCGTCACCGTGTCGGGCGTGCACGCGAGGAGCAGGCTCAGGAACATGCGGGGGTCTAACCGGGCGGAGGGACGAACCAATGGTCCAGGGTTCCGTCCTCGAGCTCGCGCAGGGTGTGGTCGGTGAACCGCAGGTAGCTCTCCCACTCTTGCGTCGGGCGGCCCGCGGCGGTGCGCCGCGCGAGCTCGTCCACGGCCCAGGCCCGGCATCGGGTGACGAACGCGTGCGCCGCGGCGAGCGCGAGGTCCGGCGCCGGCTGTGGGGTGTCGGGGCGAAAGAGGGGAGTCACGCGCGCCTCGCCGCGAAGTCCCGCCAGCGGTCGGCCACGCCCCCGAGCACGCCGCGCAGGCCGGTCAGGTCGGCGTTGCCCGTGTTCGCCAGGCTCATGACGATGGTCTGGCCCGCGCGCGTGAGCTCGAGCAGGCGGCGCACACGGGTGACGAGGAACCGGGAGTGCAGGAACTCCGTGGCGTCGCCGGCGCTTCCGTCCCGCTCGAGCAGGGCCACGGCCTCTTCGAGCTGGCGCACGGTCTGGTCGATCAAGCGCAGCTCGCGCTCGCGGAACACGCGCGCCACGAGCGCGAGGATGTCCGTCTCGGCCTCGAACGTGCGGCGCTTGCTCCCGGCCTGCGCCGGGACACGGCGTACGACGCCCCATTGTTGGAGCTCCGCCAGGGTGCTGCTGACGGCGCCGCTGCTCAGGCCCGACCGTTGTTCGATGCCTTCGGCGTCGAGAGGCTCCGCGGCGAGGTAGAGCACCGCCCACACGCGCCCCATCGACGGCTTGAAGTTCCAGAACCGCATGAGCTCCCCGACGCTGTCCGCCACCAGCTCCAGCGCGCGGGCGCGTGCGGCGGCGGTGTCTTCCCTGGGCGAGTTCATGGATTTCAGTTAACCATGAAATCACCCTCGGGGGAGTCGATGGTCCCATCCGCCGTGCGCCGTGTCACCGAGCGGGCGGAGCCCCGCTACGCCGCGGCGGGCCTGCACGCCGGCGCGCCGCTCACCCGGGTGGAGGGCCTGTCCGACGTCCTGGCGCTGGTCGCCGACGACCTCGCGGCGGCAGAGCGGCGCCTCGCCGAGCTGGTCTCGTCGCACGTGCCGGTGGTCGCCGGTATCGGAGACTACCTGCGCGCCGCGGGCGGAAAGCGTCTGCGGCCCATGCTCACGGCGCTGGGCGCGCACGCGGTCGGGCACGCGGGGCCGGTCGCGGGGCTGATGTGCGTGGGCGAGCTGATCCACCTCGGGTCGCTCCTGCACGACGACGTCGTGGACGACGCGACGACCCGTCGCGGCTTGCCGGCGGCGCAGCTCGTCTACAGCAACCCCGCGGTCATCCTGACCGGCGACTTCTGCCTCGCCCGCGCCGTGCTGCTCGCCGCCACCGACGGCGGGCACGCCGCGGTCACCGCCCTCGCGGACGCCGTCACGCGCATGGCGGAGGGCGAGGTCATGCAGCTCCAACGGGCGGGCAAGCTCGACACCTCGCTCGACGACTACCTCGAGACGATCGACAAGAAGTCGGCGGCCCTCATCGCCTGGTGCGCGGCCGCGGGCGCCTACGCCACGGGGGACGCCGCCCTCGCGGACGCGCTCGGGCGCTTCGGGCGAGGGGTGGGCGTGGCGTTCCAGATCACCGACGACGTGCTCGATTACCTCCCTGGAACCGGCAAAACACCAGGTCAGGATCTCCGCGAGCGCAAGCTCACCCTGCCGCTGCTGCTGGCCACCGAGCGCGTCGCGGGCTTGCGCGCGCGCGTGGAGGGCGCCACCGACGCCGACGTGCCCGCGCTCGTCGAGGTCGTCCGGGCGTCCGGGGCGCTCGACGCGGCGCTCGCCGACGCGCGCGCCCGCGTCCGAACGTCCGTCCGAGCGCTCGATGTCGTCCCGGCTTCGCCGTGGAAGGACGCCCTCGTCGTGCTCGGTCGCCACCTCGTCGAGCGCGCGTCGTGACCGGGCTCGCGCCGATCGCGGGGGACGCCGGCCGCGCGCCTGCCGTACAGGCCATGTTCGCCCGGATCGCGCACGGCTACGACCGGGCGAACGCCTGGATGTCGATGGGCATCGACCGCGCCTGGCGTCGGCGCGCGCTCCGGGAGCTGGGGCCGGCGGCCGACGGGGACGTGCTGGATCTCTGCGCGGGCACCCTCGATTTCTCCGTCGCGCTCGCGCTGCGCGCCCGATCGGTCGTGGCGGTCGACTTCTGCCAGCCGATGCTCGACGCAGGCCAGTCGAAGCTGCCGCCGGGCGCGCGGGTGCAGACCGTGTGCGCGGACGCGCGGGCGCTGCCGGTGCCCGACGCGTCGTTCGACGGCATCGTCGCGGGCTTCGGCATCCGCAACGTGCCCGAGCCGGAGCGGGCGCTCGCCGAGTGCGTCCGGGTCCTGCGCCCCGGCGGCGTGCTCGTGGTGGTCGACTTCTTCCGCCCGGAGACCCTGCTCGCCCGTTTCTTCGCCAACACCTACAACCGCGTCGTGCTGCCGGTGGTGGGTGGGCTCATCTCCGGGGACGCCTCGGCGTACCGCTACCTCGCCGAGAGCATGGCCGCGTGGCACAGCCGCCCGTCGTTCTGCGACGCGGCGAAGCACGCCGGCTTTCGAGAAGCCACCGGCTACGAGCTGTTCCCCCCGGTGGCGAGCATCGTGCGGGCGGTCCGATGACGCGCCGCATCGTGGTGGGGGTCTCCGGCGCGTCCGGGGCGCCGTACGCGGATCGCGCGCTGCGCTTCCTCGCCGGGCCCGGGCGCGACGCGGGCATCGAGGCCGAGGTGGTGTTCACCAAGACCGCGCGGCTCGTGTGGGCCCACGAGGTGGGCACCGACCCGGCGAGCTACGGCCTGCGCCTCTGGAACCCATCCGACCTGACGCCACCCTTCGCGAGTGGAAGCGCACGTTACGACGGGATGATCGTCCTTCCGTGCTCGGCGGGCATGATGGCGCGCATCGCGCATGGGGTGAGCACCGACCTCGTCGCGCGCGCCGCAGACGTCATGCTCAAGGAGCGCCGCCCGCTCGTCCTGGTCCTGCGGGAGACGCCGCTCTCCCTCATCCACCTCCGAAACGCCACCCAGCTCGTCGAGGCCGGCGCCTTCGTCATGCCGGCCGCCCCGAGCTTCTACAGCCGCCCCGCGACGATGGAGCAGCTCCTCGACACGGTCGTGGCGCGCGCGTTCGATCGCGTCGGGGTGCCGAACGAGATCGTCAAACGCTGGACCGGCCTGGAGACCAACCAATGAACGCCCAGCTCTCCGACACCACCGCGCGCGCCGTCGACCGCGCCGGCCTTCGGGACATCCGCGAAAAGTTGGACGCCGGCGTCCGGCTCGACGCGGCCGACGGCCTTCGCCTCCTCCACACGCCGGAGCTCGCCGCCCTCGCCGCGCTCGCCAACCGCGACCGTGAGCGGCGCTGGGGCGACCTCACCTTCTTCAATCGAAACGTGCACGTCAACGCGACGAACGTGTGCGAGGCGAGCTGTATTTTCTGTAGCTTCGCACGGCTGAAGACGGGTGACAGGGACGCCTACACGATGTCGCTCGACCAGGCGGTCGGCCGCGTGCGCGCCCTGCGCGACGAGCTGATCACCGAGGTTCACATCGTCAACGGGCTCAACCCCGACCTGCCGTGGGAGTACTACACGGACCTGCTCCGGGCGATCAAGGACGAACGCCCCGACCTACACATCAAGGCGTTCACCGCGGTTGAGATCCACTACTTCGCCGAGAAGTACGGCAAGTCCTACGAGCAGGTGTTGCGGGAGCTGATGGCCGTCGGGCTCGGCAGTCTCCCCGGGGGCGGCGCGGAGATCTTCCACCCGAGGGCGCGCAAGAAGTTGTGTGACGACAAGGTGGACGCCGACGGCTGGCTCGAGGTGCACCGCGTGGCGCACCGTTTGGGCCTCCGGAGCAATTGTACGATGTTGTTCGGGAGCATCGAGCGTCCGGAGGAGCGGGTCGACCACCTCCTCCGCCTCCGCGGACTCCAAGACGAGACGGGCGGGTTCCAGACGTTCATCCCGCTTCGCTTCCACAACGAGAACAATCGGCTTCAACGCCTGAAAGACCCTACGGGCTACGACTGCCTGCGCACCTTCGCCGTGAGCCGCCTGATGCTCGACAACATCGACCACATCAAGGCGTACTGGGTCATGCTCGGCGTGAAGCTCGCCCAGGTGAGCCTCTCCTGGGGTGTCGACGACCTCGACGGCACCGTGCGCGAGGAGCGCATCTACCACATGGCCGGCGCGAAGACGCCCCAAGAGCTCACGCGCGCCGAGCTCGTGCAGCTCGTCCGCGACGCGGCGCGCGTGCCGGTCGAGCGGGACACCCTCTACAACGTCGTAGCGGAGGCCTGATGCGAACCCGTGTTGCTTGTGTCGGATACACGAACGCGTGGCCGCTGACGCGCTTCCTCGATCCGTCACGGTTCGAGATCACCGCGGGCGTCCCTTCCGAAGTGGCCAGGGTGCTCAACGGGGGCGACGCCGACGTCGGTCTCGTGCCCGTGGCCGCGCTGCTCACCGAGGGCGACTGGAAGGTGGTGCCGGGCCTGGCGATCGGGTGCGACGGGGAGGTCGCGAGCGTGTTCCTCGTCGGTGAGACGCCGGTGGAGGAGTGGGACGCGGTCGCCCTCGACGGGGCGAGCCGCACGAGCGTGGTGCTGGCGCAGGTGCTCCTTCGTGGCCCGCTGAACCGCAAGGACATCCGGGTGTTTCCGGTGGACGCGGGGACGGGCGCCTTCCACGCTCAGGGGCGCACCGGCGCGGTCGTCATCGGCGACGCCGCCCGCAACCTGCCGGCGCGGCTCACCACGCGCATCGACCTGGGGAAGGCCTGGAAGGAGTGGACCGGCCTGCCCTTCGTGTTCGCGGTGTGGGCGGGTCGGCCGGATCTCCCTTGGGAAGCGGTGGAAGGCCTGCGTGAGGCCGCAACGCTCGGCCTCGCCGCGCGCGAAGCCGCGCCCGAGGCGGACCGCCACTACCTGACGGAGAACATCCGATACACCCTGGATGACCGCGCCCTCATGGGGCTCCGTCGCTTCGCCGCGCTCGCCCACGCCGCGGGGCTCGTCGCGCGCCACACCTTCTCGCTCTACCTGCCGCGGCGCGTCGCCCGCCCGCGCGTCGACCTCGACACGCTGCTCGCCAAGGGCGCCTCGGGCGAACGACTGAGCTTCGACGAAGGGGTTCGCCTCGAGCGCGACGCGCCCGTCGCCGAGCTGGGCAACGCCGCGCATCTCCGCCGGACCGCGCTGCACCCCGGCAAAGAGGTGACCTACATCATCTCGCGGAACATCAACTACACGAACGTGTGCGTGACCGCCTGCAAGTTCTGCGCGTTCTACCGCCCCAAGAACCACCGCGAGGCGTACGTGCTGAGCGAGGAGCAGCTCCACCAGAAGATCAGCGAGCTGGTCGCGGTGGGCGGCGTGGAGATCCTCTTGCAGGGCGGGCTCCATCCTGCGCTCGGCATCGACTATTACGAGCAGCTCTTCCGCTGGGTCAAGGCGCACTACCCGGTCGCGTTGCACGCGCTCTCGCCCGAAGAGATCTTCCACATCATGGGCGTCTCGAAGCTCACGATGGACGAGACGCTCGATCGCCTGATCGCGGCCGGGATGGACAGCATCCCCGGTGGCGGCGCCGAGGTGCTCGTGGACTCTGTCCGCAAGCGGATCGCGCCTCTCAAGTGCACGAGCGACGAGTGGATCGAGGTCATGCGCCTCGCGCACCGCAAGGGGCTGCGCTCGAGCGCGACGATGATGTTCGGCGTCGGCGAGGGGCCCGAGCACCGCGTCGAGCACCTGCGGCGCCTGCGCGACCTCCAGGACGAGCACGGCGGGTTCACGGCGTTCATCTGTTGGACCTTCGTGCCCGACAACACCTACGTGGAGCCGGCCGGCAACACGGCGGCGGATTACCTCCGGACCAACGCGGTGTCGCGTTTGTTCCTGGACAACTTCGACAACGTGCAGGCGAGCTGGGTGACCCAGGGGCCGGGCGTGGCGCAGGCCAGCCTGTGGATGGGCTGCAACGACTTCGGCAGCGTCATGCTCGAAGAGAACGTCGTCAGCGCGGCGGGCTCGACGTGGGCGATGACCATCGACGAAGTGGAGCGGCACATCCGCGACGCGGGCTTCGTTCCGGTGCGCCGCAACATGCGCTATGACCACCTCGAGGTGCGCGGTGGGGAAGCACGACCCGATCAACCCGGGGCCTGAACGGGCTGTCCGGCCCGCCTGGGCGTGGACCGGGGAAGCCCTGGTGCGCGCGCCGGTCCTGGCGTGGGCCCCGGACGGGACGCTGTTGGAGGACGCCGGAGGGCTGCCGGTGACGGATCTGCCGGGACTCGTCCTGCCCGGGCTGATCAACGCGCACACCCACCTCGAGCTCGACGCGGTGGGCGGTCCCACCGGGCTCGGCTTCCTCCCGTGGTTGCGGCAGCTCCGCGCGGCGACGCCGCCGAAGGCCCACGTGTGCGGCCGAAACGTGTACGCCGCGATCGACGCGGGGTGTGCGGCGGTGGGAGAGATCACGAACACCGGGCGGTCGGACGCCGTGCTTCGGGCCGCGCGCCTGCGGGCGCGCGTATGGGTCGAATTCTTCGGCATCGACCTCGATGTTCCCCCGGCCGATCCGCGCCTGACGGCGCACGCCCCGCACAGCACTCACCCGGCGGTCATCCGGGCGGCGGCGAAGCGAGCGCGCGAGCAGGGGCGCACGTGGAGCATCCACTTCGACGAAGATCCTCAGGAGGCCGCGTTTCTGCGCGATGGCTCGGGCGAGTGGCCCGCCGTGATGCGCGCGTCCGGTCGGGACCTCTCCGCGTGGGCGCCACCTGGGCTCTCGCCCGCGAAGTACCTCGACGCGATCGGCGTGCTGGACAACGGCGCCCTCCTGGTCCACGCCGTCTGCACCGGGGGAGACGACATGGATCTCGTCGCGGCCGCGGGCGCCACGGTCTGCCTGTGTCCAAGGTCGAACCTCCACATCGGCGGCAGGCTCCCGGACGTGGCCGGCTGGGTGGCGCGCGGGGTCCCGCTCGCCATCGGCACCGATTCCCTCGGGTCCAGCGCCAACCTCGATCCGGTCGCGGACGCGGCGGTGTTGTGGCGCTCGTTCCCCGACATCGACCCCGCCGTGTGGCTGCGTGCCCTCACCGGCGGCGGCGCGGACGCCCTCGCGTTCCCCGAGCTCGGGCGGCTGGCGCCGGGCGTGGCTCCGGGGCTCGTCCACGTCGCGATCCCCGAGACGGATCGTCCCATCGAAGCGTTGTTCCAACGGAGCTACCCTCGCCGGTGGTTGGTGGGCCCGCAGGAGTATTGGGCGTGAGCACGAACCCCATCGTCGTGTACGGCCGAATGATCAAGTTCTCCCACTCGATCTTCGCGATGCCGTTCGCGCTGGCCTCCGCCGCGCTCGCGGCGCGCGAGGCCACGGTCAGCGCGGCTCAGGTCGGGCTGGTCGTGGCGTGCATGGTGCTCGCGCGGAGCTGCGCCATGGGGTTCAACCGCCTCGTCGACCGGCACATCGACGCGAAGAACCCGCGCACCGCCACCCGCGAGATCCCGAGCGGGCAGATGAGCGTGGGCGCGGCGACGGCGATCACCGCGGCGGCCGCCGCTCTGTTCGTCGTTTGTGCGGCGCTCCTCAACCCGCTGTGCGGCGCGCTCTCCCCCGTCGCGCTCGCGGTCGTGTGCGGGTACAGCTACGCGAAGCGCTTCACCGCCCTCGTTCACCTCTGGCTCGGCGTCGCCCTGGGGCTGGCCCCCGTGGCGGCGTGGATCGCGCTGACCGGCACGGTGTCGTCCGCAGCGCTCCTGCTCGCGGCGGCGGTGGCCACGTGGGTGGCGGGCTTCGACATCTTGTACAGCCTGCAGGACGAGGGCTTCGATCGCGGTGAGGGGCTGCACAGCATCCCGGTCGCGCTCGGGCAGGTGGGCGCGATGGTGGTGTCGGCCGGGCTGCACGTCGTGACGGTGGCCGCCCTCGCCGCGCTCCCCGCGGTCGTCGCGCTCTCCTGGCCCTACTGGGTCGGCTTCGCTGCGATCACCGCGGTGCTCGCGTACGAACACTGGCTCGTGCGCCCCGGCGATCTATCGAAGATCGACAAGGCGTTTTTCGACTTGAACGGGTACGTGTCCCTGCTCTTCCTGGGTGCGGTCGTGCTGGGGTAGCGCACCGCGGGCTCGGCTACTCCGCCCAGACCTTCACGGTCTGGCCGATGAAGTCGAGCATGCGGCGGCACTCGTCGTAGTCGGGGTGCCGTACGTGCATCCACGCGTGCCCCATGTAGCCGGCGCCCACTTCTGCGGTGCGCGAGCCCACGGCCGGGAGGTGGACGTCGCCGATCCACCGGCCGAACATGCGGTTGACGATGTCGAGCCCCGAGTACCCGCTGATGCGCCCGTCGCGGTTGGGGCGGAGCGAGATGAGGCCGGCGGAGTAGTTGCGGCTCGGGCGCGGAGTGGCGCGCCCGTGCACCAGGGCGTTGGCCCACTCGGTGTAGAGGTCGAAGTCGTTGGCCCAGCAGTAGAGGTCCCAGAAGCGGACGCCGGGCGGACGCGCGCCGATCTCGCTGAACTTGAGGCCACGATCGCCGTAGAACCACTCCATGTGCGTCGGGGTGGTGCCCAGCTCGAGGGCGCGGATGACCTGGCGCCCGAAGCGCTTCAGCTCGTCGTAGCCGGGCGCGTCGGTGCGGTTGGTCGTGATGATGTAGGGGCTGATCCAACGGTTGCGCATCGCGTCGAGCACGTTGGGGTAGTAGTGGCTCACGGCTTCGAACACGACCGTGCCGTCGCACACGAGCGTGTCGTAGAAGCCTTCGTGCCCACTGATGAACTCCTCGAGCGCGA
>CAMAXZ010000045.1 GCA_945862325.1 Klebsiella pneumoniae
GCGGCGGCGCGCGCCTTCTCGTCCGGAGGCTTCGGCGCGGAGGAGCTCGTGGCGGCGGCGGTCGCGGCGGGCTTCGTCTCGGCCTTCTTGTCCTTCGCGGCCATCGCCGCGGGGGCGAGCGCGAGCGCGAGCCCGAGCAGGAGCGGGAGGCGGCGGACCATCAGCGCTTGGCCTTCGAGAAGGAGCTGATGCCGACGCTCAGGGCGACGTTCTGCTTGAAGGCGGTGGTCTGGCTCTGCGAGCGGCGCTCGATCATGAGGTTGTCGCGGAGCTCGAAGCGCAGCGCGGTGTTCTTGGCGACCCACACGCGCGCGCCGATGCCGAGGGGCACCGTCGGCGCGAGCGCCAGTGTACCGCCGGGCAGCACGGAGGACTCGATCGTGAGCCCCGCGCCGGCGAGCAGGTAGACGTCGTGGTGCAGGATCGTGCCCTGACCGAGGTTGACCTTGGCGTACACCGGCGACCACTGGGCGGTGGCGGTGGCGCTGCCGAGGTAGCGGTACGCCTCGACGGCGACGCCGTACGTCTCGCTCTCGAGCAGGAGGTAACGGGCGGTCTTGAAGCCGTAGCCGCCGCCGAGCTGGACCTCGAACCCGAGGGTCTCGCTCGGGTGCAGGGTGCCGGTGACCGCGAGCTGCGGGGCGAACGTGAAGCCGTCGAAGGGCATGACGCCGAGGTGCGCGCCGAACTCGGTGCGGTCGTCCTTGACGTAGAGCATCTTCTGGACGACGCGGATCTCGGAGTCCTTCAGGACGCCGATGTCGGTGGTCGTGACCGGGGGCGGCGCGTCGGCCGCGAACGCGGCGGTGGAGGCGAGCAGCAGGGCGAGCATGGGTGGCCTCAGAAGGGGAGCTCGCGCGGCATGCCGGCGAGGGGGCGGTAGTAGATGCGGACGTCCTCGTTGTAGTCGGGGAGCGCCGCGCCGTGGAAGGTGACGGCGTTGTACGCCGCGTCGTAGGACCAGCCGTCCGTCCAGGTCACCGCGTCCGGCGCGGTGTCGGGGTTGGTGTCGACCGACGGGTCGACCTCGAGGTCGTCCACCCAAACGCGGATCGTGGCGGCGTCGGGCACGCTCTGGAGCGGGAAGACGGACTGAAGCTGGGAGAGGAGGTCGCCGAGGCGGGACAGGTTCTCGGAGAAGGGGTTCTCGGCGCAGCCGTCGTCGAGGTTGGTGAGGTCGACGTAGGTGCCGCCGGTCGCGGTGGCGATGTTCTGGTAGCGCTGGACCTGCCACGCGTACGCGCCGTCGAGGCAATCGCCGTTGTCGTCCCGGTACGGCGGGCCGATGATGGCGAAGCGGGTACGGTTGGGGAACTTCGAGAAGATGTCGATGTAGGGCTCGATCTCGATGTCGCCCGTGCCGTCCTTGCGCGGGCTGTCGTCGCCTTCGTCGGTCATGACGACGACGAGGGTGTTCGCCCCCTCGCGCAAGAAGCCCGCGTTGGAGCCTTCGTCGCCGGCCTGGAAGCCGATGGGCGAGGACTCGGGGAACTCGTAGCACTCGTCCGGGGGGTCCTCGACGGCGCGGCAGATCGCGAGGAGACCGGCTTCGATGCCCATCTCTGCGCCAGACCCGCAGTGCCCCTTCCACTCGTCCACGCCGCACACGCAGTCGAGGTACTCGATGCTGACGGACGTCAGCGCGGGCGTGGTGCCGTCGGTGGGGCAGACGAACGCGGGGTCGCTCGGGACGTCGATGGTGCTCCAGCACGTCGAGTCGCACACGAGCTGCTGGCGGAACGCCGAGCCGGGGTCGGCGTCGTCGCGCGCGATGACGTCGCCGATGAAGAGGCCCGCCTCGCCCGCGTCGATGCCCGTCGTGGCCCCGCCGTCGTACTGCACCGAGGTGGTGGTGATCGCGAGCTGGTAGTCGATGTAGAGCGAGTCACCACGATTTTCGCGGATGTAGTTCGTGACGGCGTCGCTCAGCGTCTCCCGAGGCACGTTGGCCCCGTCCGCGCTCGTGAGCTGGTTGATGAACACGTCGAAGTTGGTGGCGAGGGCGGTCGCCTCTTCCTGCATCGAGCTCGAATTGTCGATGACGAACAGGATGTCCGCGTCGTTCGAGAAGTTCTCCTGCTCGAAGCCCGTGACGCGGAACACCTCGTACGGGTTGCAGCCGAGGAGGAGGATCGTGGGGGCGAGGAGCATGATGGGCCCTGAACGAGGTGGGCTTCCATCCTACCTGCCCCGCGACGGTCCCGGCAACTGTGACGCGGAAGCTTCGAGCGCGGCGCGCTCCGTGGGGCTCCGTGCGCGGCGGGCGGCGAGGCGAAGGGCGTCGCCCGCCGGGGCCTTCAAGGCCACGAGGGCGTCGGCCGCGCTCAGTCGGACGAGGGGGTCCACGTCCTTCAACGCGGCGATCAACGCGGGGACCACGCCGTCGTCGGCCGCTCCGTCGCCGCGGGGGATCGCCCCGATCAAGCGCGCGGCTTCGGCACGGACGACCGGGGAGGGGTCGTCCAGCAGCACCCGCAGAGGGGCGAGCGGACCGTCGACGCGGGCGAGGATCCACAACAACTCGACACGGACGCCCTCCTCCGGATCCTTCGCCAGCGGCGCGACCCTGGCGAGGAGGTCCGGGGGCCCGACGAGCGCGAGCGCGCGGGCCGCGAGCTGGCGGGTGGCCGGGTCGCGATCCACGAGCAACCGCGTGATGTCGTCCACCGCGGCCGGGTCGCCGAGCGTGGCGAGGGCGCCGAGCAGCTCGTACCGATCCCGACCCTGCGCGGTGGCGAGCCGCTCGCGCAGGGGGTCGACCGCGCGGCGATCTCCGAGGGCGCCGAGGGACTTCACGGCGGCGTGGCGCAGGCCGTCGTCAGGAGCCTGCGTCGCGCCGAGCAGGGGCGTGAAGGCGCGTCGATCGCCGGTGGCGCCGAGCCGCCGCGCCGCGGCGGCGCGCGTGTCGGGCGGAAGCTCGGGGTCGGCGAGACGGCGGAGATCGTCGGAGAGGTCGGCGGGAGCGCGGGCCCCGGCGAGCGTGAGCGCGGCCTTCGCGGCCGCCTCGCGTGCGGCCGGGTCGGGATCCTGCGTGGCCGCGCGCACGAGGGTCTCCGTGGCGGCCGCGTCGCCGTGCGCCGCGAGCCCTCGATACACCGCGCTTCGAACCGTGGGATCGCCGTCCTCACGGGCCGCGAGCAGGGCGCGCCACGCCGCGTCGGTCCGGACCTGGCCGAGCGCCGTCGCCGCCCACGCGCGCTCCCGCGCGCGCGGCGCGGCGGCGAGGGACACGATCAACGCCGGAGGGTCGGCGTCCATGCGGGGCAGGGCTTCCAGGGGCGACAGGTCGAGCGCCTGCACCTGGGCCTGACACACGGCGTCGCACGGCGGTGTGTCGGCTCCGAGCAGCAGGGCGAGCAGCCAGTGTGTCGTCACATCTGCTTCACGAGGACGTTGATCTGGTTGAACGTCGTCGTGACCTGGTGTTGGATGCGGAGCCCGCTGCGCTGGTGGAACTTCACCACGTCCGACCAGATCGACGCCACGTCCGCCCGCACGCGCTCGTAGTCCCCGGCGTGCACGAGGGCCTCGAGCTGCGTCACCGCCGGGGGCGCCTCCGTGTCTACGTAGCAATCGGAGATGCGTCGCACGGCGTCCACCAGGGCCGTGTGCGACGGGTGCGACGGCCGCGGCGTGGGGGGCTCACCATCCGCGTCGGCGTCGGGCGCCGAGCGCGGCATGCCGGTGCCGGGCATCGACGCCGAGGCCCAGTCCGCGTCCGGGGGCGGCGCGAGGTTGCTGCCCTTCACGACGATGCTCGGGCGCTTGGGCGGCTCCTCGACGATCGGCTCGGCCTCCACCATCGGCACTTCGTCCAGGTCCGCGGCGCGGGCCTCGTCGTCGTCGTGGTGCGCGTTCGACGCCACGACCTCTTCGATCTCCGCGGGGTCGAAGGATGGCTCCGCCGCCGCGGCGTCCTCTTCCACCAGCGCCTCGGTCGGACCGGCTTCGGCAGGAGCGGCGTCGGCCGGGAGCGCGTCGACGCCGGGCGGGCCCGACGCGTCGTCGCTGAGCTCGGGCGGCGCGGCGAAGGGCCCCGGATCGGCCAGGGCCCCGACGGGGGCGTCCACCTCGGGCAGCTCGACGCCGGGGGGCGAGACGCCGCGTTCGCGCAGGTACGCGACGGGGTCGGCGCCGAACGTCTCGCGGTAGTCCTCCATCGTGAAGCAGCCCTTGAGCGCGTTGGGAGCGAGCTCTTCGGCCGCCTCGAGCACCGTGACGCGGCCCGACACGCCGGCGTCGAGGCGCACCCGCGGCGCCACCACGACGTCCGCGGCGAGCTTGCCCCCGCCGAAGTGCGCCGCCTCCGTGGCCTGGACCCCGCGGACCTGCACCGACGCGCCGGTGAGGCTCACGTTCCGGCCGCGGATGAGGCCGACCTGAACCGGGCCGCTGACCGACACGTCACCGCCGGCGCGCACGGAGTCGGCCACGAGCGCCGCGTCGACGCGGACGTGGCCACCGACGGACACGTCGCCCACGCGCGCGCTCGACGCGGTCATCGAGGCGGCCCGCACGCGGCCGGCGGTGAGGGTGCCGCCCGCGTGGACCGTCCCGGAGATGTCGAGGTTCTGCGTGGACACGTCGCCGTTGGCCGCGACCGCGGCGGCGGTGATCCGGGTGACCTGGAGGCTGCCGGCGGCGTGCAGCACGCCGCCCGCCACGACGCGATCCGCCTCGAGACGACCGTGCACGCGCACGTCGCCGCCCGCATGGATCTCCGACGCGCGGACATCGCCGTGCACCGTGACGTCGCCCGCCGCGTGCACCGTGCCGCCGCCGAGGGGCGCGTGCACATGGACCGAACCGTGGGTGCTACGGACGCGCAAGGGCTGCTCGAACGCCGCATGCAGGACCACGTCGCCCTTGTTCTCGACCTCGACCTCCGCGTCGGCGACGCGGAAGAGGACGCCGTCAGGGACCACGAACGCTGGGTACTGTGACATGATCGCTCCGGACGGCGAGCCTATCGTGCGCGAGGGCGCTCAGGCGACGAGCTCCGGGAACCGGAACACGACCTTGCCGTCCTCGAGGTCCGCCTCGACCGCGCCACCCTTGACGAGCCGCCCGAACAAGAGCTCGTCGGCGAGCGCCTTCTTGAGGTGGTCCTGGACCGCGCGGCCCATCTCCCGGGCCCCGAACTCCGGCTTGTAGCCGATCTCTCCCAGCCACTCGCGCAGCGCCGGGGTGATCGTGAGCGTGACGTCGCGCGCGCTGAGCTGACCGCCGAGCTCGAGCACGAACTTGTCGACGACGCGCAGCACGGTGTCCCGGGCGAGGGCGCCGAAGGCGATCTGGGCGTCGAGCCGATTGCGGAACTCGGGAGGAAACACCCGGTTGATCGCGTCGGTGACCCGGCGGCCGCGCTCGACGCCGGGCGCCACGGCCACGCCGCCGAAGCCGACCGTGTTCTGGTTGCCTTCGCGCACCCCCGCGTTCGTCGTGAGGATGAGGATCACGTTGCGGAAGTCGGCCTTCTTGCCGTTGTTGTCCGTCAGCGTCGCGTGGTCCATCACCTGGAGCAGGATGTTGTAGATGTCCGGGTGCGCCTTCTCGATCTCGTCGAGCACGAGCACCGCGTGCGGCTGGCGGCTGACCGCGCCGGTCAACATGCCCTCCTGCTCGAAGCCGACGTACCCGGGCGGCGCGCCGATGAGGCGGCTCACGGTGTGCTTCTCCATGTACTCGGACATGTCGAAGCGCAGGAACCCGACGCCGAGGACCTCGGCGAGCTGCTTGGCGAGCTCGGTCTTGCCGACGCCCGTGGGGCCCGAGAAGAGGAACGAGCCGACCGGCTTGTTCGGCGCACCGAGCCCGGCGCGCGAGAGCTTGATGGTCTGCACGACGGTGTCGATCGCCGCGTCTTGGCCGAAGATGCGGCTCTTGAGGGAGGGCGCGAGGTTGGCGAGGCTGTTCGTCTCCTCCGCGGTGACCGTGCGGGGAGGGATCCGGGCGATGCGGGCGACGATCGTCTCGATCTCGGGCACGCCGATCATCGAGCCGGGGTTGTGCAGGCGGGCGTACGCGCCCGACTCGTCGATGACGTCGACCGCCTTGTCCGGGAGGTGGCGGTCGTTGATGTAGCGGGCGCTCAGCCGCACGGCGGCTTCGAGGGCGTCGTCGCTGTAGGTCACGCCGTGGTGGGCCTCGAACTGCTTGCGCACCCCTTGCAGGATGAGGATGCACTCGTCCACGCTCGGCTCGACGACCTCGACCGTCTGAAAGCGACGGGCAAGCGCGCGATCGCGGCCGAAGCTCAGGCGGTACTCGGCGTGGGTGGTCGACCCGATGCAGCGGAGCTCGCCGTTGGCCAGGGCCGGCTTCAGCAGGTTCGACGCGTCCATCGAGCCGCCCTGCGTCGCGCCGGCGCCCACGATCGTGTGGATCTCGTCGACGAAGAGGATGGCGCCGGGCCGCGCCGTGATCTCCTTGATGACGTTCTTGAGGCGCTCCTCGAAGTCGCCGCGGTAGCGCGTGCCCGCGATGAGCGCGCCCATGTCGAGGGCGTAGATCCGAGCGTTCTTCAACATCTCGGGCACGGTGCCCTCGTGGATGCGGCGCGCGAGGCCCTCGACGATCGCCGTCTTGCCGACGCCCGGGTCACCGAGGAACACCGGGTTGTTCTTGCGGCGGCGGGCGAGGATCTGGAGCGTGCGCTGCACCTCCTCTTCGCGGCCGATCATCGGATCGATACGGCCGGCGGCGGCCTTGGCGACGAGGTCGACGCAGTAGAGCGCGAGCGGGTCGTTCGCCCCGCCGCCGCCCTCCGGCGCGCCGACGGTCTCCCGCTCCGGGCCGGTCTTCTTCGCCGGGACCTTCCGAACGCCGTGCGAGATGTACGCCGTCACGTCGAGCTTCGTCACGCCGTGCTGCTCGAGCAGCCACACCGCATGGCTGTCCATCTCGCTGTACATCGCGACGAGGAGGTTGCTGCCGTTGACCTCGGTCTTTCCGCTGCTCTGCACGTGGCGCACCGCGCGCTGGAGCACCCGCTGGAACGCGGCGGTCTGCTGCGGCTCCCGCTCGTCGTCGTCGTCGTCGTCGTCCGACTCCATGTTGTTCGCGAAGAAGGTCTCGAGCTCACGCTCGAGGCGCTTCAGGTCGCCGCCGCACGCCTCGATGCACTCGGCGGTGCTCGGGTCGGTCAGCAGCGCGTACAGCACGTGCTCCAAGGTGAGGAGTTCGTGCTTCTTCTCACGCGCGACGTCCATGGCGAGCGAGAGCGCGACGGTGAGCTCACGAGACAGGGTCATCGGGTCGTCTCCTGGGGGGCGGTCACTCCGGCTCGGTCGTGACCAGGAGGGGGAACCCGCGCTCGCGCGCGCGGTCCATCGCCTGGTTTGCCTTCGTCTCCGCGATTTCTTTCGTATACACGCCAGCCACGCCCTTTCCTCCCCGGTGCACGGTGAGCATGATGCGCGTGGCTTCCATCCGGGACCGTCTGAAGACGGAGATGAGGATCTCCACCACGAATTCCTGGGTGGTGTAGTCGTCGTTGTGCAGCAGGCACTTGTACAGGCGCGGCTTCTCGACGCGGGTCTTCACGTCGAGCCCCGGCGTGCCGCGCACGTCCGGGTCGTCGTCCTTGCGGTCGGGACCGGCGAAGGGGGGGCGCTTCAGCAGCATCTGCGTCGGTTTCGCTGCCTGCGCCCGGGGCGCGGCTGGCGACGGTGGGGGAGTGGAGCGGGTGATGGGAATCGAACCCACGACACCGAGCTTGGGAAGCTCGTGCTCTACCAACTGAGCTACACCCGCAGGTGCCGAACGTCATATGGCGAGTGTTCAGACCGTGCAAGCACGCGCCATGCCGCCGCCCCGCCGCCGCCGCCGCACCTGGATCCCGATCCTCCTGGCGACACTCGCGTTTGTGGCGTGGTTTCTGCAGAGCTCGGTGCTGACGCGCGTCGTCGCACGCGCGGTCGAGGCGGCCGCCGGCACCGCGCTCGGCGAGGACGTGACCATCGGGCGCCTCGAGGTGACGTACCTCCCGCCACAAGCGGCCGCGCACGGGATCGTCGTGAGTCACCGCGCCACGCAAGAGCCCGTGATCGCGGCGAAGGAGCTCCGTCTCGTCCCAGGGTGGAGCGGTTGGCGGCCCGTGCTCCGACGCCTCGTGATCGTCGCCCCCGAGGTCGACCTTCACCTCGACGCCGACGGCCTTCGCGAGTTCCGCGAGGCGCCTCCGGTGACCGGTCGTACGATGGACGCGTTTCCGTGGGAGGAGCTCACGATCGAGGGGGGCCGGTTCCACTTCGCGTCCGCCGACGGCTTCGAGCTCGACGTCCGCGGGATCGGCGCCACCCCCGGGGTGTCGGCCGGCACCAACGACATCACCCTCGACGAGGTGATGGTGCGCGTCGGTCCGTACGAGCAGCGCGCGCGCGGCGTGACGCTGCCCCAGGTCGGGCTGACTCCGGCTCGTGTCGTTGTGCCATGGTTGGACCTCGATTTTGACGGGGCGTCGCTCGACGGGTCGTTCGCGGCCGACCGCGCCGGGCCCCTCCGGGGGGACCTCTCCGCCCACGTGCCCCTCGCGCGGCTCACGCGCACGCCGGCGCGCGCCTCGTACGTCGACGGCCTGCTCGACGCCGACGTGGAGGTGCGGGGCACGGTCGACGCGCCGGAGGTGAGCGGCTCGGTGTCGTGGCTGGACGTCGTCGTGTGGGACCCGCCGCATCGGACGGTGCTCGGCGACGCCGACGCCGTGTGGGCGCTCCGTCGGATCGACGACGCGGCCGCGAGCGGCGTCGCAGCGGCGGCGGGCGCGGACGAGCCGGCCGCGACCCGGGGCCCCTCGCGGACGGGGCTGCGCCTCGACGTCGATCGCCTGCGATGGCGTTGGGCCGAGGGCCTGATCGAGGCCACGGCCTCGCTCGACCTCGACGCGGGGGTGGTGCGGGCGGACGTGCTCGCGCAGGACGTACGCCTGCCGCGGATCCTCCAGAACGTCGGCACCGCCCCGACCCCGTGGGTCGACCTCGTCGGCGACGTCGAGGCGCACGTGTCGGGCACGGTGTCGCCCATCGACGTGCGGGGCCCGTTCGAGGTCGCCGTCGGAGACCTCCGGGTGAACGACGGCCCCATCGATCGTCCTGGAACGTCCACCATGCTCCACGTGGACGCCGGGACCGTGGTCGGCAACCTCCACTTCGACGCCGAGCGGCTCGAGCTCGACGCGCGCCGGCTCGTGGCGCTGAGCCGCGGCGGGCATCGCAGCGAAGGGAGGGCGGTCGCGCGGATCCCCTTCGCGGTCGACGGCACGCTCGATATCGACGTCGACATGTCACGCCTCGATCTTGCGCAGTTGGCGCCGCTCGGGGGCGCTGGCCTCGGCGGTGTCGCTACGGTCGAGGGTTGGATCGGCGGGCGCGTGAACGCCCCGCTGAGCTGCTACGGGGACGTCTCCGGGGTGGACGTGGTCGCGCTCGACCTCCCCGTGGCCGACACCTTGCGGGCGAAGCTCGCGTCGCCCGACATGCTGCGGCTCCAGTTCGAAGACATCGTCGCGCGGCGGGGCGACACGCCCTACACCGGACGGTTGGAGCTCGGTTTCTTCAAGGAGATGTTCGTCGACGCGGCGATCGACGTGGCCGACGGGCGCGTGCGCGACCTGCTGGGTGTCGTGCTCGAACTGCCCGGCTTGGACGCCAAGGTGCGCGCGAGCGCCCGGCTCACGGGGCCCGTGTATCACATGGACGGCGACGTCCGCGCCGAGCTGCGCGACATCGACATGTTCGGCGAGCCGTTCGACGGGGGGTACGCGAACGGCTGGTTCGACGACGGGATCTTCACGCTCGACGCGCTTCGGCTCACGCGGGCGGCGCCGCCCGTCGACGGCGCGGCTCGTCCGGCGGCGCTGTTCGCCGCCCGCGGCTCCGTCGGGAGGAAGTGGGCCTTGAACCTCGAGGCTCTCGTGGATGGCGCGCGCGTCGAGAACCTCGCGCACGTCCAGGCGCTCCGGCTCCCGCTCCAGGGGGCCCTCACCGCCGACTGGCAATTCGGCGGCACCCTGTTCGAGCCCGTCCCGCGCGGGCGCGTCGCCGTGCGCGACGCGGCCTGGGGCCACGAGCGCCTGCCGGAGCTGCGCGTCGACGCCACCACTTCCGCCGGCGTGCTCCGCTGGGCCGGCGGGCTGCGCGACGGCTCCCTGGAGACCCACGGTTCGCTCGACCTCTGGCGCGACCGGTCGTGGGAGGTCGCGGGCGCGCTCGCCGCGTTCCCGCTGCACCTGTTCTGGCCGGAGGGCGCCGACGGACAGCCGGTCGAGGCGCGCGCGACGGGCGAGGCGATCCTCGGCGGCGCCCTCGGCGGCCCGCAAGGGGGGCCCCGCGCCGCCACGGCGGACATCCGCGTGGCGGACGCGCGGGTGTCGTGGTCCGGCCACAACCTGCTCGCGCCCGAGCCCTGGACGTTGAAGCTCAGGGGCAGCGACCTGCACATTCCCACCGCCCGGCTCATGGGCGACGACGGCACGGTGCTGTCGTTCGGCGGCTCCGCGGACGGGCGCGGAGGGATGCGCTTCGAGGGAGGAGGGAGCTTCAACCTCGACTGGCTGCGGGCGTTCACGCCGGGGCTGACCGAGGCGCGCGGCGAGGGCAGCGTGGAGGTCGTCGTCGCGCGGGGCGCGACCGGCGCGGTCGAACCCCGGATCGTGGCGTGGACCCGCAGCGCCACGGTCACCTCGGACTACTTCCCGGCGCCGCTCGAGGGCCTCCGCTTGCGGGTCGAGGGAGACGCGACGGGCTACGACGTGCTCGGGGTCGAGGCGCGCGTGGGTGGAGGGACGTTCACCGGGCCGCGCTCGCGGATCGACGCGGACGGGTGGATCCCGAGTCGGTACGCCCTTGCCGGCGCCTTTCGCGACGTGAGCGTGAAGTACTTCGACTACCTCCCGATCATCCACGGGGACGCCGACCTCCGCTTCGACGGGCCCGCGAACGACCTGCTGCTCAGCGGCACGATCGACCTCGAACGCGTGGAGTTCCGCGAGCGGATCGACTGGGAGTCGACGGTGTTGAGCCTCCGTGCAGAGCGCCTTACCGGCCGCGCCTCGGAGGACGCCGACCGCCTGTTCGCCATGGACCTCGCGGTGAACGGGCCCGACGGGTCCGTGCTCGTGCGAAACAACGTCGCGACGGCGGACGCCTCGGCGCGGCTGCGCATCATCGGGGACACCGAACGTCCGGGCATGGTCGGCACCGTACGGATCGTCCCCGGAGGGCGGATGTTCCTGCACGAGCGCGAGTTCGAGATCGCGCGCGGTGAGCTGCGCTGGGTGGACCCGTACACCTTCGACCCGGACCTCGACATCCTGCTCGAGACGGACGTGCGGAGCCAGGAGACGGACTACCACGTGCGCTATGGCGTCACCGGGCCGTTCTCGGACTGGACCACGAACACCACCGCCGACCCCTGGCTCGCGCAAGCCGACATCAACGCCTTGCTCCTCTTCGGGGTCACGCGCGAGGAGCTCGAGCGCTACGGCGGGCTCTCGACCGCGCTCGTGGCCGAGACGAGCGACCTCCTGCTCGCCCAGACGGCGCTCACTCGCATCGACCTGTGGGTCGACCGCTGGAGCCTCGTGAGCGGGGTGAGCGAGCGCGGTTCGAGCGTCGTCAGCTCGGACCTCCGGTTGGTGGCCGAGAAGCAGTGGGAGGGCTTCAGCTTCACGGTCGAGAAGAACCTCAGCTCCGGGCTCGGCTCGGACTGGTACGCGTCCGTGGAGCGGCGGATCGCGCAGCGCCTGTACGCGACGGCCTACGTCGCCACGCGCCAGGAGGGGCGCGCGCTCCCGATCGGCGGGGCCTACGGCGCCGAGTTCACGGTGAAGCTGGAGGCCGATTGATCGGCGTCGTCGCGACGGCGCTGGCCTTCGGGCTCCTCGCCAGCGGGCTCGCCCGGGCCGACGACCCGTCGCCGACGCCCGAGGCAGCCGGCCCGACCGATTCGGCGGGACGCGTCGTGACGCTCCGCACGCTCGTCGCGCCCGAGGGTGGCTTGCCCGACGAATCTCTCGAGCCGTTGCTGCGTGTGCGTCAGGACGTGTCGTACTCGCCGTCGGACGTGAGGCAAGACATCGCCCTGCTTCACCGGGTCCTCGACGCCGCGCGCATCGAGGTCGACGTCGAGGAGTGGCCCGGCTTCGACGCCGACGGCGCACCCATCGCGGGGGTCCGCGTCGAGTACCGTGTGTGGCCGCCGCCGCGAGTGCGTCGGGTCCGCGTGAGCGGCAACCGGCACGTACCCACGCGGGAGATCCTCGCCGCGACGGGGGTGGACCGGGGCGATCCGCTGCTCGCCGACGACGTGGCGCGCCTCGAGCGCGCCGTCCGCGACGTGTATCGCAGAGCGGGGTGGCCGCGCGCGGCGGTGGTCGTCGCCGCCACCGACGACGCGCGGCGCCAGCTGTCTCTCGACATCCAGATCGATGAAGGCGAGCCCCAGCGGGTCGGGGAGCTCGCGATCCGGGACGGCGGCGCGATCCCCGCGTGGGAGGTGCGGTGGATCCTCGGGCGCGCGGGCCTTCGCGAGCGGGAGGCGTTCAACGAGGCGTCGATCCCGACGGCGCGCGACGCGCTGACGCGGGCGCTTCGCGCGCGCGGGTGGTGGGAAGCGCGGGTCGGGGTCAAGATCGAGCCCACGGGGCCCACGACCGACCGGCTGGCGTTCGTCGTGGATCCCCGTCGGAAGTGGACGATCGTGCGCGACGGGATCGGGCTCCCGAGCCGCGCCTCCGTCGCCGAGCAACTCGGGGTGTCCGAGGGGGTGCGCGTCGGGCGCGGGTTCGAGGAGCGCGTGGCCGAGCTCGTGCGGAGCGGGCTCGAGTCGGAGGGGCGGCTGGAGGCGCGCGTCCACGCCGAGATCCGTGAGAGCGGGACGAAGAAGGTGGATCTTCGGCTCACCGGCGACGCGGGTCCGCGGCATCGCCTCCGAGACGTCGTGTTCGAAGGCGAGACGGTCTTCGGCGATTCCTACCTGGAAGCGGCGCTCCGCGAGGCGAGCCCGGTCCTCGCGCGGCGCCGGGTGACCCCGACCGCCGTCGACGCGGCGCTCGAGGTGTTGCGCGAGTTCTTCAGGTCTAAAGGGTACCTTTCGGCGACGCTGCGGCGGGTGGCGTTCGAGCCGCGCCCGGCCGGGGCCGTCGTCCCGGTCGACGTGCGCGTGGCGATCGAGCCGGGACCCCGCGCCATCGTGCGCTCCCTCGCCCTGGACGGCGCGCCGGCGCAGGTCGACGCCGGCCGGTTCTTCGCCGCGATGGTGGGAGAGCCGTACGACCCGTCCGCCGCGGACGCGCGCGCCCGCGACCTCGTCGAGGCCCTCGGCGAGCGCGGCCACCTGCAGGCCGACGCGCGGCCGGTCGCCGAGGTGTCCGCCGACGGCACCCTCGTCGATCTCCGAGTGAACGTCGTGCCCGGGCCGGTCGTGTACCTGCGCACGGTCGTGCTCCGCGGCTACCGTCGCACCCGGCGGTCGACGATTCAGCGCGAGATCGACCTCCGCCCTGGCGATCCCCTCATCCCGTCCCGGGTGGCGGCGCTGCGGCGGCGCCTCTACGAGCTCGAGGTGTTCAATCGCGTCGAGGTCACCCCCGTGGGCGACGAAGACCGGGCGAAGGACCTCATCATCGAGGTCGAGGAGCGGCCGAACCTGCACTTCGAGCTCGGCGGGGCCCTCGCCACCGACCAGGGGATCAAGGCGATCGCGCGCGCGGGGCACCGGAACCTGTTCGGGCTCGGCCACCGCGCGACGCTGCTGGGCCAGGCCGGGTTCGGTTGGGTCGGCGACGGGTGGACCCTCGACTGGCTCGCGCCGGAGTGGCGGGCGGCGGCGCGCTACGAGGCACGGAACGTCCCGGGCCGCGGCGAGCGTGTCGGCGCCGACGTGCTGTTGTTCGAACAGGCGCAGGAGCCGACGTTCCGCCTCGATCGTAGCGGTGGGGCGATCAGCGCGTCGTTGCGCATCGGGCTGTACGGGACGGCGGAGGTGGCCTACCGCGCGCAGTCGCGCCGGATCCAGGACGTGGACCCCGGCGCGCTCGTCGAGGGCGACGCGTGGCTAGACGAGCTCGGGCTGGACCCGTTCATGCCTGATCCTCGGCCGCAGACGCCGAGCGTGGCCCGAACGCAGTCCGGTGTGGACCTCTCGCTGCTCTACGACCGCCGTGACGACGTGTTCAACCCGACGAGCGGGTGGCTCGGCAGCCTCGTGGTGCAGATGACCGATCGTCTCCTGTCGGACACGGTGTTCCTGAAGGCCGAGGGCGCGGCGAGCGTCTGGGCGTCGACCGGCCCGCTCGGGTGGTTGTTCCGCGCCCGCGCCGGCGCCGGCTGGGTGCCCTCGGGGGACGGCACGCTGCCGCTGGAAGAACGCTTCCGGCTCGGCGGCGGCGCGAACCTGCGCGGGTTCGGGCTCGACTCCGTCGGGCCGGCCAACCGCGTGTCCCTGGAGCGGGTCGATTGGCCCGAGGCCCTTGCGCCCCTGCTCGAGCACGCCGCGCGCCATTCCGACCCCCGATGGGTGCCGACCGGCGGCGACACCCTCGCGCTGCTGAGCGCCGAGCTGCGCCTGCCCTTCGAAGCCTTCGGGCTGCCCAGCCTGGGGGGCACCGAGCTCGCGGTCTTCGGCGACGTCGGCAACGTGTGGTTCGTGACCTCCGGCGTCGAGACCGACTCGATGGACGCGGGCGACCCGCTGCTGCGTTGGTCGTGCGGGGTCGGCCTGCGGCGCGCGACGGTGATCGGCCCGATCCAGCTCGACGTGGGGTTCAACCCCGAGCCCATCCGCGATGAGTCCTGGGCGCGGGTGCATGTGTCGCTGGGGGCGCTCTGAGCCTCGTGAGCCAACGCGCGTGGGCCGTGTGTGTCACCGCCGCGGCGATCGCCTTCGTCATGGCGTCCGCGCTGCCGGACCCCACGCGCTGGGTGGCCGGCGACGCACACGTCGACGCGTACGGGACCGCGTGGTTCTATCACTACATCGGCGAGGCCCTCGCGGGGCGGCAGTCGTACACCCACACCGACCTCTTGTTTCACCCGTGGGGCAAGGATGTGTTGTCCCACACGGGCGCCAACCTGCTCGACGGGGTGCTGGCGCGCCCGCTGCTCGCGTCCCTCGGCCCGGTGCTCGGGTACAACGCCTGGATCGTGGTGATCCTCGTCGGAAACGCCGTCGCGGGCGCGCGGCTCGCCGCCGCCCTCGGCGTGTCGGCGGGTCGGCGGTGGCTCGGCGGGCTGAGCCTCGTCCTCGCTCCGTATGTGTTGCTCGAGCTCGCCTTCGGGCGGCCGACACAGGCGATCCTGGTGTTTCCGGCGTTGTTCATCGCCGCCTTGGCGCGGGTGTTCGCGCCCCGGCCGGACGACACGACCGCCACCCTGCTGCGCGAGGCCGCGCTGGGCGGGCTCTGGCTCGCGGCGAGCGGATACATGTATTGGTTTCACGGGCTCGCCCTGGCGGGGTGCGCCGCGGCCGCCGGCGTCGCGCGCCTCGCGGTCGGCCCCGAGCGCTTGCGCGTCGCGGCGGGGCTCGCCGTGGCGGCGACGGTCGCCGTGGTGCTCGTACTCCCGGTGGTGCTGCCCTTGCTCGGCGCGGCGGGCCGCGGCGAGGTGCCCGGGCTGCTCGCGTGGGATGGCGACGGGCCGCTCGCGCCGCTCGCCCTGCGTACGGTCGAGGGCGACCCGGAGGGCGTGTGGATCCTCGCGCCGGGGCGCTTCGGCGCGGGGTCCCTCATCGACGAGGGGGGCTTGCGCTTCGTGCCCGGTGTGCCGCCCCTGCTCGCCCTCCCCACAATCTTGGCCGTCCTCGGCCTCGCGCGCCTGCGCTCCCTCTGGCTGGTCGCGTGGTTGCTCGCCGCGACCTGGCTCGCGTGCGGCCCGGCGCTGCTCGTGGGGGACCGCGTGTTCCCGAACACGCCGTACCTCGCGCTCATGGGGGCGCTGCCGTTCCTGCGGCGCTGGTGGTGGCCCGGGCGCGCCGTCAGCGCCGCGACGGTCCTCATCGCCGCCCTGGCGCCCGTGGCGCTCGAGGCGGTGCGCGACGGCCGGTGGGCCCGGGCGCTCGGGCTCGCCGTGGGCGTCGGGCTGGCGCTCTCGGCGGCCTTCGTCGACCTCGCGCCCCTCCACCGCTGGGATGGCGCGAGCTCCGCGGCGCTCGAGTGCCTCGCGCGGGCGCCCGCCGGGGCGGTGATCGACGTCCCGTGGGAGCTCGACCAGAAGCACGTGTGGCTCCAGGTGCGCCACCGGCACCCCATCCTCGGCGGGATGCTCACCACGAAAGAGGCGTTCGTGCCGGGCCCGCTGCTCGAGCTCCGCGAACGGAACCGCCTCGTCGCGATGCTCGAGGACCTCGGTCGGCGCCGATACAACGTCTCGCTCGACGTGTCGCAGGCCGACCGCCGCGAGCTCCTCGACCTCGGGTATCGATACATCCTGGGTCGGTCCGACGGGTTCCTCCGCCCGCGCCTCGTCGACGGCGCCGACACGCTGGTGTCGGACTGGCCGCGCGCGCGGCGACTCATCGAGAAAGCGATGGGAGCGCCGCCCTTCTTCGAAGACGAGTCCTACGCCGTGTGGCTGGTCGGCCCGCCGGACGCGTCGCTCGCGTCGCTGCGGCTCGTGCCCGGCTGCGGGGGCTGAAGGCGCGTCACCCCGACGAGCGCCGCGGCGAGCGCCAACACGACGATGCCCGCGAGCCCGGCGCCCGCCTCCACCTGCAACATCCCCAACGGCCCGTAGCGGGTCGCCGCCCAGGCGAGCACCAGGCCCATGTAGGTGATCGGCGTGTTGGAGAGCGCCGCGAAGATGTTGTACTTGGTGGCGGCCGCCCCGCGGCCGATGACCTCGAGGACGAACCCCGTGAACGCGGCGTACGCGAGGCCCACCGCGAACTGGTACGCCAACAGCCAGGCGACGTACATCGGCGGGGTGAGGGGCGCGATCGCCATGCCGGCGGCGAGGCCGGCCATGAGGAGGCCGACCGCGGCGTACACCGCCCGGGAGTCCGCGCGGGCGCAGAGCTCGCCGCCGACGAGGCACCCGAGCGCGGCGAGCACGCCGGACAACACGCCGTTGACGACGCCGACGTGCGCCGCCGTGGCGCCCCAGGCCGCCGCGACCGTGGCCTGTGCCAGCACACCGGCCGCCGCGCCGGTGCTGATCGGGAGGAAGCACAGAATGGCGGCGAACAACCCCGAGCGGGACCGGATCATCCCCCAGAGCTCGCGCACGACGCCGACGACGGCGCCGCCGACCGACGCGTCGCGCGCGTCGCGGGGGACGTCGGGAAGCAGCGCGAGGGGGGCGGCGCACCCGACGAAGAGCGCCGCGAGCGCCGCGCCTGCCATCCACGGGGCGGGCAAGGACATCATCAGCCAGAGGCCGAGACCTCCGCCGATGCCGTTCCCACCGAGGTTGCCCGCCTGAAACCAGCCGCCCGCCCTCCCGCGGGCGTCCTCCGGGGTCAGGTGTGCGAGGATGCCCTCGACCGCCATGCCGAGGGTGGTCGACGCGAGGTTGGTGAGGAACACGACGGCTTGCATCAGCCGCAAGGTGTCCTTCTCGAGCGGGATCGACGCGAGGGCGAGCACGCCGAGGGCGCTCACGAGCACGGACAACAGGTACCAGGCGCGTCGGGACAGCGTCGTGTCCGCGACCGGCGCCCAGAGGAACTTCCACGTGTGCGGCAACATGCCTACGGCGACGAGCGTCGCGGCGTCCTCGACGTCGAGCCCGCGGGTCGTGGCGAGGAAGCCGAGCGCCACGGTCACGAAGCCGCTGATCGCGCCGAAAGGGAGGATCAGCAGGGTGTACAGGACAGGGTGGGGCGCGCGCGGCATCCAATCGCGCTAACCGACGCGCGCCGGCGGTTAGCCGTCCCCGATGATTTCCTTCGATCAGGGCGCTGTGGCGCTGGCTCGCGCGATCCGCGCGCGCGAGGTGTCGAGCGAAGAGGCCGTGCGACTGAGCTTGAGCCGCATCGAGTCCCACGACGCGGAGCTCGCCGCGTTCGTGCAGGTGCACGCCGACGACGCGATCCGCGAGGCGCGACGGAAGGACAAGACCAGGTCGGACGCGCCGTTTCACGGTGTTCCGATGGCCATCAAGGACATGAACTTCATGCGGTGGCGGGTCACCCGGTTCGGCTCCCGGGCGATGCCGGCGCTGTGGTCGCCGTTCGACGACCTGAGCGTCGCGCGGCTCCGGCGGGCCGGGTTCGTGTTCGTCGGCAAGACCGCCACCTCCGAGCTCGGGGTCGTTCCCTACACCGAGCCGGTCGGTCGCCCGCCGACACGCAACCCGTGGGCGCTCGACCGCACGCCCGGCGGATCGAGCGGAGGTTCGGCCGCGGCCGTCGCGGCGGGGCTGGTGCCGGTGGCGCACGGCAGCGACGGTGGGGGGTCGATCCGCATCCCGGCGTCGCTCTGCGGGCTGGTGGGCTTGAAGGCGACACGGGGAAAGATTCCGAACAACCTCGGGCTTCGTGACCCGTACCTCATCTATACCTGCGGTGCGCTCGCGCGGACCGTGGCGGACGCCGAGGCCATGTTCCAGGTGCAGGCCACCGGCGTCGCGCCCGCGCGCGCCGGGAGCCTGCGGGTGCGCCTCGTGCTCGACGTGCCCCTCGTGGAGACCGATCCTCACGTGCGGGACGCGGTCGTGGCCGCCGCGCGCGCGCTCGAGGCCGCCGGGCACACGGTGGAGGAGGCCGTCCCGCCGCCGGGCGACGTCGACGACTTCCTCCCGATCTGGCAGCGCCTCTTCGGAGAGATCCGCATCGCCCGTTGGGATCGCGCGGAGCCCGTCACGCGGTGGCTCGGCGAGGCGGGGCGCAAGGTCGACGTGGCGGCGGTCCGGCGTCGCCACGACGAGCTTCGCGCGCGGTGGGGCGCGTGGCTCGACGGGTGCGACGTCCTGCTCACCCCCACGGTGGCGGTTGTGCCGCCGCACATCGGCAGCTTCAAGGCAGACACCCCCGAGGAGACCTTCCGCCGCGCCGCGCGCCTCGGGGTGTGGACCGCGCCGTTCAACGTCACCGGGCACCCGGCGGTGAGCGTGCCGGTCGGCCTTCACCCGCTGGGCACGCCGATGGGCGCGCAGCTCGCCGGCCCGATGGACAGCGAGGCGACGCTGTTCGCGCTCGCGCGGGTCATCGAGTCGGCCTTCGGAGCGCTGCCGCGCGCGGGGCGCTACGCGCTCATCTGACGCACACGATCTCGCCGTCGAGGGAGATGCGTTCGCCGTCCCCCACGCCGCTGAGCGTGACCGCCACGCGGTTCACCTCGTTCACCGCGACGAAGTCAGTGACCGTGACCGTCCCGTGGTCACGCGGCCAGACGTCGCCGTGGTACCCGATGCCCGGGCGGAGGTCCGCGACGCGGTACTCCGCGCCCTCGTCCGGCGGCTCGCCCCCGTACCCGCCGAGGGTCATCTCGACCCGGAACGTTGGTCCCTTGATGTCGTCGAACAGGGTGCGCGCCATCGACACCCACACGCTCTCGGCGTCGCCGCGGCACTCGACCACGATCCCGTCGTGCTCGAGGTCGGTGAAGGTCTCGGCGTCGTCGTCGACCGTGAAGGTGACGGCCGAGCCGGTACGCGTGCCGCAGGCGGTCAGCGCGAACAGGCCAGCCGCGAGGGAGAGGGGTCGCACCTCCTCAGTCTACTTCCAGTCCCAGAAGCCGTCGTCCTTCTTCGGCGCCACGTACGGCGCGGCGCGCTTCGGCACCTTCGCGCGGATGCCCGAGGCGCTCCACCCGGTGAGGGACGCGAGCGTCTGAACCTCCTGCTCCTGGCGCGTGGCGAGGGCCTGTTCGTAGCTGCGGCCGGCCGCGCACGACGTGTCGCCCACGAACGGGTGCCGGATGACGTACCGCGCCTGGTAGGTCGAGCTGTCCGGGGTCTCCTGGAACACGAGGTCTTCCGGGAAGTGTTCGAGGTCGTAGCGAACGTGGAGGCGCGTCAGGTACGCCGCGTTGCTCGTCTTTCCGCTGTTCTGGCCGACCCACGAGGCGCCGAGCGCGGCGAGCGTGTCGGGCGGGACCGGGTCGGACGAGCACGGGTCGCACATGACCGACAGCGGCCACGCGTGCTCGGTGAACACCGCCTTCATCCCGTAGCTGTCGACCTGCCGACGAAACATGTCCTTGTAGAACGCGCCGAACTCGGTCTGTGCGAGCTCGGGGAGCTCGCTGCCGGTCGGCAGGCGCGCGTTGCGGTAGTTGGTCGTCTCCACCCGTCCGCGCGGGGTGAGGGTGTACACGAGGAGGTCCTGCGGGCCCTGCGCGTTCACCATCCCGAGGCGAATCGGCAGCATGAACTTGGGGGAGGAATACCGGACCTGCAGGGGGCGCAGGAACGGCTGGGCCATGCGACGCTGTTCGCCGAGGTTGACCTTCGCGACGAAGAACCGCATGTTCTGTCGGATGTAGCTGTTCAGGATCGGGCCGGCGCCTTCCGGGATCCGGTACTCGTTGATGCGGAGCCAGGCCTCGAGCCCCGAGCTGTGCTCGGCCGAGAGGATCTGGATGTCGTACTCGCCGACGGTGTACGAATCGAGCACGCGCACGCCGAGCGCGTCGTCCCTCGTAGGGGCCGCGCTCTCGGCCATCGTGGCCGACACGCCGCGCCCGGCGCTCTCCATGGATCGGAGCTCGGACCCGGCGCGCGGGTCCGGGCACGGGTCCGGGTCGTGGTACTCGACGAGCCGGGGCGCCGAGTACGCGTCCACACGGTCGATCCACGCCTTGTCCGCCACCGCCACCTGCGAGCGCGTGACCGCGACCGGCACCGGGATGACGATGGCGAACGCGGACAGGCTGCCCTTGTAGTCGTTCGCCATGGTCATGACCGTCTCGTCGCCGTTTCGGGCGAGCACCACCTGTGAGGCCTCGTTGAACAGGCTCGCGTCGGCTTGGGCGACGTAGAACCCACAGAACGCGAGGGCGGCGGACGGGACGGCGAGGGCGGTCGACGCGACCGCGACGATACGAAACAGCTTCACGCGAGCCTCCAGACGGGGGAAGTCGGCCATTGGTACCGACGCCCGCGGAGCGCGGCGTCGATCAGGGGGGTGAACGCGGACATCACCACGAGCGACCAGAGCAGGCCATTCGTGCGGAACATCCGAAACTGCACGTACCAGGCACCGAACGCGACGAGCGCGGCGAACAGGATCCGGCCGGCCCGGGTGTCCGGGGTCGTGCGCGGATCGGAGATCATGAAGAAGCCGAACAGCAGCAGCGCGCCGGACT
The DNA here is from genome assembly GCA_945862325.1 of Klebsiella pneumoniae. Classification (GTDB taxonomy): domain Bacteria; phylum Myxococcota_A; class UBA796; order UBA796; family SXON01; genus CAMAXZ01. The sequence continues at coordinate 21,245 of CAMAXZ010000045.1, forward strand.
CGAGCCGGTGCAGGGGGATCGTCATCGGCTCGCCGAGCCACGCGGACCGCCCGAACAGCAGCGCGCTGTAGAACAGGAAGAACGCGTACGTGACGTCGCTCCGTTCGGCCCGATACACCACGAGCCCGCCGATACAACCGAAGAGGAACGCCAGGAAGGCCGTGTTGCCCCACTGCCCCGGGCTCACCCACCCCGCGTCGGCGGCGATCACGGCGACGAGGGCGAGGTTCGTGGGGTTGAACAGGTGTTTGCCGTTCCAGCGCACGACGAACTTGCTGCCGACGGCGATCACGGCGGCGGCGGCGGCGACCCAGAGCGCGTTGGTGCGCAAGAGGAGGCACAACGACAAGGACGAGATCAGCGCGCTCTTTGGGTCGTACGGCGCGCCCTGAGCGCGGTTGCCGACCCACTGGGTGAGCTGCGCGACCAGGAGGATGGTGCCGGCGTTGGCGGCGGCGATCGAGAAGTCGAGCCCCCCGACGCCGTAGGCCAGGAGCCCGGACAGCATGGCGATCTGCCAGTAGCGTGGGTCGGCAGGTAGGAATCGCACGGTGACCTCGGTTCACGGCCGGAACGTGCCGTGACCGTCGCAGCTTACAGGAGGCGCGCGCGCACCCAGTCGCCGAGCGCCGCGACACCGTCCTCCTGGCCGGGCGCGAGCCGACCCGGGCGGTACATCCTCGACCGGACGCCCCGCGCCACCCGCTCGATCACCGCGTCGTCTTCGGCCTCCACGGTGTACAGGTCCGCGCCGGCGCCGCGCTGCATGCCGTCGGGGTCCCACGCGTAGAATCGATACACGACGCGACACGTCTCATGTGTCACCGGTTGAACCGCGTTCAGGCTTACGCCCCACGGGTAGACGTTGAGCGCCGTGCACGGGTGGATCCATAGGTAATACCCGGCGATCGGCTCGTCGGGCGCCGCCCGGTCCGGGTGGTCCGGCGGCAGCGGGACGGTCGGCTCTCCCCGTGCGCCGAGGCCCACCTGCACGGTGCCCCACGGCGTCGACCGCGTCCGGTAGCGCGCGAGGTCCAAGGTTCGCGCGAGCCCGGGGTGCACGAACGGGATGTGGAGGCCCTCGCCGTAGTTCTCCGCCCAGGTCAAGAAATGGGCGCGGACCTCGAACACCCGCTCGCCGACCCGCCGCGCCCGGTCGAGCGGCAGACCCGTGAGGCGTGCCCGCACCTCGGCGATGGCGGTGTCCGGCCCCGCCGCCAGGCGGACGAACACCATCGGGCCGAGCGCCTCGGCCGCGATCGGACGCAGGTGGTCCTGGTCCTCGATGTCCGGGAAGCCGGGGCTACCCAGACAGGTCCCGCGAAGGTCGAAGCGCCGTCCGTGGTACCCGCAGCGCAGGGCTCGCGCGGGCCCGTCGGCGGTGGCGAGCAGGTTCGCCCGGTGTGTGCACACATTGGGCAGGGCGTGCAGCCCCCCCTCCCGTACGAGCAGGACCGGCTCGTCCAGCGCTCCCGGAAGCAGCGTTCGCGGGGCCACGTGCCCCTCGGGCACCTCGTCGCCGTCGGCGAGGTAATGCCACGCGGGGACCGCGACCCGCTCGAGCAGGTGGGCCCACAGGTCGGGCCCGAGGAGCGAGGGCTCGAGCGCGCGGGTCACCCGTGCGCGCTCGGTGCCCGTGCGCACACGCTCACAGCGACCAGAGGCTGCCCGGACCGCCGAAGGCGCCCATGTTGTTGCGCGTGCCGTCGGCGTCGTTGAACGACGTGCTCGGGTCGCCCGCGTTGATCGAGGCGCTCGTGCTGCGGAGCGAGAAGTCGTCGTTGTAGGCGTTTCCGTCGCAGCCGACCGACGTGAAGTTGCTGCCGCTCGAGATCGCGCCGGTGCCCGCCGACAACGTGCCGCCGTACCCGGAGCCCGGGTTGTTGTACACGTTGTTGTAGGACTGGGTGCCGGAGCCGCCCGCGCCGTAGATCGCGTACACCGACGTGGAGGCCTGCACGACGCTGTTGTACAGGTTGAACGTGGTGGACGTGCTGACGTACGCCGCGGCGCCGCGGGCGGTGCCGGAGGTCGACGAGGTGTTGTTGAAGAACGCGGTGTTGGTGTACGACGCGGTGCCGGACGTCTCGGTGTAGAGCGCGCCGCCGTCGGTGGAGGCCGCGTTGCAGGCGAAGGCCGCGTTCGTGAACGCGGCGCTGGCGCCGGACAGGTTCACGCCGCCGCCGTCGGTGGCGTCGTTCTCGGACACCATGCCGGACTCGAAGGAGAAGCTCGAGGAGTCCTCCGCGAACATGCCGCCGCCCTGGTCCGCGTAGTTGCCTTCGATCATCGTCGTCTCGAAGGTGGCGTTGCTGTTGCGGAGGCAGACACCGCCGCCGTAGCTGTAGAGCCAGTACTGCGTGTACGACCCGATCGTGGCCTGCTCGAAGTCGGGCAGGATGTTGTCGCGGACGATGGTGTCGTAGAAGTACGGGTCGTCGCCGTTCACGTACACGCCGCCGCCGCAGTACTCGAACGTGGTGACCGTGCAGGTGTTGCGGCCGCTGTGCGACGACGAGGAGTCCGCGCAGGTGGTCGTCGTGGTGCTGCTGGTGTACTTGCCGGTGCCGCCGGTGAGGCTCAAGCCGTGGATGGTCGGCGAAGCGCCCGAGCCGGAGTCGATGACCATCGCCGCGCCGCACGCGGTCGGGTTGGACGACGAGCAGGTGGAGAGGTTCGCGTCGACGATCGTGGTGTCGGCGCCCTCGATGCCCCACAGGTCAATGCTCTTGCCGTCGAGGTCGAGCTGCTCGTTGTAGGTGCCGGGGTAGACCAGCACGCACTCGTCGGCCGCGTCGATCGCGTCCTGGATGGCGAAGTACGGGTTGGCGAGGGAGCCGGTGCCGGACGACGACCCGAGGGAGATGTCCGCCACGCGCGGCTCGCCGGAGTCGCTGTCGTTGCAGTCGTACCAGTTGTCGATGTAGCCGGTGGGCATCGAGCACTCGCTGGTGGTGCTCGAGGGGTCGCCGAAGCCGTCGCTGTCGGAGTCGGCGTAGTAGGTCGTGCCGTCCGAGGGGTTGTCGTCCACCGTGCCGTCGCAGTCGTTGTCGAGGCTGTCGCAGATCTCGGTGGCGCCCGGGTAGCTGATGGCGGAGGTGTCGAGGCAGTCCGTGTTGTCGAGGACGTAGCCGGACGGGGCGGCGCACGAGACGTCGGACACCGAGGGGTTGCCGTAGCCGTCGAGGTCGCGATCCTGGTACCAGGTGACGGCGTCGGCCGCGGCGTCTTCGTCGATCGTGCCGTCGCAGTCGTCGTCGATGCTGTTGCAGAACTCGGTGGCCGCGGGGTTCGTCAGCGCGCGGGCGTCGTCGCAGTCGGTGCTGTCGGCGACGTAGCCGGACGGCTGGTAGCACTCGATGTCGGTGACGCGGACGTTGCCGAAGGTGTCGGCGTCGAGGTCCTGGTACCAGGTGAGCGCGTCGACCGAGGTGTCCTCGTCGACCGTGCCGTCGCAGTCGTCGTCGTAGGTGTTGCAGTACTCGGTGGCGCCCGGGTAGCTCTCGGCGCGCGCGTCGTCGCAGTCGGTGTTGTCGGTGACGTAGCCGGACGGCTGGTAGCACTCGACGTCGCTCACGGCCGGGTTGCCGTAGCGGTCGTTGTCGGCGTCGGCGTACCAGGTCGTGGCGTCGACCGCGGTATCTTCGTCGACCGAGCCGTCGCAGTTGTTGTCGAGGGTGTCGCAGTACTCGGTGGCGCCGGGGTACGCGCGGTTCGAGCCGTCGTTGCAGTCGGTGTTGTCGGCGACGTACCCGGACGGCTGGTAGCACGCGACGTCCGAGACGCTGGCGTTGCCGTAGAGGTCGGAGTCGGCGTCGATGTACCAGGTGCTGGCGTCGACCGCGGCGTCCTCGTCGACCGAGCCGTTGCAGTTGTCGTCGAAGGTGTTGCAGTACTCGGTGGCGGCCGGGTTCGACAGCGTGCGGGCGTCGTCACAGTCGGTGTTGTCGGCGACGTACCCGGACGGCTGGTAGCAAGCGACCTCGGAGATCGCCGGGTTGCCGTACGTGTCGGTGTCGGCGTCGATGTACCAGGTGCTGGCGTCGGCCGCGGTGTTCTCGTCGATCTCCGCGTCGCAGTCGTCGTCGATCGTGTTGCAGAGCTCGGTGGCGCCGGGGTTGACCGCGGTGCGGGAGTCGTCACAGTCGGTGTTGTCCGCGACGTAGCCGGTGGGCGGGGCGCAGGCGTCGATCAGCACGGCCGGATCGCCGAAGTTGTCCCCGTCGATGTCCGCGAAGTAGGTGGTCTGCACGTCTTCGTCGACCACGGCGTCGCAGTCGTTGTCGATCTCGTCGCAGATCTCGACGTTGCCCGGGAAGCTGCGGCCGTTGCTGTCGTCGCAGTCGGTGTTGTCGAGCACGGTGCCGGTCGGCTGCTCGCACTCGTCGGAGAAGGTGTTCGGGTCGCCGAAGGTGTCGGCGTCGGCGTCGGCGAAGTACCGAGTGGTCACGCCGTTGTCGACGACGGTGTCGCAGTCGTTGTCGATCTCGTCGCAGATCTCGGCGTTGCCCGGGAACGCCTGGTCCTGCGCGTCGTCACAGTCCGTGCCGTTCTCGATGTAGCCCTCGGGCGCCTCGCACGCGACGGTGGCCTGGTCGGGGTTGCCGAAGCCGTCCTGGTCGAAGTCCTGGTAGAAGGTGGTGGTCACCCCTTCGTCGATCTCGCCGTCGCAGTCCTGGTCGCGGCCGTCGCACGCTTCGGTCGCGCCCGGGTAGACCTCGGCGTTGCCGTCGTCGCAGTCGCCCTCGGACGGCCGGAACCCGTCGCCGTCTTCGTCGCAGGCGGAGGGATCTTCGTCGCACAGGTTCGGCAGGCCTTCGTCGGTCCCGGTGACGTCCTCTTTGTCGGTGCCGGTCTTGCACGCGACGAGGAACTGCATGGCGAGGAAGGCGAGGAGGGTCGTGGACATGGGGTGGCTCTCCGCGAGGATGTGCGAGGCGCTGAGAGTACCTCGGGTGGTCGCGGATTGTAAAGAGCGTGTGTGGGGAAACGCGTAGGAACGCGCCGGCGTCGCGCCGGATCGCTCGATGGGCACGTCATCGTGAGCGAATTGCGCCGTATCGGAGGCCGCGGTCGGACACCCTCCACGCGTGCCGGCGCGCGTGTTCGAGCACCCGGAGCAGGATGACCGCGCCCGCGAGGAGGGTGTCCGCGCGCTCCGGGCTGACCGCCACCAGGACCCGCCGCTGGTCCGGCGTGGCCTGCGCGAGCGCGTCGATCCACCGCCGCAGCGCCGCCGAGGTGAGCGTCGACCCGTGGACCCGCTCCGGGGTGTACCGGTCGAGCCCGAGCTCCATCGCGGCGAGCGTCGTGGCGGTACCGGCGACCGCCACCGCGCTCCGGGGCACGTTCGGCAGGGCGACCGCCCCGATCGCGGCGTCGACGTGCGCTCGGAGGCGCGACAGGGCGGCGAGCTCGACCACGCCGTAGCCGAGGAACTGCTCGGTCAGCCGCACGGTGCCGATCTCGAGCGACACCCGACTCTGCAACGTCTCGCCTTCGCCGAGGATCAGCTCGGTCGAGCCGCCCCCGGGGTCGCACAACATCGCCGGCCCTTTCGGCAGCTCGAGCGCGTCCAGACCCCCGAGCCACGTCAGGCGCGCCTCCTCCTCGCCGGAGATGACGTCCACCCGCAACCCGCTCTGCGCGCGCACCGTCGCGTAGAAGGACCCCGCGTTCAACGCGCGCCGCGACGCGCTCGTGGCGACCACGCGCACGCGATCCGCGGGGACGCCGAGCCGTGCCGCCGTGGCCGCGTAGGCGCGCAGCACGGTCAGCGCGGCCTCCATGCGGTCCGAGCGGAACAGGCCCTTCTCGCCGAGGCCTTTGCCCAACCCGACGACGTGCGCCTCGTCGTGGACGACGGCCCCGGCGTCGTCCGTGACGAGGAGGAGGAGCGAGTTCGATCCGATGTCGATGGCGGCCTTCATCCTGGCCGCCTATCCATCGCGGGTCCGGGGGTCACCAGCTGAGGTGCCCGCTCCAGTTCGGGTTGGTGTAGCCGCCGCGCCCGCTCGTCACCTTCGTCTGGAAGTCCCCGTCGGCGCTCGCGATCCAGATGTGGGCGCCCCCCTCGCGGGTGCTGGAGAAGGCGAGGTACTCGCCGTCCGGGCTCCAGCTCGGGTCTTCGTTGTCGCCGATGCCCTGCGTGACTCGGGTCATGCCGCCGCCGTCGGTGCGCACGGTGAAGACGTCGAAGCCGCCGTCCCGCCCCACGAACGCGATGCGGTCGCCTTTGGGGGACCAGGACGGGTCGGTGTTGTGGGAGCCGGCGAACGTGACGCGGTGCGGCGCGCTGCCGTCGGCGTTCATCACGTAGATCTGCGGGCCGCCGCTGCGCTCGCTCACGAACGCGATCTGGCTGCCGTCGGGGCTCCACGCCGGCGAAGCGTCGATGCCCGGGCTCCGGGTCAGCCGCGCGATCTCGCGTCCCGCGTAGGGGTCGATCGTGTAGATGTCGGTGTCGCCGCCGCTCGAGAGCGCCAGGGCGATCGCGTCTCCGGCCGGGCGGAGCATGGCGCCGATGTTGACGCCGGCGCGCGCGCTGACCCGCCGGATGGCGCCCTTCGCGATGTCCGCGACGTACGCGTCGGGGTTGCCGGCGGCGTAGCCGGTGAAGGTGATCGCGGTGCCGCTCGCGCTCCAGCGTGGCTTCAGGTTGATGCTTCCATTTCGGGTGATCTGCCGCCGCCCGTTCCCGTCCGCGTCCGCGATCCAGATCTCCTTGTTGCCCGAGAAGTCGCCCACGAACGCAAACTTCGTATCGAAGAAGCTTCGCTTTCCGATCAGCGCCAACATGATCGCGTCCGCGATGCGGTGCCCGAGCGAGCGCACGCCGGTGCCGGCGGACGAGAACGCCTTCGCGCCGAGCTGCTCGCCCGCCGCGACCCCGTAGATGTACGCCTCGGCGCGCAGCCGGCCATCCACCTGGGTCAAGCTCGTCTTCGCCAGCCCTGCGGCGCCGACGGTGCGCCAATGTCCGAAGTCGAACTCTCCTGGGCGAAGGCCGGCGCCCGCGGGTTCGACGTAGCCCACGGGGTCGATGACGGCGAAGTAGCCCGTGAGCTCGAGATCGCGGCGTACGACCTCCCAGAGCTCCTTCGACGCGCCGGTCCCGCCGACGGGGAGCGGCAGGGCGATCGGCACCTGTCGCTGTCCCGGGCGCCCGACCTCGATCACGCCGACGTCGGCCTGTTGCGCCGCGGCGTAGCCGACCAGGGCGAGCATGCCCGCGAACACGAGGAGGATGCGGGTCATCGGCACTCCGAGGCCTTGAAGACCATGGTGGACGTCACGCCGCCCGCGTCCGCGTATTTCGCCGGCGGCGGGGGGAGCGCGCCCGTCATCGTGGCGGCGCGCAGCGCCGACGCGTCGAAGCTGGCGTTTCCGCTCGATCGTGCCACCTTGGCCTCCTCCGTCTGGCGCCCGCCCATGTCGACCGCGAAGCGCACGTGGGCCTCGAGCCGCGGCTCCTGCACACAGAGCGCGACGAGCGGGTGCCAGTTCGCGCTCACCGCCTCTTTCACCTTCTGCTTCCAACGCGCGGTCTCGGGATCGCCGGTGCCGATCACGGTCTCCGCGCTGCCGTCGCCCGTCGCGCCGGCGGCCGTGGCGGCGCGATCTTCGGCGCCGATCGGCGCGCCCATGTTCGCGATGAGCTGCTTTCGTCGGGCTTCGGCGAGCAGCGCCTCGCGCCTCGCGGCGGCGTCGGGATCGCCGTCGACCTTGGGCGCCTCGGGCGTCTCGAACGCCAGATCGCTCGGGTTCGGCGGCGGCGGCGTGGGCGGCGCGTCGGGGGTCGGCGTGGCCCGGATCGGCTCGGGGGCGCGCTCGGCCCGCTGCGGCATCGCCGTGGTCATGGGCGCGGGGCCGAGGGACTCGATCATCATCACCTCGCTGACGTCGATGGGGTCGACCCGATTCGACGGGGTGCAGCGCGCGACCCCCACGAGGAGCCCGAGGACCGTGACGTGCGCCGCGATCGACACGCCGAACTCCCAGGACGGCGGGGAGGCCGGGGCGACGCGCGGCGCGGCGGAGGGGTTCACCGGCGGGGCTCCGGCGCGGCCGGCCGGGTGACCAGCCCGACCTTTGGGATGCCCGCGTTCTTCGCGATCGCCAACAACTGCAGCACCTTCTCGTACGGCAGCGCGCCGTCCGCCCTCACGAACACCGGGCGGTCGGGGCGCGCTTCCGCGATCGCGCGCAATTTCGACGGGAGCTGCTCGAACGGGAACGACTCTTCGCCGATGTAGTACCGCTCTTCGCCGTCGATGGAGAGCACGAGCTGGTCGTTCTCCGCGTTCAACGCGGGCGCTTCGGCGCGCGGCAGGTCGAGATCCACCCCGCTCGTCATCATGGGGGCGGTGACCATGAAGATGACGAGCAGCACCAGCATCACGTCCACGAAGGGCGTGACGTTGATCTCGCTCATCATGCCGCCGCTGTCGCCCTTCGGGCCGCTCATGCCCATGGGTCAGCGGCCTCGATAGTGGCGCTTGACGATGTTCAGGAAGTCCGACGCGAAGGCGTCCATCTCCCCGGAGAGGCCGCGAACGCGCGACACGAAGTAGTTGTAGGCCATGACGGCCGGGATCGCCGCGAGCAGCCCGACCGCGGTGGCGACGAGCGCATGCGCGATGTCGGGGCCGACGGTCTGGATGGTCGCGCTCCCGGTGGCGCCGATGCGCTGAAAGGCGCGCAGGATGCCCCAGACCGTGCCGAACAGCCCGATGAACGGGGCGGTCGAGCCCGTCGTCGCCAGGAACGTGGTCAAGCTCTCGAGCTGTTGCTGTTGCACGCCGTACGCGCGTCGCAACGCGCGCTCGATGTTCTCGGTGAGGCCGAGGTCCATGGCGGACTCGCCGCCGCCGCGCGTCAGGTGCTCGAGCTCGTCGTACCCGGCGCGGAACACCGCGGCGACCGGCGACCGGGGGAAGCGCCCCGACTGCTCGTACACCTGGTCGAGGCGCTTCGCCTTCCAGAACAAATCCAGGAAGGCCGCGCTCTCTCGGCTGGCACGGGACAGCTGCATCGCCTTGTTCACGATGATGCCCCAGCAGGCGATCGACATCCCGAGGAGCCCGAACAGGACGAGCTGCACGACGAGGTCGGCCTCGGTGAACAGGGCGACCATGGAGAAGGGGTCGCGCTCGGGGGCCGCCACCGCGGCGAGGTAGACGGGGAGGACGGTGTCCATGGGCGGGGCTTCGGGGAGAGGAGTCCGGCGCTAACGCGGCGACACCGCCGGCGGACACTCAGGGTGAGGTTCGCGACAAGCCCTCACGCGCGTCTGCGAGCGTCGGGGACAGCGCGAGGGCGGCCCGGTACGCCTCCGCCGCGAGCTGGCGCTGGCCGAGGCGCTCGTAGCTCTTGCCGAGCCCGACGAACGCGCCGTAGTGACGCGGGAGGAAGCGGGTGGCGACGCGGAGCGCGCGCGCGGCGAGATCCGGCCGTTCGAGCGCCGCCGCCGTCTCGCCCACGCCGAGCCACGCGTAGCCGTTGCACACGTCCATCGCGAGCGCGGCGCGATATTCGCCGAGGGCGCCCACCGTCTCCTTGCGGATTCGGCGTTCGTCGCCGAGATCGACCCGCTTGCGTGCTTCGCCGCGCAGCGCGTCGGAGGCCGGCTTGCAGGGGTCCGGCGGGTCCGCCGGGATGCCGGCGACGAGCTTCGCGATCGCCGCGTCGTCGTTCGTGTCCGCCGACGCGGGGGTGGACGGCGCCCCCCACGAGGGCGCCGCAGCGGGGGGCACGTAGGTGGCCGCCGGCGCGACGGGCGCGACGGGCGCGACGGGCGCGACGGGCGCGACAGGGGCGGTGGGCGCGCGCGGCGCCACGGACGCGACGCGCTCGGCGACCAGCGGGCGACCGTCGATGGCGACCACGATTGGGGAGTTGAACCGCGGCGTGACCTTGCCGCGCAGCTCGTTGGCCGTGATGGGAAAGCCGTCCGCGCACCCGATGAGGCCGAAGCGGCCGTCGGTGTCGGCGGTCGACACGCACACCCCGACGGGGAGCGAGCACGCCTGCGCGAAGCAGTGGACCCGCAGGGGGTTGTCGGAGCTGAGGATCTCGCCGTCGGAGGGGGTGTGATCGACCCGCACGTTCAAGGAGGGATCTTGCCGCGGGGCCGCCCCGCAGTCGAGCACCCACGGGCTCACGACCAACCACCCCGCGCCGTCGCGCACGACCTCCGCGCCTTGGGCGTAGATGACGACGCTCGGGGAACATTGGGCGGCGGAGATCCCCCCGGCCGCGCAGCAGGCCTGGCACGAAGCCGCGTCGTCGGCGCGCGCGGAGAGGGCGAAGGCGAGGGCGAAGAGGGTCATCGCGGGAAGGATATCCGACCGGCCACGGCGCCGTACCAGCGCAGCATCGCTTCGGCGTGGGCAGCGAGGTCCGGCGCGGACGAGGGGGAGGGCGGAGGCGGCCCGTGGCCGATCGTGGCGGCCAGGGCGCGCGCCCAGGCGTCGGGGTCGCCCGGGGGGACGCGGACGGCGTTCGGCGCTGCCCACGTCCCCGCGACGTCGCTCACGAGCGCGGGCAGGCCGACCGCGGCCGCCTCGACGAGCACGAGGGGGGCGTTCTCTTCCCAGGTCGAGGGGAAGAGCAGGAGATCCGCCGCGCACATTGCGTCGAGGACCTCGTCGGGGCCGAGCGCGCCGCTCCAACGTACGCCCGGGGTGGCCTCCGCGCGCCGACGCAGGGCTGTGGCCCACGCGGTGGATCCGCGCCACGGAGGGGAGGGGCCCACGAGCTGCAGGGTCGCGGCGCCCGCAGGCAGCCGGGCGAACGCGGCGAGCGCGAGATCTGGACCTTTGGTGGGGATCATCGCCCCGACGAAGATCATGCGCAGCGCGTCGTCGTCCCGGGCCGTGCGGCGCGGCGCGGCCGGGGACCGCCCGAGGAGGGGCAACGGGAGGAAGGTCGCGGGAACGCCGATCCGTTCCGCGATGTGGGGCGATGGCGCGTGGAAGGCGTGCACCGCGTCGCGCGCGCGCTCCCACGCGGCGAAGCGCGCCGCCAAGGCCCGCCGCGGCGCCGGGAGCCTCGTGGACACGGCGGGTGGGAGCGGCGCGCGGACCTCGGCGCAGACGCATCGCGCGCACCGCGCGACCGACGGCCCTTCACACCGCTGCCCGTCCCGATCCACGCGCTGGCCGCGGGCGCAGACGAGCCAGTGATCGTGCAGGGTGAGCACCACGCGCGCCCCTGACGCCGCGGCCTCGTCGAGCAGGGAGTAGCCGAGGCCCTCGAGGTGGTGCACGTGGACGATGTCCGGGCGGAGCCGCTGGAGGGCCCTTCGGAACCGCGCGCGCACCGCGGGCCGGTCCCAGCTCGCACGCCATCCGCGGGCCCCGTCGATGGGGCCGTGAAAGCTCCACGCGAGCGCGCCGTGCTCGCGCTGGGCGCCGAGGAGCGCGCCGGCGTAGCGCTCTGTCCCGCCCGCCGCGTCGGGGTGCGGGGGCTGGTGCGCGACGTGCAACACGCGCACGGGGCCGTCGTGCCTCAGGCGAGGTCCTCCGCGAGCACGTCTTCGGCGCGCTTGCCGCCGGCGAGGGACTGAAGCTCCTCGTCGTGGTCGTCGCTGACCCGCGCGACGTACCGCAGGGCGTGCGCGAAGGTGTCGAAGTCGACGCGGTCCGCGAGCAGCGTGTGCGTGAACGACAGCGTGTCGTCCTCGAACAGCAGGAACGACCCGAACAGGACCTCGGTGTTCAGCCGCAGGATGCGCGTGACGAGGTCGAGCTGCGGGCGCACCCCGCTCAGCAGGGCGCTGGCGAAGCGCACGTACGTCTGGTCGCCGTCCTCGAAGAGCGAGATCATGATCGCGGTCGAGCCGTACTTGAGCAGGAACAACCCCTCGTGGTTGCGATCCGGATCGAGGTCCAGCCGGACGAGGAAGTCGCTCACGCGGTCCGCGAGCCGTTCGAGTCGTTCGCTCACGCACCCTCCCGAGCGACGCGTTTATACACCGACTCGACGGCGTCGACGTGCGCGGACAGGGCGAACGGGAGACTCGGCGTCGCCAGCGGGGTCTCGTCGACGGCGCGCAGCAGCGCCGCGAGGGCCGCCACGTCCCCCGGCGGGTACAACGCACCGTCACGACCCGGCTCGACGAGCTCGGGAATACCCCCGATCTTCGGGGCGATCACGGGGCATCCGGCGGCGCGCGCCTCGCTGATCACCAACGGCGCGTTCTCTGGCCACAGCGACCCGAGCACGAGCGCGCGGGCCCCGGCGAGGACCCGCGGGACGTCCGCGGGCAGCAGCGCGCGCACACCCGGAAAGCGTGCGTTGTACACGGCGTCGGGGCCAGGCGGGCCGTGGAGGCGGAGGCCGCGCCGCGCGCCGCTGCGCGCGTGCGCGGCGACGACCACGTGTGGGCCCTTGTGAGGCGCGAGGGTGCCGAGGAACACGAATGGCCCGTCGGGGTTCCGCGGCGACGGCGTCGGGTCGACGCCGTTCGGCACCACCCGCGGCCGGGGAAGCCCGCGCGCGACCGCCTCGTCCGCGAGCCACGCCGACGGCGCGAGGATCGCCGAACATCTCCGTGAAAAGTTGAGGATCGCGGCGTCGCGCGCCCGCAGCGCGGCCGCCGTCACGGGCGCGGCGGCGCCGGCGGTCGCCCAGGTGCGCAGGCCGGCCGGCG
>CAMAXZ010000046.1 GCA_945862325.1 Klebsiella pneumoniae
GCGGCGACCGGAGCGGGCGCGGCGACCGGCGCGGCCGGGGCCGACGGCGCGGGGGCCGGGGCCGAGGGGGCGGACGCGGCCGACGCACCCGCGCGCAGGGCGCGATATTCGGCCTCGAGGGCGGAGATGTCCTCGCCCGCGGCGCCGAGGATGGCGATCGGCGCGTCCACCTGCACCACCTCGCCCTCCTTGGCGAGCAGTCGGAGGACGACGCCCTTGTCGAACACCTCGATGTCCATGTTCGCCTTGTCCGTCTCGACGGACGCGACCACGGAGCCCGAGGTGACGGTGGCCCCTTCGGCCACGGTCCATTTGCCGAGGGCGCCCTCGGTCATCGTCGGCGTGGCGGCAGGCATGCGCAGGAAGAAGGCCATCAGCGCGCCCCTCCGTTCTTGGTGTTGCGGCCGAGGGTGCGGAGCGCGGCCTCGACGATGCGCTCGGGGGTGATGACCACCTGCTTCTCGAGGATTGTGGCGTACGGCATCGGGACGTCGCGGTTGGTGACCCGGCCGATCGGCGCGTCGAGGAGGTCGAAGCACGACTCCTGCACGCGCGCGACGATCTCTGCGCCGACCCCCGCGAACGCGAAGCCCTCTTGCACCACCACCATCCGGTGGGTGCGCGCGACGCAGCCGAAGAGCGCCTCGTGGTCGAGCGGGCGGATCGAGCGGAGGTCGAGCACCTGCGCCGACACCCCGGCCTTCTCGAGCTCCGCCGCGGCGAGCAAGCAGTTCGTCACTTGCTTGTTCCAGGTGACGAGGGTCACGTCGGTGCCGTCCCGCTTCAGATCCGCCTTGCCGATGGGGATGAGGTACTCCTCGTCGGGCACCTCGCCCTTCTGTCCGTAGGTCATCTCCGCTTCGAGGAACAACACGGGGTTGTCGTCGCGGATGGCCGACTTGAGCAGGCCGTAGGCGTCCGCGGGGGTGCTCGGCGCGACGACCTTCAGGCCCGGGAAGTGGGCGTAGAGCGAGTCGACCGCGGTGCTGTGCTGGCTGGCGAGGTTCTCGGCGGCGCCGTTGGGCCCGCGGAAGACGATGGGCACCTTGTACTGGCCAGCGCTCATCTGGTAGATGCGGGCCGCGTTGTTCACGACCTGGTCGTACGCGACGAGCGAGAAGTTGAACGTCATGAACTCGATGATCGGGCGCATGCCGGCCATCGCCGCGCCGATGCCGAGGCCGGCGAAGCCGTTCTCGCTGATCGGCGTGTCGACGACGCGCTGCGGGCCGAACTCCTCGAGCATGCCCTGGCTGACCTTGTAGGCGCCGTCGTACTGCGCGACCTCCTCGCCCATGAGGAACACGGTGGGGTCGCGGCGCATCTCCTCGACCATCGCGCGGCGGATCGCCTCGCGCATCTGCAGGACCGCCATCTCAGACCTCCGGAGCGTAGGTGTATTCGTAGAGCTCGGCCGGGTCCGGCAGCGGGGAGGCCTCGGCGAACGCCACGGCGTCGTCGGCCTGCGCGTCCACGCGCGCGGCGACGGCGTCGAGCGCGTCCTGGGCGACCCCGAACGTCCCCGTCAGCCGCGCCGCGGTGAGCGCGAGCGGGTCGCGCTTCTTCGCCGCTTCGAGCTCGCCCGGCTTGCGGTACTTCGCCGGGTCGGACATCGAGTGGCCGCGGTGCCGGTAGGTGACGGCCTCGACGATGACGGGCCCCTGGCCCGACCGCGCGAACTCCACCGCCGCCGCCATTCGGTCGCGCACGACCTCGACGTCGAAGCCCTCGAACTGCTCGCGCACCATGCCGACGCCGAGGCCGCGGAGGCTCATGTCGAGCAGCGCCGACTGACGCTCGATCGACGTGCCCATCGCGTACCCGTTGTTCTCGCACACGAACACCACGGGGAGCTTCCAGAGCTGAGCCAGGCAGAGCGCCTCGAAGAAGGCGCCCTGGTGGGCCGCGCCGTCGCCGAAGAAGCACAGCGTGACCGCGCCGGTGCCGAGCTGCTTGTCGGCCCAGGCCGTGCCGGTGGCGAGGGGGACGTGCCCGCCGACGATGCCGTAGCCGCCCATGAAGTTGACCGAGGCGTCGAAGAGGTGCATCGAGCCGCCGAGGCCCTTGGTGCAGCCCGTGGCCTTGCCGAAGAGTTCGGCCATGACCGCGCGCGCCGAGACGCCCTTGGCCATCGCGTGCCCGTGCTCACGGTAGGCGGCGATCCACTTGTCCTCCGGCCGACAGGCGGCCGCGGCGCCCACCGCCACCGACTCCTGGCCGATGTACAGGTGGCAGAACCCGAGGATCTTACGTTGAGAGTAGGCTTTCGCCGCGAGCTCCTCGACGCGGCGGATCAACAGCATCTGCTCGTAGAGAGCGAGCAGCCCGTCGGCGTCGAGGGGGGCGACCGGGGGCTCCGCGGGCAGGCGCGGAGGGAGCGGAGGGAGTTCGGACACGTCGGCTCCGTTGGCGGCGGGACGGTATCGCGGATGACGGGGCCGGGGAAGTCCCACCGCGGCGAGCCACGTTACCTTTCGGCGCACGGAGTAGCCGCGATGTCCGACACCACCACACGGGGCGTGCGGGTCTGCGTGACGCCCGCGTTCCTCGAAGATCAGTCCGAACCGCGCGCGGGGCTGTGGGCGTTCGCGTACGAGGTCCGCATCGAGAACGCCGGGCCGGACACGGTGCAGCTCCTCAGCCGCCACTGGATCATCACCGACGCCAACGGGCGCGTGGAAGAGGTGCGCGGCGCGGGGGTCGTCGGCCAACAGCCGCGGCTTCGGCCGGGGGAGGCCTTCGAGTACACGAGCGGCTGCCCGCTGCCGACGCCCATGGGCACGATGCACGGCTCCTACCAGATGGTGAACCAGCGGGGCGAGCGCTTCGACGCGGTGATCCAGCCCTTCACGCTCGCCGAACCCTACGCGGTGAACTGATGGACGACGCGGCGCTGCGCGCGCGGGTGGCGGAGCTCGAGGAGCTGGTCGCCGACGAGCCGGACGACGCCGCCGCGCGCTTCATGCTCGGCAACGAGCTCGCGCGCATCGGCGAACACGCCCGGGCGGCCGCGCACTTCGAGGCGCTCGTCGCCGCGGACCCAGACTACACCGCCGCGTACCGCGGCCTCGGCCGGGCCCGCGTCGCCCTCGGCGACCTCGAGGGGGCGCGCGCCGTGTTCGAGGCCGGCCTTATCGTCGCGGATCGCACGGGGGACTTGCAGAGCGGCCGCGAGATGGCGAGCTTTCTCCGCAGGTACGTGGAGCGGACCGGCGAATGAGCGACGACCCGAGAGACGATCGGAAGAGCGAGCCGCCGCGCGCGGATCGCCGCGGCACGCTCCGAGGGCTCCGTCGGCGCCTGCTCGGCGAAGACGAAGGCGACACGCGCAGCCTGTTCGGCGACGCGCGCGAGGTGATGGGCGCGGTCATCGAAGGCAGCGACAAGGCCCGCACCGAGATGGTGAAGGCGGTCGCGCGAGAGGTGCGGATGTACCTCGACGAGCTCGGCCTCAAGGAAGACGTGCGCGCCCTGATGACGAACTACTCCGTCGAGATGAAGCTCTCGTTGAGCCTCAAGAAGCTCACGGACGCGGAGAAGTGAGCTTCCGACGTGGCTCGAAGCGGATGAGCACGCCCTCGTCGCGGGTGTAGCGCAGCAGGTCTTCTTCGGTGATCGCCTCGGCGCGGTCGACGAGCCGTTGCAGGCCGCCGGAGATGCCGTCGACACGGCCGATCGTGGCGCGCCCGTCGCGCACGGCGGCGAGGATCTCCGCGACGAGGGCGTCGACCTCCTCGGGCGCGACCGAGGCGATCAGCGCGTCGAGGCGCGTGACGACCGTGTCGGCGCGGGCCACGAGCGGGGGCACCGTCTCCGCCGCGACGCGCACGGCGCGGAGGGCGCCCTCGGCCTCGTCGAGCAGGGACGACAGGCGCGCGGACGCGTCGGCGAGGTCGAGCAGGGTCTGCTCCGCGTCGGCCAGCATGCGCGCCGGACGGTCGGGATCGGCGCGGATCGGGTCGACGATGGCGCGGATCACCGCCGGGTCGACGGCCCGCACGAGGGGCCCGAGCTCGGACACGAGCTCGTCGATCTCCGTCTGCGGGGCGTCGATCGTCACCACCGCGCCGTTCGCGAGCGGCGCCGCGTCGCGCGTCTGCGGCACGATCTCCAGGTACTTCTCGCCGAGCACGCTGCGCGCGCGCACCCGGAACCGCGCGTCGGCGCGCACCTCCGCCGTGGCGTCGAGCGACACCGTGGCGCGCGCGACGTCGAAGTCCACGCGCAGCGCGTCCACCCGCCCGACCTCGACGCCCGCGATGCTCGCGATCGCGCCCGCGCCGAGGCCGGCGGCGTCGGGCATCACCACGTCGATGACGACGCGCTCGCCGGGGCCGCGGAGCGCGCCGACCTGGACGGACATCCACACCAGCACCGCGGCCGCGCCGACCAGGAGCAGCCCGACGCCGATCTCCTGCGAGCGCGACATCGCGCGGCGCTATCGCGAGAACCACGGACCCGCTACGCGGACGCTCGCCGGTTACGTCGCCGTCGTGACTGGAAACGTCGAGCTGCAGGGTCTCATCCGGGCGCTCGAGTGGGTGGAACACCCCCTCGAGCTCACCGACGCGGTCGGCGTGTAGGTCTACGTGAACCCCGCGTGGTGTGCCCTCACCGGGTACACGCTCGAGGAGGCGGTGGGCGGCTCCGCCCGCACCCTGCTCCGCACGCTCCGCCGACGGTCCGATTTCTATGACGACGTCGACGCCGACCTCGAGCGCGGCCTGGTCTTCCACGGAGAGCTCCAGAGCCGCCGGAAGGGCGGCGTCGAGATGATCAACGCGGTCCACGTGTTTCCGCTGTCCGACGCGGAGGGGCGGCGGTCCAACTTCATCGTGGTCCGCCAGGACGTGACCCCGCACCGCGAGGCCCGGGCGAACGGACCCGACCTCGAAGGGCAGCTCGAGCGCGCCGTGCGGGGCGCGAACGACGGCCTGTGGGAGTGGGTGCTGGCGGACGGCCGCGCCCGCGTCTCGGCGCGGTGCCACGAGCTCGCGGACCTGCCCGCCCGGATGTTGACGGTCGCCGATGCCGCGGAGGTCCTGCACCCGGAGGACCGCGAGCGCCTCGCGAGCACCTACGGCGACCGCCTCCCGCCTCGCGAGTCGATCGCGGAAGAAGTGCGCGTGCGCGCACCTCACGGCACGTACCGGTGGGTGCAGGTGCGCGCGACGGTCTTCCGTGACGCATCCGGAGAGGTCGAGCGGATCGCGGGGGCGATCACCGACATTCAAGCCATGAAGGACGCCGAGGCTCGGGAGATCGCCGCCGCGATGCGGGACCCGGTCACCGGCCTGCCGGACCGTGGGTTGTTCGTGGTGCGGCTCGCCGAGGCCATCGCCGAGTCCCCCGCGGACGAATCGACCGTCTTCGGGGTGCTCTACGTCGACCTGCGGAAGTTCAAGCAGGTCAACGACCGCCTGGGGCACGCCGCCGGCGACGCGGTGCTCGTGGCCGTGGGGCAACGTGTCGCGTCGGTGGTGCGGCCCGGGGACACGGTCGCCCGGCTGGGCGGCGACGAGTTCGGGGTCCTGCTCCGCGCCGTGTACGGGCATGAGCAGCTCGCGGCGGCGGCGGCGCGCATCGAGGCGGCGCTCCGCGAGGACTTCCTCGTCGACGGTCGCTCCGTGCGCATCGCCGGCGCCGTGGGCGCGGTCGCCGGCGGCGCCAGCAGCACGGTCTACGCCCTGCTGCGCGAGTCCGACGCGGCGATGTACGCCGCGCGCGCCGCGGGGCGCGAGGGCTTCGTCGTGGCCGACGACACGGTGCGGGCGCTGCTCCATCGACGCGCCCTGCTCGAGCGCGACCTGCCCGGGGCGCTCGCCTCCGGCGCCATCACCGTCGCGCTGCAGGCCATCGTCCCCATCGGCGGCGGCGCGCCGATCGGCGTCGAGGCGCTCGCGCGTTGGAACCACCCGGAGGTGGGGGCGGTCCCGCCGCTCGAGTTCTTGCAGATCGCGGACGACCTCGATCTCGGCGGCGTCGTGAGCGCCCGGATCGCCTCGCTCGCGGTGCAGTGGGCGGTCGAGGCGCGCGCCGCCGGGCTCATGGAGCCGAGCTTCGCGGTTCACGTCAACGCGAGCGCGCGGCAGATCACCGACCCGCGCTTTCTCGCCGCCGCGGTCGACGCCGCGCGGACGCTGGAAGGTTGGGCCCGACTCTTCGTGGAGATCACGGAGACGGCGCTCATGGAGCGGCCGGAGGAGATCGGCGCGACCCTCCGCGCCCTCGCCGTGGAAGGCGTCGGCATCGCGCTCGACGACTTCGGCACGGGATGGTCCTCGCTGGTGCACCTGCGTGTGTTGCCGGTGGGATGCCTCATGATCGACGGGTCATTTATCGGCGCGGTCACGACGGACCCGAAGGCCGCGGAGATCGTTCGTTCCCTCGCGGCGCTCGCCCGCGCGCTCGACATCACCGTCGTGGCCGAGGGCGTCGAGTCCTGGGCGGTGGCGCGCGCCGCCGCCGACCTCGGGTGTGGCGCCGCCCAGGGCTACCTGTACGGGGCCGCGCTCGGCGGCGCGCTCGCGATGTCCCTGTTCGACGACCTCCGGCGCGCCTGGGTGCCCGACGCGCCCCCTTTCGGCTCAGCCGACCCGGGGTAGCGCCATCGCCCCCGGGGCGCCGTCCTCTGGAAGCACGAGGTTGCGTCCGAGGAAACGCCGAACGGTGGGGTGGCCTGACCGCGCGACCTCCGCCGGACTTCCGTGCGCCACGAGCTTGCCGCGGAACAACATCGCGACCGTGTCCGCGATCGACATCGCGCTGACGATGTCGTGGGTGATCACGACGAACGTGACCCCGAGTCGCCGCTTCATCTCGAGGATCAACCGGTCGATGGCGTCGGACGTCATCGGATCGAGCCCCGAATTCGGCTCGTCGAAGAGCACGACCTCCGGCTCGGTGACGATGGCGCGGGCGAGCCCGACCCGCTTGCGCTGCCCGCCGGAGAGCGCGGGCGTCGGCCGGTCGTAGAGCCCGGGCAGCTCGACCATCTCGAGCACCTGCTCGACGCGGGCGCGCTTCTTCGCGGCCGTGAGGTCCGGTCGGTGTCGATCCAGGGGGAACGCGATGTTTTCGCCGACCGAGAAGGAGTCGAACAGCGCGCCGTCCTGGAACAGCATCCCGATGCGGCGGCGGACCGCGAGCAGCTCGTGCGGCCGCGCGCGGGCGACGTCGACGCCGAACACCCGGACCACGCCCGCGTCCGGCTGGATGAGCCCGACGATGTGCTTGAGCAGCACGCTCTTGCCGGTGCCGCTCGGGCCGATGACGGCGGTGGTCTGGCCCTTCTCGAAGCGCAGATCGACGCCGTCGAGCACGGTCAGCGCGCCGAAGCGCTTGACCACGCCCTCGAGGACGACCGGGGCGTCGGCACGGTTCGAGGGCTCCACGGCGCACGTGTATCGCGGCCGCGGCTCAGCCCCCGTACAGCACCTGGGAGACCACCGCGTTGATCGTCACGATCGCGACGCTGCTCGCCACGACCGCCACGTTCGTGGCGCGCCCCACGCCCGCGGGGCCGCGCTCGCTGCGGAACCCGCAGAAGCAGCTCACGAGGGCGATGATCGCCCCGAACACCCACGCCTTGAGGACCCCCGCGCCGAGGTCGACGGGCCGAACGCCCTGCCGCACGAGATCAAGGAACGTCGCGCCGTCCAGGCCGAGCTGCAGCGTGGCGACGGCGAGGCTGCTCAGGACGGTCACCGCGATCGCGATGGTGGTGAGCGCCGGCATGACCAGGAGGATCGCGAGCACCCGCGGCACGACGAGCCAGGCGTACGGGTCCACGCCCATGACCTCGAGCGCGTCGATCTGCTCGCGGGTGCGCATCACCGCGATCTGGCTCGCCATCTCCGTGCCGGCCTTGGCCGCGACCATCGCGGCCGCGAGGATCGGGGCGAGCTCCCGCACGCCCGCGAGCGCGACGAAGAGCCCGACGAGGCGCTGGCCGCCGAGCGGTCGGAACGCGCTGTAACCCTGAATCGCAAGGTTCGTCCCAACGAACAGGCTGATCACGAGGAGCACGGGGAGGGACAGCACCCCGATCCGCCACGCCTCCGTGACCACCGGGCGGCCTTCGACCTGTCCGCCCACCGCCGCGCGCGCGACGCGGACGACGAAGATGCCGAAGGCTCCGAGGGCGGCGAGGTGGTCCATCAGAGGGCGAAGAACGCGGAGGAGAGCACGTAGTTGGCGGCGAAGAACGCCAGGACGGAGTGGACGACGGTGTCGTTGACCCCGCGCCCGACGCCCGCCGCGCCGCCGCTCGCGAAGAAGCCGTGCCAGCTCGCGACGAGGCCGATGATGAGGCCGAACACCGTCGCCTTCACGAAGCCGCTCGCGAGGTCGAGCGGGGTGGCGAACGCCCACAGGTTGACGAGGAACAGGCCCCCGGGCTCGCCGCGCACCAGCACCGCCATGGCGTAGGCGCCCGAGAACCCGGAGAGGATGCCGACGACGTGGAGGATCGGGCACGCGAGGAGCAGCGCGAGGACCCGCGGCACCACGTGCCAGCGCAGGGCGTCGACGCCCATGACCTCGGTGGCGTCGAGCTCCTCGCGGATGCGCATCGCGCCGAGCTCGGCGGCGTACGTGCTGCCGCCCTGAGCGGCCACGAGCACGCTAGCCATCACCGGCGACAGCTCGCGCAGCACGGCGACCGAGACGAGCGAGGGGAGGAGGCGCTGCGCCCCGAAGAGGTCGAACACCTGGAGGCCCTGGAGCGCGAGCACCATGCCGAACGGCGCGGTGACCGCCGCGACCGGCAACACGCAGCGTGTGGTGACCGACCAGGTGTGGCGCGCGAGATCCGTGAGGTTCCACGGAGGGGTGAGCGCGCGCAGGCCGACCCCGGCGCAGAACTGACCGTACCGTCCGAGCGCCGCGAGGCTGTCGAGGAACACGCGTGCGGTGTATCGCGCGGTCGCCCCCGCGACGCCGCGCACGGGCCCGACCCGGTCGGCGCGGTTAGGCGCGCGGGGTCTGGGGAGTCCGCATGTTGCTCGTTCTCGTCGGTGTCGCGCTCGCCGCCTCGCGCTGGGTGGCCGAGCCGGTCTCCGCCACGCGCTGGCCCGATGTCACGGTCACGACGATCGAGCTCCGCGCGGGGGACGAGGTCGAGCTGGTGCTCACGGACGGGGCGAAGGCGCGCGTCCGGAAGGGCGCCGACTTCGGCTGGGTGAACGCCGCGGCGCTCGTCGCGACCCCCCCGCAGGCGCCGGGCCTGCCCCCGCTCGACGTGTCCGGCTTGCCCGAGGCGCCGGGCTGAGCGTGGGCACTCCCATGTCGGATCCGAAGCGCGCCATCCGGCGCGGGGCGGAGGCCCTCGCGTCGTGCCCTCCGGGCGACCCGAGTCGGCCGGCGCTGCTCGCGGAGCTCGCGGAGGCCGAGCTCGCCTGTGGGGAGCTCGTCGGTGCCGTCGCGCATTGGCGCGAGGCGGTCGCGGAGGATCCGTCGCACGCGGACGCGCCGGGGTGGCTGGTACGCGTGTCGCGCGTGCTTCGTCCGCTCGAGCGGCTGGAGGAGGCGGCGGAGGCGGTGCAGCGCGCCGTGTCGCTGGCGCGCCGCGCGGCGGCGCCGTCGCGCGCGCTCGCGAACAGCCTCGACGAAGCGGGCGAGGTCTGCTCGGCCGCGGGCGACTTCGAGGGCGCCGCGGCGCGCCACGCCGAGGCCGTCGGCGTGCGGCGCGCGGCGCTCGACGAGCGGGACTCCGCGGGGGCGCTGCTCGATCTCTCGGCGTCGCTCCTGCGCCTCGGGGACGCGCAGGCCGCGCTCGGCCGCGACGCCGACGCCGCGCCCGCGTACGCCGAGGCCGTCGACCTCCGCCGTCGGTTGTGCGCCCGCCCGTCGGCGGGGGCCTCCCTCCGCGGCGAGCTCGCCGTGGCGCTCGGCCGCGTGGGCGACCTCGCGCTCCGGCTCGAGCGCCCCGAGCAGGCGGGCGGGGCCTTCGACGAGGTGGTCGCGGTGCGACGGGCCTTGTACGCCGACGCGCCGGGCAAGCGCTCCGGGCGCGACGTCGCCGTGGCCCTGGAGGGCGCGGGCGACGCGGCCTTCGCCCTCGGGCACTGGGGCGGCGCCGTCAACCGTTGGGACGAGTCGGTCGAGGCGCGCCGTCGATGGGTGGCGGACTACGGTGCTTCGCCGGAGGCTCTTCGCGAGCTCTCGCGCGTCCTCGACAAGATCGGCGACGCCGAGCACTCCCTCGGTCACTTCGACGAAGCGGCGGCCTGCTACGAGGAGTCCGTCAGCGTGCGCCGGCAGATCGCGGCCGAATTCGGGCCGGCGCACGACGCCGCGCCGGCGCCGACGGGTGCCGCCGAGGCCGCGGTGGACGCATGCCGGCAGCGAATCGCCGCGGAGGGGGCCGATCCGCGGGCCCTCGAGGACCTCGCGCTGGCGCTCGGCCGCCTCGCGCTCGTGGTCGACGGGCCCGCGGGCGTCGTGGTCGAAGCGCGCGCCACCCTCGCGCGCGTGCCCGACGACGCCATGGAGCCCGCCCGGCGCGGCTCGCTCGCGGCGTGGTTCGACCAGATCGCCGGCTGACGGCGCCGATCAGCGGTCGAAGCCGAAGATCGCCACCACGACGACCGCGGCGACGACGAGCTGCGCGACGAGATCGAGCCCGAGGTCGAACATGGGCGGGGGACTATCGGGAAACGGCGAGGGCGGCGCGCCCTCTGGCGAAGGGCCCCGCCGCGGAATACGACCTCCGCCCTCCTCGCCGTCCCCCGGCTCCGCCCTCTCCCCGAGGCTGCCCGTGTCCCTCTTCGCCCGCGACGTGGTCGTGTGTTCCCTTTCCTCCGGCTCCGCGGGGAACGCGACGTACATCGGCGACGGGCACGCGGGCGTGCTCGTCGACTGCGGGGTCAGCACGCGCGCCACCTTGAACCGCATGGCCGAGATGGGCCTGGCCGACGCGCCGATCGACGCCGTGCTCGTGACGCACGAGCACGCCGACCACGTCGGCGCCGCGGGGGTGCTCTCGCGGCGGCTCCGCGCTCAGGGCCGTCCGGTGCCGTTCTACATGACCCGCGGCACGGCCGAGGGGCTCGACGCGCGCTGCCGCCCCGACGGCATCGAGCTCGTCGAGCCCGGTACACCCTTCCGCGTGCGGCACCTCCTCGTCGACGCGTTCCCCGTGCCGCACGACACGCGCGAGCCCGTGGCCTACCGCGTGTGCGTGGGCGGCACCTCCGTGGGCGTGGTCACGGACCTCGGCCGCCCCACTGCGCTCGTCGCGCGGCAGATCAAGCGCTGCGACGTCGTGGTGCTCGAGTTCAACCACGACGAGGAGCTGCTCCAGTCCGGCACCTACCCGTGGCACCTCAAGCAGCGCATCCGCGGCTCGCACGGGCATCTCAGCAACCGACAGGCGTCCGAGCTCCTCGCCGAAGGCCTGCACGACGGGCTGCGGCACGTGTTGCTCGCGCACCTCTCGGAAGAGAACAACCACCCGCGCCTCGCGACGGACGCGGCCGCCGCCACGCTCACCGCGAGCGGCGGGCCCGACGTGCGGCTGCACCTGACGAACCAACACGCCGCGACGCCGCCGGTGCGCGTCCGCGCCGCGCAGTGGTGAAGGAGCGACGATGATCCCCCGTTACAGCCGTCCCGAGATGGCCGCGCTCTGGACCCCGGAGCACCGACTGTCGATCATGCTCGAGGTCGAGCTGCTCGCGTGCGAGGCGATGGAGGCCCGCGGCGAGGTGCCGACCGGCACGACGGCCGCGTGCCGCGAGCGGGCGCGCTTCGACCCGGCCCGAATCGACGAGCTCGAGAAGACCATCAAGCACGACGTCATCGCCTTCCTGACGAACGTGGCCGAGCACGTGGGCGAGCCCGCGCGACACCTGCACAAGGGAATGACGAGCTCGGACGTGCTGGACACGGCGTTCGCCGTGCAGCTGCGCGACGCGGGCCGCATGATCCGCGCGGAGCTCGACGGGGTGCTCGACGCCCTCCGCGACCGCGCGTGGGAGCACGTCGACACGGTGTGCATCGGCCGCAGCCACGGCATCCACGCCGAGCCGACCACCTTCGGGTGGAAGCTCGCGATCCTCTGGGACGAGCTGCGCCGCGGCCGCGATCGCCTCGATCTGGCGCTCCGCGACATCGCGGTCGGCAAGGTCAGCGGGGCGGTCGGCACCTTCGCGCACCTCGACCCCGCGGTCGAGGCGCACGTGTGCGCCGCCCTCGGCCTCGCGCCGGCGCCCGCGTCCAACCAGGTCGTCCAGCGCGACCGCCACGCGTTCTACTTCGGCGTGCTCGCCGGCATCGCGACGAGCATCGAGAAGATCGCGGTCGAGGTTCGTCACCTCCAGCGCACGGAGGTGCTCGAGGCCGAAGAGCCGTTCACGCCCGGCCAGAAGGGCAGCAGCGCCATGCCGCACAAGCGCAACCCCATCTTGAGCGAGAACCTGACCGGCCTCGCGCGGCTCATGCGTGGGTGGGCCCAGGCCGCCCTCGAAGACGTGCCGCTGTGGCACGAGCGCGACATCTCCCACTCGAGCGTCGAGCGGGTCATCGGGCCGGACGCGACGATCACCCTACACTTCATGCTCGTGCGCCTGCGCGGCCTGGTGCGCGGTCTCGTGGTGTACCCCGACCACATGCGCCGCAACCTCGAGGCCAGCGGCGGGCTCTTCTACAGCCAGCGGGTGCTGCTCGCGCTCGTCGAGGCCGGGTGCACCCGCGAAGACGCCTACGCGCGGGTCCAACGCTCCGCGATGCGCACCTGGGCGGAGGGCGTCGCCCTCCCCGAGCTGCTCGCGGCCGACCCGGAGGTAGGCGGGGTGCTCGGGGCCGAGGCGCTTCGCGGGCTCACCGACCCGGCCTGGTACACCCGCCGCGCGCGGGAGATCCTCACCCGGGTGTTCGCGCAGGGTTGACCGGCGCGCCGTGCAACATTGTGGGCGGATCGTGCGCGTTCGCTTGCGGACCCGCACCCCGCTGGGCACACTGGGTTCATGGTGCTGCTCCTCTCTCTCCTGGTGGCATGTGCCCGCCACGTCGAGTGGCAGGTGCAGCCGTTGCCCAGCTACGCCCTGCCGTCGCTCGACATCACGGTGGTCGCGGGCGACCGGGAGTGCAAGCGTGTGGCCGACGCGCTCGCGTACGCCCTCGGCAGCCGCCCCGGCGTGCTCGTCCGCCCCGACGCGCCGCAGCGCCTCGAGGTGCGCGACTGCGACGAGCGCCTGCACACCACCGTCGAGATCGACGGCGTGTACCCGGGCCTCGGCTACGGCAACGAGACCTACCGCGAGCAACGCCGTTTCACCGTGCGCGGGCTCGCGCGCGCCGAGCTGAAGATCGGCCGCGACGTCACCCTCCTCGGCTCGGCGGATCGCCGCATGCGCGGCCCGTGGATCACCGACGGCGACCTCGACATCCCCGCGACCCTCACCTTCCGCGAGGATCTCCGCCGCGACGTGGCCCTCGACCTCGCCGATCAGCTCGCCCCGTTGCCCGCCACGATCCGGCGCACCTTGTACGTCGACCCCGAGCCCGGCACCGCCCGCGAGCTCCACAACGCCGCCGTCGACGCCGAGCGCGAAGGCCAACTCGACCGTGCGCTCGAGCTCGCCCGCCAGGCGTACGCGGCCGACCCGTCGCCCTCGGCCATGCGGTACATCGAGGCGCTGCAGTCCCACGCCGCGTCGGTGGGCTACGCCCTGCGCGAAGGCTCCGCGCCGCGATAGACGCGCGGCATGCGCGTCCTCGCCCTGTCCGGCTCCCTTCGTTCGCCGTCTCACACCAAGGCCGCGCTGTCGGTCGCGCTCGAGGCCGCCACGGCGGCCGGGGCGGTGGTCACCTGGGCCGACATCCAGGATCTTCCGTGGTGCGACGGGCGCCCGTCCACCGCGTACGGCCCCCGGGTCGAGGCGTGGCGGGCTCAGGTGCGCGGCGCCGACGCCATCCTCGTCGGGTCGCCCGAGTACCACGGCGGAATGTCCGGCGTGCTCAAGAACGCGTTCGACTTGCTCGAAGCCGACGATGTTCGCGGGCGTGTCGTCGCCCTCGTCGCGACGGCCCGTGGCGACGCCGGCGCCATGAACACCCTCAACCACCTCCGCCAGGTGGCGCGCTGGGTCGACGCCTGGGTGCTGCCGTCTCAGGTCAGCGTGCCGCGCGCCGGCGAGGCGTTCGACGACGCCGGCGCCGTGCTGCGCCCGGGGCTCGCCGACGAGCTCCACCGCCTCGGCTCCGAGCTCGTGCGCTACGGGCGCCTGCTGGCGCAGGGGTAGGCGGCACGGTCGGTCGCGGGCTGGTGCAACGCGCGCCGCCGGAATAGTTCAAACGGCAACTGACGCGGATTTTTGCGGGCCCGTCGCGGAGAGACCATCGCCACCACCACCTTCCAGAAGCGTGAGAAAGAGACGAAGCGCCGGGACAAAGCCCGCGAGAAGGAGGCGCGCCGCGAGGAGCGCGTCAAGGACAAGGGGTCGCGCGCCGTCGGCCCCGACGGGGTCGATCCCGACCTCGCCGGGATCGTACCGGGTCCGCAGCGGAACCCCCTGGACGACGACGATCGCTGACCCTGCGGCGCGTCGTCCTCAGCCGCCTAACTCTACGCCTACCGCGCGCGCGGCGTGCACCATCTCGCCGTTCGGGTCGACCGCGCGGTTCTGGTCCGCCTGGGCGAGGGGCACGCCCTCCACTCGGCCGTCGCGGAAGATCACGAGCTCACCCCAGCGATCCTGCTCGACGAGGTCGACCGCGCCGACCCCCGCCCGCGTGGCGAGCAGTCGGTCGTAGGGGACCGGCCGGCCGCCGCGCTGGAGGTGTCCGAGCACGGTGATGCGGAGGTCGGTGCCCGGCAGGCGCTCCAGGATCGCATCGGCGACGGCCTGGGCGGCGTGACCGGGGACGATCCGCTCGGGCGCCGCGCCGCCCGCGGGGTAGGCGCCCTCGGCGACGACGACGAGCGAGAACGGCCGCCCGACAGCCCGACGTTCCTCGATCTTCGCGCAGATGCGGTCGGCGTGCCAGGGGATCTCGGGCAGCGCGATGACGTCGGCGCCGCCGCAGATCCCGGCGTGCAAGGCGATGAAGCCGGCGTTGCGGCCCATGAGCTCCAACAGGACGACGCGGTCGTGGGACTCGGCGGTGGTGTGCAGGCGGTCGAGCGCGTCGGTCGCGATGTCGACGGCGCTCTGGTGGCCGAACGTGATGTCGGTGGCGCCGAGGTCGTTGTCGATGGTCTTCGGCACCCCGATGACCTTCACGCCGTGGCGCTCCATGAGCCGGCGCGCGATGCGCATCGTGCCGTCGCCGCCGAGCACGATGAGCCCCTCGAGCCCGAGCTCTTCCATGCCGACGCGCACCTCGGCGGCGCGGTCGCCGCCGCCCTTGCCCAGCGCGAACGGGTCGCCGTGGTTCGTCGTCCCGAGGATGGTGCCGCCCCGATCGAGGATGCCCCGGCACGACACGGGCGTGAGCTCGCGCTTGCGGATCGGCCGCACCATGAGCCCCTGGAAGCTGTCCTCGATGCCGACGAGCCGCCACCCGAGGCGCCCGGCGCCGTACTTGACGACCGCGCGGATGACCGCGTTGAGGCCCGGCGCGTCGCCGCCACCGGTGAGGATGCCGATGTTCCGTGCCATGCGGAGCGGGCTATCGCGGCCGGCGCGCGGACGGCGCCCGCCCCCGGCCGCGGCGATCCACGTTACGAGCGCGGCGACGTGACGATCGTGTCTTCGAGCCAACCCTGGGTGACCGTCGCGGCGAGCTGGGCGCGCGCCGAGCCGGAGAGGGGCCGTTACGACGCGGCGGCGCTCGCGCGGGTCCGCGTGGCGGTCAACGAGGTCCGCCGCGCCGGCGCCGAGCCCGTGGTGGTCGTGCACGCCGGCGCCCTGCCGCTGTGGCAGATCGACCGTGGCGGCTGGCTCGATCGCGACGCCGTCGCCACCTGGGGCTGTTGGGTCGAGCGCCTCGCCGAGGCCGTGGTCGATCGTGTGGGGACATGGATCTCGCTCCACACCCCGCTCGACGAGGCGCGGGCCTACGGCGCCGACGTGACCCGCGCCGGGCGCGCCCTGCTCGAGGCGGCCGCCGTCGCGCGCATCCACCTCCGTCGCAACGCCGGCTTCGGCGGGCGGCCCGGGCGGGTGGGTGTCGTGGAGCGCCTGGACGCCGACGACGGCGTCGCCCTCGGCGAGGCGCTCACCACCGGCAGGCTCCGCGCGCCGTGGGGCCGCATCGGCGAGCTGAGCGGCGGCGGGCCCGCGGTGGACTTCGTCGGGGTCCTCGGCGATGCCCCCGCGGTCGCGGTGGACCGGGTGTGGGCCGCGCGCCTGCCCCTCGTCGCGTGCGGGGGCGCCCCCTGGGCACCCGCGGCGCGCGCGCGGGGCGCGTGGGTGCTGGCGGAGCTGACGTGAGCGACGCGCCGCAGACGACCCTGGCGGACACCCTGCGGCGCGCGTTGTTCTCGGCGTTGCGGGTCTCGTCGTTCGATGAGGCGGGCCTCCTCGCCCTGCCGGCCGAGCGCGCGTCGCTCGACTGGGCCGTGTGGGCGTTGCCCATCGGGCTCCCGTTCTGGGCGGCCGAGTTCGTCGCACATGATACCGTGACGAAGCACCTTGACAATCCACCATACCTCATCGCGAGCGCCGCGTTGTTCTACACGCTCGGGTCGCTGAGCCTCCCCGGGCTCGCCGGGGTCGTCGCGGCGGTGCTGGGGCGCGAAGCCGCGTTCTGGCGGGTCGCCGCGGCGCTCTTGTGGTGGAACGTGGGGTTCATGCTCTTGAGCGCGCCGGCCACGATCATCACGGGCCTGCACCTGCTCTCCGACAACGCGCAGATCGGCGTCGAGCTCGCCGTCGGCGTGTGGGCGCTCGTCGTCTCGGCGTGGATCCTCTCGCGCGGGCTCGGGCTGCCCGGCGCGCTGGCGGGGGTCCTCGTCCTGCTCGACACGGCGCTCAGCGAGAGCCTCGCTTCGTGGCTCTGGGGCTGACGCGCCGCGCGGCGGCGCCCCGCTACTTCGCCGCCGACTGCTCCGGCCGCGCGCCACGGATGTGCGCGAAGTCCTTGATGTGCCCCCAGATCGCCGTGACGCCGCGCCGCATGTAGTCGAGATCGTCGATCGAGCGCAGGTTCACGAGCTGGTGCGCCAGGAACTTGGGGTGCAGGTACAGCTTGTAGAACTGCCCGGCCATCTGCACGACCTCCTCCTGGTCCATGTCGGTGAGGACACAGGCCGGCTCGGTCATGTCGTAGCGGTCGTAGTCCTTGGGATCGAAGCGGATCCACCCGTTGCGCTGGCAGAGGTCGAACAGGGGGGTGCCGGGGTACGGCATCACGACCGTGGCCTGGAGGTGGTGCGCGTAGCCGTTGTGCATCAGGTACTTGGCGAGGGAGAGCGTCTCGTACGCGTCCTCCTTCGTCTCCCACGGGTACCCCACCATCATCGTGAGGTGCGGCTGCAACCCCGCCTTCGAGGCCATCTTGCACCCCTCGACGATCTGCTCGCGGGTGAGCGACTTGTCGAGGATGTCGATCGTGCGCTCGCTCGCGCTCTCGATGCCGAGGATGAGCTTGCGGAAGCCCGCCTTCTTCATCAGATGCACGTTCTTCTCGGTGAAGTAGTCGAAGCGGAAGTTGCAGTCGAAGACGACCTTCTCGTTGATCTTCCGTTCGATCATCTCGTTGCACAGGCGCGTGAGCCAATTGCCGGTGGGCAGCGCGCCGGTGTCGTCGAAGATGTTCTTCGCGCCGTGGTCCCGGATGAGCATCTCCATCTCGTCGGCGAGGCGCTCGGGCGAGACGGTGCGGAACTTGGGGTAGGTGACGGTCCACGAGCAGAAGGTGCAGCGGCCGTACGGGCAGTCGCGGCCCGCCATCGTCCACAAGAACGGCAGCCGGTACTTCCACTTCTCGAAGTACAGGTGCGCGTTGGTGAGGTTGCGGTCCCAGAACGGGAGGGTCTCGAGATCGCCCTCGGCGGTGTAGGGGCCGCTGTTCTTGATCGTCCCGCCCTGCTCCTTCCACCAGATCCCGCCGCCCGGGGCCGTGCCGCGGGTGATCCAGTTCACGAGGCTCTGCAAGGAGAAGTCGTAGTCGCCGCCCTGGATGCAGTAGTCGGTCTGCGAACACTCGAGGGTCTCGGAGGGGTTTCCGGCGATGTGGTCGCCGAAGAGCACGCACTGCGCGCCGGGGACGCGCTTCTTGATGTGCTCGACGATGCGCCAGTGGGTGCGCACCACGGGCGACTTCGTCTCCATGGCGACGAGCTCCGGCTGGAAGTCGTCGAGGATCCGGTCGAACTGCGCCCAGCCCTTGCGCTCGGCGATGCAGTCGACCCAGCGCACGTCGTGGCCGTCCTGCTGCAACAGGGTGGCCGCGGAGGCGGGGATGCACGGGTAGAGGTAGCTCGGCTCGTGGAACCACTGGAACTGGCGGTTCTGCGTCAACATCGGCGAGCCCTTCGGCGACTCGATGGGCGGGTAGCAGACGAGGACGCGCATGGATTACTCCGACGTCCAAGGTGCCCCCGCGCGGCCGCCCTCGTCAAGGGTCGTCACGAACCGAACATCCGGCGCGTCGTCACGAATACCGTGGGGTCATGCGCGTCTCACGCGCGGAGGTTCTCCATGGAGCTGCTCACCGTCGTCGCCGCGCTCGGTCTCGGCCTCGTCTTGTCGATCTCTGCCGGTCTGCGGGCGTTCATCGCGCCGTTCTGCATGTCGGCCGCCGCCGCCCTCGGCCTGGTCGACCTCGGCGACGCGCTCGCGTGGATGGCCAGCCCCCTCGCGGTCGGGACCTTCGGGTTCGCGATCGCCTTCGAGCTGCTCGCCGACAAGGTGCCGGCGGTCGATCACGCGATGGACACGGTGCACTTCCTGGCCAAGCCCGCGGCGGGCGCCCTCGTGGCGATGGCGATGATGGATGGGGCCGACCCCGTGCTCGCGGCCGTGGCCAGCCTCGCGACCGGCGGGGTGGTGGCCGGAGCCACGCACGCGGTCAAAGCCACGGTTCGCCTGGGATCGACGTGCACCACCGTGGGCACGTGCAACCCCGTGCTCTCCGTCGCGGAGGACGTGGTCGCCGTGCTCTTGTCCCTCGGCGCCACCGCCGGGGTGGCCGCGCTCGCGGGCTGATCCGGCTCAGGGTGCCCGGCTCACGTGCCGGGCGCCGCGCAGGTCAACCACAGCTCGACGAGCAGGCGCTCGTCCTCGGTCAAGGCCGTCGACGGCGGCATCGACGGCGGGTCGTCGACCACCGTGCGGAGGACGGCGTCACGGTGGGACCACACCTCGTCGACGGTGTCGAACGTGACCCCCTCCGGCGCGCCGTAGCGGTTCGGCGCGGTCGCCGCGTGGCACCCCGCGCACCGCTCCAGGACGAAGCCGGCGCCGAAGTTGCCCCAGGTGACGACCGGCGCGTCGTCGCAGAGCGGAGGAAGCACCTCTGTGGCGCACCCGAGGAGCGCCAGGGCCAGCGTCATGGCGCGGTCGTATCGCGCGTCGGGTAGACTGCACCCATGATCCTGGCGATGCTCGCGTGCGCGCCTTCGGCGGCGACGCTCCCCACCGTGTGGTCGTACGACGAGCGGCAGGAGGCGCCCGCGCCGTTTTCGCTCGACGACCTCAGCGCCGGCGTGGGCGAGGTGGTGGACGCGCTGGTCGCGGCGGACCCGCGCGAGGTGTTCTCGGCGTTCGACGAGGGCTGGGCGCGCGGCGACGAGGCGTGCCCGGAGGTGTATCTCCACAACGCGCAACCTGTGGTGAGCGGCGATTGCACCGCCGCTTCCGGGACGACCTACCTCGGTTTTGCACTCATCAACGAGCTCGAGGGCATCGACCTCGACTACGACGGCGCGCGGAACTACCACGAGCTCCTGCAATGGACGACCGGCCTGTTGCGGATCGTCGGGGACGACGGGTGGACCATGGAGGTGCTCGGCGACGACCTGCACCGGGTGTACCTGACGGACGACGGCGCGCGGGTGATCGACGTCTACCTGTGGGGCGACTTCTACGCCGAGGGCAACGCGTGGGGCGACGGTTGGCTCGGGCGCAACATGGGCGTGCAGATGTACTTCGAAGGTGAGATTCGGTCGGATCGGACCACCTCCACGTGGGACGCCCGCATCGCCCGGCTCGACGGGACGGTGGAGGCCGCGGTCGTCGCGCTGACGGGGGATGACGGCTGCGCGGTCGAGGGGGCGGGCACCGTGCAGGTGGAGGACGGCGAAGGCCGCTGGTACGAGGTGCTCTTCGAAGGCGCGGCGGACTGTGACGGTTGCGGCGACGCCAGCCTGGACGGCGAGGCGCTCGGCGAGCTCTGCGTGGACCAGTCCCCCCTGTTCGGTTGGGAGGAGAGCCCGTGGTAGTCGCCCTTCTGTGGGCGTGCGCCGGTGAGCCCCCCGCGGCGGGCCTTCCGGTCACCGCGGAGGTGTTGACCCGCGCCAGCCTGGACGTGCGCGGCGTCCGGCCCTCCGAAGCGGATCTCCGCCGCGTCGCCGACGACCCGGCCGCGGGCGAGGACCTGTTGGACGCCTACCTCGCCGACGCGCGCTTCGGCGACCGGGTGCGCGACGCCTTCGCGCCGGTCTACCTGACCCGCGCCGACGAGAGCGACCTCGCGGACGCCGACTACGCCCTGCTCGACGAGCCCGGGTTCCTGGTCGGCATGGGCGAGGAGCCGCTGCGCATCCTCGCGCAGATCGCCGCGGAGGACCTCCCGTACACCGACATCGTGCGCGCCGACTGGACCATGGCCGACGACGCCCTCGCCGAGCGCTTCCCCGTCGACTATCCGGCGGGGGAGACGGGCTGGCGGAAGGTCCGCTACACCGACGCGCGCCCCAGCGCGGGCATCCTCTCCACGAGCGGGCTCTGGTGGCGGTACCCGACCACCACGGGCAACGCCAACCGTGGCCGCGCCGCCGCGCTGATGCGCATCCTCACGTGCCAGGACTTCCTCGAGCAGGACATCGTCGTCGACCCCACCCTCGACCTGCTCGACGACGCGGCCGTGCAGAGCGCGCTGACGACGAACCCCGGCTGCGTGGGCTGCCACCACAGCCTCGACCCGATCGGGTCGTACCTGTGGGGGTCCTACGTGGAGTTCAGTTGGAACGTCACGGATCTGGCGTACTACCACCCGGAGCGCGAGAGCTTGTGGCAGACCTACGGCGGCGATGTGCCGGCGGCGTACTACGGCGAGCCCGGCGAGGGGGTCGAGGGCCTCGGGCGGCAGATCGCCCAGGATCCACGATTGATCAGCTGCATCGTGGAGCAGGTGCGCGAGGTGCTCCTTCGTCGGCCGGCGCGCGTGGACGAGCGCGACGCCCTCACGGCCCACCGCGAGTCGTTCCTCGCCGCCGGGCTGACGGTCCGCGCGTTGTACGGCGGGGTCCTCCGCGAGGCCGCGTATCGTTCCTCGGGGGAGGACGGCCCTTGGAAGCTCGTCTCTCCAGAGTTGTACGTGTCGCAGGTCGAGGGCCTCACCGGGTATCGGTTCACCGTGGGTGGGCGGGACGTGATCCAATACGACACCTTCGGGCTCCGCACGCTCGCGGGCGGCGGTCGGTCGGTCTACGGCGCGTCGTCCGCGAGCGACGCGACGCCGACGGCCACGGTGGTGCTCGAGCGCATCGCGGAGGCGGCGGCGGCGCACGTGGTGGCGCACGACCGCGAGGAGCGCGCGGCGCCGCGCCTGTTCACGGAGCTCGACCCGGGAGCGCCGGCCGAAGACGACGCGACCGTAGCCCAGATCCAAACGTTGTACCTTCGTATTCTCGGCCGTACGGTCGGGGCGGACGGCGCCGAGGTCGCGGAGGTGCGCGCCCTCTGGGACGACCTGCACGCGCTCGACGGCCAGCCGGCCACGGCGTGGCAGGGTGTGGTCGCCGCGATGCTCCGCCACCCCGACTTCCTGGTGTACTGATGCGCGTCAGCCGCCGCGCCTTGCTCGGGTCCGCCGCCGCCGCCCTCGCGTTTCCGCGCGTCGCACGCGCGGCGGTCGAGCCCGCCCAACGCAAGCTCGTGTACGTGATGAACTATCGCGGGTGGGACCCGACGCGGGTGTTCGCGACCGAGTTCGGCAATCCGAACGTCGACATGGAGCTCGACGCCACCCTCGCGCACGCGGGTTCCCTGCCGTTCGTCGACCACGAGAGCCGCCCGTCGGTGCGGGCCTACCTCGAGCGTTGGCACGCGAGCACGCTCTTCGTCAACGGCGTCATCGCCCCGTCGCCCAGCCACACCGAGTGCCTGCGCTTCATGATGACGGGGGGCAACGCTGCGAACGCCGCGGACTGGCCGGCGCGGATCGCCTGGGCGTCGCGCGATCGGTACGCCTTGCCGCACGTGGTCATCCGTGGCCCGCAATTCGGCGGCGAGGCGTCGAGCGTCGTCACGCGCGTCGGCACGTCGGGCGCCATCGCCGACCTCTTGGACGGGTCGGTGCTCGAGAACGGCGACCTCCCGGTGGCCGCGCCCTCGCCGGAAGCTCGCGCCGCGGTCGACCGTCACCTCCAGGCGTGGTCGAGCGCGCGCGCGGGGACCGCCCCCGGCCGGGCCGCGGGGCTCGTGGGCGGGTACGCGAGCGCCCTGGAGCGGGCGACCACCCTGAAGGCCGAGCGCGACGCGGTCCGCTGGGCGACCAGCGCCGATCTCGCGGCCCAATCGGACCTCTGCGTCGACGTGTTGCGGCTCGGCCTGAGCCGGTGCGTCACGATGTCGCACGAGGCCGTGAGCTGGGACAGCCACGCCCAGAACGACCAGTATCAGGCGATCAACTTCGAGATCCTCTTCAACGGCCTGGATTACCTCATGGCCCGCCTCGCGGAGACCCCCGGGGAGCACGCCGCCACGCTCGCCGACGAGACCGTCCTCGTCGTGTGTTCCGAGATGGGGCGCACGCCGCAGCTGAACGCGGGCGAGGGGAAGGACCACTGGCCGCACACGTCCGTCATGATCACCGGGCCCGGGGTCACCGGCGATCGCGCCGTGGGCGGCTTCACCGAGTACTACTACGGCGACACGATGGATCTCGACACGGCCGAGCTCCACCCCGACGGCGTGGCGCTCTACACGCCGATCATCGGCGCGACGATCCTCGCCCTGCTCGGGGTCGACCACGCCGAGCTCGGGGTCGATCCGATTCGGGGAGTGCTCACCTGACGTCGGCGACGATCAGACAGTGCGCCACGATGTCGCCGTAGCTGCCGCACCGCACCCGTGAGACCACGCGCGGCGTGAAGCCGGCTTCGCGCAGGAGGTCCGCCCAGGCCTCACGCCCGCGGAGCTGCACCGGCGCGCTCGCGGTGATGCCCCAACCCACGGCCAGGGCCTCCTGCCCCAGGGCGATCTGGAGCTTCCACCACGGTTCAGTGTCGTTCTCCTTGATTACCAGGACCCCGTCGGGGGCGAGGCGGGCGCGCGCGTCCGCGAGGAGTCGCGTGACCGTTCCGTCTTCGAGGTGGTGCAGGACGTCGATGGCGACGACGGCGGCGCAGGCCGGCAGCGCGGCGGTCCCGAGGTCGCCGGCGCGCAGCCGGAGGTTGGGGAGATCGCCGAACGATCGGCGTCCACGGTCGATCTTCGCGGCGTCGAGGTCGAGGCCGACCACCTCGCGCGCCGGCGCTTCGACCGCGAGCGCCGCCGCGAAGAGCCCGAACCCGCAGCCCACGTCGACCACGGTGCCGTGGGGCGGCACGTGGGGCGCCACCGCCGCGTAGGGGGTGCCGTACCAGCGTTGCCGGAGACGGGCGGCGTCACGGACGGACCGTGCCCGCGCGAACAGGGCGTGCGGCAGGGCGGGGGGCGTCGGGCTCTCGGGGGTCAGCGCGTGATAACCGCGGCCGGTGGGGCTCGAGGGCATGAAGGTCTTCACGAACACCGCGATGAGCGCCGACGGCAAGATCGCCACGCGCGCCTACGACCTCCTCGCCTTGGGCACCGCCACGGACCGGCGTTGGATGAGCGTCCTGCGCGCGCGTGCCGACGCGGTGGTCGTCGGCGGCCGCACGTTCCGCAACTGGCCGCTGCCGCTGGTGCCGGACGCTGCGGACCTCGCCGCGCTCCGCGCCGAAGGCTTCCCCGACTGCGAGCACCCGCCGATCGAGGGACGCACGTGGTGGAACGTCGTCGTCACCCGCGGGCTCGATGTGCCCCGAACCGGGCGCTACTGGTCGGACCCGAGGGTGAAGCCTCTGTTCTTGACGACGACCCCCGGCGAGGTGCCGCGCGGTGAGGTGGAGGTGCACGACGCCATCACGGTGTCGCGCATCCTCGACGCCCTTCGCCGGCGTGGCTGCGAGCGCGTGCTCGTGGAGGCCGGTGGCGATCTCATCTACCAGTTCCTCGCCGCGGACGCCGTCGACGAGCTGTACCTCACGATCTGCCCGCTCGTCGTGGGCGGCGCGGGCGCGCCGAGCCCGGTCGACGGCCCGGGGTTCGCCGCTTCGGACCTCCGTCGCCTGCGGCTCGAAGCCGCCCACCGCCACGGCGACGAGCTGTATTGTCGGTACGCGGTGCCGCGGCGCGCGGCCGTCAGCGGGTGAGGGGGTAGACGAGCCTGTCGTCGAGCCGGAACACCCCCGGGCCGAGGAGCGCGACGACGCGCTCCAACGCGGCCGGCGACGCGTACCCCGACGGGTCGATCACGATCGCCACGAAGCCGGCCTCGATGAGCTCGGCGCGCGCGGCGCCCATGTCGGGGTCGATCGGCGCGGGGACGCGGACGCGACGGAAGCGGGGGCGCGCGTCCTCTTCCGGCGTGGCGGCGTCGGAGAGAGCCTCCGCGGCCACGAGCAACGCGAGCAGGTCGTTCTCGACGTAGAGGTCCGGCGGCCAGCCGCGAACGACGTCCGCCACCGCCCTCCGGTGCACGAGCTGGTTCAGGAAGTGGATCCGTGCGAAGCGGCCGGCTTCGCCGTAGGTGAACGGCAGCTCCACGATGGCCCCCGGAGGGACGCGCGAGGACAGTGACGCGTACGCCCGCGCGGGAGCGGCGTGGTTGACGGGCAGGGGGAACGGCACCGGGGAGACCAGCAGCACCTCGAGCGCGAAGAGGGCGGGGGCGGCGGTGCCGGCGTGTCGGACCCATCCGCCCTGGCTCCGGAGCCACGCCACACCCGCGCCGGCGGCCATCGCCGCGGCGAAGCACGCGACGAAGCCGTATCGGAAGGTCTCGAGCACCAGCGACCCGCCGGGAGCGAGGAACACGTAGAAGAACAAGGGGTTCATCGGGCGCGCACCGAGCTGGGCCGTGCCGGTCAGGGCGAGGAACGGCCCCGTCGAGGCGACCGCCGCGAGCACCGCCAACAGGGCCCAGACGCGCGCGTCACGCCGCTTCACGGCCGCCATCGTCGCGAGGGCCGCCAAGGTCAGCGTGAAGGTGTTCGTGCGCATGTAGTGCGAGGCGGTGTCGCGCTCGAGCAGGGCGCCCCGCCCGATCGACACGTACTCCGCGAGGCGCGCGACGAAGTGGGTGGGGTGCTCGGGGCGGAGCGCGTCCCACGGCGGCGCGTTGCGCGTCGGCGCCACGTGCTCCGACGAGACCTGGCTGGTGGGATCGTCGAGGAAGCTGTCGAGCGTGAGCGCGTACGCGATCGCGAGCGGCGCGGCCACGGCGGAGAACGCCGCGGCGCCGCGCACGACCGCCCGGAAGGCGGAGCGCTGCATCAAGGCCGGCACGAGCACGAGGCCACCGAGCGGCGCGGCGGAGAGCGCCACGACGAAGGCGTAGGGGCTCGCGACGAGCGCCGCCACGAGCGCGAGGCCCCCGAGCGCGCCGTCTCGAATCGGCGCGGGGTGCGGGGGCACCGCGACGCGTCGCACCGCCCACACCGCGATGGCGTAGGGCCACAGGTGGAGCATGTCGACGATCGACGACCCCACGCCGTAGGTGAGCGCGAGCGGCATCCACCCGACGCCGAGCGCCGCCGTCATCGCCGCAGCCTCGTCTTCGAGCCATGACTTCGCCAGCAGGAACGTCGCGCTCAGGTTGGCGAGCAGGGTGAGCGCGACCATCGCGTTCCACGCGCCTCGGAGGCCCAACGCGGGGCGGAGAACCCACACGATCGCCGTTCCGAACACGTCCGGGTTGTTCAGAAGACCGGGCGTCGGGTGGCCAAGCTCGGCGGCGTACCCGCCGAACCACCCGATCGACGGCATGCGGTCCAGGCACCACAACCGCACCGGCAGCTCGGAGCCGGGGTGGCCGACGTAGCCCCCGCCGGCGAGCAGCACGCCGACCAGCGGCAGGAGCGCGGCCGCGATCAGCAGCGCGGCGCGCCGTGCCGCGACGGTCCGGGGCGTGGCGGCGGCGGGAGCATCGCGCGTCGTGGCGATCGAGCCGGTGGAGGGGCGCGCGTCGAACATCCGCGTCGTCGTATCGATGTCGGATGCGCGCTGCCGCCGGAACGCCGCGACTTCTGCCGTTTGCGCGCAGCGGACGGGGACGCCGACCGACGGTGATACGAGGCCCCCATGAATGCGACGGCCGCGAGTTGGGTGCGCTTCGCCCTGGCGTTGGGGGTCCTCGCCGCCGCGTGGGGGCACGCGCGCGGCGGCTCGGTGTCGGTCCTCGAGGTGGGCGCTGGCGCCGCCCGGGCCCCGGCGCCGTTCGATCCGCGCCTGGAGGCGGACTTCCAAGGGCTCCTCACCGCCGACGACGTCGCGCGCGGTGTGCAGGCCCTCGAGCGGGCCGACACGGGCGCGCCTCCGCTGAGCGAAGCGCAGCGGGCGCGCCTCGCCCCGCTCGCCGCGGCGGGCCGAGACGCGAGGAAGGAGGTCGATCGTCTGCGGGCCGAGCGCCGCGCCGGACGGGAGCGCCTCCGCGAAGCGGGCCTGGCGCTGCTCGCGGTGGCGGAGCGATGAGGCTCGCCGTATGGCTCGACGCCGCCGCCACCGTCGCGCTCGCGGGCGCGCTCGCGCTGCTGGCGTGGCCCCGTGACCACGTCGCCGGGCGCGTGCTCGTGCCGATGCTCGCGGCGGACGACGCCCCCGGCGCGCTCCGCGCGCCGGGGGCCGACGCGCGCGCCCTCCGGGCGCGCGCCGTCGCCTTGGGCGAGGTGATCACCATCGAGGACCTCGTGCGCGTGATCGCGGCGGGTGAAGCGAAGGATCTCCCTCCAGAGCGCCGTGCCGCCGTGCGCGAGCGGCTCGCGACGGCGCGCGCCCACGTCGACGCTCTCCTGGCGCTCGAGACGGCGCAGCACGTCGCGGAAGACCGCCTCGACGCCGCGGGCCGCGAGATCGGCGCGGCGCTGACGCCGGAGCAGCGGGCGTGGATTCTGCAGCACCGCGACGCCACGAGCGTGTCGGGCGTCGAGGCGCCGTACTGGGACGCGGCGAAGGACGCGGCAAAGTGACCGCCGGCACCGCCGGAGTCCGCGTCGCCCAGATCGCCCTCGCGGTCGCGTGCGCGTCGGTCGGGGCCTTCGGCCTGCTCGCCGCGCCCGCGGACGCGCTGCGCGTCGACGTGGTGGCTCCGCCGCTCACGCGGGTGGAGAGCCTGGGCGATCGGCCCATCGGCGCGGGGTTTCAGCCGCCCGGGGGGGCTCCTCCCGGTGCCCGGCCCGGCGCGCCCGCGGGCCCTCCGATGCTCCCGCCGCCAGCGGGCCTCGCACCGCCGCCGAGCCTCGCGCCGCCGCCGAGCCTCGCGACGCCGCCGGGTGGGGGGCCGCCCCCCGCGGATCCGCGCGGGCACACCCTGCGCGTGCTCGTCGAGGCCGACGCGATCGCGCTCGCCGCGCTCCTCGGCGACGATGCCGTCGCGCGCGCCCTCGCCGAGCGCGAGTCGCTCTCCGCCCGCTACGGCGAGACCGCGGTGTGGGACGCCCTCGTCGCGCGGCTCGCCGCCCCGCCCGCACCGTGACCACCACACGCTTCGCGGTGGTCGTCCCCGTGCGCATCCGGGAGCCTGGACACGCACGGGACCTCGCGAACTGCCTCGCCGCGCTCGCGGCGTGCGACCCGCCCCCGGACGAGGTGGTCGTGGTCGACGACGGCTCCGAGCCGCCGGTGCGGCTCGGCGCGGGGGGCGCGCGGCTGCTGCGCACGGCGCCCCGGGGCCCGGCGAGCGCGCGAAACACCGGAGCCCGCGCGACATCGGCGAACATCCTCGTGTTCGTCGACGCCGACGTCATGGTGCCCCCCGACACCTTCGCGCGGCTGGCGGCGACGTTCGCGGCGGATCCGGACGCGACGGCGGTGTGGGGCACGGTGAGCGCGCGGGTGCCCGACCCCTCCGCCAACCACGCCACTCGGTACAAAAACCACGTTCATCGGCACTATACGCGAAGCCTCGCGCCGTCGGGACGCCCGACGCCCACCGGAAACCTCACCACCATGGTCGCCGCCGTGCGGCGCGCGGCGTTCGAGGGGGTG
Organism: Klebsiella pneumoniae; assembly: GCA_945862325.1. Taxonomy (GTDB): domain Bacteria; phylum Myxococcota_A; class UBA796; order UBA796; family SXON01; genus CAMAXZ01. Next base: position 28,344 of record CAMAXZ010000046.1, read on the forward strand.
GGCGGCTTTCGCGAGGCCCTCACGACCGTGTCGGTCGAGGATGTCGAGCTCGGCCGCGATCTGACCGCGGCGGGGGCGCGGGTGGTGTTCGACCCGGGGCTCGAGGTCGCCCACGCCCACCGGTGGGACGAGTGGTCCACGCTCCGAAACGACGCCCACAAGATCCGCGGGCTCGCGCGGGCGGTGGTCGCGCGGCGGGTGGCGGGCGGGCCTCGCCCGGTGGGGCTCGCCGGGCGCCGTGCGGCCACCTACGCCGTCGGCACCACCTTCGTCGGGCTGCTCGGGGCCTCGCTCGTGCTCGGGCGTGCGGTGCCGGCCGCGGGCTTGTTCGTGGCGTTTCTCGTCAGTGAGCAGGACCTGCTCCGGTACCTGTGGCGCGAAGAGGGAGCGGCGTTCGCGGCGCGGTCCGCCGGTTCGATGCTCGTCGAGCGATTGACGGTGATCGGGGCCGCGGCCGTGGGGGCTGTGGAGGGGGCGTGGGCGGGACGGGAGTGACAAACTGGATTGTGCCTTGCGCACCCCTATGCCGGGTTGGGCGGGGAGAACCCGCCGTCCTTCCGGCTGACCAGGCTGAGGGCGGCGTCGAGGTCCTCGCCTGCATCCACGAGCGCCTTCGTGTCCACGAGATCGCGGATCTCGGAGCGGGAGTACAGCGCCCCCAGCTTGTTCACCAGGATCTCCGTTCGACTGTCCACCAGGATCTCGACGTCCTCCACACGTCTGGGCTCGGGGGGGAACACGTTCGGAACCGCCTCGGCCACGAGGTCCACGACGACGGCCTCGCCATGAAGATCAGCGCGAAGGCGGCAGAATGCGGGCGAACGCTGCAGGAACTCGACGAACATCCCCTCGGCCTTCAACGCCGCTGCTGCATCCTCCGGCAGGCGCGCCAGCACGGCAACTCCGTGAAAGAACAGATCCACATCCTTCGTTTGCCGATGCGCCAGGTAGAAGCCGGCGAGGGCGCCTCCTCCAGTGAGCGTCCAGCGAGGGTCCAGCGCCGCGAGCGCCTGCAGGACGCGCACTTGCAGCGCCGAAAGCCTACCCAGCACGGCGTTCCAGCTCGGGCACCAGCCACGTCCAGAACGCGCGTCGATTCCCAAGATAGGGAAGCACCCGCTCCCACTGCTCGCGGATCTGGGCCAGCGTGACGAGCACCAGCGCGTCGTCGGGGCGGGCCTGCCGCAAGAGCTTGCCGATGGCGTGAGCGCGAATGTCCGGATCGGGGTCGACCAGTTGCGCCTTGAAGGCTTCGAGCGTCGTCTCTACGTCCCACAGGAAGTACGGGCGGCCGCTTCGGTCGCAGAGCTTCTCGGGTGGCGTCGGGTTGAGCATGGCGAGAACAGCGTATCCACGGGAACGTCGGTCTGTTGAGGCTCGAGCACGGATGCTCTCCGTCTCCGGCCCTCCGGTGGCTCGGCACCGCTGCGCGCCCAGGGTGACCCCCCTGCGCCGTGCCGGGGTGCGCAGCGCCATGATTATCGTAGAACGTGCAGAATGGCGAACTGACGCTCGCTCCCCCGAGGTGGGCCACCCCTGTCGTCAACCGACGATCACACGGTCCGTGACGACGTCGTGGGCGTGATCGCATCGCAAGTGGTGTGCAACACGTCCTCAAAGAAATGTTTTCGGAACGGGGTTGATCTCCGCGCCGAGCACGCGCTACACTTTCTGCGAACCCGGGGGCCACTCCCCGGGGGCCACTCCCCGGGGGCCACTCCCCGGGTCTACACTCGAGGAGAATCTCATGAGATGCACTCCCCCGATCCGCACCATCCAGACGCCCACGATGACCGTGTTCTCCAGGGGCACGGCCGGCGACGGCAAGAGCGACCTCTTCGTGTTCAGCCCCGACAGCGTCGAGGGCGTGGCGCCGCTGCTCTTCGCGCTGCGCGTGACGATCACGGTCGAGAACGCCACGGCGGCCTTCAAGAGCCAGGCGGTGTTCCAGACGACGTCGGACGGCAAGACGTGGGACAACCCCGTCGCGCTCGACACGGCCGCGGTCGCCGGCAACCGGGTGTTCACGACGAGCTGGTCGAACGCGCCGAACAGCTTCAAGCGCGGCGTGCGCGTCGGCGTGCTCGCGAGCCAGGACGCCGTCGACACCGTGCAGATGGCGCGGGTGTCCCTCGCCATCGACTTCCAGATGGTGGGCTGAGCGATGCCGCGGTTGTACGATCCGAGCGCGGCGCTCGAAGCGCTGAACACCCTGTCCGGGTTCGAGAGGAAGTCAGAGCCGAAGGCGTCTGCGGCTTGGAAGACGCCGACCCTCTTGGGGCTCTTGAGGGGTTGCGACAAAGAGACCGACGAATACCGGCCCGCCGAGGCTCACGAATGCCGCAACAACGAAGGCAACATTTGTCGGGCCACTCACGGCAAACCTGAGGTCAATCTGTGCGACGGCGCGTGCTACTGTCATCGGACCGACCCCGGTGGCACCACTACTCACACCCGGACGTACATCTGAACACCGGCGACCGCTGGCGTAGTGCGCGCACGCTCACGTGCGTCGTGCTGGCGGCGCTATGCCTGCTCCTCGGTGTCGTCGGGTTGTCGACGGTCGATCGGGCGCCGTCGTATGCCGATGCGCGCGGGCCGCGGCACGCCGCGCGGCACCGTTCGACACACAACGCGGACGGCGTCGCGCCTCCGAGCGCCGCGGCGCTCCATTGGGATCCGGCGTACTACCCGCCACTCACGGAATACGATTGCGGCCGAGGGGCGCGCGAGCCCGACTGGTCGGATCCGGCGTGTTCGGAGCCGGAGAACTGGGTCCAGGATCGCCCGCCGTTGGCGTTTCGGCCGGGTCCATATGTTTGTACTGAGTTCAATGTTGTGCACCACGATGGGGGCACTTACCTCTTCCACACCGCGTCGATGGAGTTCGGATGCGTGGCGTCTCTGGATCACGACAGTTGGCTCGGGATTTCGATAGATTCGGTAGTGTGTCGGCTTGCCGACCCCAACCGACTGTCGCCGCTTGATGTTTGCTTTCCCGAACTCTCCCTCGATTGCCCGTGCAAGCGCGTCGGCCAGGTGCTCGACTATGAGAGGGGATATTGGGTACCCGTGGATTGACGGTCGTGCCTCGGTCTCGGCGCCTTCCCCTCCCAAAGAGGTGATCGCATCCGCGGCGGCCAAGCTGGATGCGCGCCACCCGCTCACGAGCTCGTCCTTCTCCCGATCCGAATGTGGCGCTCGAAGTGCTGAACACCCTGTCCGGGATCGCCGCCCGTCGGCGAGACGACGCGGCTGCCTTCTCATCGCCGCTGGCGGCGGGCGAGCACAAGGGGTTATCGTGCGCAACGCTGCACGCGGACTTCAACGGACACGTCGCCCGCGAGGAGATGCTGGAGGAGTCGATGAGCGAGTGTCTGGCAGACCCGAATTGCAATCGGAAAGAGGATATCGCTGCGCTGCAGAAAGGTGGGGTCCGTTGGGGATGACCGGTGACTCCTCGGTAGGTTGGCGTCGGCTCATCGTCGCCGTGTGCGTGCCGTTGACGGTTGCTGCCCTCTTCGTTCGGTGCGCGGAGGACACGACGAGCGGCCCTTCGCGCGGCATCGTGGCCCCACCCGCGGTCCGCCGCGGGGCGACGGTCGCCCGCGTTCCCGCTCGGCCGGCGGGGACGACAGAAGCCCCATTGGAGATCCACCCGTGGGTCCCATTCTTGGGTCCCGTTCCTGGGTATGCGACCGTGACCTGCCGCTCTCCGATACCGGCCGTGGACGAAATGCGGCGTGGTCGGCTGGCGCCAGACGCGGGTGGCGGGCTGGCGTGGCTTATCCAAGACGAGTTCGTCGCCCAGGTCTTGCCGGGCGCGGGCGCCGCGAGCTTCGAGTTCGACGAGTTGATGACCGGAACGGTGGAGTGGCCGGATGTCGCGGAGGGTGGTGCCGTGGCGTGCGGCGCCATCTCGGTTCAATCGCTGCGAACAGGCATTCACGGCACGGTCGTGGGGGTGCCTTGGGATTGGGACCGGGCCTCCGTCCGAGGGTGTGGCGGGAGCGCCGAGGTCAAGGAAAACGCGTTTTTCATGCTGGCGGAGGCGCCGAGCGAGTGTGAGCTGCGGGTGACCGTGGCCGATGACGACGGATGGGCAGAGGGGCCGGCCCTGCTCGTTCGAACCGTTGTCCATGAGGACGCGGTTGTAACGTTGCGCTACCCGTCCGAGGATGAATACACGTTGTTCACGCAGGATGAGAAGCTTCGGCACGACGCGGCGCTGCGAAAGTTCCGAGCGCTCGAACAGAGCCTTCGGGCCAGCCCGAAGATTCCGGAGATCGAGTAGTGGCCGCGCTCTTTGCGCGACCGAGGGTTCAACGTCGCTCGGTGGTGGCGCCCGTGCCGAGCAACGCGCGTGGTCGCCTTCGGTCGCGGCCAGGCGCTTCGCGCGCTCTTGGCCACCGCGGATCCGCATGCCACCCGGGTCGTCGGGCCCGTCGGACTCAGGCGGCTGTTGCAGGCCCTCCGGGGCGCCCCGAGCGTGGCGATCACCCCTGCACGGCGTCGTGGCGCGCATCTAGGCCCGAGCGCGGCGGGCGCGAGGGGGCCGAGCGCTTCGGCGCGCGCCGTAGTCCGTCCACGGGGCTCGTGCCGGGGTGCGCAGCGTGTCAGCAGCGCCATGATTCGCGTAGAACGTTCAGAATGCTGGACTGACGCTCGCCCGCCCCCGAGGTGGGCCACCCCTGTCGTCAAACGACGATCACACGGTCCGTGACGACGTCGTAGGCAGGAGCGCGCGTCGTAAGTGCTGCGCCACGCGAACTCAAAAAATAATTTCGGAACGTGGTTGATCTCCGCGCCGAGCACGCGCTACACTTTCTGCGAACCCGGGGGCCACTCCCCGGGGGCCACTCCCCGGGTCCACACTCGAGGAGAATCTCATGAGCTGCACTCCCCCGATCCGCACCATCCAGACGCCCACGCTGACCGTGTTCTCCAGGGGCACGTCCGCCCCAGGCGAGAGCGACCTCTTCG
>CAMAXZ010000047.1 GCA_945862325.1 Klebsiella pneumoniae
ACCGAGACCTACACCGGCGCGGACGTCGTCATCACGGGCTCCGCGGCGAGCGACTTCCTCGGCGAGTCCGTCGCGGTGCTCGGCGACCTCGACGGAGACGGCGCGGACGACCTCGCGGTCGCCGCCTACGGGTACGACGGCAGCGCGTCCAACGCCGGCGCGGTGTTCGTCCTGCACGGCGGCTCCGGCCTCTCGAGCAGCTACACCGCCGCCACCGTCGACACCGTCATCAACGGCGCCGTCGCGAGCGACCGCTTCGGGTACTCGCTCGCGGCGCTCGGGGACACCGACGGCGACGGCTACGACGACTTCGCCGTCGGCGCCGACAACGCCGACAACGCCGCCGCCGACGCCGGCGCCGTGTACGTGTTCACGGACGACCCGGCGGCGGGCTCCGTGTCGGCCACCACGGCCAGCGCCGTGATCACCGGCGCCCGGGCGAGCGACTTCGCCGGCCGCAGCCTGTCGGGCGGCTGCGACGTCGACGGCGACGCGACCCCCGACATGCTCGTGGCCGCCACCGGCTACGACAACGGCACGACGTCCGGCGTCGGCGCCGTGTACTGGGTGACTGGTCCGTTCGTGTCGGGGAGCCTCTCCGCGGCGCCGTTCCAGCACGGCGCCAACGCCTCCGACGCGTTCGGCGCGCGCGTGGCCTGCATCGGCGACGTCAACGCGGACGGGTACGACGACACCCTCGGCACTTCGCTCGCCGCCGACTACAGCGCCTCGAACTCCGGCTCGGTCTGGCTCAGCTTCGGCAACGGCTACTGAGCCGGGCGCCGGCGGTGCCCTCGGCCGCGTGAGCACGCTGCGCGCCCCCGCTCGGGGGCGCGCAGCGGTCGCCGATGTGCCGCCCCCGTGTCAGCCCGCGGTCAGAGGACGCCGTACTCCGGCCCGTTGCCGCCCTCGGGCGGCACCCAGGTGATGATCTGGTACGGGTCGCGGATGTCGCACGTCTTGCAGTGCACGCAGTTGGAGAAGTCGATGTGCAGCTCCTCCCGGTGCGTGTGCTCGTCGTAGTGCATGTTGTACACCTGCGCCGGGCAGAAGCGCGTGCAGGGGTTGCCGTACTCTTCCTTGCACTGCGTGGCGCAGACCTCGGTGTCGACGACCTTGAGGTGCGCGGGCTGCTGCTCCTCGTGGCGGGTGCCCGAGTGGTACACGTCGGTCAGCTTGTCGACGAGGTAGGTGCCGTCGTACTCCAGGTCGTCCCGCGACGGATACCCGTGGTTGCCGTGCACGTGGGACGACTTCAGCATGTGCGCGTAGTCGGCGTGGAACGGCGTGATGTTGGCGCCGGGCCCGAACACCATGGACATGGCGACCTGCGTGAGCCCGCCGAGCACGCCCTTCTCGAAGTAGCTGTGGAAGTTCTTCGCGGGCTCCATCTCTTCGCGGATCCAGCTCGCGTCGATCTTCTGCTTGAAGGCGGCGAGCACGGCGGCGCTGGAGTCTCCGCGCTTGAGGGCCTCGAACGCCGTCTCGGCGGCGAGCATGCCCGCCTTCATCGAGAGGTGGATGCCCTTGATGCGCATCGGGTTGAGGAACGACGCCGAGTCACCCACGATCATCGCGCCGTCGGCGTAGAGCCGCGGCATGCTCGCCCACCCGCCGACCGTGACGGCCTTCGCGCCGTACTTGACGACCTTGCCGCCCGCGAGCTTCGCGCGCATGTACGGGTGGTTCTTCAGCTTCTGGAGCAGGTAGTGGGCGTCCATCGCCGGGTCCTTCGCCCCGAGCTCGACCAGGAGGCCGATGGCGTAGCGATCGCCCGCCAATGCATACACGAACGCCCCGCCGAAGGTGACGGTGTCGAGGGGGTACCCGAGCGTGAGGATGACCTCGCCCTTCGTGACCGAGCCCGGGGGCATCTCGATCACCTCTTTGACGCCGATCTCGTAGACCTGCGGCTGGCTGTCCGCGTCGAGCCCGCAGCGGTTGATCAGCTGCCGGGCGAGGGTGCCGCGCGGCCCCTCGCCGAGCACGGTGACCTTGGCGGAGAGGTCGATGCCCGGCTCGAAGTTCGCCTTCGCCTGACCGTCCGGGCCGATGCCCTTGTCGCCGGTGCGCACGCCGACGACACGATCGCCCTCCCACAAGAGCTGCGTGCCGGCGAACCCGGTGAAGAGCATGACGCCCTTCTCCTCGGCGATCGCCGAGAGCCACTTCTGGAGCTTGGCGATGGAGATGATCGGCAAGCCGTGATCTTCCAGGCCCGGGGGCATGGTCGGGGCCTCGAACGCGAGGCGCTCCGTCATGACCACGAAGGTCTCGGACTCGACGTGGCGCTCGACGAAGGACGGGTCCCGATCCTTCCAGTCCGGGATGAGCTCGTCGAGGGCCCGCGGGTCGAGCACGGCGCCCGAGATCGCGTGGCTGCCGATCTCGCTGCCCTTCTCGATCAGCGCGATCGTCGGCTCTTCGATCTTCGGCTCGACGCCGCTCTCGTTGTGCGCCCGGATGAGGTCCATGAGGCGGATCGCACCGGCGAGGCTCGCGGGGCCACCCCCCACGAACAGCACGTCGACCGGCATCGTCTCGCGTTCCATCACGACTCCACGAAAGTCGCCTTCCGTAACGCGCGCCCGGGGGCTGGTCGACGCACCGGCGGCGGCGGGCTACCGGACGCGCGCCCATGACCACGAAGCTCAAAATCCTGGCCTTCCTCACGCCGGCGATGATCGTGCTCGACCAGCTGTCGAAGCTCCTCACGGTCCGCTGGCTGCGCTACTCCGGCCCGCGACTCGAGCCGTCCACGTGGTCGGCCCTCGAGAGCCTCGGGCACGACAAGGCCAACCCCACCGAGTGGTCGCTCATCCCGGGGTTCCTGAGTTTCATCCACGCTCAGAACCCCGGCGCGGCGATGGGCATGCTCGTCGACTTCGAGCACCGGATGTACGTCTTCGCGGCGTTCACGCTCGTCGCGTTCGTGCTGCTCGGCGCGATGTGGCGCGCCCTCCCGGACGACGACCGCTTTCAGTCCACGACGGTCGCGCTCATCCTCGCCGGGGCGGTCGGCAACGCGATCGACCGGGTCCACAAGCAGACGGTCACCGACTTCATCCGCTTCTACACGGAGTACACGCCGGCGGTGGAGCTCCTTCGTCGTTGGGACCTGCCGAACGAGTACCCGACCTTCAACATCGCGGACTCGTGCATCGTCGTCGGCGTCTCGATGTACCTGGTGTTCTACCTGTTCTTCGAGCGGGACGCCCCCGCCCGCGACCCCGCCGCGGTCGGCGACAGCCCCCTCGACTCGGCCGACCCACCCCGGGTGTGAGCGTCCGTGTGGCGTCGCGACGAAGCACGCGCGAACACGCAAGCTCATCAGCCCCTGAAGCGTTATTCAGCGCTCAGGAGTGAGCTTTGTCGGCCGCAATAACGATCGTCATCCTTCCCCGTGAACGCGAGGGGCGCAGCAGCGCCGTGCGCGACGCGGCGCATGACGCGGCGCGCGAGGCTGGCCTCATCCCGGCCGAACGGCCGTCTCCGTCGGAGGCGGAGCCGCTCCTCGTGGTCGACCTCACCTCCGACGCCGACGAAGCGCACGGCGTGCGGCCCACGCGCCACGCGATCGCCATCACGGCGGACGGGCACGCGGACCCGGGCTGGTGGGAGGTGATGCGCCCCGAGGACATCCCCACCCGGCTGCCTCGGGCGCTGCGAAACCTCCTCGAAACCGAGCTGCTTCGTCGGCGTGTCGCCCTCGAGCGCTCGAACGTCGCCGCCCTCAACGAGATTGGTCAGGCCCTCGCGGCCGTCACCGACCGCGACACGTTGCTCGCCGAGCTGCTGGTGCGCGGACGGCGGCTCCTGCTCGCCGACGGCGGCAGCGTGTACCTCGTCGACGGGGACGCCCTGGTGTTCGCCGCCGCGCAGAACGACACCATCCGCATCGACTTCAACGAGTCCCGCCTCCCCATCGACGAGCACAGCATCGCCGGCTGGGTGGCCCAGTCCCGCCAGGTGCTCAACATCGCCGACGTCGGCGGCGTACCCCACGACGTCCCGTACCAGTTCAACCGCAGTTTCGACGCCCGGACCGGCTACGAGACGCGGTCGATGCTCGCCGTGCCGATGCTCGACCGCGACGCCGAGGTGCTCGGCGTATTGTGCTTCTTCAACCACAAGAACGAGCTCGGCGCCCTCACGTCCTTCGACGACGTCGAGCCGTTCTCCGAGGACGACGCGTCCATCGCGCGCTCCATCGCGGCTCAGGCTGCTGTCGCCATCGAGAACCACCGTCTGTACGCCGACATCCGGCACCTCTTCCGCGGCTTCGTCGAGGCGGCCGTCACCGCGGTCGAGTCACGCGATCCGAGCACGGGTGGTCACAGCTACCGCGTCGCGCAGCTCACGACGCTGCTCGCTCGCGCCGTGAGCGACTGCGAGGACACGCCCTTCGCCACGGCACGCTTCACGGAAGCGGATGTGCGCGAGCTCGAGTTCGCGGCGATGCTGCACGACTTCGGCAAGATCGGAGTGCGCGAGGAGGTCCTGCTGAAGGCCTCCCGGCTGTTCCCGTGGGAGATGCAGGAGGTCGAGCTCCGCTTCCGCCTCGCCGCCCTCCAGGCCGTGCTCGAGGCCGTTCGCGCCAATGAGGTCTCGCCGTTGTTGGTGGAGGCCGTGCGGCAGCTCGACGCCGATCTCGAGGTCGTTCGCAGCTTGAACACCCCCGGCGGCGTCCGCGACGCGACCGACCTCACCACCCTCGACACCATCGCCAACCGCTGGCGCCTGCGCGTACCCGCAGAGACCGTGCTTCGCCCCCGCGACGTGCAACGGCTGTGCATCCCGCGCGGCACGCTCGACCCGGACGAGCGTCGCGAGATCGAGCAACACGTCGAGCACACGTGGCGCTTCCTCCGCGCGATCCCCTGGACCCGCGAGCTCCGTCGGGTCCCCGACCTCGCCTACTGCCACCACGAGAAGCTCGATGGCTCGGGCTACCCGCGGCGGCTCGACGCCAGCGCGATCCCGCTCGGGTCGCAGCTCATGGCCGTGGCCGACATCTACGACGCCCTCACGGCGTCGGACCGGCCGTACAAAGAGGCGATGAGCAGCGAGGCCGCCTACCGCATCCTCCGGGCGGAGGCCGATCAGGGCAAGATCCTCGGGCCCGCCGTCGAGCTCATGTACGCGCGAGGGCTGCACACTCACGTGACCCGTCAGCCTTCGCGCGGCACCACGTCGTCGAGGCACTCGAGGGCGTAAGGCACGTAGCGGCGGAGGGACCGGGCGACGAGACGCCCGTTGTAGTAGCCGCACGCCGCGCGCAGCGCGTCGTTGCGCGCGAGCCCGACCCCGAGCCCCGCGGAGAGGTCGCTCAGGTACGGCAGGATGCTGTAGGCGTGGGCCCGGGACGCGGTGCGACCGACCTCGCTCGGGAGGTTGGGGATGCAGATGTGCCGCACGCCCTCCTCCTCGTAGATCGGCGCCTCCGGCGTCGTCGGCCGGCTCGTCTCCGAGCAGCCTCCCTCGTCGATGCTCATGTCGATGAACAGGGTGCCTTCGCGCATCATGCGCACGTGCCGCCGCTCGAGCACCCGGGGCGTCGGCTCGCCGCGCACCGCGACCGCGCCGATCACGACGTCCGCCTGTTCGAGGTAGCGCACGAGGTGGTACTCCGACGCGATGGCCGTCACGCAGATGCGTCCGAGCGCACGATCGATGCGCTGAAGCGCGCGAGGGTCGCGATCGAGCACGACGACCTGGGCACCCGCCGCCGCCGCCTCGGCCGCCGCCGCCTGCCCGGCGGTCCCGCCGCCGATCACGACCACGAGCGCGGGCGGGACGCCCGAAGCGCCGCCGATGATGACCCCGGGCCCGTGCCCGGGCGACATGAGGTGGTAGGCGGCGAGCGTGGCGGCCACACGCCCGCCGAGGGCGCTCATGGTCTCGAGCACCGGGTGCTCGCCGTGAGACTCGCGGAGCATCTCCCACGAGAGGGTCGTCGTGGCGTTCGCCACCAGCGCCTCGTGGAGCGCGGCGGGCTGACTGGAGAGGTGCAGGAAGCCGGCGAGCCCGCATCCCGGCTGGAGGAGCTCGAGCTCGCTCAGGGTGGGCGGGTGAACCTTGACCAGCAGCCCCGCGCGGTGGGCCACCTCGCGCGGCGACCACGCGATCGTGGCGCCGGCGGCGAGGTACTCGGTGTCGGAGAACCCGGAGCCGGTGCCGGCCCCGCTCTCGACGAGGACCCCGTGCCCCGCGGACACGAGCTGGCGCGCCCCCTCGGGCGTGATCGGCACGCGGCGCTCCTGGGGGGTGGTCTCACGAACGACGCCGAACTCCATGGTCGCCTCCGCCCGCAGTCTACTTCACCACGCGGCCCCCCTCGACGCGCAGGGACCGGCCCGGACCGAGGCACGCCGCGAACCGGCCGGCGGCGGAAACGCCGAGCCACACGTCGCAGCGATCGCACAACACCGGAAACTGAAGGACCTCGGGGTCACCCTCCGCCGTCGACGCGCCGTCGACCAGGGCGGATCGGAGCCCGCGCTGGAACTGAACCGCCGCGAGCTTGCCGCCCGGCAGGCCCGCTGCGACCGCCTTGACCGTGTCGAAGCCTTCGCCCTCGGCCGTCACCAGCATCTGCCCGCCCGGCACCCGGTCGACGACGGCGCGGGTGATGCGTGGGCAGCGCTTCTCCACTTCAAACGCCACGACTGGCTCGAGCGGAGCGTCGGACTGCCCACGGAACCGCGTAGTGATGGTCTGCGTGTTCGGCGCCTCGAACCGGACGTCCTGCGTGCCCGGACCGTCGCAGGACACGCAGCTCCACAGACAACCGGACAACACGAGCGAAAGGAGCATCCGACCTCCTGGGGGCATATACTCCGAGCCGATGTCCGGCACGGCGACCGTCACCCGTTACTGCAGCCGCTGCCTGACCACGTTCCCGACGGACGCGGATCGGTGCCCCAACCTCAGCTGTCGCTCGACGCGCCCGGCCAACGGGTGGGGCGAGCTGCTCGGTACGGGTCAGGTCATCGACCGAACGTACAGGGTCCACGCGATGCTGGCGATCGGCGGCGCAGGCGTGACCTACCTCGCAGGGGAGCTCGGGGCCGACGGACAATCGGAAGTGGGTCCGCGGGTCGCCGTCAAGGTGCTCTATCAGCAGCGGGATCAGGGCCCGTACTTGCGCCGGCTCGCGACGGAGGCGCAGATCCTCCAGGGGCTCGCGCACCCGAACATCGTGGAGTGCCGCGGCTTCGTCCATCGCGCCGGCCACCTCCCGTACCTCGTCACGAAGTTCGAAGCCGGCGGCAGCCTGCTCGACCACGTGCGGCGCGTCGGCACACTGAGCATCCCCGTCACCGCCGCCATCGGCCGACAGATCTGCTGGGCGCTCGACGTCGCGCACCGTCAGGGCGTCATCCACCGCGACCTGAAGCCAGAGAACGTGCTTCTGTCCAAGGTCGTGGCGCACGGAGAGATCCCCGAGGTACGGGTCGCCGACTTCGGCATCGCCAAGGTGTACGGCGGGGTGGGCGACCGCCTCACCCGCGTCGGAGCGTTCGTCGGCACGCCACAATACGCCGCGCCGGAGCAGTTCGACGGGCTCACGCCGGAGCCCGCGACCGACCTCTACGCCGTCGGGGCCCTGCTCTACTTCTGCGTCGCCGGGCGCCCCGTGGCGGACCACATGGGCGAGCTGGACCCAGAGTCGCAAAAGATCCACCTTCTCCGATTTCTTCCGCCCCGCACACCGGAAGACGCCGGGCGGCCCGAGCTGCGCGCGTGGTTCGACGCGTGCCTCGCCGAAGCGATGGCGGTGGACCCAGGCGACCGCTGCGACATCCTCCAGCTCGAGCAGCGCCTCGCCGCGCTCGCGGAGGACCGCGACCCGGGGAAGGTACGTCCAACGTCGGTCGTCTCGCACTCCACGCGCACCGTCAACCCCGACGAACGCTCGAACGTGTTCTCTCGCGGCGCCCCCCGAGACGTGTCGCTCGACCCAATCACCGTGCAGCCCGCGACCGAAGCCGAGCGCGCCGCGATCCGGAGCGCGACGGGCACACCGGCGCCGCAGTCGGACGTCTCACCGCCGAAGTACACCACGACGCCCCCGAAGCCGGCTCCGGACCCTCGCCCGAGCGTCACGAAGCCGGTCGTCCCCGCCGCCCCGACGCGCACGACGACGGTCGCGCGCCCACCCCGCCGCGGCGGCGGAGCGCTCGGCGGCGTGGTGGCCGGTCTGACCCTGCTGCTCGGCGTCGTGTTGGTGATCGCGGCCGGCGCCGTCGGGGTCTGGCTTTGGCTGAGCGCGTCGCCGGAGGCCGTCACGCTGACCGCGACGGAGACCGACCCGACCCGCCGCGACGACTGGACACGGATCGCGGCGGCGCTGGGCACCCGCGGCGTCGAAGCGGAGCGCGCCTGTCGGACGCCCGGGTACCTTCAGCTCGCCGCGACGGTCGCGGCCGACGGCTCCCTCCAGCGGCTCGAAGTCCTAAACTACGAGCACGAGCCGACCCGGCTCTGCCTCGAGAAGCACCTCGCGGGCACGAGCTTCCCGCGCGCGGGCACGGGCCTCGTGCGGGTGTCGGTCGCGCTCCAGGAGTGACCGCGAGCCTCCGTGGGCTCAGTCGATCGGCACGAGGGTGCGGTCGTCGTCGGTGTCCTCGTCGTCGACCGGCGCGGGGCCCACGCCGTCGCAGCGCAGCACGATGGCGGTGACGTTGTCGTCGGCGCCGGAGGCGATCGCGCGCTCCATCAGGGCCATGGCGCAGGCCGACGGGTCCGGCACATTGCCCACCACGTCGCCGATGAGCCCGTCCTCGACGCGCATCGTGACGCCGTCCGTACAGAGAACCACCCGATCTCCCTCGAAGATCGGGAAACTGCCCGTGTCGAGGCCCGGATCGATGCGGACCGCACGGTCGTCGCCGAGGCCCCGCGAGCCGTAGATGAAGTTCTGGGAGAGGTTGTTCGGGTGCGTGGGCGCCTGCCGATTGTCACGACGCGCGAACTCGGCGCGCGTGTGGTCGCGGGTGAGCCGCGACAACTGGCCCCGGCGCCACAGGTACAGGCGGCTGTCACCGACGTGCGACCAGTACACCCGCTCGCCGACGAGCCACACGACCGTGAGGGTCGTGCCCATGCGCACCTTGCCGTTGAGCGCGGCGCGCGCGTGCAAGCGTCGGTGCGCGTCGAGGAGGTAGTCCCGGAGCGCCGTCTCGGGGTCGCCCGACGCGGGCACCTGGTAGAGCCGCGCGATCGCCTGGACGGCGGACGCGGACGCCACGTCGCCGTCTTCGTGGCCGCCCATCCCATCGGCCACGGCGAGCAGCACCGTGGGGTTGGGCGGTACGACCGCCATCCGCTCGGCGTCGCCCTCCCGCCACACCGCGCGCCCGTCGCGGCAGATGAGGTAGTTGTCCTCGTTCTTCACGCGACCGCCGCGCGTCGGCCCGAGGCCGATCGAGCACACCACCCCCAAGGAGTAGCGCGGTCGCCGCATCGGCCCGTGATCCGCCAATCAGACCTCGAACCGCCACACGGCGTTTCCGGCGAGGAGCGCGTCGCCCGGGCTGAGCTCGACGCGCGCGCCGTCCTCCGGGAACGTGCGCCAGCGCTCGCCGCCTTCCTTCACGAAGAACGGCTGGAACTTGCCGTTCCGACCGCGGTAGGTCGCGAGGTAGCCGTCGATGCGGAGGGTCGCGCCGTCGTAGTTGAAGGTCGCCTCGACCGGACCGATCCGAACGCGGCGGTCCGCCCGGCGGCCAAAGCCGAGGGTGAACAGCGCGGCGACGAGGCGGTCTTCGGTGTCGACCCGCAAGAGGCGGGCGCGCGGGTCGGGCAGCGTGGGGTCGACCACGACCCGCAGGGCGATGTCGAAGTCGGGGTCTCCCAGTTGGTCGCGCCGAACTATCGCGAGCGTGGCCCCGTCGAGCGCGTCGGTCGTCGGGACCTCGGCCCCCGCGACCTCGATGCGGGCGTCCTCGCCGCGGAGCACCGTGGCGCTGCCGCGCTTGCCGCGGACGTTCAGCTGCACGTAATCGACAGGCGTGAAGCGCTGGTCCGGCACCGCGCGGACCTCGGGGAGGACCACCCCGGCCCCGTGGTGATTGCCGACCGTCACCTCGCCGCTGATCATCCAGCCGACGAGGACGAGGCGCGCCGGTCGGGCGAGCTCGAGCTGCCAGGTCTCTTCGTCCACCGACGCGACGCCCTCCGGCGCGACGTCGCTCACCTCGACGAACAAGGGGGCTTCGTCGCGAGGAGCACGCGGCGGTTCGGGAGGTTCGACGCCGAATCCGGGCTCGTCGACGAGCATCGGCGGGGCCACCGCCGGCGCGAAGGGGGTGACGACCGGAGGCTTCGCGGGGCCGCGTCCCATGGCCGCCTGCGCCGGGGTGGAGCGCCCCAACGACAGAGGCGTCTGCGCGGCGGGCGCGGCGGGCGCGGCGGCACGGAGGCGATCCATCGGCGGGAGGGAGGGGGCGTCGATCGCGGAGCGCGGGGGGGCGGCGACGACCGACTGCGGTACCTCTGCGCCGCCAGCGAGGCCAACCGACGCGACGGGGCGAGGCGCAGGGCCACGCTCGCCGAGACCGACCGCCGCGGGGACGTCCATCGTGACCGGCCCAGCCCGCCCGAACGGCTCGAGGTCGTCGTCGAACACCTCGACCGCGGTGAACGGGAGGGTCGGCTCGCGCGCGGCGGCGCTCGGCTCCAGCAGCGGCGGCGCCGGCGGGAGGGTGGGCGCGGCCACCGGCGACAACGCGCTCTCGATCGGCGGATAACTCACTTGGAACAGGCAGTTCCCGACGAGCACCTCGTCGCCCGGGAGGAGCACGGCCTCGCGCGCGCCGTCCGACGCGCCTTCCCGCGGAGCGAGTGAGAGCACCGTCCCGCCGCGGCGCAGGAACGTGTGGCAGTGGCGGGCGAGCGAGCGCAGAACCGGCTCGCCGGAGAGATCGAACTCGGCGTGCTCGGACGCGACCATGATCGAGTCGGTGTAGAACCGGCTCTTGGGAATGTCGCCCGTGCGAGAGCGGATGGTGGCGCCGCCGCCGACCTGCGGGAGCCACGCGATGTTGTCGTTGTGGGGCTCGTCGGGGAGGCGGATCTTGCAGCGGCGGTCGCGACCCACGCGGTGAGGCGCCCCGAAGTCGAGGTAGATGCCGGCACCGGGGCGACGGAGCTCGGCGAGGTACGGCCAGCCGTCGACGTCGACCCCCGACAGATCGCGGTACTGCAGCACGTTGCCGTCGACCTCGATGTCGATGGTGCCCGCGAGCGGCGTGGGCACGCCGACCTGCGCGGCGCGACCGGCGACCTTCACCGCGGCGTCGTGCACGACGAGGGACACCCTGGCGCCGCGCACGCGGAGCGTGGCGCGCGGCTCGACCATCTGCGTCGCGACGCGGCAGCCGGATCCGACGTAGACGTCGTACCCTTCCATGAAGTTGGCGAAGTGCACCTTCTGCAGAAGGGCGCCGCGCTCCTGCACCGTGCAGATGCGCGCCTCGACCGCGTCCGGGATGATCGTCTTCTGCATGCGCGCGCGGGCGGCGCTCTCGGACGACATCGACACGGACGCCGGCGTCGGCGCCGGGGCCTCGTCGCGCGCCATCACCGGGCTGAGGACCGGGCCGCCCTCGCCGTGCTCGACCTCGAACACCATCGACGACCCGTCGAGCGGGACCTGCCGCTCGATGACCGCGAGCACGAGGTACGCGAGGGGGTTGCCCGTGCGCTCTGCGACCGTGAGCACGCTCGCGCCCCCGTCGAGCGCGTCGGAGCGCACGACGTAGCGGTCCTGCAGCTCCGGGCTGATCAAGTGGACGAGGGTGCCGTCCGGGTACTGCTGCAGCCGGTACAGGCCCGGCTCGCGCAGCGCGGGGTGGTGGTAGTTGTCCAGCCAGTGGCGCCCGAGCGTGAAGAGGATGTTGTCGGAGAACAGACGTCCGACCTCACGATATCCCTCCCACACCCCGGGGAGGTTGACGTGGATGGACAACACGGGGCGGCTGCGGGGGCCGGGACCCGAGTACAGGTTGGGGAGCAGCCCGGTGACGAATTCGCCCGGGCCGAGCCCGAACGACTGGCCGAGCATCTCGGGGCTGCCGTCCTCGACGAAGCGGAAGCGGAGCGGGCGGGTGCCGTAGAGGAGCTCGAATCGCTCCTTGTCGGCCCAACCGACGAACTTGTCGCCCAACATCTCCGCGGAGCGCTGGGTCCAACCTTCGGAAGCTCCGACCCCGGCACGCTGCGCGTCCGCGGAGTTGAGCACCACGAGGACGTCGGTGAAGGACGCGACGCCATCGGCGCGCTCGGCCTGGAGGTGCGCCCGAAGCCCCCCACGACCCTGGTAGCTGGCGGTGGACCACAGCGCGCCGGGCGTCGCGACGAGATCCTCGTCGGTGCGGTGCTTTCGGAGCCGGGACGCGTAGAATGCGCTCGCCGGGT
The DNA here is from genome assembly GCA_945862325.1 of Klebsiella pneumoniae. Lineage (GTDB taxonomy): Bacteria > Myxococcota_A > UBA796 > UBA796 > SXON01 > CAMAXZ01. The sequence continues at coordinate 12,424 of CAMAXZ010000047.1, forward strand.
CCGAATCGATGACCACCTCGGCCCCGCCGGACAGCCCCTGCGTGCGGTCCGTCGAGAAGATGCGCGAGATGAAGTCGGACAACTGCGCCATTGGCGTCTCCGTGCGGGAGAAGTACGCAACGCCGCATCCTATCGCGTTTCGCGCGACGGGCCGGCGAGCGGGTCCGTTTCTGATAGGCTCCAAGCCTCCCCGGAGCCCACGTGAGCCGTATCGTCCCTTTCCGCGCCGTGCGCGCAGCGTCCGCCGTCGCCCCGCAGGTCATCGCGCCCCCCTACGACGTCATGTCCGAGGCCGAGGCGCGCGCCATCGTCGCCGCGAATCCCCACAGCTTCGTGCGGGTGAGCCGGCCCGAGTCGGTCATGCCCTCCGGCGCCGACAGCCACGCCCCGGAGGCCTACGCCACCGCGCGCGCGCAGGTCGAAGCGATGTTCGCCGAGGGCCTGCTCACCCAGGACGACACGCCCTCCTACTACCTGTACGGGCAGACCTGGCGCGGCCGCACGCAGATCGGCCTCGTCGCCGGGTTCTCGGTGGACGAGTACGACGCCGGGCTCATCAAGAAGCACGAGTTCACGCGCCCCGACAAGGAGAAGGACCGCGTCGATCACATCGACGCCACCGGGCTCCAGTCCGGCATGGTGTTCCTCGCCTACCGAGACAGCGCCGCGCTCAACGCCTGCATCTCCCGGCTCGCCCAGGCGGTCCCCGAGTGGCGCGTCGCCACCGAAGACGAGGTGGAGCATGTCCTCTGGCGCGTGTCCGACCCCACCGACGTCGCCGCGGTGACCGCCGCGGCCGCCGAGCTGCCGCACGTGTACGTCGCCGACGGGCATCACCGCAGCGCGGCCGCGTCGATCGTCCATCGCCAGCGGAGCGGTCGCCCGGGCACCCACGGCGCGTTCCTCGCCGGCCTCTTCCCCGCCTCCTCGCTCGAGATCCTCGCGTACAACCGCGCGGTGCGCGACCTGAACGGCCACACGTCGGCGTCCCTCCTCGCGAGCATCGCGGCGCACTACGACGTGGCGCCGGCCGAGGGCCCGGTGCCCGCCGCCCGCGGAAACGTCACGATGTACCTCGATGGTAGCTGGCACCTCCTCACGGCGCGCGACGTTCCGGCCGACCCGGTGGCCCGCCTCGACGTGTCGATCCTGCAGGACCGCGTGCTGCGCCCCCTGCTCGGCATCGACAACCCGCGCACCGACAAGCGCATCGACTTCATCGGCGGCATTCGCGGCTGGGCGGAGCTCGTGAAGCTCGTGGACGCCGGCACCCACGCGGTCGCGTTCCACATGTACCCGACGTCGCTCGGCGAGCTGTTCGACGTCGCGGACAGCGGGCAGGTGATGCCGCCGAAGTCCACCTGGTTCGAGCCGAAGCTTCGCGACGCCGTCGCGATGCACCGCATCGATCCGGAGTGAGGGCGCTCAGTTCTGGCCGAACGACGCCCTGAGCCACGCGATGAGGTCGGCGAGCTCCTGGTCCTCGAGGGAGGCCGGGGGCATCTCGCCCACGCCCTCGACGACGGCCGCCTCGATGGCGTCGTCCGACATCTCCGGCACCCGGATCGAGAGGTCCGCGGCGTCGTTCGCCGCGAGCTTGCCGTCGGCGCCGTGACACCCGGCGCAGTGCTGATCGAACACGAGCTGCCCGGACGAGGCGTCCCCGTCGAGCCTCGGGGCCTCGTTGCACCCCGCGAACAGCAGCCACCACAGCATGCGAACCCCTGACGCCACTCTACCGTCAATCGTCGAGGGACGACACGGTCGGGGTGCCGGCTCGGCGGTGCAGGGCACCCCACACGCGGCGCGCGATGCCCGCGCCGATGCCGGGGACCGCCGCGATGGCGTCGGGGTCGGCCTCACGGATCGCCTTGACCGAGCCGAAGTGCTTCAGCAGCGCCTGGCGGCGCGCCGGCCCGACGCCGGGCAGCTCCTGCAGCTCGCTCTGGAGGGCCGAGCGCGACCGCGTCTTGCGATGGAAGCCGATCGCGGTGCGGTGGGCCTCGTCGCGGAGGTGTTGAAGCAGGCGCAAGGTGGGGTGGTTCTCAGGGAGGATGACGGGCTCGGGCGTGCCCCGGAGCACGATCTTGTCGACGGCGTCGCGATCGCCGCGACGGCGCTCGGTGCGCGGCTTCGAGAGGCCGATGATCGCCTGATCGACCAGGCCCAGCTCCGCGAGCACGTCCTCGGCCGCGCTGAGCTGACCGCGCCCGCCGTCCACCACGATGAGGTCCGGCAGGGTGCCCTCCTCCATGCCGCGCCGCAGGCGTCGGCCGAGAATCTCCCGCATCGTCGCGTAGTCGTCGGCGCCGACCACGGTCTTGACCTTGTACCGTCGGTACTCGGGCCGGTCCGGTCGCCCGTCGGTGAACACGACCTGGCTCGCCACCGGGTCTTCGCCCAGCAGGTTCGAGTTGTCGAAACACTCGATCCGCCACGGCGCCGTGTCGAGCCCGACGAGCTCCGCGAGCCCATCGAGCGCGCGGCCGATCCGGTCCGCCTCGGAGTTGGTAGTGAGAAACCTTGCTTTCGCCGCATCCTCCGCGAGCTCGAGGATCCGCGCCTTGTCCCCCCGTACCGGCACCGCGAGCTTGACCACCGCGCCGCGTCGCTCCGCGAGCAGCTCGGCGAGGGCGCCGTCATCCGCGGGCAGCACCGGCAGGAGCACCTCCGGCGGCACCTCCGCGCCGTCGTAGAATTCGTTGACGAACGTCGACAAGAGCTCCGGATCGTCCGCGATCTCCCCTTCGAAGGGGAAGGTTCGCGGCTCCCGGACCATGCCGCCGCGCACGGGCACGGACGCGACGACGCCTCGGTCCCCCTCGCGGTAGAGGGCCCACACGTCGCGATCGCCGAGGCGCACGTCGACCACCGCCTGCACCTGCAACGCGGATTGTACGCTCTTGAGGGTGTCCCGTACCCGCGCGGCCTCCTCGAAGCGCTCCGCTTCGGCCGCGGCCATCATCCGACGCTCGAGCCGCGTCGAGAGCTCCCGGTTCTTGCCGCTCAGGAACAGCATCGCGTCCTGCAGCACATCGTCGTATTGCGCGGGCGTGCACAGTTGGACACACGGCGCGACGCACCGGTGCATCTGGTGGAGCAGGCACGGCCGACGCCGCGTCTCGAGCACGGCATCTGTGCAGGTTCGGAGCGGAAAGTTCCGATGGAGGTACTGCATCGTGCGACGCGCCGCGGTGGCGGTCGCGTAGGGTCCGAAGTACCGGGCGCCGTCGTCCTTGATGCGGCGGACCAGGGTGAACCGCGGCCACGGCGAGCGCGTGTCGACGCGGACGTGCAGGAAGTTCTTGTCGTCGCGAAGCTTGGTGTTGTACCGCGGGCGATGCTGCTTGATGAGGCTGTTCTCGAGGATCAGCGCCTCTTTCTCGTTCCGGACCGGCACGACTTCGACGCTGCGGGCGGCGACCACGAGGAACCGCACCATCGTCCGCTCGTCGTGGCCCTGGAGGTACTGTTTGACGCGCGCCCGCAGATTGCCGGCCTTGCCGACGTACAGCACGACACCGTCGCGGTCCTTGAACAGGTAGACGCCCGGCTCCTGCGGCAGCGCCTCCGCTTGTGCGACCAGATCCATCCCCCGCCCCTATCCGCCGTGCCGATCGGCTACCCTTCCCCGATGCGAGGGTTCGTCCTGTCCGGCGGCGGCGCGCGAGGCGCCTACGAAGCCGGTGTGCTGCGGTACGTACTGGACGATCTGCCCCGTCGGTTCGGCTTCCCGACCGCGCCGCACGTCATCACGGGCACGAGCATCGGCGCGATCACCGGCGCGTGGGTCGGCGCGACCGGCGCGCAGGGCATCCGCACCTTGTCGCACATCTGGCAGACCCTGACGGTCGACCGTGTGTACACCCTCAACGCGCGGGACCTCCTCCGGGTCCCCGAGCTGATGTTCGGCTACGGGCCACGCGCCGGGCTGCTCGATCCGAGCCCGCTCCGAGAGTTCGTGGAACAGGCGCTGCCGTGGGACGCCTTCCGCGCGCGGATCGACAGCGGCGGCCTTCGCGCCTTCGTCTGCGCGGCGACCGACGTGGCGTCCGGGTACTGCACGCTGTGGGTCGACGGCCAGCCCCTCGGTCAGTCCCACCCGACCACGGTGGTGCGCGCCACCCACGTCGGCCCGGAGCACGTGCTCGCGTCCGCGGCGATCCCCCTCATCTTCCCGCCGGTCAGCGCGGAGGGCCGTTGGTACGCCGATGGCGCGCTGCGGCAGAACACCCCCCTGTCGCCCGCGGTCGCGCTCGGCGTGACGCGCGCGCTCGTCGTCGGCGTCAAGAAGAACCGCGTCCCCGAGGCCGGCACGACGGACGCGCCCGCGCCGACACCGGGCTTCCTCGCTGGCAAGGCGCTGAACGCGTTGATGCTCGACCCGGTGGAAGAGGACCTTCGACGTCTCCGATCGATGAACGAGCTGCTCGCGTGGGGCTCCCGGGCCTACCCCGACTTCGAGTCGCGCCTGCGCGCGGAGCACCGCCCGTACCGTCAGGTCCGCGTCGTGCACGTTTGCCCGAGCGAAGACCTCGGGCGCATGGCGGCCGTCCTGTACCGTGACGCGGACGAGCGCCTGCCATGGGCGACCCGAATGCTCCTCCGCACGATCGGGGCTCAAGAGTCCGACGGGGAAGCCGACCTTTTGAGTTACCTGCTCTTCGATCACGCGTTCACCGGCGCGCTGGAGCGCCTCGGCTGGGAAGACGCCCGCCGCCGAGAAGACGAGCTCGTCGAACTATTCCAACCGGAGCCCGCCCCATGAACCTCCCTCGTCCCACCGTCGCCGTCGCGATGATCGCGCTCGCGCCCTCGCTCGGGTGCGATCCGTGCGCGAGCTACCAGGCGACGGACGTGATGGACGAGGCCGCGCTGCTCGACGAGGCGGGGCTCGCCACGCTGACGACGAACCTCGACACCTTCCTCGCCTGGACCGACAGCGCCCGGGTGTGCCTCGACCGCGTGGAGGTCGTCGATTCGATCGAGGACGACCGCGCGAGCGAGCTCGTGGCCACCTCGCGCGACTGGTACATGCGCATCACCCCCGCCGCCGCGCTGTCGCAAGACGAGACGTGGGAGGGGCTGTGCGCGGCGCTCGACACGCGCGGGAACCTCAGCGCGCAGCAGCCGGAGCTCTGGACGGCCGACCGCCTGATCGACGTGCCGGAAGACGCGTCGGAAGACGACATTCGCCGGTGGTCGTTCGCCGAAGCGTGCGCGGACGGGCCGCCCATGGACGATTGGGCCGCCGAGGTCACCGCGGCGTGCGGCGAGAGCCCGCTCGAGCCGGTAGACGCGTTCCTGTCGGCGTCCGTGTGGGTCAACGCCCCCACCGCGCGGGTCGACGGCCCCCTCGTCACGACCACCGGCACGTCGGTGCGCATGCCGGTCGACGTCGGGACGATGGTGACCGGCGCGGCGGGAGCGCCCGGCTCGATCGTCGCGGCGATCGCGAGCGCGACGATCGTCGAGGTGCGGGTGATCGACACCGCGACGGGCGTGGCGACGCCGGTGTTCTCGAGCGCGCCCGGCGCCTCGTCGTACAGCGTGTACGGCGGCGACGGCCTCGTGGTCGTCGAGCGCATCGACGGTGTCGACGGCGCGATCCTGCACGTGCGCGCGCAGGACGGGTCCTGGTCCGACGTGGGCTTCCCCGCGGCGTACACGTGGGACTCGGCGGTGGTGTCCGCCGGCGGGTTGTGGGGCTTCGGCTCCGGGGCCGCGCGCCCCCTCGGGCGGATCGACCTCGCCGATGGCACGGTGACGGAGATCCCGCTGCTTCCGCCGACCGACCCCACCCTGGTGTCGATGCCCATGGCGCTCAGCGCGGTGCCCGGCGGCGTCGCCGTGTTCCGCCACGAAGCGCTCGTCACCGAGGGGCAGGACTGGGTCGACATCCGCGTGATGGCCGACATGCTCGACCGCTGGGACGACGGCCAACAGGCATGGGAGACACTCCTGCCGGATGTGCCGTTCCTTCCTGTGCCGGGCGACGGCGCGGGCGGCGTGACGTTCGGCACCCTGCGCGGCGCCGGGAGCGCCTTCGGCGCCTACGACGCCGCGACCGACGCGCTGCTGGTGGCGTCGGACCTGTGCATCGTCAACGGTGGACCCCGGTTCGCCGCGGACGGCGCGGCCTGGGTGGTCTACGCCGACGGCGACGCCGCGGTGGTGTTCGAGCCCCACACCGTCGTGCCCGTCGGCGGCTGACCGGACGCGCTCAGAGCAGGTCGAGCAGGGCGGGCCCGACCACGGACAACCCCCACGCGCAGGCCACGAGGCACGCCGCCGCGACCCCCGCCCAGCGCCGGCCCGTCTGGCGTTGGTGCCGGATGACCTCGGCTTCATCGCGGTCCGACACGACGAACGGGCCGTCTTCCGCCGTCAGGCGCCACGCCCCGTCGTCGTCGCGCCGCGCGGTGCCGACCGCGAACACCTCGTCGCCTTCGACCAGCACTTCTTCGCGCCAGCGCAAGAACGGGCCCGCGGGCTGGGCCTGGAGCTCGACGCCGTCGAGCTGCGCGAGGAGCTGATCGAGCTCCTCGCCCGGCACGGTGAACAAGCCCGTGCGCACGCGCGACGGGGCCGCGATCACCACCTCCGCGGCCGAAAGATCGACCTCGCAGGCGGAGCCTTCCTCGTCGAGCCGAATCACGGGCGCCTGTCGCAGGTCGAGCACCGTCTCCCAGGCCCCGCGGCGCCGCTGCTCGAGCAGGAGCCGCAGGTACACGCACGCGCGCCGCGACACCGGGGCCGAGCGAGCCTCTCCACCGCGCACCACGCCCTTGACCTCGTGAAGGCCCGGATCGAGGCGCGCGATCGGGGTGGGCGGCATCGACGCCACGAGGCGGGCGTTGCCGAACGCCCGCATCGACATCGGAATGGCGGTCGCGAGGCCGACGGCCCCGCCGGCGCCCGCCAGCCACGCAAGGATTTCGAGGAGTTCCATCAGACGTCTCGGTAGCGGATCTGGTGTTTCTTGAGGAGGCGCGTGATCGACTTTCGGTCCATCCCGGCCGTGCGCGCGGCGCGCGAGACGTTCCCGTCGTGACGCTCGATCAGGTCTTCGAGGTACTTGCGCTCGAACGCGTCGATCAGCGCGTCCTTCGCGTCCTTCAGCGGGAGCGTGGAGAGCTCCGACGAGCCGGCCGGCGACGCGATCGGCCGGGTCGGCTGCGTGTCGCCGTCGCGCCGCGCCGCGCGGAGGGCGTCGGGCAGGGCGTCGAGGGTGATGAGCGTGCCGTCGCAGAACGGGAGCGCGCGCTCGATGACGTTGGCGAGCTCGCGCACGTTGCCCGGCCACCGCCACGCGTCGAACAGCCCGCGGACGTCCGGGTGGAGGCCGCTGACCCCGCGGTCGCGCGGGGTGCGGTGCAGCACGTGCTCGACGAGCAGGGGGATGTCCTCCCGGCGCTCGCGCAGGGCCGGCAGGCGGATCTCCACGACGGCGAGCCGGTAGTAGAGGTCCTCGCGGAACCGACCGGCCGCCACTTCGTCCCGAAGCGTGCGGTTCGTGGCGGCGATGACGCGGACGTCGACGCTCCGCACCTTCGACGCCCCGACCCGACGCACCTCACGCTGCTCGAGCACGCGGAGGAGCTTCGGCTGGAGCTCCAACGGCAGCTCTCCGACCTCGTCGATGAAGATCGTGCCGCCGTTCGCGACCTCGAACAAGCCCTCGCGCGGCGCGACGGCGCCCGTGAAGGCGCCGCGCTCGTGGCCGAACAGCTCGCTCTCGACGAGCGTCTCGGGCGCCGCACCGCAGTCGAACACGACGAACGGCCCCTTTCGGCGCGCGCTCCGCGTGTGGATCGCGCGGCTCGCGAGCTCCTTGCCGGTGCCGGTCTCGCCGGTCACGAGCACGGTGAGGTCCGTCGGGGCCACCCGTTCGAGGATCCCGAACACCTCACGCATCGCGACACCACGCCCGACGAGCCCCTCGAACCGGTCGCTCTCGCTCGGCACGACGTCGATCACCTCGTCGGCGGGGGCCCAGACCAGCTCGCACTTGCCGATGCGGAAGCGGGTGTCCGGACCGAGGTACACCTCGCGGACGCGCACCGGCCCGCAGAACGTGCCGTTCGTGCTCTCGAGGTCGCGGAGGATCGTGCCGTCCCGCGAGCGCGCGATCTCCGCGTGCTGACGCGACACGGTGGAGTCCTCGAGCACCACGTCGTTGTCCTTGCGCGCGCCGATGCGCACGACGTCGCGATCGACGCGCCACGTCTTGCCCGCATCCGGACCGTCCACGCACGACAACTGCGCGCGGCGGAGGTGGATCTGGCGCGTGCCGACCCCGATTGAGCTGGTGATCTCGGACATGCCGCGCCGGAGGATAGCAGCCCCCGGCCCCGCGCGCGGGGCTCACACGTCGTCGTCGCCGTCGTCGGTGTCGTCGCCGTCGGCGTCGGAGGCCCGTCGCTTCTGGATCCGCTGGATGCTCTTGCGGTCGATCCCCGCCGCACGCGCGGCGGCCGACACGTTCCCGTGGTGCGCGGCCATCAGGCGATCGACGTACGCCTCGTCGAACCAGGCGCCCCACACGCGCTTCGCGTCCTTGTACGGCACCTCGGGCCGCAGGACGTCCAGGGGCGGGGACAGCGCCCCGGCGGCGTCGCGCTCCGACTCGGCGGGCGCCGCGCGGCGCGCCGGAGCGGCGTGGAGCGCGGGGGGGAGGTCTGTGAGCTGCGCCTCCGGACCCCGGGCGAGCCCCACGAGGTAGCGCGCGACGTTCGCAAGCTCGCGCACGTTGCCCGGCCACGTGTGCGCGCGTAGCCGGGCCCAGACCTCCGGCGAGAGCGTGAGCGCGGCGCGCCCCGACTCGGCACGGAAGCGCCCGAGGAAGTGCTCGAGCAGAACGGCCACGTCGTCGGGGCGGTCACGCAGGGGCGGCAGCGCCACGCGAACGACGTTGAGCCGGTGGAAGAGATCCTCACGGAACGCGCCCGTCGCGACCGCGGCCTCCAACGGGCGGTTCGTGGCGGCGACGACCCGGAGGTCCGCGCGGAAGATCTTGTTGCCTCCGACACGACGGAACTGCTGCTCCTGAAGCAGACGGAGCAATTTCGTCTGGACGTTGACCTCCAGCTCGCCGATCTCGTCGAGGAAGAACGTGCCACCGTCGGCCTCCTCGACCAGGCCGCGGCGCTGGGTCGACGCCCCGGTGAACGCACCGCGCTCGTGGCCGAACAGCTCGCTCTCCATCAGGTTCGCAGGGATCGACGCGCAGTCCACGGGTACGAACGCGTGGGCCGCCCGCCGACTCCGCGCGTGGATCGCGCGCGCCACCACCTCTTTGCCCGTGCCGGACTCGCCGGTGACGAGGACGGTCAGCTCCGTCGGCGCGACGCGCGACACCAGCTCGTCGACGGCGCGCATCCCGTCGGAGCGCGCCACGAGCTCGGGGCCGCCCCCACGCGCGATGGTCAGGCGTAGACGCCGATTTTCCGCCGCGAGCGAGCTGTGCGCGAGCGCGCGGTCGACGACGAGGCGAAGCTCGGTCGCCCCGAACGGCTTTGGGATGTAGTCCCAGGCCCCACGGCGCATCGCGTCCACCGCGCTCTCGATGCTGGCGTGCCCGGTCATCAACACCACCGGCGTGTCCGGCGAGCGGTCGCGCACGGCCGCCAGCACCTCCAGGCCGTCTACGTCCGGCATGCGCTGATCGGAGATGACGAGGTCGAAGCTCGATGTCTCCAACAGAGCCAGCACTTCGCCCCCGCTCGTCGCGGCGACCACCTCGTGCCCGCCGCGCCCGAGCATGCGTCGGACGGTGTCGAGGAGGTCGGGCTCGTCGTCGACACAGAGAACGCGCGCCATGCGCGCGCCTATCGCCCCGGCGGCCGGGCGTCGGCCGCCGCGAGGGCCAGCGTGACGACGAATCGGGCGCCGCCCTCCGGCCGGTTCTCCGCGCGGATCAGGCCTCCGTGCGCGGCGATGATCCCGTGGGACACCGCGAGGCCGAGGCCCGTGCCCGCGCCGACGGGCCGCGTGGTGAAGAACGGTTCGAACAGGCGGGGCAACACGTCGTCCGCGATGCCGGCCCCATCGTCGTCGACGACGAACCCGTCGGCGGTCACGCGGGCGACGACGGCGCCGCGGGCCGCGAGCACCGCGTTGCGAAGCAGGTTGTAGGCCACTTGCTCGACCGCCCCCGCGTCCGCGACGACGGTGAGCGCGCCGGGCTCGACCGTGACCGCCACCGCCCGCGCGCGCGCTTCGACGCGGACGAGCGCCTCCGCGTCCCGAAGGAGCTCCCCGAGATCGATCGGCGCCCGCTCGCCGGTGCCCTGGCGCGCAAAGCGGAGCAGGTTCCCCGTGATCTGCTGAATCCGCCGGGCCTGCCGTTCGATCACCCGCAGGTCCTCGGCGACCTCCGCCGGCACCAGCTCGGCGTCGGCGAGGATGAGCGTCGCGCGCCCGAGGATCACGCCCGCCGGGTTGTTGATCTCGTGGGCGACGCCGCCCGCCAGCAGCCCGACGCTCGCGAGCTTCTCGGCGCGGCCGAGCTCGCGCTGCGCGTCCGCGAGCTCCGCCGTGCGCGCCGCGACCCGCTCCTCCAGCGCCTCGTTGAGCTGGCGCAGGCGGGCCCGCTCTTCCAGCACGTCGCGCCTCAGGCGCTCGAGCGCCTCGCCGAGCTCACGCGGCTCGTCCATCCCCGTCGCGACAATCGGCGAAACATAGCCTTCCGCCTGCGTCTTCCTCACCTGCCGCGCAAGCGAGACGAGCGGTCGTGTGACCAGGACGTCGAGCAGCGCGGCGAAGGCGAGCGCCGTGCCCATCGCCACGATCAACGCCACGAACGCCCAGCCGCGGGCGTTGGTCGGCGCGAGCGTCGAGGCCGCCAGCATCGCGGCGACGACCGCGAGGGTGAGCACGAGCGACAGCTTGAGCGAGAGCCCCGCGCGGCGACGGTCCGGCATGGGTCGCGGGTAGCCGTCATCGCGGATACCGACAAGGCGCCGCGCGCCGGCTACGCTCCACCCTACACGGTCGCGGGAGGGTTCGACATGCTGTCGCGGCTGCGCGCGAAGATCGGCGAGCTTCGGGAAACTCTGCGTGGCCCGCCGCCCGCCGAGCCCCCTCGCGCTCCGCCGACGCGGGCGCCGGCGCCACCCGCCCGCCTCGCCGAAACGCCCCGCGTGGAAACGCCCCGCGTGGAAACGCCCCGCGTGGAGACGCCCCGCGTGGAGACGCCCCGCGTGGAGACGCCGCGCGCGGCAACGCCCCCGGACGTCACGGAGGCCGCGCGCCGCCCCGCGCCGCCGGTGGCCGAGGCGGTGGCAGCGCCTCTCCCCGAGCCGGAGGCGCCCGCCCCGTCGATGCTGGGCGCGGCGCTCGCCGCGGCGGTCGCCGCAGGCAACGCCCCGGCCAAGGGCTTGCACGCGGACACCGGGTCGACCGACGTCGACGCGTACATCGCCCGCGCAAAGGCGAATAATCGAGACCTCGCGACGATCACCGGTGGCCTCGGACTGAACACCGCGCCCGACGGCGCCCCGTATTGGGGCCCCGTGGACAACGAGAGCTCCCGCGCGAAGGCGGCGGGGAAGGTGCTCGCCATCGACCAATGGGAGTGCATCTCCTGCGGCACCTGCGTCGAGCAGACCGACAAGGTGTTCTTCCTCCCGTCGCACGCCGACGCCAAGGCGACGCCGATCGCCCAGGACGGCCCGATGGACCTGATCCAGGACGCGATCGACGCCTGCCCGGTCACGTGCATCTCGTGGTCGGCGCGCGACGCCGCGGAGGCCCAGGGGCTCGCCACCGGGGACGGCTGGACGCCGCCGGAGTGACCGCGCCAGCGGTGTCAGGCCTGGGCGCGCGGACGCCGCGCGCGTGACCATCCCTCGCTCGGAAACGGGGTGCGCGGCAAGACCCACGCCTCGGCCTGAACGACCTGCATGTTCGCGGTGACGCGGATCGTCCTGCGCTCCAGGCCGCCGAACGCGCCATGCAGCAGCTCCAGGACGCGGAGGCGCGCCTCGTCGACCTCCACGAGCCGCCCCACTACCGGCGCACCTGCCCGCGACTCCGACACCACCATGCCCTCGCGTCCGCGGGTGTCGCGCCACAGGACCGCGCGCACCACCCCCGCTCGCGCTGGCATCTGCGCCACCCACGCTTGCTCTTCGCGATCGAGCCAGCGGCCGTAAACGAACACGGTCGGCACTCAGACCCCGTTGAGGCGGGCGAGCCGCCCCTCGATCACGTCCGCCAAGGGGATCAGCCCCTCCATGAGGTCGCGGTGCTCCGGGTCCCCCTGCATCCGGCGGAACAGTGCTTCGTCCAACGTCAGGAAGGCGCCCAGCTGCACCAGGAGGCCGATGGTCGTGGCGGCCGAGGCGGCGGCCCCCCATCGGAGGCTCGAAGGCCCCCGGCACACCGACCACCCCCGTGCCGTCGCCACGGCATCGACGACCGCGTCCATCGAAACCGTGCCCCGCCCAGGGAGATCCACCTTGACGTCGGCGCCAGCCACCCGCATCCGCACCGCGCCGCGCCGGTCGAGGAACCCCACCGCGGCGAGCAAGGCGAACGCCGGCACCCGGGTGAGCGCACGCGCGCGGAGCGCGACCATGTCCGGCACCGCCCGCACCGGAGGTTCGCCCGGGTGCATCAGGCCCCCGTGGACCGCGCGGCGCATGTCGACCGCGGTGGGGGGTCGAGCCGCTCCAGATTGCTGTTGGGTCGCCCGAAGCAGGCGGTTTACCTCGGCCACTCCGCCTCGAACGACCTCGAGTGACGACGGGAACGCGATGCAGAGATCGCGGCGCGTGGTGACCGCGAGGAAGGGAGCGCGCTCGGCCAGGCACGGCGCGCCGGCGTCGCCCGCCTCCGGAAACGACGAGAGTGAACGTCCGAACAACAGGTTCGCGACGCCCCGCTCCACCGGCTGCGCGCCGAACAGGCGCGTCGCCCAGGGACGAAACCGGCGATCGTCGGCGCCGCTGGCGCCCGGACGCCCGAGCCAACGTCGGAAATCTGGGTCGGAGAACGCGACCGAGACGGCGCTCTCCGCCAGCTCGCGACGCGCGCACGCGCCGGCGGTCACCACGAGCACGTCTCCCTCGCGCCGCGCATCGCCGCGACGGACCGCCATGGCGATCGCGCCGCCGATCCCGCACGCGCTGCCACCCGCGGCGTCGAGCACCCCACGCACGTGCGCCGGGCTGAGCTCGCCGGCGTCGAGCAGGGCCCGCAACACGACCGCGTACACGTCGGGGCTGTCGTCGGTGCCGGCGCGGACGTCGACCGTCGCCTTCGCCTCGACACGCACCGTCGGGAGCCCGAGGTCGACCTGACGTGCCGGAGCCCGCGGCTCGCGCCGGCGCCACGCGGGCGCGAGCAGGCGCCGCGCCGCCGCGCCGCGGCGGCGCGCGTCCACGGGGGTCAGCTCCGGTCGCTCCGCTCGGATCCACCGGGAGAACATCTCCGAGGTGCCCTCCGCTCCCTCCGCGCGCGCCCGCTCCACCCACGGGTGCGTCGCCACGCCTTCGGCCCACGCCGCGGGCCGGCGTGGCCCCGCGTACACATAGACCAGTCCGGCCCGAGTCAGCCCCGGCTCGTCTTCGGCGTCGAGGAATCCCAGCCAGTTGCCGGCGGCGAGGTAGCCGTGGATCACACGGGGCTCGAGATCCAGCGCCTCGGCGAGGCCCCTCACCCGACGGTTCCCCGCCGCCACGTGCTCCATCACCCGTGTCAAAACGCGCGGGTTGCTCGCGAACGGAGGGGGGAGGTTCATCGCGCCCACTGTAGCCCGACACCACGCTCTTGACATGGCAAGACCTACGTCGTATCGTTCGCGCATGTCCGTGCTCGACCGCCGAATCGCCTGGGCGCAGGCGCGCCGCACCACCCCGTTCGACGCCCGCCAGGTGCACGTCGAGAGCGCGATCCGCGGACGCATCGCGCGCAAGGTGCGCGGCCACGTCCGGCGCATGGACCCCGTCGCGCTGCTCACGCCGCGCTGGTCGGCCCCACAGCCGTTCCTCGAAGACGTCGCGCTCGACCTTGCGGTCGGCAGCCCGGGGCTCGGCTGCCGCACGGTGTCTCTCCGTCCCCTTCGCGGGCGCAGCGAGGCGGAAGCCTGGAACTTCCTCCTGCGCGTCCTGTCGGACCTGGCGGGCCCGGCGCGCACGCTGCCGACCGTGGCCGATCGCCGCGGCTTTCAGTACGTCGCCCGCGAGCTGATCGACGACGCGCACGAAAACAACCACGGCTCCGCCTTGCTCGCGCACGGCGTGGAGCACCTGCCGGTGTCCGTCCTCGAAGAGCTCGTCGGGTTGTTCGGAGAGTACTTCTCCACCGCGGGAGACGACCGCCGCGTCACCGCGCTGTTCGCCGCGTCCGTCGAGTCGCCGTCGCTCCGCCTCCGCGAGATGGTGGACATCGAGCTGTGCGACTACGCCGAGCCGGAGGCCGAAGCCTCCGTGCTCGCCCTCGCCGGCCCGGTGCAGCGGGAGGCGCTCATCCGCGCCGTGGCGTTCACCGGTGGCGTGCCGGCGATGGTCGAAGCCGTCGCGCGCGGCGCGTCCGCGCATGGAAACGTGCCGCGGGACGACGGCGAGCTCCTCCGTCTCATGGGGCCGCTCGCCGACGACCTGCGCGCGGCGATCGGCATCGCGCTCACGAACCCGGAGTCGGCCGAGCGCCTGCACACCTTGCTCGACGGCGAGGCTCACGACGAAGAGCCCGAGCTGGACAACGCGCTGCGGCTCGCCGGGCTGGTGCGCCGCGTGCGGACCTCCGGAGGCGGCGCGCGCGTCGCGCTGCGAGCCCCGGCCCTCGCCGCGCTCACGCTCGGCTGATCGCCGCCCAGTACGAACCGAATCGAGCCGTCGCGATCGGTGCGCCACACGCGCGACCCGCGCAGGGTCGCGAGGGTGATCGCGTGCGGATGGCCGTACCGGTTCGACGCGCCGCACGACACGACCGCGTGCCGGGCGCCTACGGCCGCCACGAGCGCGGCGGAGCTCGAGGTGCGCGAGCCGTGGTGCGGCACCTTCAAGACATCGGCGGCGACGTCCTCCGCGAGCAGCGCGCGCTCCGCGGCCGCCTCGACGTCGCCGGTGAACAGGACCCGTTGCCCGCCTGCCTCCACCCGAATCACGAGGCTCTCGTCGTTGGCCGGGTCTCCCCTCGGCCCGGCAAAGCCGGGCCGAGGGTGCAGGGCCAACCACCCGCCGTCGCGCCCGAAGTGACGGTTTGACGACGACTCCTGTGCATCCGCCCCGAGCTCCACGGGCGCCGTCGTCATCGTCGCGAGGGCGTCGCGCGCGGCCCGCGGCGCGTGGACCCTCCGCACGCGCAGCGCCCGCAACACGGGCTCCAATCCGCCGAGATGATCCGGGTGAGCGTGCGATACCACCACCCGATCGACCACGGAGACGCGACGCCGACGCAAGTAGGCCAACAGGGCGCCCCCCGGCGGCCCTCCGTCGACCAGCCAAACGCGCCCGTCCGGCCACTCGATCGTCGCCCCGTCGCCCTGCCCGACCGCAAGGAAGGTGACGGTCGGCCCGCGAACGCGGGGCCCAAGTCCGAGCGCCAGCACGACGAGGGCGACGAGCAGGACGGGGCGGCGCGCACAGCCCATCGCGACGCACAACATCGCCGCGCCGACCGGCCCCACCGCGGGGTGAAGCCGTGGTGCCTCGGCGAGCGGCCCGAGGAGCAGGAGCGTCAACGTCAGGCTGGCGTCCGCGACCCACAAGCACGCCGCGCCCGCCGGCCCTGGCAGCACCTGGCTCGCCAGGAGCGCCGGCGTGCCGATCGACCCCGCGACCGGCACCGCGACGAGGTTCGCCAGCGGGGTGACGAGCGGGAGATCCTGGAAGTGCAACGCCGTGACGGGCAGGGTGCCCGCGGTGGCGCCCACCGTGCTGACGAGCGCGCCGGCGAGCGCCTTCGCCCACCACGGGAGGTCTGGGGGCAGGAGGCGCAAGAGCGACCGCTCCACGAGGAAGATCCCGATGAGTGCGCCGAAGCTGAGCTGGGCCGTGAGGTCGTGCACGGCGTCGGGCTCGACCACGACACACCCGACCCACGCGAGCGACAGCGCCTCCCACCGACCAGGGGAGCGCCCGAGCACGAGGGTCGCGGCCGCGACGGCGACCATCCACGCAGCACGGCGCGCGGGGATGGGCCAGCCAGCGAGCGCCGCGTACGCGAACGCCGCCCCCACGCCGACCGCCGCGGTGATGACTCGGGCCGCGACCGGCGCCCCCAACCACACGAGGGGGCGGGTCGACATCGCGGCACAGGCCGCCGCCGCCGCCGCGCAGAGACCGACGTGCAACCCGGAGATCGACACGAGGTGCCACGTGCCGGTCGCCTTGAGCACCCGCGCGGACTCGGGGTCGATGCCGTCGCGCGCGCCATCGAGCATGGCGCGGAGGAGCCCCGCGTGCCGGGCACCGTCGACCCGGGGTGACCACGGCGGAGCGCCGAGGCGGGTGACCTCGGATGCGCGAACCACGACGGCCACGCCTTCGGCCGCGGTTGCCCAAGACGGATCGACCGCCCCGGCGAGAGCCCCCGTCGGCACCGGCGCCGCGCGGCCACGCACGAGCACACCGACCCCGGGCGTTGGCGGAACGCCGGGAAATCGGACCCGCACGCGCCCGCCCGTCGCCGGGCCGTGGGTCACGAACACCGGCGCTTCGGCGCCGACCGCGGCGCCGTCGACCCTCCCGCGCAGCCACACCTCGCCGGAGAGCACCACCCCGTCCGGCCGCGCGGACAACAGCGCGAGGCCGAACGCCACTCCGGCGGCCAGCAACGCGAGGGCCCCCGCCACGACGACGAGACGACCACGGGGGCGCCCGACGACCGCCGCGAGCGCGAGGAGGGCCGCGCACGCCGCGAAGGCGAGGTGGACGTCGGGGCGGAGTCCGGGCCAGACGGCGCCACCGATGGCGAGGCCGAGGGCGAAGGCGGGCAAGGGCGGCATGCGGCGCACCCACTGCAAGCGGCGCGCCGCGTCACGATCCGCCTCGAACCGCGTCGGAGCCCCGAAGGGTCCCCGACGATCGTCGACGTTCGTCGGACGATCGTCGACGACCTTCGTCAGCCCGCGGGCGTCAAGGCGGCACGAACCGGATCGGACGCGCGAGGGCGGCGCCGCGTTGCTCCGGAGTCAACCCGGACATGTTGCGAATCACGTGGGCGACCCGTCCGCTCGCGGGGCGATCCCGCAGGTACTGCGTGCGCCACGCCGTCTTCGGGTTGCGGAGGATACCGGCGAGGAAGGCTGCTTCCTCCGGAAGCAGGCCGGCTGGACGCTTCACGAAGTACACCTCGGCGGCGCGGCGGGCACCGCGCAGATTCGGCCCCCACTCGACCACGTTCACGTACAACTCCAGGATGCGTCGCTTTCCGAGGCGCTGCTCCAGGTTCACCGCGTAGAGAAGCTCCCGCAGCTTGCGGCCGTAGGTCCGCTCGCCGTCGAGGAAGAGGTTCTTCGCCAGCTGCTGGCTCAGGGTGCTGCCCCCGCGGACCACGTCGCCCGCCTCGCGGTTGTCGGCGAACGCCGAGACGATCCCGTCGAGGTCGAAGCCGGGGTGCGCGCGGAAGCGGGCGTCCTCCGCGGCGATGATCGCGGCGGGCAGCAGCTCGCCCACCTCGCCGAGCGGGATCCACGTCTCCGTACCCTCCCCAACGCGCAGCAGGATTGGCTCCCCTGCGGCGTCGCGGGCGCGGAACGTGAACGGCCCGTACTCCAGGTCCGCCCCCACGAGGTCCGATACCGTGAAGTCGAGGATCTCGGGATGGATCTCCACGAGGCCGCCTGGATGGCGCCACGTGCCCGTCGCCGCGACGGTGCCTCCGATCCGAGCGCGGTCCGCCTCGGGCACGGCATCGGCGAACACGGCGTAGGCCGAGGCGATCGGCGTGGCGGGCAAGGCGAACCGCACCTCCCATTCCGAGTCGCGGAGCGACGCGCCACCGAGGCGCTTCGCGTCGATGCCCACCCGCACGTCCGCGACCTGGCCGCTCCCCTCGAAGCGCCCGTCGTCCCATCGCCCCTCGACCACCGCGCGCGGCAGGCTCACCACGCGCGAATCGAGGTACCCCGACGGAAGTCGCGGCGCCTCGGACACCGCCGTCACCACGACGCCGCCCACGGCGTCGCGCGTGACGTCCACCGTCCAGGCGCCGAACGGCGTTGGGACCGTGGCCTGCACGCGCGCGTCGTCGATCGTGACGCCGTCGCCGACGAGGTGGCGCTCGGGCCACACGGTGCCCGCGAGGACGGGGAGCTCCAATGGGGCGCCCTCGACCTGCAGGTCCGCGACGCGGACCTCCCGTATCGGGAGGTAGCGCGCGTCGAAGCCGCCACCGGCCGCCCCGATCGCGCCGCCGCCGCCGAGGTCCAAGCGCGCCCCCTCGAGCACCGCGACCCGGTCCCACCCGACGACGAGCCGCTCCGCGGCGACCGGGCCCACCCGAACCGCCGTCGCGCACACCCCCTGCGCGCACCACGCGCACCCGCCGAGCGTGACGCCGACCTGGGGCGCCAACGCGAGGGAGAGGCCGGGAGCCGCGGCGACCCCGCCCGCGCACCCCGCGGCGAACGCCGCCGCGAGCGCTCCGAAAATCCAGCGAGAACGCCCCCTCGGCTTCATCCGGCCGCGGCCAGCTCAGCGACGGGACGGTCCGCGGGGACCCCAAGAAGCTCGTCCGCGAGATCAGCGAACGGCGCGGCGCCGCCGCGGCCCCGGCATCGGAGCACCACCTCCCGCCCGGTCACACGGTCGGGCGGCGCGGCGGGCACCCAGCCGGTGTCGGCGCTCGCGAGGAACCCAACTTCCGCCAAGAGCTCCAACGCGGCACGCACACGCGCGGGATCGCCACCGACTTCACGCGTCACCGCCGGCTCGGGGATCGGCCCCTCGCCGGCGGCCCACTGGCGTACGACGACGACGAGGCACCCGAGCGCGAAGAACCCGTCGGGCTCCGCCGCACCGAAGTCGGAGGCGTGGAGCCGCTCCTCCGCGGCGAGCAGGTCGGGCAACCGCTGCGCCACGTACGCCAGCTCGACCCCGAAGAGCACGATCCACCACAAGACATACAGCCACAGCAGGAAGATCGGGAACAGCGCGAGGGACCCGTACACCGCCACCGCGGCGTCCGCGGTGCCGAGTACGTCGGTGTACGCGCCGAAGCCCGACTTCGCGACCTCGAACAGCACGGCGGAGCAGCCGCCGCCGATCATCGCGGGCCTCCATCGGACCTCCGTGTCGGGCAGCGCCTTGATCGCGCCGGTGAACGCCACCGCGGTCAGTACGATGGGCGCGAGCCGCTGAAGCACGCCGATGTCCACCCCGCCACGGAGCTGCCCGCTGACGTGGAATCCGTAGGCGATCATCACCGGCACCAGGGTGAACAGGGCATAGAAGATGACGACGCGCACCAGCAGCGGCCGGCGGACCGGCACCGCCCACAACGACGAATACGCCTCTTCGACGCTGAAGAAGATGCGCGACGCGGTGAACCCGACGCCCACGAGTCCCGCCACCCCGAGGCGCGTGTAGTCCACCTCTGCGAGGTAGGCGTCGAGCTGCGCCCCCACCGCGCTGACGGGGCCCGCCAGCAGGGTGGAATACAAGAACGCCCGGACCGCATCGTTGCCACCGAAGGGCTGCATCACCGCGGCGACGAGCACCAGCGAGGGCACGATCGCCACGAGCGACCAGTACGACAGCGTGCCCGCCCGCACGTGGACCTGATCCCGCGACAGCTCGCGAACGAACACCGCGATGCTCATCAGCGGGCCGCGCAGCGCCCGCGGGACCGAACCGCCGCGCACCGCGCCGACATAGAGCGCCTCGAGCGGGTGCTGCGTCACTCGCCGCACGCGGCGCGCACGGCCTGATTGACGCCGAACATGGCGACCTCCTCCCGCGCGAGCGCCTCGCGCTCGGCGGTGGCTGCCCGCTCGGCGCCTTGAACCGCCGCGTAGCGCTCCGCGAGGCGGGTCGGATCGCCCACACACTCCCGCGCCGCGAGGCACGCGTCGAGGGCGCTGGCCGCGGACTCGTAGGACCGCGTCGACGCGGCGCCGATACGCGCGCGCGCCGCCGCGACCGAAGCGCGGACCCGCTCCTGCTCCGCCCGAGCCCCGTCACAGGCCGCGGACGCGCCGGGGGCGGCCGCGCGCGGCGGCGCCGATGGTGCGACCGGC
>CAMAXZ010000048.1 GCA_945862325.1 Klebsiella pneumoniae
CGAGCAGCGACGGGACCTCGATGACCGGACGAAGCTGCGGGATCGTCCGTCCCGCGACGGGGACACGCTCCCACGGCACCGACGCGAGCAGGCCGACCGGCGCGAGCGCCAATGGTTGACCCACACGAAACGCAGGTTCGAGCACGCGCTCCAACGTCTGGCCGAGCAGCTGGAGCAGCTTGTCGAGCGCGCCGTCCACCCGCGCGCGGTCGAGGATGCCGGCGACGACCTGGCGAGTGACGTGCGCCGCGCCGACCGACCGCACGACCCGTCCGGCGCCCGTCCACCCGATGACGTCTTCCGTGCCGCACGCCAGCACGAGCAGCTCGACCCCCTCGTCGCGGGCGGCCCCGCGCGCGCGCTCGACCGCGCGCCGGCGCTCGGGGCCCCCGGGCGGCCGCACGCCGCGTGACACGAACCAACGTCCGCCCTCGAGCAGCGCGCCGATCGTGTCGGGATCGGAGACGCCGACGGCGAGCTCCGCGGCGAGGACGTACGGCGCATGTCGGGACGACAGCCATTCGTCCGGCGCCCAACGGCCGATCCGCGCGCCCCGTGACGCGTCGAGCGCGTCGACCGCCCGAAGCGCGAGCCGATGCGCCGTGGCGTCCTCGCCCCGCCAGCGGGCCACGCGCGCTTCGAGGTTGGGGACCATCCAGCGCAGCTGCGCGCCGCCCCTGCCATGGAGATCCGCGTTCGGCGCCTCGGCGAACGCGCGCGCGGCCATCGCCACGGAGGTGTCGGCGCCGACGCCGTCCAGGCCGGCGAGGTCCGCCTCGGCCCGGACGTACGCGGCGACCGCGCGCACATCGGCGTCCGCTTCCGGGGCGTCCAACACATCGACACACATCAGGGCGGCTTCGCGTGGGCGACCGCTGACCAGCGCCGCCCACCCCTGCCCCACGCGCCCGACCCCCGCGGGCAGCGCCCACGCTGGCAGCGCCGCGAGCCCGCGCCACGCGTCCTCGAGGGCGACGACGTCGCCCTTCGCGGCGGCCGCCCCGGCGTACAGGAAGGCCGCTTCGATCTCGCCCGAGCGCCGGGGCGCGGCCGCGGCCCGCAGCCCCGGCCGCGGCGGCAGCGCGCCGATCTCCACGGCCGAGTCGCCGCGGGTGCCACACCACGCCGCTTCGACCCGCGCGACGTCCGCGTGGTCCACGTCTCCGAGGCCGAGGGCCGCGGCCTCCACCGAGCGCCAGACCCCGCACGCGCGCTCCACTCGTCCGGCGGCGACACACGCCTCCGCGTATCGGGTCAGCGCCTCGAGCTGCTCGCGCGGCGCGACCGCGCGCCGCGTGGCCGCGCGCGCCGTGCGCACCGCGCGGCTCGTGTCGTTCGAGCAAAGGAGCCACTCCGCGAGCGCGGTCAGCCGGGCGGCGTCGGCCGAGCCCGGAAACCGGCGAAGCGTCCTGTCCATCACCTCGACGGCGGCGGCGTAGCGGCCCGCGCGCGCGAGCGCGGCGGCCCACTCCGCGTGGATTGCCACATCCCGCGGACGGGCCCGCGCGCGGATCTCGAGCGCCGCGGTGCTCGTCGGCATGCCGCTGAGCAAGGCGTGCAGGCGGCGCGAGAGCCGCGGGTGGGGCGCCCACTCGCGGGTGCGGAGCGCCGCGCGCTCGACGGTGGCCGCGGTCAAGCCCATCAACAACCCACCGTGGGCGGTTCCCGCACCGACGGTGAGCAGCGCGCCGCGCGCACCCACGATCGCCTTCGCGGCGCCCGTCAACGCGCGATCGAGCTCCGCGCGATCCCGCTGTCCGATCCACCACGCCGCGAGCTGCGTGTGGTCGTCGATCGGCCCGTCGAGGTCGGCGTCCACGCGGTCGGCGCGATGCAACGCCGCGATGAGCCACGCCCCCTGGCCCACCTGAGCGTCGATCATGCGCTGCTCAGCTTCGACGCGCGCAGCTGACGCAGCTGACGCAGCCGCCCCAGACGCGAGCGCTCGCGGCGCGCGGTCCAATCCACGAGCGCCTCGATCGCCTCGTCCTCGGTCCGGACCCCCTCGCGCACGAACAGCGCCAGGGCCTGCTCCGCGTCGTGATCGTCCTCCAACGTCGCGAGGCATGTTTCCCCGAGCGCGCGCATCAGGTACGGATCGGGCTCGACGTTCGCCGGAAACCCGAGCCGTAGGCGCCGGCTCAACTTCGCGCGGAGGTTCGCGCGGTCGTAGCGCGCCGCGGCCTGGAGACTCTCGAGGGTCACGACCGCCACGTCGTAGGCGTCGAACAACAGGTGCTGGTCGGGCATCGGGACCTCCAGGAGACGAAGCCTACAGCGCCAGGACCACGCCGTCACGCGGGCCCACCTCGACGCGCACGGTGCCGCCGGACGACACGGTGTACGTCCGGTCGCTGTCGGGAGGAAACACCTCACGGAGCACCGTGCCCGGCGCGAAGCCGACCGGCATGTCCGCGCCTTCGAACGAGGTGTGGCTGGTGTGGTCGTCGTGGGTGTTGATGACGACGAGCACCGACTCACCCTCGTAGGCCCGCTCGAACGCGACGATGCCCGCGTCTTCCTCGCCGCCGGTGCGATCCGTCACCCACCGGAGCGCGAGGTCGCCGCGCCGGAGCGGCGCGTACGCGCTCCGCAGGGCGTTGAGGGCCGCGATGTGGCGGAACAGATCGCCCGAGGTGTCGTACCCGCTCAGCCACAGGGGCTCCCGGTTCGCCGGGTCGTTGCCACCGGAGAACCCCTGTTCGGTGCCGTAGTAGAGGCACGGGATGCCGTCCTGCGTGAGCAGGTACGTCAACGCCGAGCGGAGGGCCGGCACGCTGTTCTTGTCGAACAAGAACCGCGGGATGTCGTGATTGTCGATGAAGTTGACGAGCGCCTCTCGAGGCACGACCCCCGCGCCGCGCGTGTGCGGCGTGGCGCCGAAGTTCGTCGCGCGCTGCTCGAGCAACGACTCGATCTTCGTGGTCGGTCCACCGTACTTGAACACGTCGTCGTACACCTGGTACTTCTGGGAGAAGTAGACCACGCTGTCCACCGACTCTTCGAAGGTGTAGCTGCCGATCAGCGCGTCGTCCCCGTCGAAGCTCTCCCCGAACATGAGGAAGCGCTCCTTTCC
This sequence comes from Klebsiella pneumoniae, assembly GCA_945862325.1. Taxonomy (GTDB): domain Bacteria; phylum Myxococcota_A; class UBA796; order UBA796; family SXON01; genus CAMAXZ01. Next base: position 3,077 of record CAMAXZ010000048.1, read on the forward strand.
CATCAGGGCGCACCGGTCGCGGATGGCCGGACAGAACTCCGTCCAGAAGTCGTGCTCGACGTGCTTGAGGGTGTCGATGCGGAACCCATCGAGGTTGGCGGCCTCGATCCAATAGGCGTACACATCGACGAGCGCCTCGCGCACCTCGGGGAGCTCCGTGCGCAAGTCCTTCAGACCACCGGGAAAATCCCCGTACGTCACCTGGTCGAAGTCACCCCAGTTCGTGACCCGACCCCGCCGGTTGTACCAGGCCTCGTTCGCGAACTCCGGCGGGTTGGGCGGCATGCGGTTGAGCTCCGGCATGTCCACCCAGCCCAACGGCGCCGGGCCGCTCTCCCCGAGGCTCGTGTACCCCTGGATGCCCCGCGCGTCGTACGATGGGTCCCACTCGGTCACGATGTCCACCGTGTCGCTGCCGTCGGTGGCGTAATAGGTGGTGATGTCCGGCTGCCCGTTCCGATTGATGTCGTAATAGAACAGCTGGCCGACGTGATTGACGACGATGTCGAGCACCACCTTGATGTTGTTGTCGTGCATGACGTCGACGAGCTCGCGGAGCTTCGGCAGGTCCCCGAAGTGCGGGTTCACGTTCAGGAAGTCCTGCGTCCAATAGCCGTGGTACGACGCCCCGCCCGCGTCCTCCTCGACGTTGACCACGACCGGGCTGATCCAGAGGGTCGTGACGCCGAGCGCCTGGAAGTAGTCGACGTGGTCGATCAGGCCCTGGTAGTCCCCGCCCATGTACCGAGCGAGGTTCGCGGTGTCGTAGGTGACGTTGTAGTCGTTGTTGACGTCGCCGTTGGCGAAACGGTCGACGAGCACCTGGTAGATGATCTCGTCGCGCCAGTCCTCCACCTCCGAGGTGATGACCGGGTTGTCGGTGTACCGGCTCGTCTCCGCGCACGCGAGCAGCATCACGGCGATCATGGCGTTCTCCGGCGCGCGACGAGCGCGAGGGCGGCGAGGGTGCTCCACGCGGCGAACGCGGGCGACGCGGACGCGCAGCCGCAGCCCGTGGCGGGGTCTTTGGTGGTGCCGGTGTCGACCACGGCGAGGCAGGCCGCGTCGGCGGCGTCGCGCCCGGCCACGGCGAGCACCCACGCGCCGGCGCCGAAACCCAACATCGGCGCGGGCCCGGCGAAGTCGCCAGTGTTCGGCTCGAGCAGCTCGGGGACGGTGTCGTGGTTCGCGCGGGCGAGCGCGGTGACCCACCGTTCGAGCTCCGCCGCCTCGTCGGCCCGACAGGCGCGGCGGAGCGCTTCGGCGACCCGCAGATCGATCACGAGCCACTCGTGCTCGTCGTACACCGAGCCGTCGTCGTTGCGGTGGAAGCCGTTCCCGCTGGCCACGCGCAGCTCGCGGTCCCACGCCGCCATCGAGGCCGCGAACGTGTCGCCGCGCGCGTCGACGATGCCGAGGTTGAACACCTCGACCGCGGCGAGGTCGAGGTAGTCGCCCCCCGTGGCGAGCTGCTCGCGGCTGGCCGCCACCACGCCGCCTGCGTCGACGAGCTGCTCCGGGATGGCCGCGGCGATGCGGTCCGCCGAGTCACGATACGTGTCGGCGCGTGTGTCGGCTCGGGCGTCCGCGACGCGCGCCGCGGCGCGGAGGCCGGCCACCGCCCACGCGCTGGAGTAGGTGAACTGCTGCTGGTTGCCGTCCCAGTGGCGTTCCCAGATGCTCGAATCCGGAAGGAGCAAGCCGGTGTTCGGGTCGATGAGCCCGACGAGCACGTCGGCGACGCCGTCCAGGGCCCGCGCCACCGCCGCGTCGTCGACCTCGCCGCCGTTGTCGAGCACTTCGCCCAACACCCAGAGGAAAAGACCGAAGTTGTCGAACTCCACGTTGGGCCCGGTGTCGTCGGCGTCGCTCCACTCCGTCCCGTCGCCGTAGATGCGACACACGCTCACGGCGTAGTCCGCGTCGCCCACGTAGCTTCGGTATTCGCCCGTCTTGCCTTCCTGAATCATGAACGCGAGCGCCGCGGCCGCCTCCTCGACGTGCCCGGTGCGCGCGAGCGCGGCGATGGCGTAGGAGGCGTCTCGGACCCACGCGATGTTCCACACGTGACGGAAATCGCCGACCGGAGCGCTCGCCGGCATCGACGCCGGGATCTGCCCGTACGCGTCGCCGGGCTCGCGCGACTGCCCCATCTTCAGGAACGCAAGCTGCTGGCGGAACACGGCCGCTTCGTCGGCGGAGAGGCCCGCGGGCGTCACGCCGGCCGCGTGCCAGGCGTCCCACCAGGCGCGCTCGTCGTCCACCCAGACCGCTGGTTCGCGGCCGGCGATCCAGGCATCGGCGTCCCCCGACGTCGTCAGCTGGCCGACGGTGACCTCGCCTCCGGCCGGGACGACGAGGCGCCAGCCCACGCCGGGCACGACGTCGGCGCCCCACGCTTCGCAGCCCCCGCCGATCGTGCGCCCCTCTTGCACGGCGGTCCACACGGCGTCGCACGACACGTCGGTCGCGCCGGGCGCGGCCGTGAGCAACGACACATCGCTGCCCGACTCGCCGACGTGCTCGGCGTCGGCGCTCCAGGCGTGCTCCTCGCCGCCGACGTGCCAATTGTGCAGGGACACGAGCTGAAGCTCGGCGTCTGACGCCCCGGTGTTTCGGACCGTCGCCACCTGGGCCACGCCGAACGCGTCGAGGCCCATGGGCGCGAAGGACCAGGTGGACACCACGAGGTCGCCCGCCGTTGCGGTGCTCGTGATGATGCCCGTCCCCGGCTCGTACCCGACGTTCGACACATCGGTGAGCCAAGACCCGGAGCCCTCCCGCACCACGCCGAAGTACGTGTCGAAGAGCACCTCGGGGGTGTACGTGAACGCGTCGTACGCCTGATACACGTGCGTGTAGGCGTGCGCGAGGCGATCGTCCTCGAACACGACCACGCCGTAGCCGTTGCCGCTCACGAGCGAGCCCCAGCTCGCGTGAGGCGCCACGTCGGCCAGGGCGATGGCAGAGAAGAGAAGGATCATCGGTAGCTCTGGCTGTTGATCCACCACTCGGCGCCGACTCCGATGACGTGGCGCACCGCGGTGTCGGCGCGCTCGTCGCCGTCGGGGTACCAGCTCCGGGCGGTGGGGTTGAAGAACGCGGCGGTGTACTGCAAGCGCACCTGCGGGCGGCCGAACGTGCCGGGCCGCAGTTGAACCGCGGGGATCAGGCTCAGCCGCGTGATCTCGGCCGTCCCTTGGAGCCCGTCGCGCGCGTTGGGCCCGTCGCGCCAGGCCGCCTCGTGCCCGAGCTCCAGGGCCACGCTCGCCCACCCGGTCGGGTACACCGCCGGCCGAAGCACCACCGCCAGCTCGTGCCCGTCGTCGAAGTCGGTCGCCTGCCCGTCGGCGTCGGCGAACCAGCGCGCGTAGCCGCCGGCGGCCACGCCCCACACGCCCCCCTCGTGATTGGCGGCGAGGGCCAGGCGGTCCTCGCGCGCCGCGCCGACGGTCCGGTCGGGCGCGAGGCCGTCGGTCGGCACGGTGAGCTCGCCGTACGCGGCGACCCCCGTGGCGTGCCGAAAGAAGACGTGCACGTAGCTCTCGTCCGCCCAGCCGTACAGCGTGAGCTGGGCGCCGCCGAGCCACGCCGACTCCTCAGGAAGCTCCTGGCTGACCGACCCGTCCTCCACGAGCCGCTCTCCTGCCGGCAGGGTGTGGACCTCGCCGTAGAGCTTGGGCCGCAGAGTGAGGGTACCGAGGTGAAACGCGTGATCGGCCTTGATCGAGGCGACGAGGCGCTGGCGGTCGAGCACGCGCACGGTCTCGGACCCCACCGCGCCGGGGATGGCGCGTTCGACGTCCTGGATCTGCCAATCGCCCGCCGAGAGCCGGTTGAGCCCGCCGTGCACCGAGACGCGTGTATCGGCGAGCTCGAGCCCGACCCCGCCGCCGACGGTGTTCAGGTTGTCGAGCGGCCAGAAGTCGAGGAGATACACGTCGTCGCCGCGCAGCATCCGCGACCCGGCCCACGCGGTGACCGGCCCGCCCACCGGCCGGACCGTGGCGTAGAGGTTCCGGACCGCCAGCGTGGCGTCGAAGGACCCGTCGTAATGGAACAAGCGCCCCGCGAGCGCGGGCGTGAACATCGCGCGGACCGCCGTGCCGTCCTTCGCGGCCGCGTCCCACGCGAGGTCCAGCTCGGCGTAGGGATCGCCCTCCAGGCGCGGGCCGAACGCGACCACCCGCGCGGGATCGCCCGCGCCGCCGTCGAGGTCGGCGTCGACCGTGGCGCGGCCGTAGCTGCCGACGGTCACGTCGGCGAGCGCCACCGCGACGAGGCTGATCACTCCGCCACCAGGACGCGCGCGCCGAGGGCCGGCACGGTGACCGTGAGCGAGTCGCCCGCGGAGGTGAAGGTGTCGTCGGTCAACACGTCTCGATACACCCCCTGCGGGAGCCCGGCGAACGCCAACCCGTTGCTCACGGTGCGGTCGCTGTCGTCGCGGTTGAGCATCACGAGCGCCGCGTCGTCGTCGTGCACGCGGGCGTAGGCCCAGAAGCCCGCTTCGTTGCTCCACCACTCGGCGCGTTCGCCCACCGCGAGCGCCGGATGGGCGCGGCGCGCCTGGCCGAGCCGCCGCACGGCGTCCAGCACACGGGTCTCGTCGACCGAGAGCGCGGCGTCGAAGCGCATCGGCTGCCGATTGTCCGGGTCGTTGTAGCCGGGCAGCCCGATCTCGTCGCCGTAGTACACGAGCGGCAGCCCCTCCGTGCTCAGAAGGAACGCCCACGCGAGGATGAGACGACGATACGGCTCGTCCCAGCCGGGAGGGGTGTCGGGGGTGCGCAAGAGCCCGTCGCCCCCACACGCGCTGTCGCCGTACAACGACGCGATCTCGCCGCTGGCCTGCGCGATGAAGCGCGCGACGTCGTGATTCCCGAGGAAGGTGCTCATCACCGCGTCGCCCCACGCGGCGTCGGAGGCCTCCCACACGCTCCGCAACGACCCATCGCCGTTGCTCAGGCCGATCTCGTCGCGGGCGAAGGCGGCGGTGATGGCCCAGTACAGCGGGAAGTCGAACTGTGCGTCGAGCTCGCGGTCGTTCACGTAGCTGCCGATGAGGTCGCGGTCGCCGCTGAAGGTCTCGCCGACGGTGTAGAACGGCTCCGCCCCGCCGTGCTCGACGCGGGCGCGCACCCGTGAGGTGAAGTTGTAGAACACCGCGTGGGGCATGTGCTTCACCGCGTCGACCCGGAAGCCGTCGAGCTCGTAGTCGACCACCCACTCCACCGCGTCATCGACGAACGCCACGAGCGGCTCCGGATCGTAGTAGCGCACGTCCGGGAGGAAGCTGTCGAACCAACACGTCTCGGGGATGTCGTTCCAGTTGTTCGCGTCGCCACAACGGGCCAACGGGTTGAACCACTCGGGATGATCCCGGTAGTACGGGTGGTCGTCGTGTACGTGGTTGCCGACCCAATCGGTGAGCACCCGCATGTTTCGCGCGTGCGCCTCGGCGATGAGCTCGCGCAGCACCGCCTCGTCGCCGAAGTGCTCCTCGACCGCGAACGCCTCGGAGGGCCAGTAGCCGTGGTAGCCCGAGTAGGTCGCTTCACAGCTGCCTTCGAACGCCCCCTCGGCGTTGTCCTGAGGGTTGGTCAGCCAGAGCACCGTCACGCCGAGCTCGTCGAGGTAGTCGAGCCGGTCGATCACGCCGCGCAGATCGCCGCCGACGTAGTCGGTGGCCGCGGTGCTCGCGCCCTCTGAAACGTTCAGCGATGTGTCGCCGTCCGCGAAGCGGTCCACGAACACGTAATACATCAGGCCGGTCTCCCAGGACCGGTCGTCGAGCCAGGCCGGCACGTACAACGGCTCGGCCGCCCGGCCCGCCGCGTCCACCGCCGACACACGAAGGGTGTATCGAGCGTCATCGAGGTTGGACGCGTCGATCGTCCATCGCGCCTCGCCGTCCGGGCGGATCGGGTGGTCGGCGCCGTCGAGCGTGGCGGAGAGGGTGAGGTCGGCGGACGAGCCGACCACCTCGAGCGTGATGCGGTTCGCGTCGCGGTCGATGTCGAGGGACGCCACCGTCAAGCTGGGGATCGTGCAGTCCTCGACGACGCGCATCGAGTTGCACGTGGCCCCGCCGAGGGGGCACGACGGGTCCCACGTGTAGCCCTCGTCGCACTGCACGAGCTCCGCCGCGGGATCGCACGCCCACTGCTCGGTGCCGGCCCCGACGTCCGCCTCGACCACCTTGTAGGGCCAGGCCCCGGGTGCGAGCTCGAGCGTGACGGACCATTCGCCCGCTTCACCCTCAGTCATCGGCGTGGCCTGCGGCAGCCAGTCGTTGAAGGAGCCCGCGAGGTACACCTGGTCCGCGCCCCCGCGCGCGACGTACGTGAACGTGGTCGCGCATCGCGCGGCCGCCCCGCCGAGCTGCACGAGAACCCGCGCCGATCCTTCGTTGCCGCACGCGTCCGTGGCGCGCACGTCCACCCAGGAGTCGCCCGTCGCGCCGACCTCGGCGAGCAGGCGCAGCTCCGCGCCGTCGGTGTCGGCGAGGACCCCATCGCCCGCGGACACCGACCACTCGACCTCCTGCGAAGGATCGAGGAGCATCGCCGACAGATCGACCGCGAGGCGCTCGGAGTCGTCGAGGACGAGCGCGCCGGGGGGCGTCAGCTCGATCGCCGCGTCGGGGCAGCACGCGGCGAGGGCGAGCAAGAACGGCGCGACGGGCAGCATCCACGAATGCTAACGCAAAGCGGGATACGCCCACGAATGGACCCGCGTCCCTCCACGCGCCTGCCCGAGCTCCCGCACGCGGCGTGGGAGTCCCTGCTCGCCCGCACGCACGCGCTCGTGTACGCCATCCGGCGCGACGAGCGGGTGACCACGATCAACCGTGCCTTGCTCGATCGCCTCGACTACCCGGCCGAGCAGCTCGCCGACCTGTCGGGCCTCTTGCGCCTCGCCTACCCGGAGCCCGCCGTCCGCGAGGCCGTGCTCGCCGCGCACCGGCGGGCGCTCACGGGCGCCGGTCGGGACTTCGAGCAGGCGATGACCTCCCGCGACGGCGACGTCCGAACCGTACGTTGGTCGCCGGTGCTCGTCGGCGAGGGCGAGGCCGCCTCGCTCGTGCTCGTGGGCGAAGACGTGACCGACCGCCGAAAGCTCGAGCACTGGGTCCGGCTTCAGAACGCCATCTTCGACCGCTTGCCGGAGGCCGTCGTCGTGTGTGACGCGGACGGGCGCATCCTCCACTGGTCGGGCGCGTCGGAGCGGCTGCTCGGATACTCGCCGCGCGCCGCTCTGGAGCGCCCGCTCTCCAACCTCTTCCACGGGGGCGAGGCGCGCGAACAGGCGGCGTCCCTCCTCGATCTCCTCCGTACCGGCGACTCCTTCGACGCCCCGTGCGACCTCCGACGCAGCGACGGAGCGGCCGTGCCCACCCGGCTGAAGGCGACGCGCCTCCTCGGCGAGCGGGGGCTCGCGGGCGTGCTCCTCCTGCTCGCCGAGCCACCCACGCTCACCTTCGCGGAGGCCGACGAGCCCGCGAACGCGGCTCCGGACGCGGCGCCGCTCGAGCGCCTCGTGGCGCAGCCCACCAATGTGGCGACGCTGCTCCTCAGCCCCGACGGCACGATCCGGGTGTGGGGCCGGGCCGCGGAGCGGCTCGGCGGGGCGAGCAGCGCGAAGGCTGTCGGAAAGCGTGCCTTCGACGAGTTCTTCCGTGTGCAGGGCCTCCACTGGGACGCCGTCGCGGCGCGCCTGGCGCAGCGCGGTCGGCTCCAGCAGCGCGGGGTGGTCGAGCGCCCCAACGGCACGCTCCAGCCGATCGACCTCGAGGTCCACGCGCTGCGCGCGCCGGACGGTGGCGTGTCGGCGGTGTTGGTGACCGCGGTCGACCGCGCCGAGGCGGACGGGCTCGCGCAAGAGGCGCTCACCGCGAAGACCCAGGCGTTGGACGGGATCTTCACGGAGGGCGTCACGCGCCGGGTGACCGACACGCTCGCGTACTTCGAGCCCGATCACCGCTTCGTCCTCGCGCGCCTGGGGGACCTCCGCGCCCTCGTGCGCCTGCTCGAAGGCGGCGCGTCCCACCGCGACGTGGACAACCACGCGCGGCGGGCCCGGCTCGGGCCGCTCGACGCCGAGCTCGAGTCGACCATGGCGCGCCTGGGCGAGGGCGTCCATCGCCTGCGCGCGCTCGTCGACGACGTCGCGCGCTTCGTGTCCACGGAGGCCGAGCCGCCTGGACCGGTACGGGTCGGGCGCGAGCTGGCCGCGGCGCGCGACCTCGTGGGCCACCACTTCGAGAACCTCGTCGCGCTCGAGCTCATCCTCGAGGATCTCCCCCCGATCCGCGCGGCGCGCTCCCCGCTCCTGCGCGGCCTGTCGCTGCTCCTGCTCGCCTCCGCCGCGAGCTGCGGCGACCTCGAGGGCGCGGCGGTGACGATCGAGGGGAGCGTGGCCGGCGGCTGGGTCAGCCTCGACGTGCGCGACAACGGATCCGGGTACCCCGTCGAGGTCCAGTCGCGCCTCGGGGACGCGGCGTTCCTGGCGTCACAGCCAGGCTATTCAGCGCTGTACCTCGGTCTCGCCCGAGAAGCCCTCCGGGCGGCCGGTGGCAACCTCGAGATCGGCACGGCGAGCGGCACCGGCGCGCGCGTGCGCGTGTCGTTCCCGGCCGCGGAGGCCGCGGCTTCGGCCGCCGCCGTCGATCTTCCCCGCGCCACGGTGGTCCACGGCGGGTCGGTGTTGCTCGTCGAGGAGGACGACCTCCTCCGCGGCGCGCTGCGCGACACCCTCGGCGAGATGGTGACGGTCACGGCGCTCGGCGCCGTGGCCGACGCGCTCCCGTTGATGTCCGAACGGAGCTTCGACGCTGCGATCTTGAGCTTCCCGCGGCCGGAGGCCTTCGGCGCGCGCCTGCTCGCGCGCTTCGGTGAGGCCTCTCCGGAGCTCCGGCGCAACACCATCGTCCTCGTCCCGCACGGCTTGCGCGCCAGCACGCGCGAGCGCCTCGTCGAGCAGGGCTACATCCTCGTGGCGCGGCCCGCCGACGTCACGCTCCTCCGCTCCCTCCTCGGTCGCCTCCTGCCGGTCGAGGAGCTCGCGCTCGGCGAATGACGCACCGCTTCGAGCCTCCGCGCGCCGAACGAGAACGATCGACGATCGCCCGACGCATCGGCGGCCTCGCGGACGACGCGGGGCTGTTCTTCGGACACTTCGAGCACACGGTGCACCTGCCGCCGCCGGACGCCTGGGCGCCGCGGGGCCGGCCGGACCTCGGCGCGGTCGCCCCATGGCGGCAGGGCGCCCTGGAAGAGACGAAGTTCCTCCACTTCCGGCTGGACCGAATGGTGTCGTCCTTCCACCCCGCGCATGAGCCGCGCTGGACGCCACACGAGCTGCTCCACCGCCTGGTCGGCTTCGCGTGGCGGCCCGACGCGACCGTGCTCTGGCACGCGTCCGCCGCGCGCCTCGCGGAGCTCCTGCCGGTCGTCGTCTGGTACACCCTCGATGCCGTGGACGATCCGCGGGGCGCGGAGACCCGCGCCGAAGAAGCCCGCGCATGGGTGGCCCGCGAGCGCGACGCGATCCGCCGAGGCCTCCGCGACGGCGCGCCGATCCGCACTCCTCGCGACCGGATCGACCTGTGCACCGACGGCCTCGCGTGGGCCGCCAGCCACGCCGGCCGCGTGCGGTCGGAGGAGTTCGCGATGTTCGTCGAGCTCTTCTTCCGTCCGGGCGAAGCCTGGCACCCGTCTATCGAGTCCCTCGACGCCCGCGTCGAGGCGCTCGCCGACGCCCTGCTCGACAGCGGCGCGCTGTCCCCCTCCGGCGACGGCGCCCAATGGCGCGCGCAGGACGTGGCGTGGCGCCTCCTGCACGTGCGCGCCGACTGCGACGCCGACACCGCCGCGTCTCTCGACGACATCGTTCGGTCCCTCGCCGCGGACCTCGATCTCGCGCGGGCGGTGTCCGCCTACGAAGCCCTCTGCGAGGAGGTCGAGCTCCCCTCACCCGCCGACACATTCGCCGTCGGCTGGGATGTGTCAGCGCGCTACGGGCGCTCCGCCCGGCAGATCGGCGAGGGGCTGGAGACGGCCTGCCCGAGCGCGCTCGCCTTGCTCGGCACGGATCGCGCCGACGCGATCACCGCCTTCACGGCCGCGGACACGATGGTCCGGTCGCCGGTCGGCCGACGGTTCGCGGCCTGGCTGGCGGCGCAGTCGACCCACGGCGGCGCCGCGCTCGACGCCGCCGTCGACGCCGCCCGGCTCGAGGTCGCCGTCACCTACGCGGCCCCTCCCGACCTCGGAGTGCTCACCCTGAAGCACGACCCTCCGGTCGACACGGCTCATCGGCTCGCCCCCGGCGTCGAGCTCGTCGCCCTGCGTCATGACGCGGCTCGCCTGCTCCGGGGGGCGATCAAGCCCTCCGGCGGCATGGTCGCCGTGCTCCGCCGGCCCGACGGCGAGGTCGACGTCCTGCGCCTCGGGCCCGCCGCCGCGGCCTTGTCCGCGCGCATGCGCGACGAGGGATGTGTCGACACATCGGGCCTGCCCGAGCACGAGGCCGCGGCGCTCCGAGGCGCCGGGGTGTGGGCCCCGCGCGCGTGGCGCGCGGCCGTCACGTGAACGACCGCCGGGCGGCCCTCACCGCCCACCTCGACGCGATGCGCGCGTGCCGCCGTTGCCCACGGATGATCCCGCCCGTCGTGACGGGGTCGCCAGTGCTGGGGCCGGCGTTGATCGTGGGTCAGGCCCCTGGCCCGCGCGAAGGCGCCCTCGGGCGCCCGTTCGCGTGGACCGCGGGAAAGACCTTGTTCGGGTGGTTCGGCCGCATCGGCGCCGACGAGGCCACCGTCCGCGCCCGCGTCGCCTTCACGGCGGTGTGTCGCTGCTTCCCCGGCAAGGCGAGCGCCGGCGGTGGCGACCGCGTGCCCGCCCCGGAGGAGATCGCCGCGTGCCGCCCCTGGTTGGAGGGCCAGATCGCCCTCGTCGACCCCGCCCTCGTCATCGCCGTCGGCAAGCTCGCCATCGGGCAGTGGCTGAGCGACGGCCCGCTGACCGACGTGGTCGGGCCGCTCCACCGCGCGCGGATCGCCGGCGCCGACCGCGACCTCGTCGCGCTCCCTCACCCCTCCGGGGCGAGCACCTGGTTTCGACGCGCGCCCGGCGACGCGCTGCTCGACGAGGCCCTACGCACGATCGACGCACATCCGGCCTGGGCCGAGGTGCGCGCCTACCACTCGTTGTAGACGTAGGTGATGCCGACGTCGCTCGTGCCGGCGCCGTAGGCGCTCACGACGAGGTCGGACTCCCCCGACGCGCCGTCGGCGGCGCCGATGAACGCGAGGGACACCCCGTAGTAGTCGTTCGACGACCCGGAGCTGTTGGTGATCGTCGCCGAGGCCGTGGTGGTGGTGTAGCTCCCCGTCAGCGACCCGCCCTGGAACACGAACACTCGCCCACGATTGGAGCTGTAGTACGAGTCGCCCAGGGCGACCTCGTCGTAGCCATCGCCGTTGATGTCGCCGTCGCACGCGACCTCGTCGTAGCCGACGTAGTAGGTCGTGGCGGTGAACACCGCCCCGTCGGAGCTGCTCAGGGTGGCGCTGCCGCTCAAGGTGGCGCTGCCGTAGATCAGGTACACGTAGCCGTAGGAATACCCGTACATCCCCACGAGCGAGTCGGCGTATCCGTCCCCGTTCACGTCGCAGCCGCCCGCCACCTGGCGTCCGGCGTAGTCGAGCGAGGACGGACCGCGCCGCCGGACGTCGGCGGTCGACAGGCTCGCCGTGCCCGTCTGCGGCCCGTACACGATGTAGGCGGCGCCCGCGCTGGACGCCGCGCCGTCGTTCCCGTCGGCGCCGAAGATCATGTCGTCGTAGCCGTCGCCGTTGACGTCGCCCGCGGCGCCCATGGTGCGAAACGCGGAGTCGTAGCTGGCTTCGCCCTGGAGGATGGCGCCGGCGTACGTGGTGAGGGAGCCGCTCGTCCCGGCGCTCGTCGAGCCCAGGATGAGCCAGGCCTGGCCGCGGCCGGTGCTCGAAGACGAGCTTCCAATCAGGTAGTCCGCCAGCCCATCGCCGCTCACGTCGCCGGCCGCCGACACGGTCGACCCCGAGAACTCCGACGACGTCGTGCTGTAGAGGCGACGCGTCGCCGCGGACAGGTCGATGCTCGAGCTGCCGCCGCGCACGAGGTAGCTCGTGCCGCTGCTCGCGGCGCCGTCGTCCGCGCTGTAGGCGCCGATCAGGACGTCGTCGTAACCGTCGCCGTTGGTGTCTCCGACGCCGGCCACGGAGTAGCCCGCGTAGTCGTTGGCGTCCTCGCCGGTGAAGGCCGTCGCGGCGGAGCCGGTCAGGGTGACGGACCCCGTGCGCGACGTGACCACGTAGGCCATGCCCGCGAGGGTGCCTCCGGAGTCCTGGTACGGCGCGCCGATCAGGATGTCGTCGTACCCGTCGTTGTTGAAGTCGCCCGCGTTCGCGATGGAGTACCCGGCGTTGTCACTCGCCGTGCCCCCGGTGATCGTACGATCGACGTCGGTGGTGGCGGTCCACGTGCAGATCGTCGACCCGGTGCAGTCGTCGTCCACGGTGTCGAGGCAGACCTCCGGGTCCGCCGGGCTGATGTCGGCGTCGGTGTCGTTGCAGTCGCTGCCGGTCGTGATGTAGCCGGACGGTTGGTCGCAGCGGGAGACAGACCCGGTGGTGGCCCCGTAGCCGTCGGAGTCCGTGTCGAGGTAGTAGGTCGTCTTCCCGGTCGAGGACGTGGACGTGTCGGCGTCGTCGGCGAGGTTGTCGCAGTCTTCGTCGACGTTCGACGCGTCGCACACCTCGGTGTTGCCCGGCGAACGCGCCGAGGTGGTGTCGTCGCAGTCGGTGGACGTCGACGCGTAGCCGGTGGGCGCGTCGCACCGGGACACGGTGCTCGTCGTGGTGCCGTAGGTGTCGCCGTCGGCGTCCCGGTAGAACGTCGACTTGCCCGACGAGGACACCGACGTGTCGTTGTCGTCGGCGAGTCCGTCGCAGTCTTCGTCGTTGTTGGCGCTGTCACAGACTTCACTGCCGCCCGGGCGGATCGACGCGCTGGTGTCGTCGCAGTCGTCGTCGTTGCTCACGTAGCCGGACGCCGGCGTGTCGCAGAACCCGCGATAGCTGGCGGGATCCCCGTACGTGTCGCTGTCGGAGTCCGCGTACCAGGTGGTCTTCCCGGTGGACGAGGTGTCGTTGTCGTCGTCGTCGGCGTACCCGTCGCAGTCTTCGTCGACGTCGGCGGAGTCGCAGACCTCCGCGTCAGCGGGGCTGATCGAGGCGCTCGCGTCGTTGCAGTCGTCGTCGTTGCTCACGTAGCCGCTCGGGGCAGAGCAGCTCGTGGAGGTGGTCGCGTCGTCGCCGTAGCCGTCGTTGTCGCTGTCGCGGTACCAGGTCGACGCGTCCACGGCGCTGTTGTCGTCGGTGCCGTCGCAGTCGTCGTCCTCGCCGTCGCACACTTCGCGGGCGCCCGGGTACACGCCGCGGTCGAGATCGTCGCAGTCGGTGTCGTCCAACACGAAGCCGCTCGGCTGCGCGCACGCGATCCGGGTGGCGTCCGCGTCGCCGAAGCCGTCGCCGTCGATGTCCGCGAACCAGGTGCCTGCGTCGAGGGCGTCGGACTCGTCGGCGAGGCCGTCGCAGTCGTTGTCGACGTCGTCGCACACCTCGGACGCGCCGGGGTACACGAAGTCGGCGGTGTCGTCGCAGTCACGGTCGTTCGTGACGTAGCCGACCGGCGCGTCGCACTTGGTGGTCTCGCCATCCGGGTCGCCGTAGCCGTCGAGGTCGCGGTCGAAATACACGACGTTCGACGCCCCGACCACGCCGGGGTCGTCGTCGTCGGAGAGGCTGTTGCAGTCTTCGTCCTTGTCGGCGCCGTCGCACTCCTCGACGGCGTCCGGGTTCACGGCGACGTCGGCGTCGTCGCAGTCGCCGCGGATGACGGTCTGGCCGGTGCCGACCTCGCAGGCCGTCGTCGCGCTCTCGTCCGCACCGTACCCGTCGCTGTCGGCGTCCTGGTACACGGTGATCGCGCCGAGCGCGCCTTCGTCGTACTGATCGGCGAGCCCGTCGCAGTCTTCGTCGACGTCGAGCTCGTCGCAGCGCTCCGTGGCGTCGGGGTGCACCGCGGGGTCGCGGTCGTCGCAGTCGACGTCCTTCTCGTAGCCGTCGTCGTCGCGGTCGAGGTCCTCCGGACCCGTGTCCTTCGGGGTGTTGGTCTGGGGGACACACCCGAGCAGCGCGAGGAGGAGCAACATCAGGAGCCCGTGCAGGAAGAGGTGAGCGTGACGGTGTCGGTGGAGGATCGCCCGTAGCAGTCCGTGGCGGTGAGCAGCACGGTGACCGCCGTGCTCGTGGTGGCGCCGTCGGTGGTCGTGCCGCCGCGGATCGTCAGCACCGTGCTCGCGCCGCTGGACTCCGTGAGCGTGCCGGTGCCGGTGGTGATGGACCAGGTGTAGGTGAGCGCGTCACCGTCGGGATCCGACGACGCCGTGGCGGACAGGGTGAACTCCTGATCCGAACAGTCGTCGCACACGCCGCCGTCGCTGCCGTAGCCGGTGCCGCCCGAGCAGGTGACGCTTTGGGTGAGCGTCTGATCCGACCCGGCGTTGGACGTCGGCGCCTGGTTGGACGAGCGATCCGTCACGGTGATGTCGAGGAGGTCCTGGACGGACACGACGCCGGAGCTGTTCGTGACCGTCAGGCCGAAGGTGTAGTCGCCCGACTCGTCCGGCGCGAACGTGGGCGACGCGTCATCGACGTCGACGATGTCGTCCGAGGTGGTCGCGCTCGACGCGGGCGCCGAGATGAGCTCCCAATCGTACGTGAGCACGCCGCCCGACGGGTTGCTCGACCCGGTACCGTCGAGGTGGACGGTGGTGCAGGTGTAGAGGGTGTCGGTGGACGTGTACGAGGCCACGGCCACGGGTGTGGCCCGCACCGCGCCGTCGCAATTGGTGTCGCCGGAGGAGCCCGACTCCGGAGCGCCGTAGTAGACGTTGGACCTGGTGTCGTCGCAGTCGAGGCCGCCGTACGCGTCCGAGTCCTGCCCGTCGCCGTCGCGATCGTAGTCGGAGCCGCCGGAGCAGTCGGCGTCGACGCCGTCGTACCAGGTCTCGGTCGCGCCGGGGTACGCCGCGGACGAGCGGTCGTTGCAGTCCCGACCGGTGCCGTACCCTTCGGCGTCGTAGCCGTCGCCGTCGCGGTCGTAGCGGAGCCGCCCGAGCAGTCGCTGTCGAAGCCGTCGTACCAGACCTCGGTGGCGTCGGGGTTCACCCGCGCGTCGTCGTCGTCGCAGTCGTCGGGGAAGAGCGCGCGCCCGGCCCCCGCGTCGCAGCCACGCGCGGCGTCCGTCGGATCGCCCCAGCCGTCGCCGTCGAGGTCGGCGTAATAGTCGAGGAAGGACGAGGTGTCCACGCTCGGGTCGCTGTCGTCGGACAGCCCGTCGCAGTCTTCGTCCACGTCGAGCGGGTCGCACACCTCGAGCGCGCTCGGGCTCACGGTGGGGTCGGCGTCGTCGCAGTCGTCCCCGCTGGCGACGAAGCCTTCTTCGACCTCGCACAGGAACATCGCGCCGGCCGAGCCCCCGTGCCCGTCCTCGTCCGCGTCGCGGTACACCTGCACCATGCCGGCGGTGCTGTCGTCGAAGCTGTCGGACACGCCGTCGCAGTCTTCGTCCACGTCGTTCGGGTCGCAGATCTCCTGCGCGTCGGGGTGGATCGCGGCGTTGTCGTCGTCGCAGTCGACGTCCTCGTCGTAGCCGTCGTCGTCGTCGTCGTCGGGCTCGTCCACCCCGGCGGTGTCGGTGCCGGTCTTCTGGCCCACGCCGGCGCAGGCGAGCACGGTGAAGCCGAGGATGGCGACGGAGAACACGGTGAACAGCCGCATCGGAGTTCCTTACGGAGGAACGGGCCCGTCACGTTAGCATGCCGGCCGGTCCCTCGCTCGGCCGAAGCCCAGGACGCGTACGCGCATGGAGTACACTCGCGCCGTGAAACGAACGCTGTCGATCCTCCTCCGCGTCGCGACCCACACGACCTTCTGGGGGCTCCACGGCCTCGTCGTGGTCGGAGTCGGTTGGTTCGTGAGCACCCTCGGGGCGGAGGACGTGGTGGCCCTCTCGGACGCGCCGTGGGACGTCCTGGCGCTCTACGCCGCGCTCGTCCTCGCTCCGGCGGCGACGATGACCGTGGCCCTGTTCGGCGCCCGGGACGCGTGGCGCCTCGCACGGCTGTTCTTCGGGGTCGAGATCCCGATCGTCGTCGCGCTCGGCGCGCGCCTGAGCGGCCTGACGGAGCTCGTCCCCGCGGCGGCCCACCTGCTCGCGCTCAACGCCGTCGCGATGGCGATCGTCCTCTGGGACACCCTCCGGGAACACGACGTCCGGGAGCAGGCGCGGCCGCCGTCGCTCGTCGGGCTCGCCGCACGCGCGGTCGTGCTCGTCGTGGGGCTCTGGTCGGGCGCGATCGGTGCGCTGCTCCCGATCGTCGCGGCAACCGCGGCCGCGTCGGACATCGTCGTGTGGGAGGTCTGGACCAGCCTCGGCCTGCCGTCGCTCCCGTGGAGCGCCACGCTCGTGACCGCGGCGCTCCTGCTCGCGGCCGCCGTGTTTACATGGACCTACGTATCGACCTACGCCGCCGACGCGCTGAAGGTCGCCCGCGAGTCCGGCCCGGTCCGCGCGGCGATCGCGACCGTGGTCGGGGTGGCCGCGTGGCTCGGGCCCGCCTACCCGCTCGACCCGCAGCCGCACGAGACCGTGTACGCGCGCCTGGACGGGGACTACGACGCCGCCGAACGGAGGACGATCCTCGAAGACCAACCGTCGATCCGCGCCGGCCTGCTCGACGCGGCCCGGGCGAACCACCGCTACGTCGAGACCACCGTCGCGCTCGAACGCGCGTTCCCATCGAGCGGGCCCCTGCCCGGTCGGATCGGCACCGCATTCGCGCTGGTCGCGCGCCCGCTGGTGTTTCGCGGCGACGCGGAGGTCGCGCGCGCGCGGGCCGAGGAGACGTACGAGGCCCTCTTCGACGTGTCGCTCGAGGACGCCGACGACGACCCGTCGCCTTGGGCCATCCGGCGCGGCGACGCGCGGCTCGAGCGGCAGGAGGTGATCGTCCGCCAGGAGGGCGATCTCGCGGAGGTGACGATCGACGAGCAGTATCGAAACCTCGGCCGCCGCGAAACGGAGGTGGTCTACACCTTCTCGCTCCCGATGTCGGCGGCGGTCACCGGGGTGTGGCTCAGCGACGACGTCATCGTTCCGCAGAAGTGGGCGGGCGTCGTCGTGCGTCCGGGCGCGGCGCAGGCGATCGACGACGACCTCACGCGGGTGCGTCCTACGGTGCTCGAGCAGGTCGGCCCTCGACAGTACCGGCTGCGCGTCTCCCCGATCCCCGGCACGTCCGGCCCAGACGCCGCGCCGTACGTGTGCGCGCGCGTGACGTACACGACGCCGGTCGCCGCGGAGGGGGTGCCCCTGCCGGTGCTCCTCGATCGCCGAAACGTGACCTGGGGCGACTACACCGATCGCGTGAACATCAGGGTAAAGGGAGACTTCTGGCTTCCGGCCCACGTCGGGGAACCCGCCGCGCCGACGCCGCACGCCGCCGACGGAGTGAGCGCCACCCTGGGCGCCGCGTCCGCGGCCGTGGGTGACCGCGTCGCGCTCGTCGTGGACGGGTCCTTGTCGATGCGGGCGCACGCCTCCGCCGTGCAGGCCGCCGTGGACAGCCTGCCCGACGCGGACCTGTGGTGGATCCCCGGGGCCTCCGGCGGCGAGCCGGCTCGCGTGGACGCGCTGCCCGAGGACGGGTGGTTCGGGGGGCTCCACGCCGACACGGCGCTCCGCGCGTGGGCCACGGCGAGCAAGGAACACCGCTACGACGTCGTCTTCGTCCTCACGGACGAGGGGTTGCGGGCGCCGGAGGGCCCGGTCGCGCCGTTGCCCGCCCTGCCGCCCGTGTGGTTCGTGCACCTCGGCGGCACACTCGCATCGGCGTACGACGTCGAGACGCGGCGGGCGATCCACGGCGCGGCCACGTCGCTCGACGTCGCGCGCGCGGAGGCCGCGGGGGTCGTCGACGGCTACGCGTGGGCGGCGGTGGTTGGGGGCGCCGCGGCGGTCGACGCGGTCGGGGATGCGGGGGCGGCCGAGGCCCCGCCGACGGAGCCGGTCGAGTTCGCCCCGCTCGCGGCTCGATTCCTTGCGCTCGAACGAGGTCGACGTGGAGGAACCGACCGCGCGCACACCCTCGCCACCGAGGGCGGTGTGGTGACGCCATGGAGCGCCTACGTGGCGGAACGGCCCTCGGGGCGTTGACCGTCGACGGCGTCGCGGCGCCCTCAGCGCGTGGCCACCCACACGACGAGCGAACCGAGCGTCACCACCGGGACACTGACGAGGAGGAACGCCGCGAGGAGCCCGTTTCGGTTCATCCACTTCACGACCGACGCGCTCGCGCGCTGGGTGAACGTGACGTGGCACTGGATGGGGATGTCACCCTCGGCCCGCGCGGCGAGGCGGTCGAGCATGGCTCGGGCGGACGGGTACCGCTTCGTCGGGTCCTTCTCGACGCCCTTCGCCACGAACCACGTCAGATCCATCGGGACCGGCGTCTGCACGCCGTTGCGCACGGAACCGGCGAGCGGCACGGGGCGCTCCTGCACCCCGCGCAGGGTGTCGGCGACCGTGGTGCAGTCCTCGAGGTAGTGGCGCAGGGTGAGCAGCTCGTGCATCACGACGCTGATCGCGTACACGTCGCAACGAGCGTCGGCGGCCTCGCCACGCGCCTGCGCCGGCGACATGTACGCCGGCGACCCCGTGACCCCGTTGCCTTCTCCGGCGGCGTGCGCCACGCCCCAGTCGAGCAGCATCGCCTCGCCGTAGCGGCCGATCATGATGTTCGCGGGCTTGAGATCGCGATGAATGACGCCGTTGGCGTGCGCGAACGCGAGGGCCTCGAGCACCTGCCCGATGACCTGCACGCGCCGCTCGAACCCCCACGCACGATGCGTGGCCGCGTCGCCGGCGCGCAGGCGCGCGATGACCGCTTCCAGCGTCTCGCCCTCGACGTACCGCATCACGAAGTACAAGGCGCCGGTGTCGTCGCGGCCCACGTCGTGGATCGGGACGATGTTCGCGTGCTCGAGGCGGCCGATGGTCCGGATCTCCTGGACGAAGCGGACCACCGCCGCGGAGGAGAGGCGGTCCGCGCGGATCCGCTTGATCGCGACCTTGCGCCCGATGTCCTGATCGAGCGCCACCCGCACCTCGCCGAGGCCCCCTTCGCCGGCGGCGCCGAGCGACACGAAGCGCGGCTCGGAGCGGCCACGCAGCGTCGGGCGCGCGCCACCGGTCACGATGTCCGGGAGGACGGTCGTGCGCGCCTCGCCAGACGGGCTCGTGCGCTCGGGCTGACCCGACTCCTCCGTCGTCGGTGCGTCGGGGACCAGCGTGCGGGCGTCCTCCGGGGCGGCGTCCGTCCAGGTCTCCGTGGCGGGGCGTTCGTTGGGCATGGCGGCTCCGTCGTGGTCATCTACCCGACGCGGATGCGCGGCCGCCACCGCTACCGCCGACGAGCCAAGCAAGATGCAGGCAGGGTGGCGGGGGCGGTACCTGACGGTACGGTCGGCGGGCTCTCAACCATCGGAGACCTCGATGCGGTGCCTCTTCCCGCTCCTCACCCTCGTCATCCTCGCGTGTGATCCCGCCGCCGACCCCGGCGAGCTCCCCGACGCCGACAATGACGGGCTGCCCGACGCCTACGACTGCGCCCCCGACGCCGCCGGCGCCTACGGCGGCGCGCCCGAGCTCTGCGACGGCGTCGACAACGACTGCGACGGCGCCGTGGACGAAGCCGACGCCGCCGACGCACCGATGTGGCACGCGGACTTCGACGGCGACGGCTTCGGCAACGCCGACTTCGCCCAGGCGGCGTGTGTCGCGCCGACCGGCTTCGTGGCCGACGCCACCGACTGCGACGACGCCGCCGCGACCGCGCGCCCCGGCGGAACCGAGGTGTGCGACGCGCTGGACAACGACTGCGACGGTGTGGCCGACAATGGCGCCACCGATGCGCAGAACGCCTATGCCGACGCCGACGGCGACGGCTTCGGCGGCGCCGCGACCACCACATGTGAGGTGCTCCCTGGCGTCGTCACCATCGGCGGCGACTGCGACGACGCCGACCCCTTCGCGTTCCCCGGCGGCGACGAGCGCTGCGACTCCGTGGACAACGACTGTGACGGCGCGGCGGACGGCGTCTCGGTGCCCGCGGACCACGCGACGATCGCCCAGGCGCTCGCAACCGAGCCCAGCGGCACCCTCATCTGCCTCGAGCCAGGGACCCACGCCGCCAACCTCGAAGTGACCGACACGCTGCGCCTCGGCAGCACCGGCGGCTCCGCCGTGACGACCCTATACCTCGGCGGCGGCAGCCTGACCTTGGAGCGAGCTCCCCACAGCCGCGTCCGCGGGGTCACCGTCACCGGGGGCCTACGCACCTCCGTGGCGTTCGCCGCCGATCAGAGCGACGACCTGGTGCTCGAGGACGTGGTCTTCAGCGGCAACGATTCCACCCACTCGTCCGCGGCGAGCGTGGTGGCGCTGGTGTCGTCCAACGCAGAGCTCATCGACGTACACGTCGTCGACAACGCCTGGAGCTACACCACGCCCGGCGCCAGCTACATCAGCGCGGCGTCCCTGGTGCGGAGCTCGTTCTCCGACGTGACCTGGCGCGGCGGGAGCGTGTCGGGCAACACCTTCGACGGGCTCGCCTCCTACCCGTCGAGCAACGCTCAGCTCGCGGTCGACGCCCGCATCCGGTTCGAGTACGGCGACGTGGTGCTCGAAGATCTCGCGATCGAGAACAACGTCCTCGACCTCACCACGTCCGGCAACTACGGGTACCTCTCCAGCTACGGCGACATCTTGATCCAGTATGGAAGCGCGGAACTCCGCAACCTCCGTCTGGCGGACAACACCACCGCGATGGACAACACCAACACCGCGTACGGCTCCTCCAACACCTACGGAATGTTGTACGTCAGCGGCGCCGAGATCGTCGTCGACGACGTCGAGTACACCGGCAACACCGTCACCACCACTTCTTCGAGCGGCGGCACGACCTACGCGACGGCGTTCGGGCTCTACGCTTACGCCAGTGACATCGACGCCATCGGGTTCAGCTCCACGGGCAACCTCGTCAGCCACTCGGGCACCAACACGTACGGGCAGGGCTATGGGCTCTACCTTCAAACCAGCAGCGTAGAGCTCACCCAATCTCGTCTGGTGGGGAACGTCGAGACCGTGAACACCAGCCCCGTCTCGGGCGTCAGCTATGGCCAGATGTACGCATACGATTCGTTCGTGGACGTGCGCAACGCGATCATGGCGGGCAACGAGACCTCGGGCGTTGCCACCCACTCGGGGCTGCTCAACTGCTACGACTCGGAGTTGCAGTTCTCCCAGGCGTCGATCACCCACAACGTCCAGGAGGGGGGCGTGTCGCGAGGACTGCTCGTCGCCGACTGGTACTGCACGCTCGGCGTGCACGACACCACCATCGATCACAACGTGCTCAGCAGCGCCGGCCCCTACGCGCCCGCCGCGCTCATCAGCCTCATGTACAGCTACAACACCGTCGGCATGACGTACTCCAACGCCTACGGGAACATGGCCGCTGGCGGGTTCGGCTACTCCGGCGGCGCGACGTTCCCCGCGCCGGCCGACAGCGGCAACCTCGAGGTCGATCCCGACTACACCAGCACGTCCGGCAGCGCGACGAGCTGGGACCTCACCCTCCGCGCCACCTCGGCCCTGGTCGACGCGGGCGACCCCGCGGTCAGCGACGCGAACGGGACGCGCGCGGATGTGGGGGCGTTTGGGGGGCCTGGAGGAGTTTGGTAGCCGGCATGCGATGTAGATACTACCTTGTAAATCTCGACGACAGAGCGTGAGCCGAACCTGAGGGGTCAGCGTCGATAACGCGTCGGGATCTGCCGGAGATTTGTGCCCGGCGACGCCCACGGCTTCAGGATACGTGGCCGCGATGGCCGACCGTTTGACGATGACTCTTGCTCCCCGCGGCCCCGACGGCGGGATCGACGCTGACTTGAAGGGCGTGGATCCTCTCGATGATCGCGGGGTGATGAAGTGAAGAAGCCCGCGGCCATGGTCCAGGCCCCGACGCCCGGGGCACTGGCGTTTTCCGCCGATTACGCGGCGTGGCTCGCGGACCTCAAGCAGCGAATCCACGGGGCGCGACAGCGAGCCGTGCTCGCCGCCAACGGGGAGCAGATCCGGCTGTACCATGCGATCGGCTTGGACATTCTCGCGCGGCAACGCGATCAGGGCTGGGGCAGCCGGGTGATCGACCGGCTCTCGGCGGACCTGCGCGCCGAGTTCCCCGACATGAAGGGGCTCTCCACGGCGAACCTGAAGTACATGAGGTTCTTCGCACAGGAGTGCCCTGACCTGCGAATCGGTCAGCGAACCGCTGACCAATTGCCGTGGTTCCACATCGTCACCATCCTCACGAAGTTGGAAGGGCCGGACCTCCGGGGATGGTACGCCGAGCAGGCCCTCGCACGCGCGTGGAGCCGCGATCTCTTGGCGCTGGAGATCAAGAACCAGCTCCATCGTCGTGAAGGTGCGGCGACCACGAACTTCGGTGCCACGCTCGCCCCGGATCTCGCGGGAGCCGCCGCGAACGTGCTCAAGGACCCGTACCACTTTGACTTTCTTGGCGTGGGGGACGAGGCCCACGAGCGCGACATCGAGACTGCGCTGGTCCGGCACATCACGCACTTCCTCTTGGAGCTGGGTGCCGGTTTCGCGTTCATCGGCCGCCAGGTCCGGCTCGACGTCGACGGCGAAGAATTCTTCATCGACCTCCTCTTCTACCACACGCGCCTGCACTGCCACGTCGTCGTGGAGCTGAAGGCCCAGCCATTCAAGCCTGAGCACGCCGGGCAGCTCAACTTCTACCTGACCGCCGTGGATGCGCAGATGAAGGCGCCCGAAGACAAGCCCACCATCGGGCTCCTCTTGTGTCGCTCTCGCAACCGGCTCGTGGCCGAGTACGCGCTGGCACGGGTGAGCAGCCCTATCGGCGTTGCAGAGTACCAGCTCGTGCGCTCGCTGCCGTCGCCGCTGAATACGCGCCTGCCGAGCATCGAGCAGATCGAGGAGGAGCTGTCGCGGGATCTAGCCACGGTCGAGGACGACGAATCCGGCGGGGATGGGGCATGAGCTTCCCGCTGTATCCGGCGCACAAGGACTCCGGGGTGGAGTGGTTGGGGGCGTGCCGGAGCGCTGTCTCGACCCTCGTGAGGCGAGCTGGCTATAACGCGCATATGACATACCTTTTGGGCCTTCGCACCTCCCCACACCCGACCCACCCCCGATTTATCAGAGGTGACCCCTCAGGCGGGCCGAACGGATCATGGCCGTGATATCCGTCGGCGCGGCAGATGATCTCCAGTCCTCCTTGTGAAAGCTCGACTTTCTCCACGACGCGGCTGAGCGCGTGGCGCCGCTCTTCGAGGGGCTGCTTCGTCCACGCCAGGCGAACGGCCTCACGGAGCGTCTCGGGGTCGATGGTGTCGGCCTCGGGTGCGGGCTTGGCGAGCGCGACGCTCGCGTGAAGGGCGTCGTGAGGGGTCTCGCCGCGAACGACGAACGCGAGGTCCAGGATCGAGAGTGGTACGGGCATGCGCGGCGCGGGGGCTCCGGTGGAGGGGCGTATCCGTTCACTCGCGTCGATCCACAGCGGCGTCGCCGCGACCGCCCGTGAGGCCCTGGACAGCCCTGGGATGACGAACGTCCGACGCAGCCTGGCGCTCCGTCGGTCATCTCCGGCCCCTGCGCGCGGAGGAACGCCGTTTTGTCCCCGGCATGGCGTGTGCTTGGCGTCGCGCGCGTGTCGGTCACCGTCGAGCTCCGCGGCCAGGGCGATGCGGGCCTCCGTTCGATCGTGGGGGAGGGGTTTCCTCGTCTGGTGGAGGCGCTCTCGGCGCACGGGCGTTCGCTACCGCGTCACGTCGAGCGGGAGTTCAGGTCGTACCTCGGTTGTGGGGACGTCGCGTCGGGGTACGCGTGGCTGGAGTGTCGGGCATGCGACCACCATCGGCTGGTGTTGTTCTCGTGCAAGACCCTGGGTTTCTGCCCGTCGTGCGGGGGCGGCGGATGTCGGAGCGGGCGGCGCACCTGGTGGACCACGTGATCCCGCACGTGGCGACGCGTCAGTGGGTGGTGACGGTGCCGTGGAAGCGGCGCTGGTTGTTGGCGCGGCACGCGCGGCTTGCGGACGGGGTGCTCCGGATCGCTCTCAGGCGGATCGGTCGTTGGTACCAACATCGTGCACCTCGACGGGGTGTACGACCGGGGCGCCGACGGAGCGCTGCGGTTCTTCCGCGCGCCGCCATCGACGGAGGACGTGGAGCGGTTGGTGGTCGAGATCGGGGAGGCGTGCGAGGCGTGGCTGTCGAAGCAGGGGTACGCCGGGGAAGCAGAGGATCGGCTCAGGCCCGGTTTTGCGGGCCGGAAGGGGTGGATCGCCGGCCAGGACCGGCTTGCGGACGGCGGGCCCGAGGGTGTAGGCTGAGCGGGTGCAACGCGGGGGGGCCGTTCGTGTTTCCTGTCCTCCCCGGCACCACCGCGCGGTTCGTGGAGTCGGTCGCGGTCTACCCCGACCGCGGCGGCTCGATGGAGGCCATCGGCGTGGTCTGCGACAACCGCCTCGAGATCGACGGCTCCCTCACCTTCGCCACCGGCGACGGCGCCTTCGACGAGACGTTCGCGTCCGTGCTCCTGGCCACCGCCGACGCCGTGCGCGTCTACGAGGAGCTCGAGCTGGACGGCCTCACCGGCAGCTTCGACATCACGCCGTTCGTCGACACCACCGACTACGACGCGCTCTCCGCGTGGCTCGACGTCCGCTTCGCCGACGGCGCGAGCAGCGGGGTCATCGAGGGTCAGGCCAGCGGCGAGGACGACTGCTCCGGCAGCGACGACTGCTCCGCGTGGGCGACGGCGGTGCCTGTCGCCGCCTGGCCGATCGCCGAGGAGTGAGCCCGGCGCGTCCGGCGGACCGCGTCACCCACGCCTCGGTCGCGTCCCAGCGCCGCGTGGCGTCCGCGCGCCGCTTCAACCCGAGGCCGAGAACGCCGACGAACAGCAGCGCCGAGGTGTCCGAGCCGCAGCCGCACGGCTCGGGGACGTCGTCTGCGCAGGTCCACTCCGAGGTGGAGCGGCCGCCCGTGGCGTCGATCTGGGTGACGCGGAGGCACGCGTCGAGGCCGTCTCGCCAGGTGGTCAGGGTTGCCGGCCCGTCGGTGGTGTCGAAGAAGTCCTGTTGGCCCGTGCGGTGTTCGACCAGAGGGGTAGACGACCTCCTCCAGCGTGGTGGTGGGGCGCGTCACGACAGGCGCCTCACCGGGTGGCCGCACCCCGACCGAAGGGGCAGCGGGGTTGACGGAGGGGAGCGACAGATGCACTGTGCGCGGATGCGGGGTCCAATCTTCCCATCAGTACGGCCCTGGCTCGGAGGTCCCATGTCCCGATCGGCTCGTCGTCTGCGGTCCGTGTCCGCGCCGCTGTTCCTCTCGTTCGCGCTGCTCTTCGGCGTGTCCTTCACCCTCGGCGCCACCGAGGCCGCCGCAGCGGACGGGATCGTCAAAGCGCGGCTCGAAGCCAAAGGTGTGAAGTTCGAGGTGGACGCCGACGGTGACTTCAAGTGTGTGTTTCGGCTCGACAGCGGGCGCACGCAGGTGGTGTGGGTGCGCTCCAACGTGGCCGAGTACGGCGCCGTGAAGGTGCGGGAGATCTGGTCGCCGGGCTACCTGGCCGACACCGATGACTTTCCCGCGATCGTGGCGAACCAGCTCCTCACCAACAGCAACACCGTCAAGCTGGGCGGCTGGGTGAAGCAGGGCAGGAGCGCGGTGTTCGTGGTGAAGATCCCCGGTGACGCCTCGGCCGATCAGCTGGTAAACGGCATCACCGCCGCCGTCGAGTCGGCCGACGCGCTCGAGCTGGCCCTGACCGGAAAGGACGACCTGTAGACGGGGCGCGGGCGCCGCCGGGCCGGCGCGTGGCTACGGCCGCGGGATCGCCCGCCGGGGGGTCCACCAGCGGCGATCCTGCTCCGCTTCCGCCATGCTCCTCGGCCTGCTCACGCTGGTTGCCTGCCAGGGCGCCCCCCTGGCGACGCCGCCGACCGCGCGCCGGCCTCGAGCGGAGGTGCCACTACATCCTCCGCCCCCCCGCCGGCCAAGGACCGCCTCCAGCGTCGTGAGAACGGCAGCGTCCTGGTGGCGCCCAGGACCGCTGCGGGCTCCGTACGCCATATGAACCGATAATGAACCTGTTCGCATGCGAACGCTGAACAGCTTCCTACACCTCTCCCGAACTCGTGAAACGGAAAACACACTACCAGCATGACGACTTACGGCTTTCCACTACGTACAACTCCCCGAGTCGAGCACGTCCGGTACCGGTTGATACCGGACCACCTTGTTCCCCCTCTCGACGCGGTCGTTCTGAATATCCTCTAAGCGGTTCACACCAAACCACGTCCTGGAGGCAACGATGTCCCTTCCCCTCGATCTCTCGACCGGCGAGTTTCAGCTGGTCTACAACATGCTGTCCCTCGCGATCGCCGCGATGCTCGCCTCGTTCGCCTACTTCGTGATGGTGCAGCAGCAGCTCACCGCCAAGTACCGTCCCGCGATGATCCTCTCGTCGCTCGTGGTCGGCATCGCCGGGTACCACTACTGGCGCATCTTCAACAGCTGGGAGGGCGCGTACGCGCTGAATGACGCGGGCCGTTACGTCGCGACCGGTGCACCGTTCAACGACGCGTATCGGTACGTGGATTGGCTCCTGACCGTTCCGCTGTTGGTGGCCGAGCTCGTGGCCGTTCTGGCGTTGCCGAAGGCGCGTCGTGGTTCGCTGATGGCGCGGCTGGTGGTTGCCAGCGCGCTCATGATCGGCCTCGGGTACCCCGGCGAAGTTTCAGGCGATGCCACGACCCGCGTGATCTGGGCGGTCCTGAGTACGATTCCCTTCGTCTACATCCTCTTCGTGCTCTACACCGAGCTCGGGCAGGCGGCCAACGTCAAGGATCCCCAGGTGAAGGTGCTCCTCCGCAACACGCAGTTGCTGCTGCTCGCGACCTGGGGCTTCTACCCCATCGCCTACGCGATGCCCCTGCTCGGCATCGGTGGCGCGGCCGCTACCGTCGCACTGCAGGTTGGTTACTCCATCGCCGACATCGCTGCCAAGTGCGGCTACGGCATCATGATCTACCAGATCGCTCGTGCGAAGATGGCCGCCGAGGGTGTCGACGAGGTTGACGCTCCCCCCCTGACTTTGCAGTGAACGCATCCGACGACCACGCGGTGGGCCACTACCGCACGAGCGCTGCGGCGCTCGCCTTCGTCGGCGCGCTCGGGGTCGTGGTCGGGGCGGCTTCCACAGCGGCCGCCACCGAGCTGCACTTCATCGATGGGCACGCGATGATGTGCTTCTCGCTCCTCTATCTCGTCACGGCGACGTACATGGCGTTTCCTCGGAAGGCCTGACCGTCCGCCGTGCCGCCAGGCGACTTGGCGCCCGGCGGCGCGGCCCCAACCGGCGCTCACCGCAACCCACCCACACGACTCGGAGCGTACCCGAGTCGTGTGGGCGGGCGCCCCCCCCGCTTTCCCTCCTCCCTCCCCGTTCTCCGGAGACTTCGATGAACAAACTTCACCCCTCACTGCGTGCACGGATCCCGTTCGTCGTCGCAGGGTTCTTTTCGTTCCTGTTCTCTGTTTGGCTGTACTTCGTGAAGGGCGAAACTGAGGCCGGCATCTTCGTCGGTATCTGGGTCCCGTCGATTCACTCCCTGGGGACGCTGCTGCTGGCCCCGACTGCCGCCACGCCGCCCGCCCGCAGCACGGTGCGATCATGAGTGAAACCGTGATCTTCGGTGTCGGACTTGTCGTCTTCCTGGTCACCACCTGGGGTGCGGTCATGGCGGGTGGCATGTGGCTGGCCGCGGGTGACAGCGAGGGAAACTGAACCATGGCGGGGGAGACCCGCCGAGTCCTCCCGCTCAGAACGTGCCGGTGACGCCCACCACGCCCGGCCCGATGAGCGGGTGGACGTCGACGTTCCAGCGCCGCGCCTCGGCGAGCGCGAGATCCTCCCGCAGGGTGCGTTCGTAGGCATCGAGGCGCGCGCGGAGCGTCGGCTCGTCGAACCAATGGTACGGGTCCTCGTGCCGGTGCGTCGACACGACGGCGCCAACGATGCCCGTGCCCACGCCCCCGACGCCGAGCACCAACATCCCGCTTCCGACCGCCAGAATCCCGCCGTCTCCACCGAACGCGCGGTTGATGAACCCGATGATGCCGACCGCCCCGCCGAGCACGGTGAGGCCGCTGCCGACGGCAATCGAGGTGTTGAAGGCCCTCTTTTCGATGCGACGGGTGCGCCGGTACTCCGCCGCGATCTTGGGATCGTCGATGCGCTCCACGAGCTCCTTCATCCGAACCGGGCGGCGCGCGGCGTCGACGACGCGCCCGTCGAAGTTGACGAAGAGCTGGTTCGTCTCGTAGACGGCCACCCGAGTCAAGACAGCGGACTCCGCGCCGGCGCCGCCCGCGTGCGCGGCGACCGCGCTCTCCAGCGTCTCCCGGTCCGTCCACGCGCCGAGCCGGGCCCGCGGGTTGACGTACCGCACGAGGAAGCCGGAGCCGACCACGGCGGGGACGACGAGCAGGTTCGCTGCGGCCAGGCGGGCGCCACCGTCTTGCACCGAGCTGGGAACGAGCAGGACCGAGCCCACGCCGAGGGCCGCCGAGCCGATCCAGATCCAGTTGGCGGCGCGCTCCCGGGTCCGCTCGGCCTTCCGGTACGTCTCCGCGGCCTCCGGGAGCCCGACGAGCACGAGCGCGTCCGGCGTCGGGATCACCTGCCCCTCCGGGTCGAGGAGGCGGAGCGTGCGCCCCTCGCCCGCGATCTCCAACGGGTAGGGGTGCGTTGGGAGATCGGCTGGGGCGGCTTCCGCAGCGCCCGCCACCGCGAACGAGAGCGCGATGGCGATGAGCATCGAGGATCCTCCTCGGGAACGATAGCACGGTGCCCGCTCGGGGCGGCTCGGAGCGGCGGGCCTCAGCGAGACGCCGCACACTCCTGCATTGGCCCGCCCATCGCAGCGGCGGCCGCCGCGTCGAGCCGGACGAACGCTAAGAACTTTCTCGGGTTGTCGTCCAGCAGGGTGTCGAAGTGTCGCCGTCCCGGATCGTGGTGGCCACACGGTAGGCGAGGGACACCGGTGGCGGCGAACGGACGCCGCGAACAGCGAGCCCTGCGCGTCGTCCTCGGGGCGGCGGCGCTCGGACTTCGGTCCCGTGATCTGCCGCTTGAGGCGGGCGAGCTCGAGGGAGAGCGCCTCGAGCTTCTCCATGAGCAGCTCGACCTTTCGGTTGCTCGCT
>CAMAXZ010000049.1 GCA_945862325.1 Klebsiella pneumoniae
GCGCCGAAGCCGGCGGCGGTGCCGAAGGCGGCCCCGGCGGCGCCGAAGCCCGACGCGGGCGCGCCGAAGGCCGCCGCGGCGAAGCCGGAGCCGACGTCGAAGTCGAGCAAGAAGCTGATCGACGACGGTTGGAAGGCCATCGAGCGCTCCGAGTACGCCCAGGCGCGCGAGCTGTTCTCCAAGGCCGCTGCCGGCAAGCCGTCGCCTGCGGCGCTCTACGGCCGTGGCTACGCCAACGAGAAGCTCGGCGACAAGGGCGCCGCCGGGCAGGATTACTGCACGGCGATCGCGAGCGGCGCCGACGTCGAGCTCACCCGCGAGCTTCAGGCCGGCCTTCGGCGACTCGGCGGGTCTTGCGGCTGAGGCGACCCCGGCGCGGCCCCCGGGCGCGTTAGTCTCCTGCCTCTCTGGAGCCGTCGATGTCCGACACCAAGACCGACCCGGAAGCCGAGTACTTCGCCCGTATCGACCTCGAGAACAAGCGGAAGCTCGCCGAGCAGCTGCACGCGGACAAGGCGGCCGAAGAGAAGCGCGCCCTCCGCGAGCTCCACTACAACCGCTGCGGGCGCTGCGGCACCGAGATGTCCCCCAAGCTCTTCCGCGGGGTCACGATCGACCTCTGCCCGGCGTGCGGGGCGGTCCTGCTCGACCCGGGAGAGCTCGAGCAGCTCGCCGGCGAAGATCAGAGCAGCGTCTTCAGCGGGCTCGCGTCCTTCTTCGCTGGCGGCAAGCGGTCCTGACGCACCGTCACGCTTCGCCGATCGGCTGATCCCGTCGGCGAAGCTGCTGTTCCGCCACGAGGAACTGCACGCGCCCGCTTCGGTCGGGCAGGTTCACCTCCGCGGTGAACACCTGCCCGGCGAACGACCCGAGCGCCGTCACCTCGCCGGCGACGCGCACGACGCCCTCCATGCCGTCGTCGTCGAATCGGATCTCCGGCAGGTCCTCGAACCACGCCGTGGCCGCGAGGCGAACGAGGTGCAGCCGCTGCGGCTCGCTCAGGGGCAGCGGGCACGCCACGAACACGAAGCCCCAGCGCATCAATAGAGCGCGCTCTCGTCGGTCATCGAGACGACCTCCTCGTAGGTCGTCTCTCCGCGCGCCATCTTCTTGATGGCGTACTCCCGCAGGGTCAACATGCCGTCGTTGAGCGCCTCCCGCTTGATCTCCTGCGCCGGGGCGCGGTCCTGGATGAGCTTCTGGATCCGCGGCGTGATGCGCAGCACCTCGAACACGCCCACGCGCCCGCGGTAGCCGGTGCCGCGGCACCGCACGCAGCCCTCCCCACGGCGTACGCGAAGTCGTCTCCCTTCGACGCCCCGAATCCGGAGCTGCTCGACCTGCTCCGCGCGGAGGACCTCGTCGACGCCGCACGAGGTGCACACCCGGCGGACGAGGCGCTGGGCCACCACGCCGAGCAGGGTGCCGCTGATCAAGAACGGGTAGACGCCCAGATCGAGCAGTCGGCCGATCGCGCTCGCGGCGTCGTTCGTGTGCAGGGTGCTCAAGACGAGGTGGCCGGTGAGCGCCGCCTGCACCGCGCCGTCGGCGGTCTCCGGGTCGCGGATCTCGCCGACCATGATCACGTCGGGGTCCTGGCGCAGGACGTTCCGGAGGGCCGTACCGAACGTGACGCCGATCTTCGGCTGCATCGCGATCTGGTTGAACGGCTCCGCCACCATCTCGATGGGGTCCTCGAGGGTGCAGATGTTGATGCGCGGCGAGTGGATGTGGTGCAGGGTGCTGTAGAGCGTGGTGGTCTTGCCGCTCCCGGTGGGCCCGGTGATGAGCACCATGCCGTTGGTCGAGCGGATGAACCCCTCGTACATCGAGAGCTCTCGCTCGAACAGGCCGAGCTCCGGCAAGGGCTGGCGCAGCACCGAGGGGTCGAACAGGCGGAGCACTGCCTTCTCGCCGAAGGCGGTCGGCACGGTGCTGACGCGGATCTCGACCTCTTCGCGGTTGAACGCGGTCTTGAAGCGACCGTCCTGCGGCCGGCGCTTCTCCGCGATGTCCAGGCGCGCGAGCAGCTTGACGCGCGACACGACCGCGGGGTGCACGGACTTCGGCATGCGGTGCACCGCGTGCAGCACGCCGTCGATGCGCATGCGCACGAGGGCGTCTTCCCGCTTGGGCTCGACGTGGATGTCGCTCGCTCGCTGATCGTGGGCGTAGTTGAGCAGGTACCACACGGCCTGGACGACCGGTTGGTCCGTCGCTTCGAGCTCGTTGGCCCCCGACACCTTGTACAAGGCCTCGAGGTTGCCGAGGTCGGGGAGGTCCCCCGCGAGCTCGTTCTCGGCCGCGCGCATCGAGCGGCGGAAGCCGTGGAACTCGCCGATGACGCGCAGGATCTCCGACTTCGGCGCCATGACCGGGCGGATCGCCTTGTTCTTGAACTGCGCCAGGGAGCCGAGGAGCTCCGTGTTCCACGGGTCGCACACGGCCACGCTGAGCACTTCCGGGGAGTCTTCGAGGGCGATGACCAGGTGCTTCTCGGCGAAGGGCCCGCCGAAGGCGTCGACGACGAGGCGAAAATCGAGGCGCAACGGGTCGATACGGATGAACGGGTAGCCGAGGGCGGTCGCCACCGCTTCGGTGATCGCCTCCTCCTCGAGCACGGTGTCGTTGTCCGGCCGGCGGAAGTGGAACGAGGCCACGAGCTCGGCGTCGCTGATCTCGTAGCTGACGCGCTGGCGGCCGAGCAGCCGGCGCAGCTCGGCGCGGCGGTCGAGCAGGAGGTGCTTCGACTGCTCCTTCCCACGGTTCAGCACGTCCTGCTTCTGGCCGGCGTGAAGGAGCCGCGCCGTCACGAGGATGTCGAGCAGCTGCGTCAGCGTGGGCCCGGAGGACATCGCCCCAACCTACCCCGCCCGCCGCGGGATCAGAACACGTGGTCGAAGGACAGGTAGAGCCCGAGCGTCGCGCGGTCGCCCGCGGTGGTGTGGTCCGGGGCGACGGCGACGTCGAAGCGCCCGACGGTGGCCTCGCCCCAGAGCCCGCGGACGCCGAGCCCGGCGCCCGGATGCACGGGAAGGACGCCGTCGACCGCCGCGTCGCCCGGCACGCCCCACACGACGCCTGCGTCGACGAAGGGGGCGAGCTGCAAGGTCGTCGGCGCCTTCGCCAGCGTGGTGTGCCACACGTCCAGCCGGAGCTCGGTGTTCCACACCGCCTTGCCGGGGCCACGCCAGCGCCCGAACGGGACGCCGCGCAAGCTGTCGGCGCCGCCGAAGCCCACGACCGGCAGCGACCCGCCCCATTGGTTCATCTCGTAGAAGGGCACCTCGCCGAAGAGGTGCTCCGCCATGAGGCGCGACGCGACGACCACGTCCGGGCCGAGCCCCGCGTAGGCGCGCACATTGAGCTGCGGCCCTCCGAAGGTGTACGCGCCGACGACGAGGCGCCCGCTCGCCTCGACCGCCCACCCGGTGTGTGGGGACACTTCGGGCGCGCGCGAGTCGACGATGGCGCCCGCGGCGATCTGCACCGCCGGGCCTCCCTCCATGCCGTAGGGCCGCTGCTCGTCGAGGAGGCTGCCCTCGTAGGTGGACACGAAGCTCCAACGAGGTTGCACCGACACGAACGCCTCGTAGGGCCCTCCGAGGCCCGCGCGCAGGGTCAGGTTGGCGAACGGCTGCACGAGTCGGTACCGGTAGCGGGTGCGCCGCGGGTCGTCCCAGTCGAACGTACCGACGAACGCCGGGTCCAATCGTGTGGCGTTGCCGAGGCCCCAGTAGCCGTCGTTCAGCCAGGCACGAAACGCGAAGTGGCCCGTGAGGCGCAGATCGTCGTTGCCGCCCAGCCCGACCTGATCGAACCGAATGCGGTGATGATGAAAGCCGCGGACAGTGGCGATCAGGTGGATCACGAACGCGGTCCGATACGGGTCGCCGCCGGGCTTCACGATCTCCGCGCGCGCGCCGGCGCCGAAGCCGTCGTCGGCGTCGTAGGTGGCGACCGGGAGCACGATCCACTGGAGGCGAGCTTCCGAGGAAGCTTCGGCGGGCGAGTCGATGGGCGGCGGGACGGTGTCGGCGGGCTGCACCGCCGGAAGGTACCGCGGAAGCGACGCGGGCGTCCTCGGCACCAGCCGCTACCTCGAAGGCGTGGCCCGCCACGCGGCGTAGATCTGGTCGCGCCAGGCCGCGACCTCCGCCACCTCGTCCGCCACGTCCGGATCGTGGAACGCCCGTCGCGATGCGGAGCCGATCCGCAGCCCGTGGCCTCCCGGGGCCGGCGGCGCCACGAAGACCAGGGCCTGGGTCGCGGCGATGTCGGCGTAGGAGAAGGCTCCGAGCAAGGTCTTGGGCCCCGACCCCGAGCTCGGCGCGGCGGCGAGCGCGCCGCGCAGCACCCCGAGCGCGGCGCGGAGGGACGTCAGCGGGTCCCCGTCGGCTGCCCTGGCGTACTTGCGGAGGGTGCGCCGGACACCGAAGGCGGCGATGAAGCGCGCGATCGGCCCGAGACGCCGGAGCGGCCGCGGCACGAAGTCGAGCAAGGCCTCCCCGTCCGCGAGCGCGCGATCGAGCGCGCGGACTCGTCCCGCGCGCAGCGCCGCCTCGCTCGCGTCCACCACCACCTGGAGGCGCGGATCATCGGGGAACAAGCGCGGCCCGTCCCCGCGCTGATCGGCCCAGCGGGCGATCTCCGCCGAGTCGGTGAGCGTCCCGCCGTCGTGGACGAGCACCGGCACGCTCGCGGGGCCGCTCGCGGACCCGCGCAGCCGCCGCAGGCGTAGTTCGCCCAGGACCGGGGAGTAGTGCTCGCGATCGAACGCGACGCCCCGAGCGTCGAGCGCCCAGGCCGCACGTTCCGACCACGGGCTGTAGGGCAGGCTGATGAGCTTCGGTCGCAGGGGGACCTCCCTCGGGGTTGGCGGCCGAACGAAGCGTTGCGCGGAGCGCGCTTGTGCCGTAACCTGCGAGATGATCCTCACGCTCCTGCTCGCGTGCTCGCCCGGCGGTTCGAAGGCGCAGGACCGAGACTGCTCGCCGGACGGCGCGGCCGACACAGAGAGCGGCGCGCCGGACAGCGCGCCCGACAGCGCCCCGCCGAGCGAGACCGTGCTGCCGGAGTGGGCTCCGACCGCGGCGGCCCCCTTCGTCGTGGAGAGCTGCGGCTTCGACGTCGCCGCCGGCGGTCCGACGGTGGTGCCGGACCTCGACGCCGACGGCGTGGACGACCTGCTCGTGGTCACCGACGAGCCCCTCGTCGCGGGGATCTGGCGCGTGGGGTCGAGCGATGCGCCCGTGCCGTTCTGGGAGTCCCCGGTGCGCTGGGACGTGCTGCCGGCGGCGCGCGGCCCCGGCGTGCGCGCGTGGCCAGACCTCGACGGCGACGGACTGGCGGAGCTGGTGGCGTTCACGGCGGCCGACGAGGGGCGCGGCCTGCTGCCCGGCGGCGACGTTTCGGGGGTGCTCGTCGGCGCCCCGGTCGCGGTGCTCCCCTGGCACGACGTCGACGGCGACTCGATCGACGAACACCTCGCGGTGTATGCCGAAGAAGGCGTCCTTCGGGTCGTGACGGCGTCGGGCGTGGACCCGGCCGCCTGGACGATCCACACGTCGCTCGCGGTCCCCGGGCTCGGCGGGTACGCCGCCCGCTCCCGCGACGATCACGACGGGGACGGGGTTCTGGACGTGTTTGTGGACGCTACCGGGGGCGGGCTCCTCGTCTCCAGCGCTGCGCTCGACGGCGCCTCCGCCGCGGCGGTCCTGTCCACGTTCGGCGGCGTGGGCGCGCCGGTCCCGCTCGGAGACGTCGACGGCGGGGGCGTGGAGGACGTCGCGTTCGTCGAGGCGCCCGGCGACCCCGGACCGGTCACCCTGTGCCGCGGCGAGGCCCCCGCGGACGTCGTGTCCGTCCCGTCCGACATCCCCAGCGCCGGCTCGACGGTCGGGCCGGATGGCGCGGGTGGACTGGCGGTGTTGGTCGCGGATGGGGCGGTGTCGCGGTACCCGATCGCCGCCGCGTTCGACGGCACCCAACGGGCGGAGGTGGCGTCGACCGGTGTGCTGGCCGCCGGTGGTGGTGTACGCGTTGGCGACGCGCGGTTGATCGTCGCGCGCGTGGCCGCGGTGGCTTGACATCGAGCCCAGTCCGCGTATGGTGCGCGCCGCTCGGAGGGTCCATGTTCGTCAGTGTGTTGGTGTTGCTCGCGTGCAGCCGCGAGTTCGACGAGAAGACCGACGTCGTCCGTCAAGACACGGGCTTGGACGACACCGCCGCGGACTCCGACACCGACGTGGTCGACGCCGACGGCGACGGATCTCCGGACGACGAAGACTGTGACGACGCCGACCCCGACGTGTTCCCTGGGGCAGACGAGCGCTGCAACGGCAAGGACGACGATTGCGACGGGTCGACCGAGGATGAGGGCGACGCGGACGCGGACACCCTCCTCGACTGCGAGGACTACTGTCCGGTGTACGCCGCCCCTGGGGCCGCCGGGGACGGCCGCCCGACGGACCCCGTCGGCGCGGTGCAGGACGCCATCGACATTGCCGCTTCCTCCAGCTGTTACGAGGTGCGGGCCTTCGCCGGCACCTTCGAGGAGTCGGTCGACTTCGGGGGCTGGCCCGTCAACGTGGAGAGCCTCAGCGGCCCATCGGAGACCATCCTCCAGGGCGACGGCACGCAGAGCGTCGTGTCCTTCATCAGCGGCGAGGACGAGTACGCCCGACTGTTCGGCTTCACCGTCACCGGCGGCGGCGGAAGCACAGGCGCGGGCATCGTCATCCAGGCGTCCAGCCCGACGGTCGAAGGCAACACGATCGCCAGCAACGCCACCACGGAGCTCCCACACGTCGGCGGAGGGATCTCGACGTACGACGGTTCTCCGTTGATCCTCGACAACCTCATCGAAGAGAACGACGCGGGCTACGGCGGCCCGGAGAACGGCAGCGACGGCGGCGCGATCCGCGTGCGCGGCGGGGCCCCATGGATCGAGGGCAACCTGCTGCTCAACAACACCGCGGGCGACGGTGGGGCGATCTGGCTTGCGTACTCCGATGCCATGATCCTCCACAACGTCATCGCCGAGAACGTCGCCGACGACGTCCCGGACGAAGGGGAGGAGGAGAAGGACGGCCAGGGCGGGGGCATCAACGTGCAGGTGTCCGGCCCCGACGGGCCCTACATCCTCAACAACCTCGTGGTCGACAACACCGCGAGCTGGTACGGCGGCGGTATCGTCACGTACGAGGACAACCCCGCCTACGGCGAGGCCACCATCGCCAACAACACCATCCTCTTCAATCGTGTCACCCAAACCGAGTACGGCGCCGGCATCTGTCAATGGCGCCGCACCACGCCGCTGATCACGAACAACATCGTCGCGTGGAACGAGGGGTGGGGCGTCACTTCCGAGGACGGAATCGACGCCACCTTCCTCTACAACCTGGGCTTCGGAAACGACCTCGGTTCATTCGACGGCGTCACCGGAACCGGCAGTCTCGAGATCGACCCCAAGTTCGTGCTCGTGACCAACGACGGTGACTGGACCAACGACGACCTCACGCTGAAGTCCACGTCGCCCGCGCGAGACGCGGGCAACCCCGAGGAGTCGTACAACGACGCGGATGGGTCGAGGAACGACTTGGGGGCGTTTGGGGGGCCGAACGGATCATGGTGACCCGAAAGCAAGGTTCGACGCCCGTCGGAGGTGCCTGAACATGGGGGCGTGAGGACGGGCGAACAGGGCATCGGCGCGATAAGCACGAGAGCGTGTTCGACCTTCTCGCCGCCCTGACCCTCGGCTTCGCCGCTCCCGTGCGTGCGGCCGTCGTGCGCCCGTGAGCGACCCGTCCGGCGAGTTCCTCGTGTACGCCGACCCCGCAGGCGTAGCCCGCGTGCGGGTCCGCCTCGATGGTGGCTCCGTGTGGCTCAGCCAGCGCCACCTCGCGGAGCTGTTCGGGACGTCGATCCAGAACGTGAGCCAGCACCTGCGCGCGATCTACCGCGAGGGCGAGGTCTCGGGTCCGGCAAACACCAAGAAATACTTGATAGTCCAAACCGAAGGTGGGAGGAGCGTTTCTCGCTCCGTGGAGCACTACGCGCTCCCCGCCAGCGCGCCGATGATCCCTTTGGCGCCAATCGTAGGCCCCTTAACATGGGGGTGCGAGGGCGGGCGAACGGGTCATGGCCGCGAGGTCCCATTGGGGAGGTGAAGAGCGCCCTGTGCGGTCGAGGCCACCCGTACGCCCGGGGCCACCACGCTCTGGCCTACAGGACCGATCGCGCCGATGCCTCACAAAGGGCGCGGTCGCGCCCCGCCCACACCCCTTGACTCCCCCCACCCTACCGCCTCAACCTGGCGCGATGACCGCCTTCAACGATCTCATCGACGGCATGTCCGCCGGCCGCGACTGGCACCTCATGGGCAACACAGACGAAGTCCGCGCCCTCATGTCCCGCGTCTACGACGAGCGGTACCACGGCGCCGCCCACTTCAAGGACCGCTACCAGCAGCGCGTGAACCTCCAGAAGAAGGAGGACGCCGCCTCCTGGGCCGGATGGATCAACGCCGAGAACCCGAACAGCGGCCCCTACAACGGCACCTCCTTCGTCTGGTTCCCCGGCACGAACGGCAGCGTCGCGGTGCTGGTCATCGGCACTGACGGCTTCGGCGCCGACACCCACATCCTCGGCCGCCCTGGCCACGCCCGCCGCCTGCGCGCGCTCAGCCGGCTGCATCGCGGAAAGCTGTGGGTAAAGCCCGACGTGCTCGACCTGGGCGGCCACGTACCCTCGAGCGTGATCCAGGACTGGCCGGAGATCCCGGCCGCAATGAAGGCCTACAGCCACGTCATCTACGCGGCGGTGGCGGTCTGCGATGCGAGCTCGGCCGCGGTCGTCAGCGACCTGCTCGATCTGTTCTTCGTCGAACACGGTACGCCCCTCACGGGCAAGTCCAAGACGAACTGGGAGCAGCGAGAGATCGCGATCTCCGGCGCGATATTCCCCGCGGTCGAGGAGGCCAGCGTGCTGGCGACGCTCCGCACGCGCCGTTTCCTCATCCTCGAAGGGCCGCCGGGCACCGGAAAAACGCGGCTGGCGTGGCGATTGGCCGAGGCGATCGGCTCGTCCAGGAAGATCCAGTTCCACCCCGCTCGCACGTACGAGGACTTCGTTGTCGGCCTGTTCCCCCGACCCACCGCCGACGGCCTTGCCTTCGACGTGCGACCGGGCGACCTGCTGCTCGCGAACGCCGCGGCCGAGAAGCAGGATCACGTGCTTGTCATCGATGAGATCAACCGCGCCGACCTCGCGCGGGTGCTCGGCGAGGCGCTCGTCCTATTCGAGGTGGGCGCGGAGCCGCGCGCGATCACCCTGCCGCACGTGCCGAAGGAGTTCCCGAAGGAACTCCAACTCTCCCGCCACCTGCACGTGCTCGGCACCCGCAACACCGCCGACCGGAGCATCGCGCGTATGGACCTGGCCATCCGTCGCCGATTCGCGTTCATCGAGGTGTGGCCGGACCTGCGCGCCGTGCAGTCCGAGGAGGACCCCGTGGCGATCGATCTGTTCGGTCAGACCATCCACACCTTCGCTGAGTACGCCGACGACGACGTGCTGCGCCTGGTTCCGGGGCACGCCTACTTCCTGGATCCGCGTCCGGATCTGGATCCGGCTGGGCGCGCAGGGCGGGTGGCCCAGCGGCTGGAGTTCGAGCTGGTGCCGCTCCTCCGCGACTACGTCAGCGAGCGCCTGTGCGGCGGGGCGACGGAGGCGGTGGCGGGCCTGGCGGACCGGGTCGAGGCGGGGCTGCGCGGTTGACGCGCGGCAGCACCAGCAAGGGACGCGCCCGGGCCGAGCGGATCGTGCTGCCACCGGCGCGTCCGCTTGTGAAGGGGGAGGATCACGGGTCGCCCATCCGGGTCAGCGCGGCGACGGTTGGGGCGTCGGGCGAGCGATGGA
Source organism: Klebsiella pneumoniae (assembly GCA_945862325.1). GTDB lineage: Bacteria > Myxococcota_A > UBA796 > UBA796 > SXON01 > CAMAXZ01. The sequence goes on from CAMAXZ010000049.1 coordinate 9,922, forward strand.
TCGACCCGTTCCTGACCGTCAACGCGGCGGCGCTCCGGCGGCTGGCGATCACCCCGGAGGTGAGCACGGTCGGCGGCGCGCACCTGCGGCTGAACCCGGGCGCGCACATCGGCGCGGTGCCGCTGTTGGCGCCGCGGACCCAGCGGATCGTCGCCGGGCTGCTCATCGAGCCCCGCTTCAAGTGGCCCGCGCTCGGGGCGGTGTTCACCGCGATCGGGTTCTCCGCCGAGCCGCGGCTGGGCGGCGCCGGCCTGGTCCCCGGCTCGGCCCGGGAGGTGCCGGCGTGGATGCTGGCCGCGCCCGTGCTCCGTCGGCTTGAGGGGCTGCTCGCGCACCGCCGGCGCGGGTTCGTCGAACGCTCCGAGTCGCGGTCGAGCCCGCGCGGCCGAGTGGACTGGGGCGCGTGGGCGCGGCGCGACGTGCCCGCCGGCCGATGGACGATGCTGCCGTGCACGTTCACCGAGCCCGCCGACGACCCGGTGCTGATGGCCGCGGTCCGCTGGACCCTGGACCGCATCGCCGGCGAGCTCGACCTGCTGCCCGACGCCCCGGCTGCGCGGGCGCTGCGGGAGCGGGTCTACGTGTTGACCTCCGCGGTGGGGCCGGGCGCCCTGAGGCGGCCCGATGCCACGCTGGCTGGGGCCGAGAACGCGTGGATCGCCGACGCGCTGCAGGCGATGGGGTGGGTGGCCGAGGAGCGAGGCATGGGTGGGGCCCAATCTTTGGACGGGCTGGCCTGGGACCTCGCTGTCGACCAGGTCTGGGAGGCGTGGGTGGCGCGCTTCCTGGCGGACCTTGCGCCGCGCATCGGGCTCACCGTGCGCGGGAACCTGCGGCACGGGCTGAATTGGCAGGGGCACGTGGCGTCGATGGGATCGCTGGTGCCCGACGCGGCGCTAATCGGCGCGAACCGCGCGCTGTGGGTGGACGCGAAGTACAAGTCCCACCTGTCCGACCTGGCCCGCTTCGGGTGGAAGGGGCTCAGCGAGATCGCGCAGGAGCGGCACCGGGCCGACCTGCACCAGGCGCTCTCGTACGCGACGCTCGCAAACGTCGATCAGGTCGACACCGTGCTTGCGTATCCGCATCTGGGAGACGCGCTGACGCGTCCGCCCGTGGCGATCGCGACGGTGGCGTCCGGCCGCCGGCGGGTGCGGCTGGTGCTGGCGGGGCTGCCGTTCGGGTTCCGGTCGCCGGAGGTGCGGGAGCGGGCGTTGGAGGGGTGGCGGGAGTGGGTGGGGGGCGGGCCGGAGTCGATGCCAGCGTGACGTCCCTGCCTTGGTAGAGCGCGCGGGGGAGGACTTGCACCTCCGTTTCTTCCCTAGGGGCCCGGCGACTCGCTGGAGATGAGCTGCACGTGGGACAACTCTGCCGCGAACCAGCCTGTCGTGGATGGCGAGGTCCGTCAGCCCGCCGACGTGTCGTGGGGGGAGGGCACGTCCGACGAGATGTGCCTCGCGGGCTTCTACGTGACCGCGCAGTGAACCCGTCCGTCATGCTGCTGCTCGGGCTGGCGGCGTGCTCGCCGGAGCCACCTGCCGAAGACTCCGCGAAGCCCCGTTCGTGGGCGCTGCTCGACCCGTTGGCGCTGACCCCGGTGGCCGAGGCCGACGACCCCCTGAACGCCCACCGCCCGAACGAGGTGGACTGCCCCGCGGCGGCGTGGGGGGAAGAGGGCGGCGGCTTCGAAGTGCAGACCGGGGTGTGCGACTACGCGGCCTTTGACCAGCCGCTGCCCGCAATCCCCGCCCGAGGGGATCGCATCGAGATCAGCGTGTGGCACGACACCCTCGACGCCGCGGAGCCAGCGACGGGGCACGTGGCGGTGCTGCTGGACAACCGCGTGTTGTGGGAGGCGACGGTCGACATCCCGGCGGCGTCGGCGGCCCTCGACGCGACCGTCATCCTGGACGCCACGCCCTCACCGGACGCGCGGCTCGCCCTCCACCTGCACAACCACGGCTACAACAGCTGGCGCTTCATCCGGGTGCAGGCGGACGCGCCCTGAAGGTGCTGCGGGGGGCCGCCCCCGGCCCGGACCGCCGGCGACTTGACACGGACTACGCGCGCACGTATCCTGTGCTCATGAACCTCACGCTCTCGATCGATGAAGCGCTGGCTGAGCGCGCCCGGGCTGTTGCCGCGGGGCGCGGCAAAAGCCTCAACCAGCTCGTGCGGGACCTGCTCGAGGCCGAGACGGGGCTTCACGACGGAGAGGCCCGCGCCCGTGTTCTCGATGAGCTCTGGGCCACGTCTACCGGTCACTCCGGGGGCGTGCGCATCCGCCGCGAGGATGCCTACGAAGGTCGGCTGAAGTGAGCGTCTTCTTCGACACGAACATCCTCCTGTGTGCGGACGACGCGGACTCGGGGCCGAAGGCGGCCGTCGCACGGTCGCTCCTTCGCCGCTCGATGTCTGAACGAACGGGGGTGCTCTCGACGCAGGTGCTCCAAGAGTTTTACGTGAACGCGAGGAAGAAACTGCAGCTCGATGGAGCAGCCGCACGCGCCCGCGTCGAGGTGTATCTCTCCTTCGACGTGGTGACGGTGACGCCCGCCCTCATGCTCGCGGCGGTGGACCTGAACCGGCTCGACTCCATCTCGTTCTGGGACGCACTCGTGATCCGTACTGCGGAACACGCCGGTTGCCACACGCTCTACTCCGAAGACCTCCAGGCGGGCAGGCGCTTCGGCCCCGTCCGGATCATCAATCCGTTTGCCTGAGGCGTGGTGTCCGATACGACGAGCATCGCCCTGCGTCAGGTGCGACGAGCGGCGATATCGGCGAGTTCACGGGCGAGGTCGTCTGTGTCGTAGTTCATCGTGGGCACCCCGTGCGCCCCGGTCGGGCCCTCGGCCGCCCCACCCGCTCGCACTCCCAGCACCGCCGGGAGGATAGGCGACCCCGATGGATTCGTACGTGCTGCTTCTGCGAGGCGTGAACGTCGGCGGGAAGAATCGGCTGCCCATGGGTGACCTCGCGGCCATCGTGGCGGAGTGTGGCGGCGCGGACGTACACACGTACATCCAGAGCGGGAACGTGGTGTGTCGCGCTGCGGACATCGAGGCCCTCTCCGCCTCCGTCACAAGCCGGATCGAGGACCGGTTCGGGTTCCGCTCCCCCGTGGTCACGCGGTCGGAACACGAGTGGCGCACGCTCCTGCGTGACATCCCGTTCCCCTCCGCCGAGGGCGTGCACGTGATGCTGCTCACCCACCAACCCGCGGCCGCACGCACCCTGGATCCCGCTCGCTCCCCGGGGGACACGTTCGTGCTGCGGGGCCGGGATCTCTACCTCCACCTTCCCAACGGGATGGGTCGCACGAAGCTCACGAACGACTGGATCGACCGCACGCTGGGGACGGTCTCCACCGGCCGCAACTAGCGGACGATCGAGGCGCTGGCCGCGCTGCTCTGATTGGCGCTCGTCCGACCCGCGGCTACCTCGCGCGATGACCCGCCGAACGCTCAACCGCCGGCGGGGGGCCCTTCGGGATCGAGGGGCCGCTCGACCGGCAGAGAAGCACCGACGCGCCCCCCCAACAAAACCACACTCCCAAGGCACAACACCGCCACGGCGGGCAACAACGACAGCTCGAGGAGGCGCGGGTACGCCACCGCGCCGAGCGCGCCGCCGAGCAGGAATCCGGCGAACAGCGAGGCGAGGAGCTGGAGGCGGGCCCAATCTGGAGGTTCGCCGTAGATCGTGTGGCCGACGAGGATGCCGAGATCCGTCGCGATGCCGGTGAGGTGGGTCGTGCGGACGACGGCGCCGCTGTAGGAGGTGGCGAGCCCGTTCTGAAGGCCGGCCGCCATGGCGACGAGGTGGTCCCCTCAGGCGGCGCCGCGCGCGAGGAGCCAGCCGCCCGCGAGCAGGAGCCCGGCCTCGCAGAGCAACGCGACGCCGTAGCGACGCCCGTGCGCGGACAGGTCCGGCCGGCGGATGAGCGCGCCGGACAGCACCGCGCCGGCGAAGAACCAGACCACCACGGCGCCCGCCCTCCACGCCCCCGGGAGGTCCGCTCCGGCGAGCTCGATGCCCACACGCGTGACCTGTCCGGTCACGTGCGTGACGCCGTGCTGCATGGCGCCGACGAACCCGACCGCGTTCACGTAGCCAGCCGTCAGCGCGAGGCCCGCGCCACCGAGGGTGATCCACGTCGGCGTGCGGCGAGTGGGCATTCGCCGGTCTAACCCGGCACCACCCGCTCTACTCCACCCACCAGGCCGCGCCGTCGGCGCGCTCGACAGCGGGGGCGCCGTAGCGGGCGGTGGCCCGCGCGACACGCTCGGCGCCGAGCGCGACGAGCACGACCCCCTGACGCGGCTTCCCGTCCATCGGACGGTTCGGGTTGTGGAGGAGGCGCCGCCCGTGCGCGCGCTGGTCGAAGAACACGCGTTGGGGGTGGATCCCGGGGCCGGCGGCGCCGAGCACCACCACCGGGCCCTCGGGGAGGCCCGTGAGCGCGGCGTAGATGTCGGGCGTGGTGGTCGGCGCGACCGGGAGCACCGGGGAGAGCGGGGAGAGCAGCCACGCCTCGAGCGCCACGCAGATCGTGGCGACCCGGGCCCGGCGTGCGGACGTGGCGGCGCCCCGCGCGGCGAGCGTGACGAGGACGAGCTGGCCGATCAGCATCACCCGCGCCAGGTGGTTGAACCGATCCCCGAGCGGCAACGCGCGGAAGAGGGTCACCGCGGGGTTGCCGGTGCCGAGCGGGGCGCCCGCGAGCGTGGGGTGCTCGCCCGGAGCCACGGCGACTGACGCCGCGACCGCGAGCCACGCCGGGGACGGGCCGGCGAGCGCGGCGAGGACGAGGGTGGTCCCGCCGAGGTACACCGGGTGGACACGGAGAAAGGCACCTTCGACGTCGATGCGTCCCGGGAGCACGAACGTCGCGAGGTCCGCCCCGCGCCAGGGGTTCGCCCGCCACATGGGGTCCGCCCGTCCGCTGGGCGGCGCCCCCTGACGGTGCCCGTCGCCCCCGAGGCGCGTGGCGAACGGGGCGGCGGCGACCGCGGCCAGCGCCAGGGCGATCAGGCCGGCGGTGGCCCAGCCGCGGAGCGCGGCGAGGAGCCCCGGCCGGTCCCCCCGGCGGGCCCAGAGGTCCCACAGCGCGACGCCGAGCGACGCGAGCCCCCCGAGCCAGGCGAGGTACAGGCCGCAGAGGGCGGTGACGCCGAGCAACGCGCCGGCGAGGGCCCACCGCCGCTCGAAGGCCGCGGCGAGGCAGAGCGCCACGAGGCCAAGCGCGCCGTCCTCGGTCAGCCCGCTGGTGAGCGAGCCGAGGAAGATCGGGGCGGTCGCGAGGCCGATGGCGCCGACCTGGGGCACGCCGAGCGTCACCCGGGCGAGCGCGGCGCCGCCGAGCGCGGCGAGGGCGACGCTGCCGCCGATGTACAGGTTCCACGCGGCGGTGGGCCCCACGAGGTGGGCGACGCCCGCGATGATCCAGGTGGGAAGTGGGTCGATGACCGGCCACGACGTGGTCCCGTCCGCCAGCGGCGTCCCCCCCGGCCACGCCGGCCACTGTCGCGCCGCCCACCACTGCACCCAGGCGTGCCCGTACACCTCGGCGCCCGGCGACCCGGCGAGCCCGCCGGCGAGCACGGCGCGGGCGACCGCGAGCGCGCCGAGCGCGCCCGCGAGCGGCAGATCGGTCCAGCGGATCATTCTCGGCCCGTATCGCGAGCCCCGCCTCGGGTGCGGCAACCTCGCGGGGTTAGCCTCCGACGATGTCGCCTCGGGACACGAGCGCCGGACCCGGCGGACCGCGCCTCGCCCTGGTCCTCGCCGTCGGCTTCGCCGTCGGCAGCGCGCTGCTCGTGACGTGGGACGCGATCACCCGGCCCACCGCGGCGTTCCTCTGCAACTTCGGCCATCCGGATTGTCTCGGAAACCATTGGCTGATGGTGTGGGTGGCCGAGCAGGTGGCGGCCGGGCGCACGATCCTCCGCAACGACGCTTATTACTGGCCCATCGGCGACGCCCCCTGGCTCGCGGGCAACGGCAGCGAGGGCTTCGCCTACCTGCCGTGGCACCTGCTCCTCGGGTGGCCCCTGGCCAGCAACGTGCACCTCGCCCTGCTGCTCGCGCTCAACGGCATGGCGGTCTACGCCTTCGCCCGTGCGTGCGGCGCGCGCGCCCTCGCGGCGGCGAGCCTCGTGCCGGCAGGCGGCATCCTCGTGTACGCCGTGCACGAGCTCGGCGCGGGCCGGTTCTCGCAGGTCAGTTTGTGTTGGTTGACGTTCTTCCTCGCCTCCTGGCTGTCGCTCCTGCGGGCGCCCACCGTCGGGCGGGCGGCGCTCGCGGCGGCCCTGCTCGCGACGACGAGCCTGTTCTACTGGTACTACGGGTTCTTTGGCGTGTTGGCCGGCGCCGGGCTGCTGTGCGCCTTCCCGCTCCGCAGGGCGCACTTCCGGCCGCTCGCGGTGTTCGTCGGCGCCACCCTCGTGCTCATCGCCCCGCTCCTCCGGGTGTTCCTCGGTCATTGGTCCGGGATCCCGGGCACGGCGGAGGACGCGCTGTTCCCGCACCCCGAGGCCACCAACGACAGCGCGTGGCCGGCGATCCCCTTCCTCGCCGCGGGCGGGCGCCACGCCGGCCGGGCGTTGCCGCTCTCCGTGTGCCTCCTCGCGTTCGCCGCGCTCTTCTTGCGCGAGCACCGTCGCGTCGTCCTCACGCTGCTCGGCGTCGGGGTGCTGTTCGCCGGGCTCATGGCCGGAACGCTGCTCGAACCTGGCCCCTACACCACGGTGTACGGCCTCGGGGGGCCGCTGCGTCGCTTCTGGTGGCCGTATCGGCACGTGGTGGTCGTCAACCTCGTGTGGATCGGGCTCGCGGCCATCGGCCTCGACGCGCTGCTCGCCCGTGTTCGCCGTCCCGTCGCCGCCGTCGCCGTGGCGGTCGCGCTGGGCCTCTCGGTGCCGCTCCAGCTCGAGCTCCAAGGCGCGCCGTGGCGCGCGCAGTTCGGCCTCGTCGAGTGGCCCGAGCCGTTCTACGCGGCCCTGCGTGATCGTCCCGGCACGATCCTGCTCGAACCTCCCTTCGCCCCGGAGGTGTCGAGCGCGCAGACCGGCGTCGCCTACCAGATGCTCCACCACAAGCGCCTCGTCGGCGGGCACGCGCTGTGGGTCGACCGGGTACGCCCGGACGCGTGGGACGCGTGGGTCGCGGAGAACAGCTTCCTCGTCGCGCTCCAGCGCTTCGAGCGGGCCGAGCTCGCCGAGGCCGTGGTGAGGTTCGAGGCCGCGGACCTCGAGGCGCTGATCGACGCCGGCGCGGCGACGTTCGTGCTCAACCGCGAGTACTTTCCGGCGGCGATGTCCGACATGGTGAACGCCTACGAGGCGGTGCTGTCCGCGCTGTTCGGTCCGCCCGTCGCGCGCGGCAAGCGCGTGCTGGCGTGGGACACCGGCGGGTGGTCCGGCGCGACGGAAGTGCCGTTCGACGCCTTCTCCTGGCCACCCGGGGTGCGGCCCGGCGGGCCGACGCTCGGGGTGCAGTCGCCCCGATGGGGCTCGCTCGCGTTCTCCGCGCCCATGCCGCCGGCCGGCGGGCGCGAGGCGCCGCGCAAGCCCAAGAAGGTCGAGAAGCGCTGACGCCGCACGATCGCGACGGGCGCGGGGCGAACGCGATATGCGCCGCGCCGCGAGAGAGGCGGCATGCGCGGTTGGAGCATCCAGGACAGCGTCGAGGTCTACAACACCCGCAACTGGGGTCGGGACTTCTTCCGGATCAACGACAAGGGCAACGTGGAGGTCACCCCGGCCGGGCCGCGCAACAGCGCGATCGACCTCAAGCTGCTCGTGGACGACCTGAGCCGCCGCGGCATCTCGCTGCCGATCCTCATCCGCTTCACCGACATCCTTCGCATGCGCGTCGCGGCCCTGGCTCGCGCGTTCCAGTCGGCCATCAAGGAGTACGAGTACCGTGGCCTGTACCGCGGCGTGTACCCGATCAAGGTCAATCAGCAGCGTCACATCGTCGAGGACATCGTCCGCTTCTCCGAGACCTTCCACATGGGCCTCGAGTGTGGCAGCAAGCCCGAGCTGCTCATCGTGCTCGCGCTCCAGAACGACCCCGAGGCGCTGATCATCTGCAACGGGTACAAGGACGAGGAGTTCATCGAGACCGCCCTCATGGCCAAGAAGCTGGGGCGCAACCCGATCATCGTGGTCGAGAAGTTCTCGGAGTTCAAGCTCATCTGCGACGTGTCGGAGCGCATGGGCATCCGCCCGCTCGTCGGCATGCGCGCCAAGCTCGCCACCAAGGGCGCGGGCCGTTGGGAAGGCTCCGCGGGAGACCGTGCGAAGTTCGGCCTGACGGTGGGCGAGATGGTGGAAGGTGTGACCTACATGCGCAATCGTGGCTTCCTCGATTGTGTGCAGCTCCTGCACTTCCACATCGGCAGCCAGGTCAGCTCGATTCGTTCGATCAAGGGCGCCTTGCAGGAGGCCGGCCGTGTGTTCGTGGAGCTGCACCGGATGGGCGCGCCGATGCGGTACTTCGACTGCGGCGGCGGGCTCGGGGTCGACTACGACGGCTCGCGTACCAACTTCGAGAGCAGCGTCAATTACACCGTCGATGAGTACGCGGCGGACGTCGTGGCGGCCATCTGCCACGCGTGCGACGAAAAGAACGTGCCGCACCCCGATATCGTCACGGAGTCGGGCCGCGCGCTCGCGGCGCACCACGCCGTGCTCGTGTTCAACGTGCTGGGAAGCACGGAGTTCCCGAGTGAACGCGAGGTGGTCGTGGGCGAGAGCGACCCGGACGTGCTCCAGGAGCTCAAGGAGATCCACGACGGGCTGACGCGGAAGAACTACCAGGAGGCCTACCACGACGCGGTGGCGGCCAAGGACGACCTGATGTCCCGGTTCAACCTCGGCCTGCTCGATCTCCAGCAGCGCGCGCGGGGCGAGCGGATCTTCTGGCAGATCTGCCAGAAGATCCTGCATGTTTCGCGTCAGATGGACTACGTGCCGGACGACCTCGAGGGGCTCGAGAAGGCCCTCGCGGACACGTACTTCGGCAACTTCTCGGTGTTCCAGTCCGCCCCGGACTCGTGGGCGGTCGACCAGCTCTTCCCGGTGATGCCGATCCACCGGTTGAACGAGGAGCCCTCGCGCCGCGCGATCATCGCCGACATCACCTGCGACTCCGACGGCAAGATCGACCGTTTCATCGACCTGCGCGACGTCAAGGACGTGCTTCCGTTGCACCCGCTCAACGCGGACCCGTACTACCTCGGCATCTTCATGGTCGGCGCCTACCAGGAGATCCTCGGCGATCTGCACAACCTGTTCGGCGACACCAACGCCGTGCACGTGTCGCTCGACGACGAGGGCAACTACTCCATCGACCACGTGGTCGAGGGCGACACCGTGACCGACGTGCTCAAGTACGTGCAGTTCGGCAAGGCCGACCTCGTGCGCGCCGTCCGCCGCGCCACGGAGCTCGCGCTGAAAGAGGGCAGGATGACGATGGAAGAAGCGGCGCGGATGATCACCGCGTACCAGAACGGGCTCGAGGGGTACACCTACCTGGAGTAGGTGTACGGCCTCCGCGTTACTTGCGCGGATGCCCTACGCCACTTCGCCGACCTGGAACCTCGACGCGCTCTTCCCCGGCGGCCCTGACGGTGCCGCCTTCATCGCCGAGGCCGACGCCCTCGCCGCGGAGCTCGACGGGCTCGTGGCGCGGTGTGACGCCGTCCCGGCAGACCCGGACGCGCCGACCCTCGTGGCCGCCGTCGCGGCGTTGCAGTCGATCGTCTTGCGCTTGGAGCAGCTCTCCACCTTCGCCGGGTGTTCCGCCGCGGCGGACACCGTGGGCAAGGGCGCGCGCCGCGCCGAAGCCCGCGCCACGGTGTTGTGGAACCGCTACACGCGCGCGTGGGTCGTGCCGAACGCCCGGGTCGGCACGGTGTCCGACGCGCGCTTCGCCGAGGTGCTCGCCCATCCGGACATGGCCGCGCTTCGCGGCTTCCTCGACGAGAAGCGTCGCCTCGCGCGCTTCCGCCTGCCGGAGGCGGAGGAGGCCCTCTCGACCGAGCTCGCCCGCGACGGCATCCTCGCGTGGGGCGAGTCCTACGACGCCGAGTCCGGAGCGCTCCGCATCCCGTTCGATCGTGGCAACGGACGGGAGGAGCTCTCCCCCGGCCAACTCTCGCCGCTGATCGGCCACGACGACAAGGCCACCCGCGACGCGGCGTCCGCGGCCCTCGTGGCCGGCTGGCGCACCGTCGGCGAGCGATGCGCCCGCGCCCTCACGCACATCACCGGCACGCGCGCCACCCTCAACGCGCGTCGGTCGCTCGACGTCCTCGACGAGCCGCTCGCCAACGCGAAGATCGAGCGCCGCACCCTCGACGCGATGATGGAGTGCGCCCGCCGCGCGCGGCCGATGATGCACCGGTACCTCGCGCTCAAGGCGAAGGCGCGCCAGCAGGCGACGTTGAGCTGGGCCGACACCGTGGCGCTCGTCGGCACGGTCGGCGGCGCGGTGCCCTACGAGGACGCGCAGGACTTCATCGTCGAGCAGTTCCGGGCGTTCGCGCCGCCGCTCGCCGACTTCGCCGTGCGCGCCTTCGAGGAGCGTTGGATCGAGGTCGAAAATCGCGCGGGCAAGCGCGGTGGTGGCTTCTGCGCCGACGCGCCGCTGATCCGCCAGAGCCGCATCTTCATGACCTGGGGCGGCAATGCCCGCAGCGTCAGCACGCTCGCGCACGAGCTCGGGCACGCGTACCACAACGAGGTGTTGTACGAGGTCCCCGCCGCGCAACGCCGCGTGCCGATGACCCTCGCCGAGACCGCGAGCACCTTCGCGGAGGCGCTCGTGCGCGAAGCGGCGTTGAACGCCGAGACCGACGCGGGACGCCGCTTGCGGCTGCTCGACGGGTCGCTCAGCGACGCGCTCGGGTTCCTGTGCAACATTCCCGCCCGCTTCGAGCTGGAGCTCGCGTTGTACCGCCTTCGCGAGCAGGGCGCGCTCGAGCCGGAGGCCCTCGAGGCGGAGACGGAGCGGATCTTCCGGGACTGGTACGGCCCCACGGTGTCGTCGGTCGACCCGATGTTCTGGGCCAACAAGCTTCACTTCTACATCCCGACGCTCGCGTTCTACAACTTCCCGTACACCTTCGGGTTCTTGTTCGCGAACCTCGTCTACGCGCACTATCGGCCCCTCGGCGCGGGCGGCCTCGACGGCTACCGCGACCTGCTGCGCCGCACGGGCGATGCGTGGGCGGAGCCCGTCGCCGCGGCGACGCTCGGCGTCGATCTCGGCGACCCGGACGTGTGGATGCGGGCGCTTCAGCCGGTGGAGCGGGACTTCGCGGCGTTCGAGGCCGTCGTCGGCTGATCGGACTCTGAGAACGCCGCCTTCCAGGCGGCGAAGTTCCCTCCGGCGCGCGTGGCCCGCAAGGCGGCCAGCCCTTCGCTCGCGCCGCCTTTCGCGAGCATCGCCTCGACCCAGGCCCATCGGGCCGAGGTGGGCCGCACGTCGGCGCGGCTCCCGCGGAGCCCCGCGGCGATCCGCGCGAGGCGCCGGTCCACGAGGGGAATCCCCGCGAATTCTGCGCCGTCCAGGGGCGTGTTGCGCTTCGGCACGAACGGCGCGATGCCCAGGGCGACCGGGTGGATCTCGGCGAGCTTCCGCGTGAAGGAGATGAGCTCCTCGATGTCCTCGTCCTGCTCGTCGGGCACCCCGACCATCATGTAGACCTTGAGGACGCTGTAGCGGTGCTCGCGGGCGGCCTCGGCGCACGCGACGAGGTGCGCCTCCGTCGTGCCCTTGCTCATCGCGCGTCGCAAGCGTTGCGAGGCGGCGTCGCTCGCGACGGTGAGGGTGCGGTAGCCGCCGAGCCGGAGCAGTCGCGCGATGTCGGGCTTCAACGCCACCCGATCGCCGCGGAGCGAGCTGATGCCGATGCCCTTTCCGGCCGCGACGAGCGCCTCGAGCAGGGGTACGAGCTGGGGGTGGTCGGAGATGGCGGCGCCGACGAGCCCGACGCGCGGGGCGTCGGGCGGCACGAGCGCGAGCAGCGCCTCCGGCGTGACCAGGCGCATGCCGCCGTTGGTGCTCCGACGCATGACGCAGAAGGTGCACGCGCGGTGACACCCGCGTTCCCCCTCGATCAGGAACATGTCGTGGAGCTCGGCCTCGGGCGTCCAGAGGCGCGAGCGTGCGGGGAGTCGGGCGTCGTCGGCCTTGGCGACCGCGGGGAGGGTGTCGCCGAGGGCGGGGGTCCAACCGCCGGGCAGGTCCGCCACATGATCGAGGTCACCCCGGGCGAAGAAGCCGTCGAGCGCCGGCACGACGGTGTCCTCCGCCTCACCGAGCAGGATCGCGTCCGCGAAGGGGGCGAGCGGGAGCGGGTTGGAGAAGGTGAGGGGCCCCCCGCACAACACCGCGGGGTGACGCGCGCCGCGGTCGGCGCGCAGGGGCGGCACCCCGGCGAGATCCAACACCTGGATCATCCCCGCGAGCTCCAGCTCGTAGGCCACCGAAAACGCGAGCACCGGGAACTCGGCGATCGGCGTCCCGGACTCCAGGGTGACCAGAGGCAGGCGAGCGGCGCGCCACGCGTCGACATCGTCGGGTAGGAACGCACGTTCGACGCCGAACCCTTCGTCTGCCAGGATGGACGCGATCCATTGGAAGCCGAGCGAGCTCATGCCCGCGCGGTACGGCGACGGGTACACCATCGCGACGCGACGCCCCCGCCGCGAAGGGAACGCCCGCCCGCGCTCGCCTTGCATGCGGAGGCGCAGCGTGTCCCGGAGCTGCTCGCGCGTCGGCCGCGGCGCGGTTCGTCCCATGGCGCGGGGGGTAACCGGCCCGGGGCCCCCGACGGGGCCGATCGCGGCGCGGCCGTGCGGATCGGAATACCGACTCCGCGGAGCTCGTGACATGCGTTGGGTCCTCCTCACCCTCGGTCTCGCGACGATCGCCACCTTCGCGGCCCGCGCGGACGTGCCGGCCGTGGTCGAGGCGCAGGTGTGGTCGGTCAGCTACGAGGTGTCCCTCGGCGGCGCCCGCGTGGGCGCGCGCGAGGTCACCGTCCGCGAGCGCGGGCCTCGTCGCTTCGTCGAGTCCCTCACGAAGGTCAGCGCGCCCGCCGGCGTGTGGGGGCAGCGCGCCACCGCGGTGTGCGGGGGCCTCGGCAGCTTGAGCTCGTTCACCGAGATGGGCGACGCCGCGGTCCGGCTGCAAGCCCGCGAGGAGCGCGGAGGACGTTGGAAGATCCTCGTGGAAGGTGGTTCCGAGCGGGGGGTGGACGCGTACACGTCGACGCTCGCGCTGCACGACCCCACGACGGCGCGCGTGTTGGCCACGCCCGGACCGCTCGCGCTCGTCGTCGTCGAGACCGGCGACGTCCTGTCCGGCACCGTGGAGGCCGGGGTGGACGCGGTGATCTCCGTGGGCCCGGAGAAGGTGCGGGTGACCCGGTACGTGGTGCGCGGCGCGGCGGGCGCCGCGACGTTCGACCTGGACGCCGAGTCGGTGCTGCTCCGCGCCGAGGTGCCGACGCCGCTCGGCGCGCTCGTTCTCACGGCGCGCGCGGCGCCGCCGCCGCGCTCCTACGGCGAGACCCCGACGATCGAGGCGATCGGCGGAGGCCTGCGCGAAGAGTCGCTCTGAGGGGGCCTCAGCCGTACTTCTTCGCGTGCGCCGCCAGCGTGCGCTCGACCCCGCGGAGGGCGGCGCCGACCTTCGCCCCGAGCGACCCGTCGAGCGCCGGGGCGGCGCCGAAGTGCGCCGTGCAGAGGTGGTCCACGTCGGCGCACCGGGCCGCCAGCCCCTCGCCCCAGGCCCGCAGCTCCGCCGCCGCGCCCGGCCGTGGGTCGAGCACGTACGAGAGCGTGGGGTGAAGCCCGACCCCGCCGAACGGGAACGGCGCCCAATTGAGGGTGTCGTCCACGTGCAGCGTCCGACTCTCGCGATGGAACGCCAGCACCGACGAGAAGTGCAGGTTTTCGTTGGACGGTACGAACGCGACCCCGCGCGGGACGGAGAAGTCGAAGTCATCCGCATACAACGCGTGGAACGACTCGTCCTCGGTGAGCTCGGGGGCCCACGGCAGCTCGGGGGCGACGCGCCGGTGGCGGCTCGTGCCGTACAGCCTCGCGTTCGGGAACTGGGCGTGGGCCTTGCGGACGTGCAAGGTATGGAACGGGTGGAGGTTGAGGATGGCGGTCACGTCGCGTCCGCCGTCGGTCACGCCACGAACCTCGTCCAAGGTCGCTTCGCTCAGGGTGTAGCTGTCCAGCAGGACGTACCCGCCGGCTCGGAGACGCACGAGCGAGCACTGTGTCCCGATGTCGAGCAGCCCGCCGATACGAAACGACCCGCGGATGTTCCAGAAGGTGTCTGTCAGCTTGAGGATCTTCTCGGGCATGGTCACTCCCCCGTCATGGTGCCGCTGTCGGCGGCGGTGTCCCCGCAGGCCGACGGCGGCTCGCTGATCAAATCTTCCGGGGCGTTCCCCGCCCACTTCGCCTGAAGCGCACCGAGCGCTTCGGTGTCCGCGCAGTCCATCACGACGCTGTGCTCCCATACGACGCCGGCGAACGGGCGCTCCATCGTGCCGGTGTACACGGTCGCGAGGGCGCGGCCCACGGGCAGCGTGGACACCCAGTCGCGCAGGGTCGAGACGCCCGCCGGGTCCGCGTCGGGGCGCCAGAGCACCACGAGCCCGCCGTGCTCGAGGTTGTGCACCCAGTTCTCCGGTGCCACCTCGACGTCGTGCGCCCCCCACGGCGCCCAACACGGGTTGTGGTCGCCTGTCGCTGGCGGCGATCGCGAGTAGTCGACCTCGCCCGCCACATGCGTGCGCGACACCGTGGCCGTGTAGGCGCCATCGCACGCGCCCCCGCACGCCGTGCAGGCCTCGGCCTCGGTCTTCTCCTCCCGGGCGCACGCGAGGAAGAAGACGATCAATCCGGTGAACGCCATGACCCGCTCCTTCCGCCCGACTTCTCGAGCAATCGTACGCCGTCGATCGTCATGCCGCGCTCGACGGCCTTCAGCATGTCGTACACGGTGAGGGCGGCCACGCTGACCGCGGTGAGGGCCTCCATCTCGACGCCGGTGCGCGCGGTCACGCGGGCCGTGGCGCGGATGTGAACGCCGCGGTCGTGCACGTCGAGCGTCACGTCCACGCCGTCGAGCGGCAGGAGGTGGCAGAGCGGGACGAGCTCCCAGGTGCGCTTGGCGGCTTGGATGCCCGCGATCTGCGCAACGAGGAGCACGTTCCCCTTTGGGACGTCGCCGCGCCGCAGTCGCGCCAGGGTGTCCGGCCCCATGCGCACCCATGCTTCGGCGGTGGCGCTGCGGCGTGTGACCGCCTTGTCGCCGACCTCCACCATCCGGGCGTTTCCGGCGGCGTCGAGGTGCGTGAGGGGCGGCGCGTCGCCGGGCGCGGCGGGCGGCGGCGACGCGTACGCAGGGTGCAGCTTCTCTTCGCGGAGGGAGGATCCGAGCCGATCGTTGACGGTTCGCTTGATCGCGGCGCGGGCATCGTTCAGGCGGTACACCGCGCGCGCGTCGTCCACGAACCCTGCACCGAAGTCGCCAGAGGCCTCCCTGGCCCTGAGGCGGTCCTCCACGTCCCACAGCGCGCGGTTGACCTCGATCAGCGCGGGGTACTCGAGGGCCGACGTGGGGTCGCCCAGGCCCGCGCCGAACCACGCGGCGCGCAGGGCCGCGTGCTCGGCGGCCACGTGCGCTCGACGCGGTTCGGGGATCTTGTCGAGCTTGATCGCCAGGATGGTCAGGCGGTCGAGCGCGTCGCCGAGCGACGCGGGGGCGAGGAGCGACGACATCGCTCGGTCCCTATCGCGGGGCGCGCGGGTCGGGATATGGCGCGCGCGCGCCGGGAGTTCACGTGTCGATTCGTGTGGTCACCCCGGAGGAGCTCGCCTCCTTCTCTCGCGACGGTTTCCTCGTGCTGCGCGGCGCGCTCGACGCCACGGCGCTCGATCGCCTCGGGGCATGGGTCGACGAGCTGGAGGAGCAGGCGGAGCTGGGCGGGCTCGGCCTCCACCACTTCGAGCACACCGACGCGGGCCCCCGGCTCGCGCGCAGTGAGAAGTTCGCGGAGTGGCACCCGGGGCTGGGCGGCTTCGTGTGTGGCGGGTCGATCGTCGAGTGGGTCGGCGCGCTCTTCGGCGAGCCGGCGGTGCTCTACAAGGAGAAGATCAACTACAAGCAGGCGGGTGGCGCGGGCTTCGCCCCGCACCAGGACGCGACCGCCTACCGCTTCGTCGACCACCACATCTCGGTCATGGTGCCGCTCGATCCCATGACGGTGCAGAGCGGCTGCCTCGACTTCGCGCCGGGGCACACCGAGGGCACCCTGCCGGGCGTGCGCGGCTGCATCGCGCCCGAGGTGGTGGCGCGGCTCGAATGGCGCCCCATCGAGGCGCAGCCGGGAGACGTCGTGCTCTTCGACAGCTACGCGCCGCACCGCTCCGGCCCCAATCGCACGGACCGGCCGCGCCGCGCCTTCTACCTGACGTACAACGCCCTCTCCAAGGGCGACTGGCGGGCGCGGTACTACGCGGACAAAGAGGCGGAGTTCGCCGCGGAGGGC
The DNA here is from genome assembly GCA_945862325.1 of Klebsiella pneumoniae. Lineage (GTDB taxonomy): Bacteria > Myxococcota_A > UBA796 > UBA796 > SXON01 > CAMAXZ01. The sequence continues at coordinate 26,516 of CAMAXZ010000049.1, forward strand.
GCCGCGTTCGACGGCGCGCGCGCGCGCATCAGCGTCAACGATGACTTCCTGGGGCGGCACACCGAAGCGAGGCCCGCGCCGCGCGCCCGCCCCATCGAGGAGCTGTTCGCGCGCTTCGAGAGCCCTCAGGCGGCGCAGCTCTACGATGAGGCGATCACGGAGCTTCAACATGGGCTCCAGTGCGCCGCGCTCGCCCGCCGCGACGGCGCCGCCGATGCGGAGGTCGCCGCGGCCCTGCTCCACGACGTCGGGCACCTCCTCGTGGGCGACCTGTTCCCGATCGACGCGCCGCTGACGAAGGACTGGAAGCACGAGGAGGTCGGCGCCCGGTACCTCGCCCGTTGGTTCGGTCCGGAGGTCACCGAGCCCGTGCGCTGGCACGTGGCGGCCAAGCGGTACCTCGTCGCGGTGGACGCCGATTATCTCGCGGGACTCAGCCCCTCCTCCGTCCGCAGCCTGCACGTGCAGGGCGGGCCGATGTCCGTGGAGGAACAAGCCGTGTTCGAGGCGCTCCCTGGCTTCGCCGCGGCCGTGCGCGTTCGCCGTTGGGACGACACCGGCAAGGACCCGGAGCTCGACGTCCCCGACTTCGCGCACTGGGAGGGGATGTTGCAGGGGCTGCGGCGGGCGTGATGTCGGTTGCGCCGCGCGCCGCCTTCAGCCCGCGTTCAGCCCGGCGACATAGACGCTCGGATGGCGCGCATCCTGCTCGTGGAGGACGAAGCGGCGTTGGCCGAGGCGCTGGCGCTCGGCCTTCGTGACGAAGGGCACGTCGTGCAGGTCGAGCACGACGGCCAGGAGGGCCTCTTCGCCGCGTCGGAGCGCACGTACGACCTCCTCATCGTCGATCGCATGCTGCCGCGCTTCTCCGGCGACGACATCTGTCGCCGCCTGCGCGTAGACGGATCGCTCGTGCCCATCCTGATGTTGACGGCGCGGGACGCGCCACGGGACGTCGTGTCGGGGCTGGACGCCGGCGCCGACGACTACGTCACCAAGCCCTTCGCGTTCGACGAGCTGGCGGCCCGAGTCCGCGCGTTGCTGCGTCGCACGTCCGGCGGGGCCACCGGGCGGTTCACCCTGGGGTCGCTCGAGCTCGACCCGGCGGCGCACCGCGCGTGGTGGGGAGGGCGCGAGGTGGCGTTGACCGCGAAGGAGTTCCTGCTCGTCGAAGCCCTGGCGCGGCGGCGGGGCCGCGTATTGTCCAAGGCGCAGCTCGCGCGCGCGGCGTGGGACGACGAGCCCGAGGACAACGTCATCGAGGTCCACCTCAGCCATCTGCGCCGCAAGCTCGCTCCGGAGGTCATCCGCACCGTGCGGGGCGTCGGCTACGCCTGGGCGGACCTCTGACGCTGCGACGCCAGATCGTGCTCGCGATCGTCGTACCCACCCTGGGCGCGTCGGTGGCGTCGTCCTTGCTGGTCGGATCCGTCGTGCGCGCGGAGCGCCTCGCCGACCTCGACGCGGCGCTCGCCGGGCGTGCCGCCGCGGTCGCGAACATGGTCGAGTTCGACGGAGGCTGGGAGGTCGAGGACCCGCCGGAGCACGTCGTGGCGCCGCTCGACGGCTACGAGGTGTCCGCCGACGGACGAGTGCTCACCCATGCCGGGGCGCTGGTCGACCGCACCTGGGCCGGTCGCTTCGAGGTGGAGACCGAGGGCGCGCCGGCGCGGTCGGTCGACGTCCGCGTCTCGCAGGACGCGACACCGGTGTACGAAGCCTTGAACCTGCTTTTGTTGGAGTTGGCCGGGCTCGCCGCGGTCATCTGTGGCGCGGCGGCGGCGGCGGCGCACGTCCTGTCGACGCGCATCGTGAGCGGGGCAGAGTTCCGGCGCCTGGAGGACGCCTGGGCGCGGCAGGCCGCCTTCACCGCGGACGCGGCGCACGAGCTCCGTACCCCCCTCGCGGTGGTGCGCACCCAGGCCGAGGTCGCCCTGCGCAACGACCGCACGGTCGAGGTCTACCGAGCGGCCCTCGCGCACGTCCTGGCCGCGAGCGTGCGGATGCAGGACGTGCTCGAGGGGCTGCTCGTGCTCGCGCGGGGGGATGAGCGCCTGGACGGCGCGCCGTGTGACCTCGTCGAAGTGGTCCGCGGCGCCTGCGGGCGCGCGGCGCCTCGGGCGGGGGTCGCGCTGTTGGTCGACGCGCCGGCGCGGGCGGACGCCCGTGGCGACGCTCGCCTCTTGGGCCTCCTCGTCGACAACCTCGTGGCCAACGCCCTCCGCCACACGGCCTCGGGCGTCGTGCGCGTCGGCGTCGTCGCGGAGCCGGCGGCCTGGCGCATCGACGTCGAGGACACCGGCGAGGGCATCGCGCCGGAGCACCTCGGTCGGGTGTTCGAGCGGTTCTACCGGGTGGACCCGGCCCGGTCCCGCGCGGAGGGCGGGGCGGGCCTCGGATTGTCCATCGTGCGGGCCGTCGCGACGCGGCACGGCGGCTCCGTCGAGCTTCGCAGCACCCCCGGGGCGGGGACGACGGTCAGCGTGCGGCTGCCCACGGACGCCTGAACGAGCGCGCGCGTCAGGGACGGCGGCGCAGCCCGAGCGCGGCGAGCACGCTGGCGATCAGGCTGGCCCCGGCCGCCGAGGTGTCGCAGCCCGCGGCGCCGTCCGCGGGCGCAGGGGTCGGCGCCGCCGTGCCGTCGTCGTCGTCGTCGCCGTCGTCGTCGTCGTCGCCGTCGTCGTCGTCGCCGTCGTCGCCGTCGTCGTCGTCGTCGTCGTCGTCGTCGTCGGCCGAGCCGTCGAAGGACCCGTCTTCGCAGTCCTCCGCGATGGCGTCGAGCGCCTGGCACACGGGGTCGGCTTCGCCGAGGCGCGCGTCGCACGCGTCGTCGAGGGCGTCGGCGTCGGCGCAGAGGGTGGGGCAGGTGTCGGTCGTGCCGCCGTCTTCGGGGTCGCACGTCTCTTCGAGGCCGCCGATGGCGGCGCAGGTGCGGTCTTCGTCGCCGTAGGCGGCTTCGCACGTCTCTTCGGCGGCGTCGAGCGCGGCGCAGAGGGCCGCGCACTCGTCGGTGGACGCGAACACGAGGGGTACGAGGGAGAGGAGGAGCGCGAGCATGGGGAACTCCAGAAGGCGACCGTACCATCTCACGCGCGCCTGAACCCTGGCTGAAGCGCGGATGTGGCTGACTGAAGTCGGCTTCAGCGGCGGTTCAGCCGGGCGCGCGATGTTGCCGCCACACGGAGTCTCCGATGCGCACGTTCGCCTGTCTGCTCGCCCTGTCCTTCGTCGCCTGCACCCCGGAGGCGGCGGACGGGGACCGCCTCATCGACGGCATCCTCCTTCGGGACGTCACGAGCGCCACCTGGGTCGACGGCGTCGACAACGCCTGGTTCCCCCTCCCGGTCGGCGCGACCTGGGACTACAGCGCCGAGACCCCCGACGGCCTGGAGACGATCCACGTCGAGGTGCTCGCCGAGACGCGGGAGGTCAACGGGGTCACCGCCACGGTCGTGTACGACGTGGTCGCCCTCGACGACGTCGTGGTCGAGGAGACGTGGGACTGGTACGCCCAAGACACCGCCGGGAACGTCTGGTACCTCGGCGAGGACACCTGCGAGTTCGAGGCCGGAGAGTGCGCGGTGCACGCCGGCGCGTGGGAGTGGGGCGTCGACGGCGCCTTGCCGGGCGTCTTGATGCCCGGCGAGCCCGTCGTGGACGGGCAGCCCTACTTCCAGGAATACCACGAGGGGGTCGCCGAGGACGTGGGGGAGATCCTGGAGATCGGCGGTACGATCGAAGTGGGCGAGACGACCTGGACCGACTGTGTCCGCACCGCGGACACCTCTCACCTCGACCCCGAGCTGTCGGAGGAGAAGGTCTACTGCGCCGGCGTCGGCAACGTCCACGTGTCGGAACCCGACGCGGACGTGTGGCTGCAGGGGACGACCGGGCTCTGAGCCGGCCCCTTCAGAAGTAGAAGTTCAACCCCATGTTCGCCGTGGCCGCACCCGGCCGCGTCAGGTCGTCGGCGGGGCTGTTCAGGTAGCCGATCCAGCGGACGTCGAAGTTGATCGACGCCTTCTTGGCCAGGCCGAACTCCATGCCGACGCCCAGGTGGGGGCCCCATACGGTCTTGTCGGTCTCCGCCTGGTACGGGCCGATCTTGTCGTCGATCGACCGCCCGGTGAACGTGACGCCCGTGAGGACGTAGGGGTTCACCTTGGTCCACGGGGCCGCGAAGAGCTGCACGCTGGCCTGGACCGGCTCGTGCACGCGCTCGCTGCCTTCGTCCCAGGTCTGGTCGTGGTGCTGCCAGGAGAGCTCGAGGCCTACGGCCTCGACGGGCCGGTACCGGAGCGCGAGGCCGAGCCCGGCGTCGCCGAAGGGCTCGCCGAGGTCGTAGGCGCCGAGGTAGCTGCCGCCGCGGAGGCCGATGGCGAGGGATCCCTTGCGGTCGACGGCGCGCTTCGGCTCGGCCGCACGGCCACCGCCGCCGCTGCGGCTCCCGCCGCCGCCGCCGTCGCCGTCGTGCACGACGACGACGTGGTCGTGGTGATGCCACGGCGGCGGGCCGTAGACGAACACGCCGTGGTACCAGACCGGGCGATAGCCGGGGTGCCAGGGCCGGAACCAGCCGCGGGGCTGATACCAACGGTAGGGGCGGTGGCGGGCGGCCCACGCGGCGTGGTGACGCGCCCGGGAGTCCCGGGCCCACGCGGCGTGGCGGTGCGCGGCGACGACGTCACGCGCGCGGGCGCGCTCCTGGGGGCTCAGGGCGCGCTCGGGCGGGCGGCCGTCCCGGCCGTCCCGGCCGCGGGGGGGCGGAACGCTGCCGGCGCGGCCGTGGTCGGAGTCGCGCCGCGAGCCTCGGTAGTTGGCGGGCGCGACCGCGCGATCGGGCCGGCGCCCCTCCGGCATGCGGGCATCCGCGCGCGCGCCGTCGCCGGTGCGGACCGAGCGGGTGACCGTGGTGGGACGGGCGTCGCGGCCGGCGTCCGGGCGGCCGCCGTCCGGGCGCACGCGCGCGTCGGCGTCGTAGGGGGCCGTGTGGGCGC
>CAMAXZ010000050.1 GCA_945862325.1 Klebsiella pneumoniae
CACGCCCCCGAGCTGCTCACCGCGGCGGCGACCACCGTGGCGGTGCTCGTCCTGCCGGGCGGGTTCGCGGCGCGCGCCGCGACGGTGGACCCGCTCGCGCGCGCGTTGCTGGCCGTGCCGCTGTCCGCCGCGCTCGTCGCCCCCGTCACGGTCGCCACCGCCGACCGCCCGCCCGCGCTCGCGGCGGCCCTGGTGCTCGGATGGGCCTGCCTGTGCGCCCTCGTCGCCTCACGGGTCCCCGCGCGCGCCGTCGCGCCGTCGTCGCCCGGCGTGCGGCTCGGGCTCGTGGGCGTCGGCCTGGCGACGGCGTTCGCCGCGGTCGACGCGCGTCGGGTGATCGCGGTCCCCCTGGAAGACCATTGGTGGGCCGAGGGCGCCGACGAGGCGTGGACGCCGGCCGCGGGGGTGAGCGTCGAAGGCGCGCGCGTCGAGACGGTCGTGGAGGGGGGCGAGCGCCTCGTGGGGAGCGGCGCGACCGTGCACGTCCACGCTCCGGGGGCGTGGCTGCTCGTGCAAGCACCGGTCGGAGAACGCTTCTACGTCAACGGCTCGCCCGTGGTCGTGCGCGCCGCGCCGACGGTCGACCCCGCGGAGGGACCGGTCGCGCGCTACCTCGAGCGCGGCGTGCACGCGACGCGCCTCGGGGCGCACGCCACGGTCGAGCCGCCCGCGACCGCCGTCGTGTGGCTCATCCGCTCGCCGACCGCGCTGTGGGAGCTGCACGGGCGGGGCTATCTTCGGTACGCCCACTACTACCAGCTCTTGAACATCGTCGAGCAGGTGCAGTGGGCGCGCGAGCTCGGCGCGGCTCGGTGGGTCACCGACGTGCAACCCCCGCTCGGCGTGTACCTCGCGGCCCCCGTCCTGCGCGTCACCGCGGGGGACCTCCCGACCCAGAACGTCCTCGCGCTGCTCCTCATCGCCGCGACGGGCGTGGCGGGCGTCGCCGCGCTGCGGCGGTGGGCGCCGGTCGCGCCGGGAGTCGCCTGGCTGCTCCCGGCGGCGGCCTGCGCCGCGCACGCGCGCCTGGTGATCGAGCCGGGGAGCGCGGGAATGCCCGACTCGGCGTACGCGGCCGGGATCGTGGCATCGATGGCCTTCGCCGGCGTGCCCGGGCCGGGCTTCGCGCTGTCGGGCCTGCTCGCCCAGCTCGCGCGCTACCCCGGCACCGGCGTCGTCGTGGTCGTCGGGCTCCTCGCGGGCGACCGACGCCGCACGGCCCACGCCATGGCGCTGGTGTTCGCCGCGGCGGCGGCGTTCGGACTGGCGGGCGCGATGACGGGCGCGCTCGGCGGCTGGCTGGAGACCCTGGCCTGGGAGACGGGCCCCGAGCACTGGCACGGCGACGCTTCGCCCGAGGCGTTGTTGCCGAGGATCCCGGCGTTCTACCTTGCCTGGCTCGGATACGCGGGCGGCGCGCCGCTCCTGGCGGCGCTGCGATGGCCGCCGGGAACGCGCGTGGCGCTCGGCGCGGCGTTGCTCTACTCCCTCCTCCTCTGCACGATCGACCACCACCCGTCGCACTACTTCCTGCCGCTCGTCCACCTCGCGGCCATCGCCGCCGCCACGACCGCCGCGGCGATGCCCCGCCCATGGCAGCGCCACGTCGTCGCGAGCCTCGCGCTGCTCGGGCTCCTCTCGAGCCTGCGCCTCGTCGCGGTGACCGGCTGATCGAAACAATCCGCAATCGTGTCCACGGCGTGTTGTCCACGCGCGCCCTTCACTTTCCTTCAGCGGTCCGCAACCTGCCCACAGGTTGTCCATAGCCCGACCGCAGCCCCGCAGCCTCGCCGCAGCGCGCGATCGTGCGCCGCGCGGCATGCTACGATGCGACCATGTCCGACGCGCCGCAGCTGCCCGACGCTCCGAAGTCGCTCATCGCCGAGTTCTGGGACTTCATCGTCCACGAGAAGATGTGGTGGATGACCCCCATCGTCGTCGTCCTGCTCGGGATGGTGGCGTTCATCGTGTTCGTCGAGGCGTCGCCGGTCCTCCCCTGGATCTACGCGCTCTGAGCCAGCCCCACCGGCGCCGGACGAGCTGAAAACGCACGAAGGCGCCGGGGTCGCCCCCGACGCCTCCGAAGCTCACCGCGCGTTCAGCGCGCGACGGACGCGAAGTTCTGAGCGACGAACGCCCAGTTCACGAGGTGGTCCAGGAACGCCTTGACGAACCCGGCGCGCGCGTTGCGATAGTCGACGTAGTAGGCGTGTTCCCACACGTCCACGGTCAGGAGCGCGACGGCGCCGGCGGTCATGGGGGTGCCCGCGTTGGCGGTCTTCACGATGGCGAGCTTGCCGTCCTGCCACACGAGCCAGGCCCAACCGCTGCCGAACTGCGTGAGCGCGGCCTGGGTGAACTGCTCCTTGAACGCGTCGAACGAGCCGAAGTCCTGGTCGATCCGTGCCGCGAGGGCGCCGGTGGGCGCGCCGCCGCCGTTCGGCGTCATGCACGACCAGAAGAACGTGTGGTTCCACACCTGGGCGGCGTTGTTGAACAGGCCGGCCTTCGCGGCGTCGTTCGCGGACGCACGGATGATCTGCTCGAGGGACAGCGCCGCTTCGGGCTTGTCCTTGACGAGGTTGTTGAGGTTGTCGACGTACGCCTTGTGGTGCTTGCCGTGGTGGTAGTCGAAGGTCTCCGCCGACATGTGCGGCGCGAGGGCGGTCTTGTCGTAGGGGAGCGCGGGAAGTTCGAACGCCATGATGCCTCTCCGATGCGCGACCAACGTAACGAGCGCGGGCGGGCGACCGAGGCTCAGAACCGACGCGCGGCCGACTGCATGTCGAGCGGCTTACCGTCCCGCGCGATCCAATGGGTGCGGGCCTTCCCGTCCGGTGGCGCACGATCGAGCATGTCCCGGCGCATCAGGCGAAGCGCGATCGCGACCGGCCCGATGCCGACCACCCAGGTCACGAGCATCAGGACGAAGCTCTGCGCGCGCATGAGGGCGCGCGCGAAGACGTTCCATCCGGCCCACATCCGTTTGAAGAGCTCGAGCACGCGTCAAGGTTCTCCGGGGGTGACGCGTTGTCAAGGCGGTCCCCCGGCGCGTTGCTCGGTCCGGGGGTGCGTGCTACCCGTTCCCGCTTCCCGGACGCCGCCGTCCGGTGACCGGAGTGTCCGTGTCCCTGCTCCTCGCCGCCCTCGCCCTCACCCCACACGCCGCCGGGGCGGAGGTCACCTGGGAGGGCTTCTACCGGGGCCGACTCCGGCTCTTCGACTCGCTGTCGATGTCGAACTCCAACGGACAGGCCGAAGGGTCGGCGTCTTCGTTCGACCACCGCCTGCGGCTCGCGCCGACGTTCACGCTGTCCGAGAACGTGGAGATCCACGCGGACCTCGGGGTGCTCGCCTACACGCGCTGGGGGGACGCGGCCAACACCTGGGACGATCCCCTCACCGGGGCGAGCATCGCGCTCGCCGAGGCCGACGGCGTCGCCACGTCCGCCGCCAGCATCTCCGCCCGCCGCGCCTGGGCCGAGGCCTACACGCCGGCCGGGCGCTTCGCGGTCGGCCGGATGCCGATGGACTGGGGCGCGGGCCTGCTCTGGAACCCGGGCGACGACGTCCTGTCGGAGTTCGGCGACACGGCCGACCGCTTCGCGTGGACCGGGCGCTTTGGGCCGGCGTTCGTGTTGGCGGCGTTCGACCTCCACCACGAGGGGTTCGTCGCCGACGGCGTCGACACCCCCGCCGACGACATGGCGGCCATCTCCGCGGCGGTCGGCTTCCGCAGCGAGACCGCCGGCCTCGGGCTCCTCAACAACCTCCGGTACCAGGGCTCCAACGACTGGCTGGCGTACACGGGCGATCTGTGGGGCCTCGCCGAGATCGGCCCCCTGCGGCTCGAGACCGAGGTGGTCGCCACGTTCGGCGCCGGCGACCTCGACACCGGCGCCAACGACGTGAGCGTCATGGCGTTCGGCGCGATGCTCGACGGCGCGTACGACGCCGAGCGCTTCGTGGTCGGCATCGAAGGCGGGATCGCCACCGGCGACACCGACCCCACCGACGCCGACATCAGCACCTTCTCCTTCGACCGCGACTACAACGTGGCGCTCCTCCTCTTCGAAGAGCCCCTGCCGACGCTCGCCACCACGGTGCAGAACGACACGAACGAAGGGCGCACCACGGAGGCCGCCCTGACGGCGGACGGCGTGTCCAACGCGCTCTACGTGAAGCCGTCGTTCACCTTCCGGCCCCGCAAGGACCTCGAGCTCACCGCCACCTACGTCACGGCCGGCCTCGCCGCGGGCCCCGCCGCCACCGACGGTCGGACCGGCCTGGGCCACGAGATCGACCTCGACGTGTCGTACCGCCCCTTCCCCCACCTGCGCGTCGCGGGCACGGCGGGCGTCCTCATCCCCGGCCGCTACTACTCGGAGTACGCCGACCCCGACCTCGGCGGCGGCTTCGACCGCGCGGTGTTCGGCGCCCGCGTCCTCGCGATCGCGGAGTTCTGAGCCATGCCGCGCCGTTGGGAGGGGGTCCACACCGCGCTCGTCACCCCGTTCGCGGGCGACGCGGTCGATCGTTCGGCCTTCGCGCGCCTGGTGCGCCGCCAGGTCGACGGCGGCGCGCACGGCGTCGTGGTCGCGGGCACCACGGGCGAGAGCCCGACGCTCGACGCGGACGAGCGCGCGGCGCTGCTCGACGCCGCCTTGCGCGCCTGCGACGGCTCCGACACCGTCGTCACCATGGGCGTCGGCACGAACGACACGCGGAGCACCGTCGAGAACTGCGCCCGTGCCGCCGCCGGCGGCGCGCACGCCGGGCTGCTGGTGCTGCCCTACTACAACAAGCCGCCGCCCGAGGGCCTGCGCGCCCATGTGCGCGCCGCGGCGAACACGGGCCTTCCGCTCATCGTGTACCACGTGCCCGGGCGCACCGCGCAGCGGCTGCCGTCCTCCCTGCTCGCCGAGCTGTGCGCGATCCCGGGCGTCGTCGCCTGCAAAGAAGCCACGGGCGACGTCACCTACGGCCAGGAGCTCCTCGGCGCCTCCGACACCGCCGTGCTGTCGGGCGACGACTTCACCTGGCTGCCCTTGCTGTCGGTGGGCGGCGCGGGCGTCATCTCCGTGCTCTCGAACGTGTGCCCGCGCGACACGGTCGCGGTGTTCGACGCGTGGCGCGCCGGCGACACCGCGCTCGCGGCGGCCCGCCATCGGCGGCTGTACCCGTTGATCGAGTGGCTGTTCTCCACGACCAACCCGATCCCGGTCAAGGCGGCGCTCGCGGCGATGGGCCTGTGCGGCGCCGAGTGCCGCCTGCCGCTCGTGGCCGGCTCCCCTCCGCCGTTGGGGCTGCTCCAGGGGCTCTCCTGATCCTCCGCGTCGGCGTTCACGGGGCGACCGGCCGCATGGGGCAGCTCGTCTGCGCCGAGATCGCCGGGGCCCCCGACCTCGCGCTCGCCTGGGCCGCGGGGCGGGCGCTGCCCGATGACCTCGACTGCGACGTGATCGTCGACTTCTCCGCGCCCGAGGCGCTCGCGCGCCTGCTCGATCGCGCCACGGCGCCGGTCGTGTCAGGGACGACCGGGGCCCCGCCGCCGATCCGCGCCGATCGCGCCCTCCTTCACAGCGCCAACTTCTCGCTCGGCGTCGCGGCGCTCGCCCATGCCGTGCGCGACGTCGCCGCGCGCCTCCCCGGGTGGGACCTCGAGATCGTGGAGATCCACCACCGCGGAAAGCGCGACGCCCCGAGCGGCACCGCCCTGCGCCTCGCCGCGGCGGCCGGGCGCGGCCCGGCGCGGAACGGCCATGACGGGCCGCGTGTCGCCGACGCGGTCGGGGCCCACGCCGTGCGCGGCGGCGACGTCGTGGGCGAGCACACGGTGTACCTGTTCGGCAATGGCGAGCGCGTCACGCTCGGGCACGTGGCCACGGATCGCGCGATCTTCGCCCGCGGGGCGCTCGTGTGCGCGCGGTGGATGGTGGGGCGCGCGCCCGGCCTCTACAGCGTCGACGACGTGGTCGCCGCGCCCGCGTAGCGGCCTTCGAGCCGGGCGAGCACGAGCGCGCCGTCCTCCTCCCACAGGTTCCCGACGACGTCCGACTGGCGTTCGTCCTCGATGTTCGCCATCAGGCGGGCGTCCCAGCTGACCACCGGCGCCACGCTCCCGCGCTCCGGACGGCCCTCCCGGGCCCAGCCCCGACGCACCCAGTCGTCCGGGGCGTCGTCGACCCAGACCTCGACGGCGTCGAGGCGCTCGCCGAGCGGTCCGAAGAGCCCGCGGGCGTCGGCGCGGAGCAGCGCCCGCGACGTACGCAGGCCGACCGGACCGAGCGGACGCAGGACCTCGAGCAGGGCGCCGAGCTCGGGGTGCCACAGCGGATCGCCCCGCCAGCCCAGGTCGATCCGCGAGAAGCGGAGGCCCGCGGCGTCGAGCGCGTCGCGGACGCGCCGCGCGAGCGGCACACCGAAGAACCCGCGCCCGAAGTCGAGTCTCCCCTCGACGACGAGGTCCCGGAGGGCGCCCGGGTCGGCGAGCACGGCGGTGGCCGCGGCGTCGTCGCGGCGAAAAAATGCGCTGCGCCGTGGATGATCGCCGCTGGGCACGTCGGAGCCCTCGAGCGTGAGCACCCCATCGAGGCGCCGAAGCGGGCGAGCGCGCAGGCGCGCGACCGCCGCGCGGAGCGGAGCGACGGCCTCGGCGACGAGCTCCTGGGCGATCGGCGCGAGCGCATCGCTCTCGCGCCGCAGGTAGCAGTTCTGGATGCACGGCGTCCGGCACGCCTTCACGACCCGACGGCGCTCGCGGAGCGCTTCGCTGTCCCAGAGCTCGCGCAGGGTGTGCGTGCGCGTGTCGCCGAAGCGGCCGGCGAGGAAGTCGAGACCCCCGTCGCACATGATCGTCGTGCCGTCGCTGTTGACGTAGAGCTCCTTCCACCCCGCCCAACACGGCGCCTCGAGGGGGCCCAGTCCCTCGCGGTAATATCGAGGAATGAGGCGTAGATCGTCCGGACGCGCGGTGAGGAGCGCAGCCGGACGGAGGCCCGCCCGCCTCGCGTCCGCGAGCCGCTCGACGAGGGCCTCGAGGCGCGGAAGGCTCGCCGCGTCGAACCAGAGCCCGCCGACGGTGGGATCCTTCGCGTCGCGGAAGAGGTTCAACACCTGCACGCCGCTGAACCCCTCCGCGTCGAGGAACGCCAGGAGCTCCTCGAAACGATCGAGGTTCTTGCGGTGGAGGATCACGTTCGCGCGGATGGTGCGGAGCGGGTTTCCGGCGGCGTCGTCCGCCGCGCGCAAGGCGCGATAGCCGGCGATGGCGCGGGCGAACGTCCCGCGCCCGCGCACGACGTCGTGATCTTCGCCGAGCCCGTCGATCGACACGTTGATGTGGAGCTTCTGCGGCGGCACGCGCGCGATCCGCGCCGCGCGGGGCGCGCCGATGAGGGTGGCGTTCGTCGTGAGGGTGGTGAACAGGTCGCGGCGCGCGGCGTGGGCGAGGATGTCTTCGAGGTCGTTGCGAACGAACGGCTCCCCGCCGAGCGGATTGAAGACCTCGACGCCCATCTCCGCCGCTTGATCCACGAGGTCCTTGATCTCCCCCGTCGTGAGCTCCGGTGCGTCGTAGCAGGTGGTGCACATCGTGCACGCGAGGTTGCAGCGCAGCGTCACGTTCACCGAGAGCCAGTCCGGCGGCGCGAACGAGCGGCCCGATCGGCGCGAGGCCCACATCCTGAGGTCGCCGAGGCGCTTCGCCAGGGGGCGGCGCGGCGGACGTGGCGGCGGCAGCTCGGACACACGAGAGGGTAACAGGCCGCGCCGAGGCTTCCGCAGGACTGCGCGACAGCTCCGCGGGCGCGCGGTGATACCCTCGGCGCATGCGCGTGCTCGTGGTCCTCCACGGCGATCTCCGCTCCCCCGCCACCGGCGGCGCCTTGCGCGCCGCCGTGCACGTCGAGGCGCTCCGAGCGGCCGGTCACGAGGTCGTCCCCCTTGCGCGCGCGCAGGACGCGCGAGGCGGCTACGCGTCCGCCCGCGAGCTGCGGCGCCTCGCCGAGGCCGCGCGTCCGGACTGGATCCTCTGCGTGGCGAGCGAGGAAGCCCCGGCGCTGGCCGGCGTGGCCCCTCTGTTGGTGGACCTGTACGCGCCGCGCCCGCTCGAGGCGGCCTTTCAGGGAGAGCAGCGCGCCGAGGCGCAGGCCACCCTGCGGGCGATCGCGGCCGCCGACGACCTCCTGTTCTCGAACGAGCGACACCGGTGGTTCTTCCTCGGTCTGCTGGGCGCGTGCGGGTGGGATCTCGCGCGGCCGATCGGCCACGTCGTCCCGCTCGCCGCGCCCACCGGCGCACCGCCGCGCCGGGCGCCGGACGCGCCCCGCTTCGTGATCGGCGGGCACCCCTGGCCCTGGCAGGACGCGCGGGACACGGTGCGCCGCGCCGTCGCGTGGCTCGGAGATCGCGGCGAGGTCGTCACCGTGGGGCTCCCGCCCGAAGACGGCGCGCGCGCGCTGCCCCTTCTGCCGCGCGCGGAGTGGCTCGAGCTCCTGGCGACCTCCACCGCCGCGCTCGACCGCTACGCGTTCAACCCGGAGCGCGAGCTCGCCGTGTCGTTCCGGCAGATGGACGCCGTGGCGGCGGGGCTCCCGTTGATCCTCGACCCCCACGCGCCGATCGCCGACCTCGTGCGCGCGCACGGCGCGGGATGGCCGGACCTGCCTCTCGAACAGGCGATGGAGGCCGCGATCGACGCCGCGGGCGCCGACGACGGCGCGGCGGCCGGCGCCCGTGCGCTCGCGGCGCGGTTCGCTCCGGAGCTCACCGAGCGACCGGTCGTCACGTGGACCCCTCGGCGTCGCGCCCTGAGCTGGAACCTGCTCCGTGCCGGCGGGGCCCTGGGCGCCGCCGAGGTCGCCGCGCGCGCCGAGCGCGCGCGGCGCGCGGCCGCGGAGCGCGAAGTAGAGGTAAAACGCCAAGAGATCGACGCGCTGAACCTCCAGGTACGGGCCCTGTGCGGCGCGGTGGAGTCGGCCACCGCGGCCGTGGCGGACGTCGCTGGCCTGCGGCGCGAGGTCGTCCAGGTGCTCGGCGCCCGGCTCTCCGGCCGGGAGGTCGAAGGGGAGCACCTGCGCCGCGAGCTCGAGATCGTCCGCGCCGACCTCGAGAAGAAGACGCGGGAGCTCGAGGCCGCCCACGGCGAGCGCGACCGCCTCGGGCGGCTGTACGACCGCCTGCGCGGCACCCTGCGCGGGACCTGACGGGCCCGAACGTTCAGGCGCGGCGGCGTCGCCCCGCCACCGCCGCGGCGAGCATGCCCAAGGCGAGGCCGACCGGCGCCGCATCGGACAGCCCGGCCGACGCGCATCCACCCCCGCCGAAGAGCGCGCCGCCGTCGCAGGCGTCGCCGATTCCGTCCCCGTCGGCGTCGGCGTCCTGGTCCTCATTGGCCTGGTCCGGGCACGTGTCGCAGATGTCGCCGAAGCCGTCGCCGTCGGAGTCACCCTGCGGGCCCTGCACGGTCGGGCAGTCGTCGCAGCCGTCCCCGACGCCGTCGGAGTCCGCGTCCGGCTGGAAGGGGTCGCTGACGTCCGGGCAGGCGTCGCAGGCGTCGCCCACGTCGTCGCCGTCGCTGTCGGTGTTGGACGGGTCGTTGACCGACGGGCACGTGTCGCAGGCGTCACCCCAGCCGTCGCCGTCGGTGTCGTCCTGGTCCGGATCGAAGTCCGCCGGGCAGATGTCGCAGACGTCGCCCACGTTGTCGTTGTCGGCGTCCGCGTCGTCGATCGCCTCGAACGGGCACGCGTCGCACGCGTCGCCCTCGCCGTCACCGTCGGAGTCCGTCTGGTCGAAGTTCGAGGTCTCTTCGCAGTTGTCGCACTCGTCGCCGACCTGGTCGGAGTCCCGGTCCTGCTGGAGCGTGTTGGCGAGGCCGAGACAGATGTCGCACGCGTCGCCGATCAGGTCGCCGTCTTCGTCGGCCTGATCGAGGTTCGACACGGCCGGACAGTTGTCGCAGGCGTCGCCGAGCGTGTCGGCGTCGGAGTCGATCTGCCCGTTGTTCTCGGTGGCGGCGCAGTTGTCGCAGACGTCGCCCACGCCGTCGCAGTCGGCGTCGGCCTGGTCGTTGGCGACCTCGGGGCAGTTGTCGCAGTTGAGCGTGACCTCGATGTCCGGGTACGGATCGTCGATCGGGAACGCCATCGTCCCGACGGAGAACCCGTCGAGATCTTCGTCCAACGCGACGAGCACGTACGCGCACCCGTAGCTGTAGTAGTCGAAGTAGTAGTCGGCCGTGTCGTATGGGTCGCCCGACCCGTCGACGTTGGCGAGGCACTGCGCGTCCGTGAGGTCGACCGCCCGTTCGCGCGAGTTGTCGATGCCGTTGCAGTTGAGATCCTGACGCAACGTGCTGTCGCAGTCGGCGGCGCGAGCGGTCATCGCGAACAGAAGGAGGGCGATCATTGTTCGTCCTCGTCGAAGTCGTTGGGGTTGAACTTGTCGTCGTTGGGCTTCGGCGGCGGGCGCGCGGGATCCGGCGGCGGAGGCTCGATCGCCGGCGGCGGGGGCAGCGTGCGCGCCTCGCCGTTCCACGGGAGCTGCAGCTTGACCGGCCAGCCCGGGTTTGGCTCCCCCGGCGCGAGGCGGTGCGCGATGTGGAACATGACGCGGCGGTTCGCCGCGAGCGCGGCGTCGCCGCTGCCGCTGACCGCCGGGGAGACCTCGCCCCACCCGCGCACCGCGAGGCGGCTCGGGTGCACGCCGGCCTCGACGAGCGCCTGGAACACCGCGAGGGCGCGCGTGAGCGACAGCTCGTAGTTGTAGCCGTAGTCGCCCTCGCCGCTCGAGTGCCCTTCGATGATCAGCTGCGTGATGTCCGGGTTCTCGTTCATCAGGCGGGCGACGAACTCGAGCGTGGGCGTCGACTGCGGGAGCACCGCTTCGGTGTTCACCTGGAACTGGATCGGGTCGCGGATGACGATCTGGGTCTGCTCGATGCGGGCGAGCGCGACCGGCGCCGCCTTCTCGGGCTCGGGCTCCGGCTCCTCGATCGACGTCGTGTCGAGAAGATCCTCGGCCGGCGGGTCGGGCACGATGTACCGGCGCACCGGCTCGGCCTTCTCCTCTTCCTTCGGCGCGACGTGGAACGTGGCCGCGGCGACGAAGCGAAACGCGCTCCCGCCGTACCCGCGCAACAGACCGCGCCCCACGGCGACGTCCACGTCGAGCACCGGGAGGGCGTGCACCTGGGCGCCCGCGAGGAGCTCGAGGGCCGAGCCTCCGGCGCCCACCCCTTCGACGAAGCCGAAGCGTCCGAGCGCGCCGAGGTAGGCGTCGACCGTGTCCGGCGCGACCTCGAACGTGGCGCCGAGGTTGGTCGCGAGCTGGGTGCCGACCTCGAGGGTGTCGGAGGTCGTGACGGGCGGCCGCAGGGTCACCCCGACATCCGCGAGGAGCCCGAGGCGACCGACGTCGAAGCCGGCGACGAGGCCCGGAGACACCCGCACGCCCTCTTCGGCGTACCAGGAGCCGGCGGCGCCGGTGGGCAACGCGAAGTCCGCGCGGCCGGCGAGGGTGATCGGCCCCGACTCGAGCACCTCGACGCGGACGCCCGCGCCGATGTCCCCGACGCCGAAGCCGTCGCCGGACAGGGCGTCGGTCTCGGAGCCCCACTGCCCGACGACGGGGATCGTCAGGCGACCCGCGAGGAACGAGTTGAAGTCGACCGAGACGCCCAGGACCGTGTTCAGCCGGTCGCGAACGACGGCGCCCACGCGCTCGTCGAACTCGTACCGGACGAGCGGATCGCGCTCGAACTGGGTGAGCAGGCCGGCGCGCACGACGCCGCCCTTCACGACGCGCGGCGCGTCGAAGCCGGGGATCGAAGCGGCCGCGAAGGTCGGACGCACGAGCTCGGCGTCGATGGACGCTCCGTCGGCCGCGCGCGCGAGATGGATGGCGATCAGGAACACGGGCGTCGGGCCCCCGAGGCAGGAGGGAGGCAGACTGTACAGCACCACGGCCCGCCGTGCGAGAGCCCGCCCCGAGCGGCGCCCGGATCGGCGCGATCGCGGGCGGTCTTCACGCGCCCAGTCCGAGCTCCGCGGCGCGCCGGCGCGTCGCGGCGATGTGGGCGTCCGACAGGACGTACCAGTTGATGCCGCCACACGTCGCGCACGCGCCGTCGAATTGGCCTGCGAGGTGCGCGAGGCGCAGGCGCGTGGCCTGCTCCCCCTCCCAGAGCTCCCGGAACGAGTGGCGCGCGAGCGACCCCAGGTCGAGCGTCCCCCGGAGGTCGGCGCAGCACGCCATCAGCCGCCCGTCGTGCCGGATCACCGGGGTCAACCACGGCCCGGGGCACGCCGTACGGGGCGCCGTGGCGCCGCGATCGTCGTGTTGCCACGGCCGGTCTTCCCACACCGACACGCTCCAGTCCTCCGTTGCTTCGCGGTGAATCGCGAACCGGGCCACGGTGGCGTCGTACAGGCGATCTGCGTCGGCCTGGCCGCGCGCGCCGCCGCCCACGCTGAGGCGCTTGAACATCACCTCGGTGTGGCCGGCACCGCGGCCGTGACACGCCGCCGCCGCCCGCCAATAGCGCAGAAACTCGCCGGCCTCGTGGGCGTTCCCGGGCTGCACCACGAACTGGAGCTGGACGTCGGTGCGCCCCGGGTGCCGGGCCCGCGCCGCGAGGAGGGCGCGCGCGTGGCGCACGGCGCGATCGAGGTGGTCCCTCCCCTTCACACGTCGATACGTGTCCGGGGTCACCGCGTCGAGCGTGTAGACGAGGAGCAGCCGCGTGTCGGGGTGGCGCGCGCCGAGCAGCCGCTCGACGCGCTCCGGGCCGAAGAGCACCCCGTTCGTGTCCATGCGCACGTGGTCGACGCGCCCCGCGAGCGCCCGCGTGGCGTCCGCGACGAGGCTCTCGACCTCGCGGTGCGCGGACGGATCGCCGAGCCACTGATAGATGACGTGATCGAACCGGCAGTCCTCCTCGACGAGCCCGGCGAGGATGCGGCGGTGCAGCGCGGGGTCCATCCACCCCTTGGCGACCCCGTGCACGGTCGGCCACGCCTCCGCGTGCGGCGCGCACATGCGACACGCCAGGTTGCAGTGGTCCGTGGGCTCGATCTGGAGCACGCCGAGGTGCGCGGGGACGACCGCCATGCGGTGATGCTACCCCCTCGGGTGCGAGACTGCGCGAGGTAGGCTACGATGGCCGGCGCGGAGAGTTCGATGCTGGTGTTCGCGCTTCTTTCCCTGTTCGCGTGCGGCAACGCCTGCCAGGAGATCTGCGGGCAGATGAAGGCCTACGCCGACGAGTGTGGGTTCGAGGCCAGCGCCGAGGACGTCGAGGTGTGCCGAGAGACGTTGGAGGAGCGCCCGGACGACGTCACGCTCGAGACCTGCCGCGAAGCGAGCAGCCCGGCGGCGATCCGCGAGTGGTGGACGTGCGAGGACCTCGCCGAGAACTTCCTCGGTGGGGCGGGCTGAAACACAGGGTCCGAGGTCGCTCGGCGCGCTCTGACCATTGACGCGGCAAGCCGCGAGGTCATAGAGTCGCCACGATGACTCCCACCCCGAACGCGAACAACGAGCCCGCGACGGCGGCGTTCAATCCAACCGCGTTCGGCAAGTACTACCTGATCGACCGCATCGCGGTCGGCGGCATGGCCGAGATCTTCCGGGCGAAGACCTTCGGACACGGCGGCTTCGAGAAGCAGGTCGTCATCAAGCGCATCCTGTCCCACCTCTCCGGGAACGACCAGTTCGTCCAGATGTTCATGGACGAAGCAAAGGTCTCGGCGCTGCTGCAGCACGCCAACATCGTCGGCATCTACGACTTCGGCCGCTTCCGCGACAACTACTTCATCGCGATGGAGCAGGTCGAGGGCCGCGACGTGAAGCTCATCCTGCGGAAGTTGTCCGAGCGCCGCAAGCTGCTGCCGCCCGAGTTCGCGGTTTACATCGCGATGGAGGCCGCGAAGGGCCTCGATCACGCCCACAAGAAGACCACCCTCCAGGGCGTCGCGCTCAACATCGTCCACCGCGACGTGTCCCCCAGCAACATCCTCGTCTCCTGGTCGGGCGAGGTGAAGGTCGCGGACTTCGGCATCGTGAAGGCCGCGAACGTCGCCGACGACGCGCACGCCGGCGTGCTGAAGGGCAAGTTCGAGTACATGAGCCCCGAGCAGGCCTCGGCGCGGGAGCTCGATCGGCGCTCGGACGTGTTCTCCCTCGGCATCATCCTTTGGGAGATGCTGACCGGCCGCCGCCTGTTCAAGACCGACTCGGACGTGCGCACCCTCGACCGCATCAAGGCCGGTGACGTCGACCCGCCCTCCACGCAGAACAACGCGGTCAACGCCCGTCTCGACGCCATCGTCATGCGCGCGCTCGCCCGCGATCCGGACGAGCGGTACCAGGACGCCCGCGAGCTCTACGCGGACCTGCTCGACTTCCTCTACCCGGCGTCGCCGGACCTCACCCAGAGCAGCCTCGCCCACTTCATCCAGGAACAGTTCGCCGACGAGATCTCGGTGGAGCGCCAGCGGATCGAAGACGGCACCCGGGTGGCGCTCGCGATGCACGCCGCCGAGCAGGAGCAGGAGGACGTCGAGCCCGTCTGGGACGAGTCCGCGACGCGCGGCGACGGCCCCGCGCCTTCCCCGTCCCCAGCGGCGACCCGCTCACCGACCGGGCCGCCGATGCTCGTCGCCGTCGTGGCGGTCGGCCTGCTCGCCGCGATCACCGTGACGTGGTTCACGATGGCGGAGGGGCCGGCCGACGTGCCGCCGGTGGCGTCCGCCCCGGCGTTCGGCACGATCCACGTGCGCCTCCAGAGCGTCGGGGGCGAGCCCCTCGAGGGCCGCGTCACCGTCGACGGCAAGGAGGTCGGGCAAGGCAGCGAGATCGTCGTGCCCGACGTCGCGGCCGGCGTCGAGCACATCCTCCGCGCCGAGGTGAAGGGCTGGGCCCCGTACGAGGAGCGGGTCAGCCTGGCGGCCGGAGAGCGCCTGCGGCTCGGCGTCACGCTCGGCACCACCACGTCGACCGCCAACGCCCCGCGCCCGCCGGACGCCACCCAAGGCGCCGCGCAAGGGGCCACCGCGCCCGCGCCCCGACCGGCGCCCCCGCCAGCGCCCGCCGCCACGGAGCCGGGCACCGTGGCGTTCGAGTCGACGCCGCCTGGCGCGGAGGTCTATGTGGACGGCCGCTCGATCGGCCGCACCCCCGTGAGCTGGGACGGGCGGGCCGGCGAGCGCCACCCTGCCGAGCTGCGCCTGACAGGCTTCGAAACGGCGAAGTTCAACATCACCGTGCCGGCGTCCGGCGCGCGAGACACCTATCAGCGCACTCTCCAGGCGCAGGCCCGCGTCGCGGCGGCGGACGGCAAGCTCTCGGTGAACGTCAGCGGCGGTTGGGCGGACGTGTACATCGACGGCAAGAAGATCAAGCAGACCCCCCTCTTCGACCACACGGTCCCCGCCGGCACCTACGAGGTCCGCGTCCGGAACGACGTCACGGGCCTCGACCAGGGCCGAAAGGTCACCGTCAAAAGCGGGGAAACCGAGCGCGTAACGTTCAGCGCCGAGTAGCGCTGGCCCTAAGGAATCGGCCCGAACACCACACGCCCGCCGGCCGGCTCGGGTTCCTCGCTCGCGGTCGCCACGACCACCGCCGCGGCCGCGCCCCCGCCGGCCACCGCCGCGATGCCCGCCCACGCGTACCAGGGCAGGCCCCGCCGCGCCGTGACCGGGGCATCCTTCGGAGGATCGAGCAACATCCCCGCGAGCAGGTCGTTCGCGCCGACATCGAGCGCGACGACCTGCGGCGAGACGCGGTCGGGTCGAATGCCCGTCTCACCGAGGTAGCCGGCGACCGCCGGCGCGAGGTCCAGCAGCGCGTCGAGCGGCACGGCGCCCGCCTCCGCGGTCAGCGGACGGGAGAAGTTCCCGGTCTTCGGGTCGTAGAGCTGGACCGCGACCTGGGTGCCGGAGACCGCCCCCGCGAGCACCACGACGCCGCCGTCGACGTGCTCGCCGACGCCGCGGTACAGCTCGCGGGTCTGACGCGACCGGCCCGGCGCGTCGGCGGCGGCCACCCCGAGCGCGCGCGGGGCGAGGGTCGCGTCGACCGGTCGTGCTTCGCCGGGTGCAAGCTCGATCGTCGAGAACCACGACGCGCCGGTGGTCGCGCGGACCAACACGTGGTGCGTGCCCGGGACGACATCGAGCTCCGTCGGGGTCGCGCCGACCTTGCGGCCGTCGATCCAGAGCGTGGCGTCCATCGAGGCCGTGGCCCGCAGCCGCGCCTTCGGCAGGGCCTCGATCGCGGCCCGCTCCTGGTCGAACGCCGCGATCGCGTCGGGCGGGAAGCTGTACGGGTCGAGCGCCCGCTTCGGGTCCAACGTCGCGGAGCGGCGAAACGCCGCCTTGGCGGCGGCGACATCGCCCATGCCCAGGTGCGACATGCCGAGCAGGGTGAGCGCGTCGTGGAGCTCGCGGACCGACGACGACACCGCGAGGCCCGCCGCGAGCCGGCGCGCCGCGTCCTCGAGCACGGGGATCGCCGCGTCGGGCTGCGCGCGCCCATACAGGACCTTGCCCTCGGCCAGCTTCTCGCGTCCGGGGCCCATCGCGAACGCCTCGACGATCAGCGCTTCTCGCCCGGCGATGCGACGGCTGACCTCCGCGGGGGCGAGCGCGTCGATCTTGCCGGACGCCTCGAGCGCCGCCGCGAAGCGCTCCGCGGCCGCGGCGGCGTCCGGAGGGAGCTGCCCGGGCAGGTGCAGGCCCACGACGACGAGCTCGGGCGCGGCCATCGCCGCGGCGACCAACAGGAGGGCGATCATCGAACGATCGTAGCACCTCGTAAGCGCGCGGCGCAGCGGATACCGGACCCGGATGCGGGTGTTCGGCATCGATCCGGGGAGCCGCACGACGGGCTGGAGCGTCGTCGAGCGCGACCGCGGTCGGTACGTGCTGGTGGACGCAGGCGCGATCCGCACCTCGCCCGACGCGGACATGTCCGCGCGCCTGCTGCGCATCCACACCGAGCTGCGCGATCTCCTCGCGCGACACCGTCCGGACGCCGCGGCGATCGAGCAGATCTTCGCTCACAAGAGCGCCGCGAGCGCGCTCGTGCTCGGTCAGGCGCGCGGCGTCGCGCTCGTCACGGTCGCGGCGGCGGGCGTGCCGCTGCACGAGTACAATGCCAGCACGGTGAAGGTGTCGGTGGCAGGGAGCGGATCGGCAGACAAGACGGCGGTCGCGCGCATGGTGGCGGCGCTCGTCGGGCGCACGATCGACGGCCCCGCGGACGCGACGGACGCCGTCGCCATCGCCATCACCCACCACGCGCACGCGGGGCGGGCGGCGCTGCTCGCGCGGGCGGCCCGATGATCGCGCGCCTGCGCGGGGAGGTCGCGGAGGTCGCGGCGGACCGGCTCACGATCGACGTCGGCGGCGTGGGTTACGAGGTGCTCGTGGCCGGGCGAACCGCGGTGGGCGCCCGGCTCGGCGCGACGGCCACGCTCCGCGTCCACACCGCCGTCCGCGAGGACGCGATCACCCTCTACGGGTTCGAGACCGCAGCCGAAAAATCGACCTTCGAGCAGCTCATCACCGTGCAGGGCATCGGTCCGCGCCTGGCGCTGGGCGCGCTGGGCACCCTCAACCCGGGGGAGCTGGCGCGCGCGGTCGAGGCGAACGACCTCCGCACGCTCACGGCCATCCCCGGCGTCGGGCGGAAGACCGCGGAGCGCATCGCCTTGGAGCTCAAGGGCAAGCTCGGCTTCCATGACGACGGCCCCGCGCCTCGCCCCGCCGTCGTGGCCGCCGTCGCCGAAGATCCCCTCCCCCTCGCGCTCGCGCAGCTCGGGTACAAGCGCGCGGAGATCGACAGCGTCGTCGCGCGGCTCGCCGACGGCGGGCTCGCCGAGGCCCCCACCGAGCAGCGGCTCGCCGCCGCGCTCCGACTCTTCGCCGCGGGCCCGCTCCGCGACCCCGGCGCGCGATGAGCCGCTTCGTCGACCCGGCGGAGCAGGAGCTCGCCGACCCCGCGCTACGGCCACGGCGCCTCGACGACTACGTCGGACAGGAACGAATCAAGGACAACCTGCGCATCTACGTGCGCGCGGCGCTCCAGCGAGGCGACGCGCTCGACCACGTGCTGCTCAGCGGCCCGCCGGGGCTCGGCAAGACCTCGCTCGCGCACATCCTCGCCGAGGAGCTCGGCGCGCCGCTCCGAACCGCGAGCGGCCCCACGCTCGAGCGCGGTGGCGATCTCGCGGCGATCCTCAACGGCCTGCAGCCGCGCGAGGTCCTGTTCATCGACGAGATCCACCGCCTGAACCGCGCCGTCGAGGAGATCCTCTACCCCGCGATGGAGGACTTCCAGATCGACCTCGTCCTCGGGCAAGGCCCGGGGGCTCAGTCGGTGCGGCTCCCGCTCCAGCGGTTCACGCTCGTCGGCGCGACGACGCGGGCCGGGCTGTTGAGCTCGCCGTTGCGCGCGCGGTTCGGGATCCACGCGGTCCTCGACTTCTACACCCCGGAAGAGCTCGAGCGCATCCTCCTGCGGAGCGCGGACCGACTCGGCTTGGAGATCGCCCCCGACGCCGCGCGGGAGCTCGCGCGGCGCTCTCGCGGAACACCGCGCATCGCGAACCGCCTCCTCCGCCGCATCCGCGACTTCGCCCAGATCGAGACCGAAGGTCAGGTCGACCTCGCGATCACGCGGAGCGCGCTCGCGAGGCTCGAGGTCAACGACCGCGGGCTCGACGCGATGGACATGCGCATCCTCACGACGATCGCGTCGAAGTTCGACGGTGGGCCGGTCGGCCTGAGCAACCTGAGCGCGGCGATCGGCGAGGAGCAAGACACCATCGAGGAGGTGTACGAGCCGTTCCTCATTCGGGAAGGGCTGTTGCAGCGGACGCCGCAGGGGCGGGTGCTCACGAGCGGCGGCTGGATCGCGACGGGGCGCTCCCCGTCCGTGGGCCGGTTGTACCCATGATCCTCTTCGCCGCCCTCGCGTTCGCGCACGCGGCCACGCTGCGCATCGGCGCGACCGAGGTGCGCGTCGAGCTCGCGGACGAGCCCGCCGAGCGCGAACGCGGCTTGATGTTCCGTTCTTCGCTCCCGGACGGCCAAGGCATGTTGTTCGTGTACCCGGACGAGCGCCCGCGTGGGTTCTGGATGAAGGACACCCCGCTCCCCCTCTCGATCGCCTACATCGACTCGGCGGGCCGCGTGGTGCACCTCGCCGACATGACGCCGCTCTCCACGGAGATCGTCCCCTCGGGCGCGCCGGCCCGCTACGCCCTCGAGGTGCCGCAAGGCTGGTTCGCGCGCAACGGGGTGCGGGTCGGCGACGTCGTCGACGGGCTGCCGCCCGCATCGGCGCGATGAGCCGCACCCTGGCGCGGGCGGTTCGCCGCGCCGGAGTCGGCTTGCATCGGGGCGAGCACGCCGAGGTCGAGCTTCGACCCGCTCCCTGGGGCGGGGGCCGCGTGTTCGTGCTCGGCGGCGCGCGCGTGCCGTCCACGCTCGATCGTGTCATCGACACGCGCCTCGCGACGACGCTCGCGGCGGACGGCGCGCGCGTGACGCTGGTCGAGCATCTCAACGCCGCCCTGTACGCCGCGGGCGTCGACCACGCCGAGATCCACGTCCATGGCGCGGAGATCCCGGTGATGGACGGGAGCGCCGCGCCCTGGTGCGCCGCGATCGCCGCGGCCGGCCACGCGCCGTGCGCCGCAGGCGCCCCGGCGCCGCTCGAGGTCTCCGAGACCGTGCGACTGGGTGACTCCACGGCGTGGATCCAGGCCGAACCCGGGGACGGCCTGCACATCGACGTCACGGTCGACTATCCCCACCCCGCGATCGGCCGTCAGCGATGGTCAGGCGGCCTCGCCGACTTCGAGACCGAGCTGGCCTGGGCGCGTACGTTCGGCTTCCTCAGCGACGCGGAGGCGCTGCGCGCCAGCGGCCTCGCCCGAGGCGCCTCGCTCGAGAACACCCTGGTCTACGACCACGACGGCCCGATGCACCCGGCGCGCGCGCCCGATGAGGTGGTGCGTCACAAGGCGCTCGACCTCATCGGCGACCTCGCGCTTTCGCCACGTCCAATCGTAGGAAAGGTGACCGCGTACCGGGCGGGCCACGCGCTGCACGTCGCGCTCGTGTCGGCCCTGGCGCGCACCGCTCGCTGAGGGCGCGTCGGACGCGCCCGGGCGTTGTCAGGGAGTGTACGCCTGGACGCTCAGGGTCAGGCCCGTCTGAGAGGTACGACCGACGGACAGGCGACCGTTGCCGTTGTGGCCGCCGATGGGCTCGCCCGGCTCATTCACCACGCCGTCGCCGTCGGTGTCGGCCCACGCCACGAGATAGCCGAGCTTGTTCGGCGGGACCTCGAGCGAGAACTCGACCTTGTCGCCGGTGAGCGCGGAGTACTCGAACTTCTGGAAGTCGTACGCGAAGGCGAAGTCCGACACGCGGGTGTCGCCCGTGGCCTGCGTACGCATGAACGACACGTAGAGCTCGGTGCCCGACGGCCAGGACGAGAAGCCACCCTGCGCGTTGACATGGCCGGAGAGCGTCACCGAGGCGGTGGTCGTCGAGGACACGCCGACGAGGGGGATGGAGACCGGGAGGTCCGCGCGGTCGTCCGTGCCGACGGAGAGCGGGTTGTTGTTCGCACCGCCCGCGTCGGTGTAGGCGCCCCACATGTCGGACGGATCGATCAACATGTTGGCGTTGGCGTCGCACGCGCCGATGAGCTTGTAGGTCGTGTTCGCCGACACGTCGAAGCTCCACGTGCCGACCGCCGTCGACGAGTCGCCCGACGGCGTGAACGCGTCGTACCCGTGGGGGCCGGAGTCGTCGGTGCCATACGCCATCGAGTAGCAAACGCCGCCGGGCCAGCCGGTCACGTTGCCCGCGCCCGAGAGCGTGACGGAGCCGTCGACCCCGGTGCCGCCGTCGCCGCTCCCATCGCCGCTCCCCGTGCCGGGGGGCCCGTCCCAGGAGGTCTCGATCACGAGGTCCGCGTCGTCGAAGGCGCTCAGCGGGACGAGCGTGTACGGGTTCGGCACGACGGTCGAGGGCTCGTCGGTGCCGAGGATGCCGTCCGCGCCCTTGTCGAGCACCGCGTGCACCCACACGTCCGCGCCGTCCGGGTTGCGCACGCGGAAGGAGTACGCATCCCCCTCGGTAGAGGGGTGCGCGACGGTGTACGTGTCGAGGTACGTCATGGCGCCGGTGAACGGGTCCCGCGTGTAGGCGCCCACGAAGATCGCGCCGTACGCGAACGTGCCGCCCGCCTCGTCCCAAGAAACCTCGCGCACGAAGTCGCCCTCGGCGTCGAGCTCGACGAGCTGGACCCGCACCGTTCCGCTGATCTCCGCGTCCCCGGTGACGTCCGTGTCGGAGGAGGTGTCCCCGCTGGTGTCGTCGGACAGCCCGGCGGAGTCCGACCCCACGGCGTCGTCCTTGGCGACTTCTTCGTGACAGGCGATGAGCGCGAAGAACAACGTGGCGGTCATGATGGCTCCGGGGGCGTGCGCGCCCATGATATCGGAATGAGCGCGCAATCCTGAATAGGGATTACTCCGTGGCGGTGAAGTCCTGCACCGACACGATCAGGCCCGTCTGGCCCGTGCGCTCGACGTCGAGGCGCCCGTTGCCATTGAGACGGCCGATCGCTTCGCCGGCCTCGTTGACGACGCCGTCGCCGTCCTCGTCGACGTAGGCGGCGACGTACACGGTCCGGTTCGGCCCGACCTCGAGCGAGAACGGCAGCGACGTCCCGACGAGCGACGCGCCGTCGAACACCTGGGTGTCGTACGCGAAGTCGAACTCGGACACCGCGACGTCGCCGGTGAGCGACGTGCGGGTGGCGACCGCGTACACCTTGGTGCCCGCCGGGAAGGTGTCGAAGCCGTCGGCGTACACGAGCTCGCCCTGGAGCAGGAGCTCGGGGACGATGCCGGAGCCGGTGCCGGGGAGCGGGATGACCATGCGGAGGTCCGACGCGCCGTCCGCCGTGACCGTGTACGGGTTGCCGTCGCCACCGTCGGCGGCGACGTAGGAGCCCCAGATGTCGGTCGGGTCGATGAGCGTGTTGCCGTCGGAGTCGCACGCGCCGCGGATGACCCAATCGTAGCCGACGGGGGCCGTGAGGGACCACAACGCGTCGGTGGACGACACCGACCCGGTGTAGTGCGGGCCGCTGCCCGACGTGGTGTACAAGAAGGAGCGGCAGCCGAGCCCGATGTCCCCGGGAAGGTCGACCGGGCCGCCGATGACCGCGTAGGTGTTCGTGTCCGCGCCGCCGCCGCCGCTGAGCGCGGTGTCGATCACGAGGTCGATCCCGCTGACTTCGCCGAGCGGGGCCACGGTGACGCGCTCCGGGTGCAGGGCGGTGGGCTCGTAGGTGCCGAGCACGCCGTCGGCGTAGTAGTCGAGGATCGCGGTGACCCGCACCTCGCGATCGTCCGACAGGTCCGGCAGGGTGAGCGACCAAACGTCGCCGCCCTCAGTCGGAGTGACCAGGACGTCCTCGGCGATCCACTCCGTCTCGCCGGAGAACGGGTCGGTCGTGAACGCCGCGAGGAAGATGCCGCCGAACGGCAACGTGCCGATGTCCGACCACGGGATCTCCGTGGACGTCCCATCCGCGTCGGTGGACAGGACCCGCACGCGCACGGTGCCCGAGATCACGCCGTCGCCAACGACGGGATCCGTGTCCGTGTCGCCGGAGTCGTCGCTGAGCCCGCCGGTGTCGAGCCCCGTGTCTACGTCGTTGTCCTTGTCGTGGTGGTGGTGACACCCGTGGCATGCGAGCGCGAGGAGGACGATCACTGGGAGCTCCGGTACGCAGAAATGCTACCGCGCCCCGAGTGGCCCCCGCGACGACGAATCGCTGTCGCTCACGATGATCCGCTGCCCATCACGATCGTTGACCTAACGTTTTTTTTGCGGCCCCCGCGCATGCGCGCTGCGGACGCGGGCGCGGCGGTTCCGTCGTCGCAGGCTTGACACCCACCCGACCCGAAGTCATACTGCTTCAGTCCGCTTTGCGACCTCACTCCCCCCGACCAGGAGGTTCCCATGAACTGGCGTCCTACCCCGTCCCGCCCGAAGCCGGGCCCCAAGGCCTGAATCGTCGGCCTCTGGCCGCAACCCGGCGAGCACCGCACCGGTGCCCGCCACCTCCGACCCCGGGCGAAACGGCGCTTCATCGTATGAAGCCCGCTATGCCCGGGGTCGCTCCTTTTCGCCCGTGGGCTTCCATGAGCCTGACCCGCGCCACCGTGGCCGGCGCCGCGCCGCCCGCCCTCCCCGCCTCGGCCGGTCCCTTCGCGGCCACCGAGCTTCACGCGTGGGCGGGCGTCGACTTCGACCTGCCTCCGGGCGACCCTCGCCTCGCGCGGGTCCACGACGGAGCGCCGGCCCCGGAGCCCGCGTGGGACAACCTCGTCGGCGCGAGAGAAGCCTGGCGCGCCGACCCGGCGGTGATGGACTTCCTCGACCCGGACAGCCCCGCGTGGGCCGACAAAGACCTCGAGCGCTCGATCTACCTCGATCGTTGGGATCGCTGGGTGCCTGCCGGGAGCGCCGTGCTCGACCTCGGCGGCAACATCGGGCGCTTCGCCACCTGGGCGCTCGATCGCGGCTGCGACGTGTACCTGGTGGATCCCGACCTGCGGGCCCTGCGCCGCGCCGTGGCGCACGCCGTGGGCCGCCCCGGCCGCCTCGACGTGTACTGGACGACGGGCGAGGCCCTCCCGGACCTGCCGCCGATCGACGTCGTCCTCGCGGCGGAGGTCCTGTGCTACACCGCCGAGCCCGAGCGCGTGCTCGACGGGCTCCGACGCGCGCTCGTGCCCGGCGGCCCCGTGCTCCTGTCGGTCGAGGCGCGCTGGGGTTGGGCGATGGCGCGGGACGCACCCCATGACCAGCTGGGCGCCCTGCTCGACGACGGGCTCGTGCACGTCCCCGGCGACCGCTGGGTCCGCACCTACGACGAGGCACGCCTGCGCACGCTGCTGCGCGACTGGGATCTCGTCGAGCTCGTCCCGACGCACTACGCCTCGAGCGGCCCCTTCGAACACGTGGCCGGCGACTACACCGCCGACGAGCTGCTCGAATGGGAAGCGCGGCTGCGCGCCCACCCCGTGACGCGCGGGCTCAACCGCTGTTGGACCGCCGTGGCGCGCAGCCGGTAGTCGCCCTCACCCTCGCCGCGCCCCGCCGGACCGGGGTTCGGCTATTGTGGAAGAACATGCGCGTTGTCATCGTCCAACCCCCACGAAAGTACTGGCCCTTCACGTCCGAGGGCGACAACTTCCTCCTTCAACAGGCGCTCCCCGCCCTTGCGGCGCCGCTGCGGGAGGCCGGATTCGACGTGCACGTCATCGACTGCATGCCGCTCCACATCGGGTGGCGCAGCCTCGCCGACGAGCTGCGACGGCTCGACCCGGACGTGGTGTGCTGCGGTGAGAACCACGCGCTGTACGCGTCCGAGGCCTTGCGGTTCTTCCGCATGGTGCGCGAGACCGTCCCGCGCGCGAAGACCCTCGCCGGCGGCGGGCACTTCACGAACCTGTCCCACCGGTACGTCTCGGCCGACTCCGACATCGACGCGATCTGCGTGGGCGAGGGCGAGGTCACCGTCGTCGAGGTCTGCAACGAGTGGGCGAGCGCGACGCCGGACCTCAACAAGGTCGACGGACTCGCGTTCTTCGACGGAGAGCGTCTCGTGCGTACGCGCCCGCGGAAGCTCGTGCACGATCTCGACACGCTGCCGATGCCCGCGTACGACCTCATGCCGATGCACCTGTACGGCAAGAGCCGCTACCTCTTCTCGCCGGGCGGCACGACGATCCACCACAGCCGCGGCTGCGTGAGCAAGTGCAGCTTCTGCGCGTGGTGGACGGTCATGGCGGACCGCAAGTACGACAGCGACGGAAAGGCGCAGCTCTCGCCGCGTTGGCGCAGCAAGAGCGTCGAGCGCGTGTTCGCCGAGATCGAGGAGCTCTACCACCGGTACGGCAAGCGCTCGTACGTCTGGGTCGACGAGTCGTGGAACATCGACCCACGCTTCAACGACAGCTTCGCCGAGCGGATGATCGCGAGCGGGCTGAAGACGAAGTGGTTCGCGTTCATGCGCGCGGACTGCATCGTGCGCGACGAGAAGAAGGGCATCCTCGAGAAGCTGGTCCGCGCCGGGCTCTCGCACATCCTCATCGGCGTCGAGCGCGCCGAGGACGACAGCCTCACGCTGCTCGACAAGCGGTTCTACGCCGGCGGCGTGGCCGAAGAGGCGCTTCGAATCTTCAAGACGAAGTACCCGGACGTCTTTCTCCAGGCGACGTTCATCGTCGGCGTGAAGGAGGAGTCCCCGGAGTCCATGAAGAAGCAGGTCGCGCTCGCGAAGCGGCTCGACGTCGACTTTCCGGCCTTCCACCCGATCACCCCGGTGCCGGGCACGCCGATCTACGACGAAGCCATCGCGAATGGTTGGATCACGGAAGAGCAGTTCGACAGCTTCGATTGGCTGCAACCCGTGTTGGACACCAAGTACATGACCCGCGACGCGATCGCGGAGGAAATGTACCGGATGAACCGTGAGTTCGTGAACAACAAGTGGCTGCTGCGCGGCCTCATGTCACGTGTGCCCTACAAGCGTGACATGTACCTCTGGTTCACGAAGGTGAGCGCGACGATGGCGGTCGAGGCGATCAAGCAACGCATCAACCCCCTGGACGTCGAGCACTACCAACAGCTCGTGACCCCGGAGTGGTACGATCGCTGAGTCATGGCGATCGCCTTCTTCGACCTGGACCGCACGCTCCTCTCCGTGAACGCGGGCGAGCTGTGGATGCGCGCCGAGCTGCGGGAGGGGCACATCACCCGCTGGCAGGCCACCAAGGCCGCCATGTACATCGCCGGGTACCACTTCGGCTTCTCCGGAATGGAGGGGGCCATCCACGAGGCGATCGCCACGCTGGCCGGCAAGCCGGAGTCGGACATCGTGGAGCGCACGGAGCGGTTCTACGCGCGGGAGGTGCACGACGTGTACCGGCCGCGCGCGCGCGAGGTCGTCGCCGCGCACCGCGCCCGCGGCGACGTGCTCGCCCTGCTCAGCAGCTCCAGCATGTACCTGGCGCGCCCCGTCGGTCAGGAGCTCGGGTTGGATCACCTGCTCTGCAACCAATTCGAGGTCGTCGACCGTCGGTTCACCGGCAAGCCCCAAGGCGGCCTGTGCTTCGGCAAGGGCAAGGTGACCCACGCGCGCGGGCTCGCCGAGCGCCTGAACGAACGCCTCGAAGACGCGACCTTCTACACCGACTCGTACTCGGACCTGCCGGTGCTGGAGATGGTGGGGCGCCCCGTCGCGGTGCACCCCGACCCTCGCCTCGCGCGCACCGCACGCGCGCGCAAGTGGGAGATCGCGGACTGGGGCTGAGCCCCGGCCCGCGTTCGGTCAGATGGCCATCCCGTAGAGCCCGTAGAGCATCATCTTCGGGTTGATCGTGCGGAGCTCGACGAGCTGGCGCTTCACCTGGTCGTAGCGCATGTAGAACCGACGCAGCGCGTAGCTCTGCATCTTGATGAGGAGCTCGGGGTCGTAGCCCGCCGGGTGGTACACGAGGCGGTCGGCGTCCGGGTTGAACGTGGTGTAGTTCTCCCAGTCGTCGCGGAACAGGGTCTTCTGCCACTGGTCCTCGAACAGCTTGCTGCCCGGGAACGGCACGGTGATCGCGAACTTCGCGAAGTCGAGGTCGAGGTCGACCGCGAATTCGATCGTCTCGCGGGTCATCTCGGGGGTCTCGCCCGGGAGCCCGATCATGAACAACCCGACGGTCTGGATGCCGGCGCGCTTGGCGTTCTGCACGCCCCAACGAACCTTCTCGGTGGTGAGGTTCTTGTTCACGTTGCCGAGGAGGAGATCCACGCCGCTCTCGATGCCCATGAGCACGCGGCGGCAACCGCCCTCGTACATCATGCGACAGGTGTCCGCGTCCAGGCGATCGGCGCGCGTCTCGCTGAGCCAGACACACTTCTGATCGAGCTTGCGACGGATCATCTCGTCGCACAGCGGCGCGAGGTCCTTGATGACGAGGGGGAAGATGGGGTCGACGAGGCCGATCTGGCGGACCCCGTAGCGATCGACGAGGTACTCGTACTCGTCGACGATCTTGATCGGGTCGCGGCGGCGGTACACCTTGCCGCTGTGCAGGAGCGAGCAGTAGTCGCAACGGTACGGGCAGCCGCGCGAGCCCGTCATCGTCAACACCGGCTTGTCGACGTCGGCGAACGGCAGGAGGCCGTAGCGGTGGTACGGGAAGAGGTCCCAGGCCGGGTACGCGAGCGAGTCGAGGTCGCGCCGCAGCGCGCGCGTCTTGTTGGTGACCGGCTCGTCGCCGTCCATCCAGGTCAGGCCGTCGATTCGGCCGAGGTCCTTCTCGCCCGACTCGAGCGCTTGCATCAGCTCGACGACGGTGTCTTCGCCGTCGTGGTTGATGACGAAGTCGGCGGAGCCGGCGCGGAGGATGTCCTTCGCGAACACGTCGGCGTGCACGCCGCCCCACATGATCCGCACGCCGGGGATGGCCTCCCGGATCATCCGGGCGAGGCGCTCGCAGGTCGGCGCGGACGGGGTGAGGACGGTCATGCCCACCACGTCGGGCTGGAACCGCCGGGCCTTCTCGACGACCTCGATGGCGGTGAGCTTCTCGGCGAACATGTCGACCGCGCGCGTGTGGTACCCGGCGTGCACGAGCGCGCCAGCGATGTAGGCGATGCCCGTCGGCGGCATGGGCTCGAGCAGGTCAGCGAACCGCCCGAGCTTCTGCATGTTCATCGAGGGGTTGACGAGCAGTACGCGCAAGATGGAGCTCCGGTCGATACGGGACCTTAGCCCCGGTCACGTGACCGACACAAGGGTGCCGGCTACAGACCGCGTCAATCGGTCGCGAGGGAGCGAATCTCCACCGCCGACGGCGCCGAGTTGTGCCCCGCCGCGTCGCGCACCACGATGGCGTCGACGAAGTAGGCCTTGTCCTCTTCGACCGGCCCGAACCGCAACATCAGGGTGCCGGCGTCCAGGCCCGCCGAGGTGTCCTCGGCGCCGTCGGCGTCGTCGATGTCCACGATGCTGCGCGACTCCGACGTGGTGCCGCCGTCGGGATCGATGACGTCGAAGAACACGCGCCCGCCGACGAGATCGCCCTGGGGGTCGGCCACGACGATGGCGACGATGCCGTAGTAGACGCCGTCGACGTCGTCCTGCGGGTCGAGGATCTCGCCGTAGACGTCGGTGATCTCGGGCGCGTCCTCGCTGATCCCGGTGTCGGCGGTATCGCCGCTGTCGGAGCCCCCGCCGCTGTCGCGGCCCGACTCTCCGGTGGCGTGGCGCGTGCCACCCCGCCAGAACGGGTGCTCGTTCAGGTTGGTCTCGCAGGCGGCGAGGAGCAGTGCGGCGAAGATCATGACGGCATCTCCCGGCGCACTATACCAGCCCGCGAAGCGCGCGACGGCCGGCGAAGGTCCCCGCGGAGTCGAGCTCCTCCGCGATCCGCAGGAGCTGGTTGTACTTCGCGGTGCGGTCGGTGCGGCAGAGCGACCCCGTCTTGATCTGACCGGCGTTGGTCGCGACCGCGAGGTCGGCGATGGTCGTGTCCTCCGTCTCGCCGCTGCGGTGCGAGAGGACGGCGCGGTACCCGTTGGACTGCGCGAGCCGGATCGTGTCGAGGGTCTCGGTCAAGGTGCCGATCTGGTTCACCTTCACGAGGATCGCGTTCGCGATGTCGCGCTCGATGCCGCGACCGAGGCGGTCGACGTTGGTGCAGAAGAGGTCGTCGCCCACGAGCTGCACCTTGCCGCCGAGCCGCGCGGTGAGGGCCTGCCAGCCGTCCCAGTCGTCTTCCGCGAGGCCGTCCTCGATCGACACGAGCGGCCACCGCGAGACGAGGCCGGCGTACATGTCGATCACGTCGGCGGAGCTCATCGCGGCGCCGCCGAAGCGGTACGCGCCGTCGCGGTACACCTCGCTCGCGGCCACGTCGAGGGCGAAGTACACCTGCTTACCAAGGGTGTAGCCCGCCTTCTCGACGGCCTCCGCCAGCAGCGCGAGCGCCTCGTCGTTTCCGGCGAGGTGCGGCGCGAAGCCCCCTTCGTCGCCCACGGCGGTGGAGAGCCCGCGATCCTTCAGCACCTTCTTGAGGGTGTGGAAGACCTCGACCCCGCAGCGGAGCGCGTCGCCGAAGCGCTCGAAGCCCGCCGGGACGATCATGAACTCTTGCACGTCGAGGTTGTTGTCGGCGTGCGCGCCGCCGTTGATGACGTTCATGAGCGGGAGCGGGAGCTCGTGCGCGTTGGTGCCGCCGACGTAGCGGTAGAGCGGCTGGCCGAGGGACAGCGACGCGGCGCGCGCCACCGCGAGGGACACGCCGAGGATGGCGTTGGCGCCCAGCCGGCCCTTGGCCGGGGTGCCGTCGAGCTCGACCAGGACACGGTCGACCGCGCGCTGCCCCTCGACGTCGAGCCCGATGAGCTGCGGGGCGATCGCCTCGTTGACGTTCGCGACCGCGGTGTCGACGCCCTTGCCCTTCCACCGGGCGGCGTCGCCGTCGCGCAGCTCGATCGCCTCGTGCTCGCCGGTGGACGCGCCCGAGGGCACCGCGGCGCGGCCGACGTCGCCCTCGTCGGTCACCACCTCGACCTCGACGGTGGGGTTACCACGAGAATCGAGGATCATACGGGCGAGTACGTCTTGGATGAGGGCCATGCGCGGAGCTCCGGTACCGACCCGACCTAACAAGGATCCGCGCGGCAGGGCGCGCGGAACCGACTTGACCCCCCGCGCGGCCGCGCCGCGTTCCACCGCGTCCCCCCCGCGCCCGCCTCGGGCGGCTACACTGCGCGCTCATGGCGTACCTCCGCGTTCAAGACCCCATCCGGGGCGAAACCCGCGACATCCCGGTCCGGAAGCCGCTCGTCACCTTCGGGCGCGCGGACGGGGCCGACGTGGTGCTCGTCGACACCACCCTCGCCCCGATCCACGCGAACCTCCTGCGGAAGGGCAACCACTTCACGCTCAGCGTGATCGACCGCGCGACGACCTTCCAGGTGAACGGACAGCGCGCGCGCTCGACGGACCTGAAAGTTGGGGACGAAGTCGTCTTTGGGCGCTTCGTGGTCACCCTGATGGAGGGAGAGCCGAAGGCCGCACCCGCCCCGGCGGGGCGCGCGGGAACGCCGATGGACGAGGTCGAGGCGCTCCGCAAGCTCGCGGACTTCTCGCGCGACCTCATGGCGGACGCCTCGACGGAGCGCATCTTCGCGAAGCTGCTCGAGAGCGTCGTGGCGATCACCGGCGCGGAGAAGGGCTTCCTCATCGCGTTCAAGGAAGGCAACCGCGTGCTCGCGGCGAGCCACAACGTCGGCAAGGAGACGCTCGACCTGTCCCGCGTGAGCGACTCCATCGTGGAGCGCGTGGTCGAGACCCGCCGGCCGATCGTCGTGAGCGACGCCCTACACGACGATACGTTCGCGAGCGCCCGAAGCGTGGTCGATCTTCGGTTGTCGAGCGTGATGTGCGTGCCGCTGACGCACCGCTCCGAGATGCTCGGGGTGCTCTACCTCGGCAACGACAACGTGCGGAACCTCTTCGCGCAGCAGGATCTTGCGCTGCTCGAGGTGTTCGCGAGCCAGGCCGCCCTGCTCGTCCACACCGCCCTCATCCTCGACGAGCTGAAGGTCACCAACCGAAATCTCCGGGATCAGCTGCGACAGACCTCCCAGGGAGGCATCGTCGGCAGCTCCGCGCCGATGAAGGACCTCTTCAAGGTCCTCAAGAAGATCGCGCCGACCGACCTGAGCGTGCTGGTGCTCGGCGAGACCGGCACCGGCAAGGAGCTCGTGGCGAAGGAGCTGCACCGCCTGTCGGCGCGCGCCAAGGGCCCGTTCATCTCGATCAACTGCGGCGCGATCCCCGAGAACCTGCTGGAGAGCGAGCTGTTCGGGTTCCGCCGCGGCGCGTTCACCGGCGCCACCGCCGACAAGATCGGCAAGTTCGAGGCGGCCGACGGCGGCACGATCTTCTTGGACGAGATCGGCGAGATGCCGATGTCGTTGCAGGTGAAGCTGCTGCGGGTCCTGCAGGAGCGCGTGGTGGAGCGCGTGGGCGACGTGCGCGCGCGCCCCCTCGACATCCGCGTGGTGGCCGCCACGAACAAGGACCCGGACGAGGAGATCCAGAACGGCCGGTTCCGAGAGGACCTCTACTACCGCTTGAACGAGGTGACGTTGAAGCTCCCGGCGCTCCGCGACCGCGGGGACGACGTCCACCAGATCGCGCAGTTCCTCCTCAACAAATACGCGGATCAGTACGGGAGCCGCGCGCGTGGCTTCACGACGGGCGCCCTCAACGCCATGCGCGGCTACTACT
>CAMAXZ010000051.1:0-30791 GCA_945862325.1 Klebsiella pneumoniae
CACGGGCGGGCCGACGAGGCGCTCGCGATCGGGGCGGAGCTGGTCGCCGCCGCGCCGCGCGCCGCCGAGGGCCACGCGCTCCTGGCCGACGCCGCGATCGCGGCGCAGGAGTGGGGCGCCGCGGAGACCCACGCGCGGCTCGCCCGAACCCTCGCCCCGGACGACGCGACCGCGCGCCTCCGCCTCGCCCGCGTGCTCTCGGTGGCCTACGGCGGCCGGCGCGACCTCGAAGCGCTCGCGGAGCTTCGCGCGGCGGCGGACCTGCGCCCCGACGACGCCCGCGTCCGTTACGAGCTCGGGCGGCTCGAGCAGGCGGTCGGCGAGTGGGAGGCGGCGGCGGCCTCGTTCTCGTCATTCCTACAGGCGAACCCGACGGAAGGCCCCGCTCGTTCGGACGCCGCCGCCCGCCTCGACGCGCTCCGCCGGGCGCCACCGCCGCCGCCGGAGCTGCCGCCGTCGCCGCGCTCGGATCTGCCCCCCGACGCCGAGGCGCACTACCGAACCGCCCTCACCCTGCTCGACCGCGGCCGCCAGGAGGAGGGGACGACCGCGCTGGACGCCGCGCTTCGAGCGGCGCCGGACGCTGTAGACCTGCTGAACCTCCGCGCGCGTCTGGCGCGGCGCCAGGGCCAGCCGGAAGCGGCGGCGGCGCTCTACGCGCGGAGCCTCGCCGTGCACCCCGAGCAGGGCTCCGTGCTCGTCGAGCTGGGGGACCTGGCCGAGGCCGACGGCGACGCGCCCGCCGCCAACGACGCGTACCGACGCGCCGCGTCGCTCGGGTCGGCCGACGGCCATTACAAGCTCGCCCGCTCCGCCGCGGAGCGCGGGGACTGGGCGGCGGTGCGGCGCGAGCTCGCGGCGTTCGAGGAGGCGGGCGGGGCGGTGACCGGCATCTGGCGCGAAGAGGCCCGCGCCTTGTCGGGGCGCGCGTGGACCCGCTTCGTCGCGGGGTGGTCCGCCGCCGGGGTCGGCGCCCTCGTCGCCCTCGGCGCGCCGGCGGCCTGGTGGGCGCGACAGCGGAGCGCACGCACCTTGCGCGAGCTGCTCGATCGCCACCCCGAGGCGTGGCAGGAGGCGGCGCGGGTCCTCGCCGGCCTGCGGCACGAGGTCCTGAAGCACAACACGACCGTCCTGCCCGACGTCGCCGACGCCCTGGCGCGCGGCGACCGGGGCCCTTGGGACGCGTTCGCGAGATCGTCGAGGGACATCTTCGATCGCTTCCTGGCGTACGTCGCCATCCTGGAGGGCCTCGGGCGTCGTCACGGCATGCGCCTCGGCCTGCGTGACAAGGACCCGATCCTCGGACCCGGCACGCGCGCGCTCCGCCGCCTCGCGGCGATGCGGAGCCCGCCGGCCGCCGACCGCCTCCGCGCCCTGTCCGACGAGATCAACGGGCGGACCTACCGCGCGCTCGACGCCCTCGTCCGCGAGATCTGCGTCCTCCCGGTCACCGGCGAGCTCGTGCGGGACGTGTGGGCGCGCGTGGTGGCCGAGCCCTCGTTCGCCGGCGCCCCTCCGGCGCCGATCGTCCTCGATGGGGAAGCATCCGGCCTCGCGGTCCGGATGTTCCGCGCGGAGCTGGAGGACGTCCTCGCGAACCTCCTCCGCAACGCGCTCGCGGCCGGCGCGGACCGCGTCGGCGTCGGGCTCGCGCGCGCGGAAGACCCCGTGACCGGCCAGGAGTGGATCGAGCTCCGGGTCCGCGACGACGCTCCGGGGGCCCTCACCAACGCGATGATCCGCGGGCGCCACATCTCGCGCGGGCTCGGGCTCGTGGCCGACGTCACGCGGCGCCACGGCGGAAGCGTGCGGGTCGAGCCGGCCGCCGGGGAGGGGACGAAGGTGGTGGTGGTGTCCCTGCCAGGGGTAGAAGCGGCGAGCGTGGAGGTGGAATGGACCGGGTGATCCGCGTGCTCGTCGTCGAGGACGGTGACGAGTACATCCGCTTGCTCCAGCGATTCGGCTCGTCGGAGTTCTCGTTCGTGCGCGCTGGCGACGGCGCCGACGCCCTCGCGCGGCTCGCGGCGGAGCGCTGGGACGTCGTGTTCCTCGACATGCGCTTCGACCGGGTGCCGGCAGGCCGACTGCTCGGCGATCTGCCCGAGACGACCGAGCGCTTCGACGGCGACCCGGTCCGCGCCCGGGTGTTCCTGGAGGATCACCAGGGCACG
This sequence comes from Klebsiella pneumoniae, assembly GCA_945862325.1. Classification (GTDB taxonomy): domain Bacteria; phylum Myxococcota_A; class UBA796; order UBA796; family SXON01; genus CAMAXZ01. Next base: position 2,172 of record CAMAXZ010000051.1, read on the forward strand.
TACATCCTGGCCGCGATCCGCGCGGCCGGAGACGCCACGCCCGCGGTGTTCAGCCACGACTTCGACGGCGAGCCGCGGCGCTGGGCGAACCTCGATCGGCGTTACGCCCCGGTTCGCTACCTGCCCGACAACGCGTCGGCCGCGACGATCGGCGCGGCATTGCGGGCCGCCGCGGGGGCTTGAGCGGGTGCGTCAACCGCCTTCGTTGAGGATCGGCGCGAGCGGGCGGGTGAGATCGAGGCGGAACTTCAGGTAGGGAAGCCCCGTCCCGTAAGGGTCCGCCAGCCAACCGACCTGCTCGAAGCCGAACTTGGTGCGGTACACCGCGATGGCACGACTGCTCAGGGTGCTCACCATCAGCGTCACCGCCCGCGTGCCGCGACCCTGCAAGCGCTCGAGCACGCGGTACAGGAACCGTGTTCCGAGGCCGTGCCCGCGCCAACCTGGCCGAAGCGCCATGTTGAAGAGGACGACCTCGTCGGGCGAGTCCCACGGGCGCATGCAGTGGCACGCGCCGATGAGCAGCCCATCGGCGTGGATCGTGAACACACGCCCGTGGCTCATGAAGGCCCCGAGCGTGTAGCGGGAGAATGTCGGCTCGGAGTACGTGAGCAGGTCGAGCTCGGAGAGCTCGGCGATCATCGCAGGATCCGAGCCGTCGAGCTCACGCACCTCGAGGAGGTAGCCGCCGCTGTCGCCACGCGCGCTGATGTAGTAACGCTCCAACGACGACCCCTCGCGGCGTGTGCGGCGTACCTATCCGATCAGTGACCGGCCGAGTGGGACGGCGCCGGAACGCCGCCCGCAGGGGCCGCGTCCGCGGCGGGGGGGCCCGCCGGCGGCGGCGCGCCGACCGGGGCGGCGCCCGCGGTGAACGACAGCGCGATCGCGACTTCGTCCTTGATGAGGTCGTCCGGCTTGCCCGGGTACACGATGCCGAAGTCCTTGCGGTTGATGAAGAACTCCGTCCGCGCGGAGAGGCCGTTCGGCCCCGCCGTCACGATGGCCGGCACCGAGATGGCCTTGGTGACGTCGCGGAGGGTGAGGTCGCCGGAGACGGTGTGCGTGGCGCCCTCGAGCTTGTTCTCGGGCGGGGCGCCCGCGACGATCGAGGTCGAGCGGAAGCTCGCCTTCGGCCAGGCGCCGACGTCGAAGAAGTCGGGGCTGCGAAGGTGCTCGTCGAGCTTGGGGGCGTCGGTGGCGAGGCTCGCGACGTCCACTTCGATCTCGACGCCCTTGAGGTTCGGGCCGTCGAGCTCGGCGGAGCCGGTCCAGCCGGCGAACTTGCCCGGGTGCGAGTTCGTCACCTTCGCGCCGACGAAGCTGATCTCGCCGGTGAGGGGGACGCGGGCGCCGGGCACCGACGGGGCTGGGGCGGCGGCGGGCGGCGCCGGCGGGGGCGCGTCGTGGACCACCGCGGCCGTCTTGTCTTTGGAGGGATCGGCGCAGGCCACCAAGAGCGCGAGGAGAGGAAGGATACGCATGTGTGCTCCGGCTCGGGGATGTTGGCGCCCCGAGCGAGCGGCACGGTTATTCGAGTCCGGATGAACGCGCCCACGGACACGCTCGCTGGCCGTCGCCTGGCCTACCTTTCTCAGCTCGGCGCCGATGCGGCGCTGCTGTTCGGCAGTCACCACCATTTGCGCAACGGCGACGCGGAGTACCGCTATCGACCCTGCTCCGACCTGTACTACCTGACAGGGTGGGAGGACCCGGAGGTGGCGGCGCTCTTCCGGCCCGGCACCGACCTCCCGTTCGTGCTGTTCGTCCAGCCGAAGGACCCCGCGCGCGAGGTCTGGACGGGCGTGCGCGCCGGCGTCCAGGGGGCCCGTGAGCGCTTCGGGGCGGACGCCGCTTTTCCCTGGTCGGAGCTGTCGTCCCGCCTGCCGGAGCTCCTCCAGGGCTTCGCCACCCTCCACTACCGGTTCGGCGAGGACCCCGACCGCGACCGCACGGTGTTCGGCGCCATGCAGGCGCCGTCTCGCGCCGCGGCGCGAAACGGGCTCGAGGTGCCGCACCGGTTGGTCGACGCCCGGCGACTGCTCGCGCAGATGCGCCTCGTGAAGTCCGCCGACGAGCTCCAGCGCCTGCGGGTGGCCGCGGACATCACGGTGGACGCGCACATCGCCGCGATGAAGCTCGGTCGGCCCGGTGTGTTCGAGTACGAGGTCGAGGCCCTGATCGACGGTTCGTTCCGTCGGCGCGGGGGCACCGGCCCCGGCTACACCACCATCGTCGGGGGCGGAAAGAACGCCTGCATCCTGCACTACGTCACGAACAACGAGGTCTTGCGCCCGGGCGACCTGTGCCTCGTCGACGCCGGCTGCGAGTTCGGGTACTACACCGCCGACGTCACGCGCACGTGGCCCGTCAGCGGCACGTTCAGCGGCCCGCAGCGCGACGTGTACGAGGTCGTCCTGCGCGCCGAGCTGGCGGCGATCGACGCCGCGCGGGTGGGAACTCCCTACAAGCGGATGCACGACGTCGCGGTGCGCGTGCTCACCGAAGGGATGGTCGACCTCGGCCTGCTCGAGGGGGACGTCCCGGAGCTGATCGCGACCGAGGCGTACCGTCGCTACTACATGCACGGCACGGGGCACTGGCTCGGCTTGGACGTGCACGACGCGGGCGCCTACTGGGAGGGGCTCCGTTCGCGCCCGTTGGCCGCGGACATGGTGTGCACGGTCGAGCCCGGCATCTACGTGGCTCCCGACGACGAACGCGCCCCCGAGGCCTTCCGTGGCATCGGCGTGCGCATCGAAGACGACATCCGGATCACCGAGGGCGCGCCGGAAGTGTTGACGGAGCGCTGCCCGAAGGCGATCGACGACGTCGAGGCGATCTGCCGCGCCTGATCGGCCGCGCCCGAAGGCGTGTCACGCACGGGGGAGCCAGCGACGCACCTCCGCGGGGTGCGACAGGTGCGGGCGGTGCCCGCCCGGCACGCACAGCGGCTCCATTCCGGCCATGCGTACGTCGTGCGAGCCCCACGTGACGTGCGCGTCGGTCGCGCCCCACATCCAGGTGGACGGGCGGGGTGGGCGCGCCGGCAGGCCCCAGGCGCCGATCGCGACGAGGCGATCCGCGAGCGCGCGACGTGACGGCAGGAAGCTCGGGGTGTCCGCGGGCACGCCGTCCTCCGCGAGCCCCGCGCGTACGTGAGCCCCGTACACTTCTCGGTACAGTCGCTCTGGCGCCGCGCGGAGCGCGCGTCCGACCCAACCCGCGCGGCGGGTCCGCGGCGTCGGCCCCGGGACGGTGCCGATCGCCGTGATCGACGCGACCCGGTCTTCCGGGAACGCCCACGCGAGGAGCCCGCCGAAGCTGCCGGCGACCACGTGGAAGCGCGGCGCGTCGACACCCGCGAGCAGCGCGGCGGCGATCGAGCGGAGATCCGCGCCGGCGTCCTCGGGGATCGCCGGCCGGAGGAGGTGAAAGCCGCCGAGCATCGGCGCGAGGTGATCGAACTCCGCGGGATCGCCGCGGACGCCGGGGATGAGGAGGATCACGGGCCGCGTCACGGCAGCACCCGCACGAGGCCTGCGCCGGGGGCGCCGACGGCGAGGCCACGCGGCGTCCCGTGGAGCGCGGCGCCGAAGGAAGCCCCCGCGCTCTCGCCGATCGCGAGGATGGACGGCGGTCCGAGGCCGTCGAGCCGGTACACCGCGCCCTGGGCGTCGGCGCCGTACATCGGTGCGCCGACCTCCAGGACCCCCGCGGCGGTCGACCCGAGGGCGGCGCCGAAGCGTCCGTCACCTGGGCCGATGGCCGTCGAGGGATCGAACGAGGCCGGAGGATCGGCCGGATCCACGACGTAGACCCGCCCGCTGCCCGGCGCGCCGACCACGAGGTCCTCGTCGCCGTCGCCGTCGACGTCCGCGACGAGCAAGGCGGCGCCGGCCTCGTCGACGAGGCTCGCCCGCGCGATGGTACGAGCGCCGACGCGGACCGCGACCTCGCCGTGGCGGTGACCGACGACGAGCGTGCCGTCGGCGAGCCACGCGAGCGCCTCGGCGCGCCGCCCGAGGGCGCTCGAGCGCCCGTCGGCCCACGCGCCGTCGCGGGTGCGCACGGCGAGCCGCCCGTCGCGCGCCGCCACCGCGCCGCCGAGCTCGGGCACCTCGAGGACCACGGCGCCGGCCGCGTCGACGAGCGTGCCGGCCCCGGGCGCGGCGATCCAGGTCCCGGCCGGATCGCTCGCCAGCGCTGCCCCGAGCGCGGCGCTCGGGCCCCCTGCGAGCCGCCCGCCCGACGACGCGTCGAGCGTCGCGTCGGAGGCCCACGTCACGTCGAAGGTGTACGCCGCGCCGTCGGGCAGCGCGCCGACCCGCTCCCCGGAGAACGGCGCCCCCACGAGCAGGCGCTCGCCGAGCCAGACCGCATGACCGAAGCCGTCTTCGCCGGAGCCGCGGATGGTCACCCGAGGCAACGGAGCCACGCCGTCGCAGTCCCGGTCGCGACCGTCGCCGGACTCGGGCGCACCGGGAAACACCAGAGGATCGAGCGGATCGCAGTCGCCCGCGACGAACCCGTCGCCGTCGGGGTCGGGCGACGGGGCCCCGGCGGTGCAGGCGACGAGGAGCCACGGGAGCGTCATGGGAGGGAGGTAGCCGCGTGCGCCCCGCCGCGGAAGGGGGTACGCTCCGCACCCGCCCGCCCGGAAACCCTGCTCCCGAGGGTCCATGCCCACGATCCGCCGTCAAATCACGATCGCCGCCTCTCCGCGATCCGTCTGGAACGCCCTCACGACGGTCGAGGGCCTGGCTGCCTGGCTCGGCGACGAGGTGAGGGTGGACGGCCGCGCCGGCGGTCGCGTTTCCTTACGTGTGCGCGCGGCCGGCGGCGTGACGAACGAGGAAACCGGCTTCTTCCATGTGTTTCGCCCGACTGCAAAGCTCGAGGTGAGCTGGGACGGGCGCTCGCCGGGGCCGTGGAAGAGCACCTTCACGCAGTTCTCCGTCGCCCGCGACCGCAACGAGACGGTGCTGAACGTCGTGCACGAGGGCCCGCAGATGGACGACGCCGAAGCGCGCGCGACCATCGACGACACCTGGCGCGCCGCCCTCACGAGCCTGCGCGATGGCCTCGAGCGCGCCGCGGCCGCAGCCGCCAAGCGGCCCTCACTCGCCTGAAGGCCGCGGGCCGGGGTCGACCGCCCGGTCCACGAAGGGGTCCACGTAGCGGCCGGGCCTCGCCGCCGACGCCGCCGCGACCAGCGGGGTGCGCGGCCAACCGGTGTCGGCGAGGGCGTCCGCCACTGCGGCGCCCACGAGGGAGTGACCGAGCTCCGACGGGTGCATCTTGTCGAGGAACAGCGCGTCGGCGCTGCGCCCGGACGCCTGAAACGCCGCGGGGACATCGACGAGGGGCGCGCCGAAGCGCGCCGCGGCGTCGCGCATGACCGCGCGGTACGGCGCCCAGGCCGGCTCCGGCGGGCGGAGGTCCACGTCGTCGCGGTTGGCGAGCAGCAGGAAGACGACCCCCTTGCCGCGGTCCGCCATCAGGCGGGCGAGGGTGTCGAGGTTGCGCGCGTACTCCTCGATCGGGACGCGGCGGGCCCCGGTGCGCGCATCGTCGCCGCCGACGGTCCACCCCACCTTGCGCGCCCGCTCGCCGGCGGGTCGCACGCGGATCACCCAGTCGAGTCGCCGAAAAAGTGCGCTCTCGCGCAGCAGGCGCTGCCAGTGCCACACCCGCGCGGACCACCCCGCGTGCGCGGCGAGCAGGGTCGCGTCGGAGAAGCTGTCGAAGTTGTTGTCGGACCACAACGTGCCGATCACGAGCACGTCCGGGTCCGTCGCGAGCCCGCGCATCGTGAGCAGGTTGATCGCTTGATAGCTCGAGTATCCAGGAACCGCGCCGTTCAGCACCTCCACGCCGAGCGCGCGGCCGGCCACGTCGGACCACACGGCGCCGTCCTCGACTCCGAAGCCGTACACGCTCGAGTCCCCGACGGACAGCAGGCGTGGACCACGCTTCGGGCCGAGCTCGGGCCCGCGCAGGCCGTCGCGGTTGACGTGCACGCGCACGCCGAGCTCGTCGTGGTCGCCCGGGCGGAGCTCCCACAAGAGGTAGGGGTTGCCGAGGAGATGGATGCCGTCGCCCGCCAAGGGCGCCGCCGGCTCGGGCGCGAGGCGGCACAGCCCCTCGGCCGCGCCCAGCGCCAGGACCGCCGTCAGGGCGGCCAACAGCACGCGCCGCGCGCCGCCGTTGCGCATCCCCCGGGGCCTCAGCGCGCCTTGGAGGGAGGCCGCACCTCGAGCACGCCGTCGACCGTGAGCGTGCCGTCGCGCCCCTGGACGCTGCGCGCGGCGGCGCGCATGCGCACGACGCCGAGGTCCTCGTTGCGCGAGGCCGGCAGGCTCTGCCCCACGGCGCGCTCGATGGCGGCCAGGACCTGCCCCTCGAACAGCGCGGCGAGGGGGTCCACGAGGCCGGCGCCGGCGGACTGCGCGATCTCGCTGACGTCGTCCGGCGTCAGCACGAGCTTCCCGTCGTCGATGCGGAGGCGGCCGGTGATCGTGTAGTCGCGCCACCACCCGCGCCCGACGAGGCGCCAGAGGCGGAGGTTCATCGAGAAGCGATCGCCGTCGACGACCAGGGTGCGCGGGTCCGCCGCCACCTTCATGGCGAGCTCTCCCTGCTCGAACGCGGCGCGCCGGGCGAGCCCGACCAGGGCGGTCTCGCTGATCGACACGCGCACGCCGGAGCTCAACGCCTCCGCGGGCGTGACGGGGAGCGAACCAGGAACGTTCGAAAGAACCTCCATGAGGATCCCCGAGGTTCCCGTCTTCACTCGAAGATCTCGGATGGGCAGGCCGGTGCCGGCGAGGTCCGCGATCGCGACCACGGGCAGCCGCGCCTGCACGGCCTCGCGCAGGGTGTTCTGAAGGTTGGTGGACGGGTTCACCTGGAACGCGCCGAGATCGGCCACGCGAATCTTCACGCCGTCGACCGAGCGCGGTCGCGCCCGAAGCTCGTGGCCGTCCTTCACCTCGACCATGAAGGTGCCTTCGAGGCCCACCGTGAACGGGAACGTGCCCCCGGCCCCGGACACGCTCCACCGCGCCTTCGCGTCGAGCACCGCGTCGAACCGCAGGCACGTGTCGCACGCGCCGGAGACCCCGGCGTCGAGCTTCACGAGCGACATCGTCGGCCGGATCTCCGCGACGAACCCGAGGGGGAGGTCGACCCGCGTGACGGGCACATCGGCGATCGCCGCGCGCACCGCGGCCGAGACGGCGGACTCGAAGTCCGCGTCGGCGATCTGGAGGCGCAGGTCGGGCTCCCACTTGACGGGGCGCTCGCTGGCGATCTGGAGCGCACGGACCCGCTCCTCTTCGTACTGAGCGACCACGTTCGGGGCGCAGGCGAGCAGGGTGGCGAGCAAGAACGTCATGGGCGCCGCCTATCCGGCCGCCCGCGGCGTCGGCGCGGCCCCCGATCGCGTTTCGGATTATCGACGCTCATGCCCGAGACCCCCGATCCCGTCGCGGCGCTCGCCGCGTCCGACATCCCCACGCGCGCGGCCGCGTGCCGCGACCTCGGCGCCGCGGGAGATCCCGCTCACCTCGACCGACTCCTCGCGGTGGCCGTGTCGGACACCTCTCCGGGCGTGCGGCTCAACGCGGCCGCCGCCCTCGCCGACATCCTCTCGCGCCATCGCCTCCCGCCGCGCGACGCGGCGTTCCCCCAGGCCGCCCGCGAGGCCCTGTGGGCGCGCCTCGCGCCGGTCGAACCGGGCGTCAACCCGGGCCTGTTCCAGGTCGCGGCGGAGCTTCGTCTCGCCGCCGGGCGCCAGCGCGTGCTCGGCGGCTTGCGCGACCCGCGGCTCGACGTGCGCGTCGGGGCGGTCGTCGGGCTCACGCGCCTGTGCGCGAGCGCCGCGTCCAACGGCGACGAGGTCCTCGAAGACGCGGTGATCGCCGCCCTCGGCGACCCGCGCATCCGCGTCGAGACCCGCGGGGACATCGCGCGCCTGTGCGCCAACATGGGGCTCGCGCGCACCTTGGACGCGGTCCGCGCGCTCGCCGGAGCCTCTGGCCGCGCCGCGTCCACCACCGCGGGGGAGGCCGCCCAGCGCCTCGAGTGGCCACCCTCGATGACGGGGATCTGGGTCGATCTCGGCGTCGACGCGCTCGCGGCGGACACGGCGGCCCCCGGCGCGGGGTACCTCGCCGTCGTCGACCCCTCCACGGCGGTGTGGGCGCGCGCGGACGCGATCGGCGCGGGGCCCCTCCCGAGCCCCCGGCGCGTCCTCCACGTGAAGCGCCCCGGCGCCGTGGGGCCCACGAGCCAGGCGGAGACGGCCCTTCAGGTCGAGACGCGAACGTACTGGGTGTCTGACGCCGATGATGTGGCGGCCTTCTCGGATCGGCTGCTCGCGGCCGAGCGCTTCGATCTGGTCGCGCGCGTCGACGCCATCCTCCCGATCTCCGCCTCGACGGTGCGTTTGCGCGGCGCGGCGCTGCTGCGCGCCGGCGACGCGGCGGGAGCCGCGGACGCGCTCGCGAGCGCGGGCGAGATGAAGAAGGCGCCCGCGGACACGTGGTGGTGGCTCGCGGAGGCGCTCGAGGCCCTGGGGAAGCGTGCAGAGGCGCGCGAGGCGCTCGAACGGTTCGTCAGCAAGAGCCCGAAGCGCGCCCCACACGTGACCGCGGCGCGGAAGCGGCTCGAGCGCTGAGCCCGGCGCCTCAGTCCAGGCCGAACTCCTCCGCGGCGCTCTTGAGCTCCATCCGCGGTTGGTCGACCTTTCGGAGCACGAAGGTGCCCGCCACGAGGGCGTCCATCTCGGTGCGCATGAAGCACCGATACGCGTCGTCCGGGCTGCACACCATGGGCTCGCCGCGCACGTTCATGCTCGTGTTGATGAGGACGGGGACACCCGTGCGCGCGTCGAAGCGCGCGATGAGGTCGTAGTAGAGCGCGTCCTGATCGCGCGCGATGGTCTGGATGCGCGCGCTGCCGTCGACGTGGGTGATCGAGGGGAGGGGAGGACGATCCGGCCGAACGGGCGCGACGAGCAGCATGTAGGGCGACGGGCGGTCGAGCTCGAACCACTCGCTCACCTTCTCTTCGAGCACTGTAGGCGCAAAGGGTCGAAACCCTTCGCGCATCTTGATCTTTCGGTTGATGATGTCCCGCATCTCGGGGTGGCGCGGATCGCCGAGGATCGACCGATGGCCGAGGGCGCGCGGACCCCACTCCATACGCCCGTGGTACCACCCGACCACCTGACCCGCCACGAGCGCGTCGACGGTCCACTCGAGCAGCTCCGCGCGTTCGAGGCGCGTGTACACGGCGCCGTGCGCGGTGAGCGCCGCGGCCACTTCGTCGTCGGACCAGCCGGGCCCGAGGTACGCGTGGCGGAGCGCTGGCAACCTCGGCCGCTGAAGGAGCTGATTCCACGCGAGGAGCGCCGCGCCCATCGCGCCGCCCGCGTCGTTGGCCGCGGGCTGCACGAACACGTCGCTGACGGGCGCGTTCCGGAGGATCTGCCCGTTCGCGACACAGTTCAGCGCCACGCCGCCGGCGAGGCAGAGGCGGCTCGCTCCCGTCTCCCGCACGACGTGGGTGGCGAGCTTCACCATCACCTCGTCGACGATCGCCTGCAGGGAGCGCGCCACGTCTTTGTGGAACGCGCTGAGCTCGCCCTCCTCCATCGCGCGCGCCGGGTGCCCCATCAACGCCTCGAAGGCCGGCGTGATCATGCGCTCCCCCCGGTCGAACGCGAAGTAGCGCATGTCGAGGCGGAAGCTCCCGTCGTCGCGCACGTCGATGACCTTTCGGAGGCTGTCCACGTGCGTGGGCTCGCCGTACGGCGCGAGGCCCATGACCTTGTACTCGGCGGAGTTGACCTTGAAGCCCAGGTACGACGTGACGGCCGAGTACAGGAGCCCGAGCGAGTGGGGAAAGCGCGTCTCGCCCAGCAGGGAGATGTTGTTCCCCCTTCCGACGCCCCAGGTCGACGTGGCCCATTCGCCCACGCCGTCGACCGTCAACACCGCGGCCTCGTCCCAGCCGGAACAGAAGTACGCGCTGGCGGCGTGACTGAGGTGGTGCTCGCTGTAGAGGACCGGCCCGCGGTAGCCGAGCTCGGTGCGCAGCACCGAGGCGAGCTGGAGCTCGCTGGTGACGAGCTGCGGCATCCGGCGCATGAACGCGGGGAATCCTTCTGGAAAAACAGCGAGTTGCGTGCGTACCGCGCGATCGAACTTCCGCATCGGCTTGTCATAGTAGACGACCGCCGACACGTCGCTCACCGAGAGCCCGGCGTTGGACAGCAGCCAGCGAATCGCGGAGACGGGGAAGCGCGAATCGTGCTTCTTCCGTGTAAATGCCTCTTCCGAGGCCGCGCCCGAGATCACCCCGTCCACGAGCAGGCAGGCGGCGGCGTCGTGATACCAGCAGGACAGGCCGAGCACGTTCATGGCGAGAGTCTACCGCGTCGCGCCCGCCCTGCGCCTTGCGGGACGGTCACGAACGAGGCAGACTGGCCAACTCCCTGAGGCCTCCATGTCGCTCCGCCCCGTCCTCACGCTGTCCCTCGTCTCCATCGTCGCGGCGTGCACCGGTGTCGAGGAAGACTACGGCTCCAGCACCGACACCGAGCCGACGATCGAGGAAGCGGACACCGACACGGACACCGACACCGACACCGACACCGACGCGGACACGGACACGGACACGGACACGGACACCGACACCGATACGGACACCGACACGGACACGGACACGGACACGGACACCGATACGGACACCGACACCGACACGGACACGGACACCGACACGGACACCGATACGGACACCGATACGGACACGGACACCGACACCGACACCGACACCGACACCGACACCGACACCGACACCGACACCGACACCGACACCGGCACGGACACCGACACCGGCACGGACACGGACACCGGCACCGAGACGTCGACCATCGCATCCTGCGACATTCCCGACGCTGACATCTGCTTCGAGTTCGTCACGTACGACGGCGGGGATGCGTGGTGCACCGCAATCGCGACGGACTACGGCATGACGGCGACGTACGCGGAGACCGCGTGCACGTCCGGGTCTGTCGCCGCATGCTCCGTCACCGCGGACACCTCGGAGACCGACGAGTTCGTCGTCGACACCACGGCCTACTTCTACGACCCTTCGTACGACCTCTCGTCGGCGACCGTGGGCTGCGGCTTTTTGGGCGGCGTCGTCCTCTGAGATTGGGTCACGTGGGGTCATCGCGGTGATCCGTGCGCGGATGCGTCCCGGTTGGGGCGTAGCTTCCGGATGAGGGAGCTGCGCCCATGTCCATCTTCGGGAACGACCCCGTCCACGCGCGGGTGAACGCCGGCGACCTCGCTCGCTTCGACGACATCGCCCTGGCGTCGTTGGACGCGTCGAGGCAGGCGCTCCTGCGGACGCACCTCGCGGTGGCCGAGGCACGCCTGGCGTCACGGCAGGCCCGCGACGACCACGAGCGCGTCGCCGCGCGGACGAGCGGCGCTCGCGCCGACGTCAAGCTCGCGAAGGCGGAGCTGACCTCCGCCCGCGCGCACAGCGACGCCCAAGGCAGCGAGGAGGCCGCGCACTCGGTCGCGGCCGCTCAGACGGACAAGGCCGCGCTCGACCGTCACATCGCCTGGCTGCGCGCAGAGGTGGCCGCCGCGGAGGCCCGCGAAGAGGAGGTGAACGCCGCGGCCTGGGCGGCGGAGGCCGACTACGAGATGGCGCGCGCGCGGCTGCTGGCCTCGGATCGGCCGCCGGGGGAGGCGAACCTCCAGGCCTTCGTGAAGCAGTCGGAGGCGTGCCTGAAGGCGTCGGAGGACGCCCGCCGGCGCTCCGTCCGCTTGAGGGCCGAGGCGGACACTCAGCGGAGCGCGTGGCAACAGGCGCGGGGTCCCGTGCTGAAGCGCGTGTAGCCCCCATCACGTTCAACGCCGGGCGACGATGTCCCACGACTGGTTCGAGCAGTCGAAGCAGGCGCTGCGCCCGCCGACGAACTCCGCGGTGAACGTGCCGTGGAACTCGATGTCGCTCACGAACTCGCCGACCAGGGTGTACACCTCGGTGCAGGCGCCGGTCACGACGCGCTCGGCCTCGACGGTGGTCGCGCCGGTGAAGCTGCCGGTCATGGTGCCGGGCTGGGAGCCGCGCCCGCCGGACACGAAGCTGATGTCGGGGTTGTCGTCGATGACGGTGAGCTCGCCGAAGTCGATGGAGATGACGCCGAAGGCGCAGGAGTACCGGGCGACGTCGTCGAGCTCCCAGGTGTCGGTGTAGCTGTCGGGGGTGCAGTCCTCGTCGACGGTGCCGTCGCAGTCCTCGTCGACCCCGTTGTCGCAGACCTCCGCGTTACCGGGCTTCCTCGCCGAGTTCATGTCGTCGCAGTCGCCGGCGCACGCGGCGACGCCGTCGCCGTCGGCGTCCGTCGCGTCTTCGGTCGTCGCGTCGCAGTCGTCGTCGATCGCGTTGCACGCGACCTCGACGAAGCCGGGAGACATCGCGGCGTCCGCGTCGTTGCAGTCGATGCAGCTGTTCGCCCCGTCGCTGTCGAGGTCCTCACTGTCGATCGTCGTCGCGTCGCAGTCGTCGTCGTAGTCGTTGCACGGGAGCTCGGGCTTCCCGGGCCGGACGTCGGGGTTGCCGTCGTCGCAGTCGAGGTTCTCGATGCCGTAGGTCTCGATGCACTGGGGGTTCGCGGCGTCGAAGGCGCCGTCGCCGTCGGCGTCGAACGGCGCGTCCACGGTCTCCTCGGAGGCCTGCGCGACGCCGTCGCACACCGACTGTTTGGTGGCCGAGAAGTCGTTGCCGCATGCGGCGAGGAACAGGGCAGTGACGAACATGGGGCGCTCCGGCGCCGACATGGTATCGCGAATCACGACGCCGCGATCGCCGCCGCTCGGGCCAGCCCCTTGGCGCGCTTGACCCTGCGCTCTTCCCGCTGCGCGGCGGCGCGGTCGGCGTGGGGACCGGCGTGACCCTCCAACCGCCACGGACGGTGCGCCCGGGTGGCGCGGGCACCGCCGGCGAGCTCCCCATTGTGCTGGCGAAGCCGACGTTCGAGGTCGGTGGTGACCCCGACGTAGGTGCGTCCGTTCACCTCCGACACGAGCAGGTAGGTGTACCAGCCCCCCGGGCTCACGGCCTCACTCGAGCTCGCCCGAGTAGGCCTTGCGCGTCTTCTGCGGCTCCGGCCCGAAGGTGGGCTGGATCGGCGGCTCGACCGTCCAGAGCCGTTCGAGCTCGACGATCGCCCGATCGAGCTGGGCGTCGAGGCCGCGCGCGAGGTCCTGCGGGAGGTTCTGCACGGGGATGTCCGGGTCCACACCGTGGTTCTCGACGCCCCAGCCGACGTCCGGGTACCAGTAGGCGTACTCGGGCTGACTGAGGAAGCCGCCGTCGACGAGGGGCTTGTCGGCGCGGATGCCGACGACGCCGCCCCAGCTCCGGGCCCCGATGACCGGCGCGAGCTTCGCCATCTGGATGCTGCGCGGGAAGATGTCGCCGTCGGAGCCCGCCCACTCGTTCGTGAGCACCACGAAGGGGCCGTTGAGCGTGCGGTACGGGTAGGTGCCGAGGCCGCCGCCACGCGCGCGGTCGAAGCCGAGCACCTCCCGCCGCAGGCGCTCGACGAGCAGCTGCGACACGAACCCGCCGCCATTCCAGCGCACGTCGACGACGAGCCCCTGCTTGTCCAGCTGCGGGTAGAACCACGTCTCGAACGCCACGAGCCCGTCGCGCCCCATGTCGGGCACATGGAGGTAACCGAACTTCCCATTTGTCTTTTGGGCGACGTACTCGCGGTTCCGGCGCACCCAGTCGACGTACAGCAGCCGCCCCTCGTCGCCGATCGGGGTGACGACCACGTCGCGGGCGCCCTTCAAGCTGTTGGTGCCGTTGACGGTGAGCAGCACGGGCACCCCCGCCTTGGCCTCGAGCATCGAGAGCCAGGGCTTGTCGGCCGGGAACGGCTGGTGGTTGACCGCGAGCACGTACTCGCCCTCGCGCACCACGGAGCCCGGCACGGAGAGGGGCGAGCGTGCTTCGTCGGCCGCATCTCCACGGTAAATCCTCGTGATCTTGTACGCCGCCCCTTCGCGGCTCAACTCCGCGCCGAGGAGACCGTTCGAGACCCATCCGACCGGCATCGGCTGGTCCCCGCCGCCCACGTAGGTGTGGCTCGTGCCCAGCTCGCCGATCATCTCGCCGAGGAGGTCGTTCAGCTCCGCGCGGCTCGAGAGGCGTGGGAGCAGGCTCGCGTACTGGTCGCGGACGGCCTTCCAATCGAGCCCGCCCATGCCCGCGTCCCAATGAAAGTCGCGCATGTTGCGCCATGCCTCGACGTAGATCTGCTTCCACTCTTCCCGTGGTTCGAGCTCGGCGATGAGCCCGTCGACCGCGACGGCCTCCGCCGGCAGGGACGCCGGGGCCGGCGCGGCGTCGATCACCCAGAACGCGCCGTCCTTCGCCACGACCAGCTTGTTCGCCTTCGCGGCGTACTCCACACCGCTCACGCCGTCGAGGACGGTGACCGGGGCGTCGCCGTCGAGCGCCATCGCCATGAGGGTGGCAGGACCGGGCTCCTCGCTCATCCCCGTCGTCGGCCAGGTGTGCCAGAACACGCCGTTGTCCGCGGCGATCAGCCCGCCGTAGTTCCCGAGCGGCACGTCGAGGACCACCTGACGGTCGAGGATGCCCTCCCACGTGACGACCACCGGAGCCGGCGAAGGAGGGGGCTCTTCCTCCTTGGTCCGTTGCTTCTTCTTCTTCTTGCGCGCTTCGGCGACCGGGGGCTCGGCGCCCGGCACACCGGCGAGGTCCGCGAACGGGTTCACGACGTCGTCGCGCAGGAGCACCATCACGATGCGGCCGTTGCGCGACTCCACGACGGAGAAGTCACGCGACCCGAGGATCGGGTTCGTCCCTCGATCGCTGACGTACCAGAGGAAGCGGCCCTCGGGGTCCCACGCGGGCGAGGAGTCCGCGGTGGTGCCCGTGCTGACCGTGTGGACCGTCCCGTCCTTGCTGTCCCACACCATCACCTTCGGGTAGTCCGTGCGCTCGTTCCGGGTGTACGCGAGGTAGCGCCCATCAGGGCTCCACGTGTACTCGCGGATCTCCGATTGTGGGCTCTGATCCACCTTGATCGGCGTTCCTCCGACGGCAGGGGCCACCCAGAGCGCGAACGTGTTGTCGGCCCACGCGATGCGCGCGCCGTCGGGCGACCAGCGCGGCGGGTGGTGCCACCCCGACGCGCCGGGGGCCTTCACCGTCTTCACGTCGCCGCGACCCCACGCGTCCGCGGTGACGATGGCCTCTTCCCCGCTGGCGTCGGTGACGTACACGACGCGGCGCCCGTCCGGTGAGAACTCGCCCCAGCTCTCTCGCGCGCCGCTGCCGCGGGTGATCGGGAGCACCACGCCGGGGGCCACGGGCACGGAGAACACCTCGCCGCGTGTGTTCACGACGAGCCGATCCGCGTCGGGGGTTATGGAGAACCAGCTCCACGTGGCGGGCAGGTACGGATATCGGCGGCGGGTCAGCGCGCGCTCGGCCTCGATGCGCACCTCGACCTTGCGCTCCACGTTCTGCTTGGGGTCGAAGACGTAGAGGTCGGCCGCGCGGGTGTAGACGATGCGGCCGTCGTCGGCGACCGACGGCGTACGCGCGTCCCACGCGCCGCCGTCGGTGTGGCGGCGCGCGTCGCTCCCGTCGGGCGCCATCGACCAGAGGTCGGCCGTGCCACCGCGGTCGGAGAGGAAGTACACGCGTCCCCCCGACCACATCGGGAAGCTCTCGCTGTACGCGGAGCTGGTGACCTGCTTGAAGTCGCCCTTCTTTGGATCTCCCACCCACAGGTCGCCAGCGGTGCCGCCGCGGTAGCGCTTCCAGGTGCGGCGCTCGTAGCCGAGGCGGTCGACCGCCCAAACGCCGGTCGTCGGGTCCATGGCCACGCGCGCCGCCCAGCCCAGCGGCAGCTTCACCGGGTCGCCGCCGGTCGGGGCGACCGTGTACAGCTCGTTCGTGCCGTGCGGGTGCCACGCCCCGGTGCGGAAGATCACGCGGGCGTCCGGCGTCCAGCCGACGACCTCGTCCCGCAAGGGGTTCCAGGTCAGGCGCCGCGGCTCGCCGCCCTCGACGGGCACGACGTACACGTCGGAGTTGCCGTCGTACATGCCGGTGAACGCCACCAGGGTGCCGTCCGGTGAGAACTGCGGCATCGACTCGTCGCCGGGGTGCGTCGTGAGCTGGCGCGCGCGCCCGCTCGAGATGTCCGCGAGCCACAGGTCGCCGGCGGCCGCCAGGACCGCGGTGGAGGCGTGGAGGTCGGGGGCGCGAACGTACGCGGGCGCCGCGAGCGCCGGCGCGAGGAGGAGCGTGAGCATGCCGCGGCGTATCCACCGCGGGGCTCGACCGCCTGCTACGCCCGCTTGCGCGCGACGTAGCTGGCCGAGCCGCCGACGCCGAGCAGGCTCCCGATCGTGTCGGGCGCGGTGATCGCCCGGGCGAACGGCACCGCGAAGCGCGCGTACGCCCGTTGGAAGGACGACGGCCCGCTCGGCGGCGTCGGCGCGCTCGGGGAGGTCGGCGGGGCCGCCGAGCCCTTCGGCGCGCGGGAGAGCGTTCGACGGAGGCGCCCGAGGACGGGCATCAGGCGGTGGTCGTGGAGCGGCTGGAGCCAAACGTTGAACGAGTTGACCGCCACGACGTCGAACCCGGCCTGCTCGAGCTGGGTGCGCATCTGGAGCCGGGTCGGGAGGCGCTCGTTGAAGTGCCCGGCGCTGGCCTGCCGCGCCGCGTAGTCCGCGGCGTCCCACCAACGCTGGAACCCATCGAACGAGCCGCCGATGTCCTGGACGGGGAGGTGGCACACGAGCGTGCCTCCGGGGCGCAGGACCCGCGCGCACTCGCGTACGGCGGCGTCGAGCCGCGTGACGTGCTCGAGCACGTCGAAGGCCACGACCGCACCGAAGGCCTCGTCGGGGAAGGGCAGCGACTCGGCGTCGGCCACGTACCAGCGCGTGCCGTGGCCCCGCCGATCCGCGGCGGCGTTCTGCGCCGCGACCCACACCGCCGCGATGTCGACCCCGCTCCCGACCACGCCCTTGCTCTCTTCGA
Source organism: Klebsiella pneumoniae (assembly GCA_945862325.1). Classification (GTDB taxonomy): domain Bacteria; phylum Myxococcota_A; class UBA796; order UBA796; family SXON01; genus CAMAXZ01. Next base: position 19,296 of record CAMAXZ010000051.1, read on the forward strand.
GCCAGGCCAGCGCGCCGGACCGGTGCCCCCCCATCTCCAACACACGGTCGCCGCGGCCCACCGGCAGGGCGTCGAGGAGCGCCCGTTGGTGCACCAGCATGAGGTTGTGCGGCGTGCCGAAGTGCGTGAACTCGCCGAGCTTGGCGTCGTAGATCTCGGCTTGGAGCGCGTTGTTCGCGTCGCCGCCGTCGGGCCGCAGATCGTACCCGCCGGCCGCCGCCGGGTAACGACGCCCGTCCGCGGCGACGAGGGCGTCGACGTCCGCGCGCAGGGGGCCGCGGTCGCGAGGGTCGACGGGGAAGGGGTTCATGCGCCGCGCTCCGGGATACCGGCTACGCTGTAGCCGTAGGTCGTCGCCGCGACCACGCGAGAGGTGCCGTCGATGTCGAACGCCGCAGGGGCGCGCCCCCATCGTCCTCGTCGACAGATGCGCGACGCGGACGACGTGTCGCTCACGGAGATCCTCCACCTGCGCGACTACTGGCGCACCGTCCGCAAGCGGCTCTGGACGTTGATCACCGCGTTTTGCCTCATCGTCGGCAGCGTGACCGTCGTGACGCTGCTCACGCCGCCCGTGTACGAGGCGACCGCGTCGCTTCAGATCGACAGTCAGCCGCAGGGCAACACGAACATCAACGCCATTGGCGTGTACGGCACCGGCCAGTACCAGATCGATCAGGAGTACTTCAACACGCAGCACAAGAAGCTGCGCAGCCGCGCGCAGGTCCGCGCCGTGATGGACCGCGAGAACCTCTACGACGATCCGTCGTTCAAGGACCTCGAACCGGAGGAGATCGTCGCGACCCTCCTGGACAGCGTGATCATCGAGCCGGTGCCCAAGACCCGCCTCGTGTGGGTGTACGTGCGCCAGCAGGACGCGGAGCTCGCCCGTCGCATCTGCCAGGCCTGGGCGGAGGTGTTCGTGCAGCGGAACCTCGACGAGATCAACAAGGGCGCCCAGGACAACCTGAAGTGGCTCGCGCGCGAGGTCGAGCGCGCCGGGAGCGAGGTGCGCGCGGCCGACGCCGCGCTGCTCGACTTCCGGCGGCAGAACAACTCGATCGCGCTCTCCTCGGAGGAGAAGGGCAACCTCGTCATGCAACAGCTCGAAGAGCTGTCGCGCAAGCTCGCCATCGCGCAGTCGGACGCCGCCGAGCGGCAGGCCGCCTACGACGCGATCCTCCGTGAGACGCGGCGCCAGAAGGACCTGCATCGCCTCTCTCTGCTCGTCTCCAGCGACCTGATGCACGAGCTCCGCGAGGTCTACGCGACCCTCGAGGGCGACCGCAAGGCGATGCTCGAGACGTACATCGCGAGCGCCCCGCAGATGGCGTCGATCAACGCCCGGATCGCCGACGCCGAAGCGCAGATCCGCCAGGAGGTGGCCGCGGAGCTCGGACGGCGCCTCGCCGTGCTCGAGGAGGCGCACGCGCGCGAGGCGGAGCTGACGCAGGCGATCTCCGCGGTGACCGCCGGGGCGCTCTCCGAGAAGGAGGGCGAGTACAACTCCTTGCGGCTCGAGCTCGAGTCCAAGCGGAGCATCCAGAAGATCCTCACCGATCGGATGCAGGAGCTCGACGTCACCTCGCAGCTCAAGGAGAACAACGTCCGCGTGGTCGACGTGGCGGAGGCGAAGGACGATCCGGTCGAGCCGAACTACGCGCGGAACATCGGCGTCGCGATCCTCGCGGGCCTGCTCGCCGGCGTCTCCCTGGCGTTGTTCTTCGACTACATGGACACGACGATCAAGACGCGCGAGGAGGTCGAGGCGCTCGGCATCCCGTTCCTCGGCATCATCCCGAGCGTGCCCGGGCTCGCGGGGGACGGCTGGGAGGTCGCGCGCGAGCGGTACCTGTACAGCTTCAACTACCCGAAGTCGGCGTTTGCCGAGTTCTGTAGGAACATCCGCACGAACATCAACTTCACGGCGCGCGAGGACGGCAAGCCGCCGCGGCGCCTGCTGATCACCTCCGCCGGGCCCCGCGAAGGCAAGACCACGTCGAGCATCAACCTCGGGCTGACCTTCGCCTCCACCGGCATGCGCGTGTGTCTCGTCGACGCCGACCTGCGGCGTCCCAGCCTCCACCACGCCTTCGGACTCGCGAACGATCAAGGGTTCAGCTCGCTGATGTTGGGCGAGGCCTCCGCGGAGGAGGTCGCGCAGCCCACCGTGCAGCCCGGCCTGTTCATCATCCCCTCCGGCCCTCGGCCGCCCAACCCCGCGGAGCTCCTCGGCAGCAGCGTGTGCCGCGACGCCCTCGCGCGCCTCGATCAACTCTTCGACCTCGTCATCATCGACAGCCCGCCGGTCGTGGCGGTCACCGACGCCGTCGTGCTCTCGCCCGAGGTCGACGGCGTGGTGATGGTGGTGAAGAGCTTCAAGGTCGCGCGCGACCTGGTGATGCAGGCGAAGCGGCAGCTCGTCGACGTGGACGCCCGGCTCATCGGCGTCATCTTGAACGACTTCGACATCCAGCGGAAGTCGTACGGATATTATTACTATTACACTTACTACGGCGCCGAGCGCGAGGACGTCGGCAAGACGTCGCGCCGGGCCGGCCGCGTCTGAGTCGTGTGGGCCTGGGGGGCCACGGCCCTGTTCCTGGCAGCGGGCGCGCTGGCCGCCGCGCTCGAAGGCGGGGTGGAGCCGCGGTACACGGGCCCGATCTTCGCGTTCGTGGCGGTCCTCTCGGCGGCCGTGCTCGTCGTGCGGGGGGAGCCGTCGCCGCGGGGGGCGGCGCGGTGGGCGGCGATGGCGGCGATCGTGCTGGTCCTCGCGCAGCTGGTCCCCTGGCCGCGTGGGCTCCGGCGGGTCTTCGCGCCCGGGCTCCAGGCGGCCCTCGATCGGGCGGGGAACGCCACGATCGACGTGGATGCGTGGCTCGCGGCCGCCACCGTGCACGACCTCGACGCCGCCGTGGGCGCGCCGAGCGCGTGGACCTTCGACGTGCTCGACGGGGCCGTCGGCGCGGCCTGGGCGCTCGGGACGACGGATCTCGATGGGACGACCTGGACCTTCGTGACGCTCGCGGCCCTGGCCCTCGTGTACGCTGCTGGCCGCGCGCTGGGAACCGACGCCGGGGCGCTGCGGGTGGCCTGCGTCGCGCTGCTGCTGCTCGCCGTGTGCGAAGCGGCCTTCGGGATCGCGAACCGGAGCGGCGGGACCATCGGACTCAGCGCGAAGGTGCACTACCTCGGATCCGCGTCCGGCACGTTCGTCAACCGAGGGCACTTCGCGGCGTTGCTGTGCCTCGGGCTGGGCGCGGCCTGGGGCCTCGCGTCGGAGCTGTTCCCGTTGTTGCCGGAGGAGGTGCGTCGGCACCGGCAGCGGCAACGCCGGTCGAGCCAGCCGCCGGACGTGTGGGAAGCGAGCGGCGACCGCCTGCCGCGCCTCGCCCTCATCGGGTTCTTCACCGCGGTCGTCGCCTTGGGGCTCGTGGCGTCGCGTTCACGCGGCCCGGTGATCGGGTTCGCGGTCGCGGGGGCGCTGCTCGCGTGGATCGGCCTGCGACGCCGTGACGAGCCGTGGCACGCGTGGATCGCGGCCGGGGTGCCGGCGGTGGGCGTGTCGCTCGCGATGCTCGCGTGGGGCCCCCGAGGCGCGGTCGGCCGCTTCCTCGAGCTCGCCCGCGACGACAGCGCCGTCTCGCGACTGTCGCTCTGGCGTGAGTCGCTCACGGCGTGGTGGGGCGCGCCGCTCTTCGGTTGGGGCGCCGGCGCGTTCGGCGAGGTCTGGCCGATCCACGAGCGGGGCGCGCACCTCTACCATACGGACTTCGCGCATTCGGAGCCGGTCCAATGGCTGGTCGAAGGCGGGATTGTCGGGTTCGTCGCGCTCGCCCTCGCCGTTTGGGCGTGGGCGGCGGCGGCGTGGCGGCGGGCGCTCGAGGCGCCTGGAGACACCCCCGGTGTGCCGCTCGCCCTCGGGTTGGCCGTGGGCGTGGTGGCCGTCGCGATCCAATCTCTGGCGGACTTTCCGCTGCGGAGCCTCGGTGTCGCGCTGCCGACCGCGCTGTGCGCCGGGCTCGTCCACGGGGCCCTCGCGCCCGGCGAACCCGGCTCCGCCGCGCGTGGCGCCCGGTGGGTGACCGCGGCGCTCGCGGCCCTCGTCGCCGCGGGCGGGCTCGTCGGCTTCGCGAAGGATCGCGCCTTCCAGGCGGAGCGCGAGCAGCGCCTCAGCGGCGTCGCCCGTGTGTGGCGCGCGCTGGAGCAGGCCGACGACGCGCGGGTCCCCGAGTCGACCCTGCGCGGCGCCGTCGAGGCGCACGTGTGGGCCTCGCCCCTCGATCCGTGGGGGCACCTCGCGCTCGCCCGCGTGGTCGAGGGCGCGCTCGAGGGCACCGACGAGGCCGGCGCGCTCGCCGTCGAGCAGGGCATCGCGCGCGCCGTCGCGCTCCGCCCGCGGGACCCTCGTGTCGCGCTCGCCGCCGCGCTCGTGCTGCGACGCGCGGGCGCGCACCTGCTCAGCCCGGACAGCACGCGCGAGCGTGTGGTGAACCTGGCCGCCAGCGCCGTCGGGTGGGACCCGTGGCGCGCGCAGGCCGCGTTGCGGGTGTGTCGCGGATACCCGGCCTCCGACCTCGTTCGTGTCGCCGCCGCGGTCGCGGCGGGCGCGCCCGCGCACCATCGCGCGCGGGTCGCCTACGAGCTGGGCCGCGCGCTCGAGGCCGCCGGCGAGCGCGGCGGCGCGGCGGACGCGTACGCCGAGGCGATCGGGCTCGAACCTTCGTTCGGCCCCCCCGCGTTCGCCCTCGGCGCGATGTTGCGCGCCGACGGAGACGCCGACGGCGCGACGCGGGCCTTCGAGCAGGTCGTGGCGGCGCGCGACGTGCCGGCCGCGATGGCGGGGTGGGCCCGGGTGTTCCTCGGCGACCACCGCACGGGCGAGGCCCGTCTCAACGAGGCGTTGGCGCTGGACGGGCGCAACCGGTGGGCGCTCGAAGGGCTCGTGTGGTCCGCGGCGGACCGGGGCGACGTCGACGCGGAGCTGCGGGCGCTTCGTCGCCTCGTCGGCGTCGATCCCCAGAACGCCGCGGCGGCCGCCCGCCTCGCGGCGCTCGAGCGTGGCGATGGCCGGGCGGGCCGGGTGACCGACCACCCGCGCGGTGCCCCGCCGCGATAGCGGGCCGGCGCTCGTGGAGGCATCGTGACGCGCACCCTGTTCGGCCCCTTTCCGCGGGCGCTCGTCGTCGAACACCCGGACAACGCCCTCGATCCGCTGCTCCTCGCCGACGGGATCGCGGTCGATCGCCGCGCCGAGGTGCCCGACGAGGACCGACTCGTCGAGTGGCTGCGCGCCGGCGAGCACGCCTTGCTCTTCAAGCGGAGCCGCGTGCCGGTGACGCGACGGGTCATCGAGGCGTGTCCGTCGCTGTTCGCCGTCCAGCTCTGCTGCATCGGCGACGACTCCGTGGACAAGCGCGCGTGCGCGGACCACGGCGTGATGGTGTTCAATGATCCCGTGTCCAACGGGCGTTCGGTCGTCGAGCTCGCGCTCGGGCACCTCGTGGCGCTCTCCCGGCGCCTTTATGAGACCTACGACCACACCCGCGCGCACGGGTTCGACAAGAGCCAGGACGAGCGATTCGAGATCGCGGGGCGCACCCTCGGCGTCCTCGGCCTGGGCAACATCGGGCGGGCGGTGGCGCGGGCGGCCGAAGCGGTCGGCATGCGCGTCGTGTTCCACGACACGCGAGAGGTCGCGCGCGAGGTGGGCGTCGAGATGGGCTGGGAGGACGCCGGCAGCATCGACGCCCTGTTCCGCCGCTCCGACGCGGTGACCGTGCACGTCAGCGCCGAAGACGCCGGCGGGCGCCGGAACGAAGGATTGATCACCCGGGCGCACCTCGCGCAGCTCGCGGCGGATCGCGCCGGCGAATCCCCGCGGCTCTTCTTGAACCTCGCGCGCGGGTTCTTGTACGACCCGTCGGACCTGCTCGACGCGATCCGCGCCGGCGAGGTGCGCCGCGCCGCCGTGGACGTCTACCCGGAGGAGCCGCGGGGCAAGGGGCCGTGGGTGAACCCGTACGCGGGCGAGCCCCGTGTGGCCGGGACCCCGCACCTCGGCGCCGCGACCCTCGACGCGCAGCCGCGCATCGCCCGGCGGGTCGCCGCCACGGTCCGCGGGTTTCACCACTTCGGCGCGCTCCGCGACTGCACCTACCGGCCCCGACTCACGCTGGCCCTGGGCGACGTTCAGCCAGGGAGCTGGATCCTCGCCGTGTGCCACAGCACCGCGCGCGGCACGCGCAAGGCCATCCAGGACGTCATCTGGGAGGCCGGCGCCAGCGCCGACGCGACGGCGCAGCAGGACTTCGACGACCTGGGGATGGCGTATGACGTCACCGCCCTCGATCGCCCGCTCGAGCGCGCCGCCATCGACGCCCTCGTCCGGCAGGCCGCGGCGTTGACCGGCGATCCACGCGCGATCCGCAGCGCGCGCCTGATGCAGGCCTGACCGTGGCGCGCCCGTCCGCGGCGGAGCTGGAGGCGGCGCTCGTGCGCGGGCTCGTCACGCAATGGGCGCAGCTCAACGTCGAGCGCTTCCGCTCCGCGATGCGCGCCCCCGCCTTCGAGTTGGACGACGCCGAGCAGCGCCTCGCGGCGTGGGTGCCGGCGCGCCGCGCGATCACGGTGTCACGTCGGCTTCTGGCGGCGTGGCCATGGGTGGAGGTGCGCGAGGTGCTCGCGCACGAGATGGCGCACCAGTACGTGCACGAGGTGCTGAAGGTGCGCGACGAGACCGCGCACGGGCCGGCGTTTCACGATGTCTGCCGTCGATTTCACGTCGACGAGCGAGCCGCCGGGCGCCCGCGCGTGCCCACGACCAGCTCCGACGCGCACGACCGCCTCTCGCGCCGCGTCCGGAAGCTGCTCGCCCTGGCGGAGAGCCCCAACGCCAACGAGGCGGAGGCGGCGGCGGCGGCGGCGCGTCGCCTGCTGCTCCGCTACAACCTCGAGACCACCCCGCGGGACCACACCTTTCGCCAATTGGGCCCCGTCGAGGCGCGCGTGCCGGAACATCGGCGGCTCCTCGCGTCGCTCCTCACTCGCCACTACTTCGTCAGCACGATCTGGGTTCCCGCGCTCGACGCCCGGACCGGCGCGACGGGCCGGGCGCTCGAGGCGGTCGGCACTCCCGAGAACCTCGAGATGGCCGTGTATGTCCATGAGTTTCTCCTGGAGACGGCGTGGCGCCTGTGGAAGGCGCACGCGAAGGCCGCGCGCTTGAGTGGAGACCGCGCGCGCCTCCGCTACACGTCGGGCGTCATCGCCGGCTTCGGGGAGAAGCTGGCCGCGGAGGTCGATGCCTGCGCGCGTGAAGAGGGGCTCGTCTGGGTCGGCGACCCCGGCGTCGAGGTCGAGCTCCGGCGCCTGCACCCCCGCGTGCGCACCGTGCGCTACGGGGCCGGCCAGGACGACGCCGTTCGGCGCGACGGGCGCGCCGCCGGGCGTGGCATCGTCCTGCACCGCCCGGTGGCGGCGGGGCCCGGCGGGGAGATCCGGAGGATCGGCCGCCGCGACGATTGACATTGCCCGGCGGTCGTGGTTCTTTGCGCGCCGGAGGCCGGATGAACGGGACTGAAGAGAGGGATCCGCTCGCGATCGCGTCGCTCGTGTGCGTGCTGCTCGGCGGCGTCGTCTATTGCTGTGGTTCTTTCCTGTGCATCGGCCCGCTGGGAATGTTGGTCTGGCTCATCGGCGCCGTGCTCGGCGGCGTGGCCATGTCGCGCCACACCGAAGGCCCGAACCGCACGATGGGCCTCGTCGGCCTCGTGCTGAACCTGCTGCCGCTCGTCGGCATGGGGCTGCTCATCGTGGTGTCGGTCGTCATCGGCGGCGGGCTGGGCGTGCTCGGGGCGCTGGTCGACGCCTGACCCCGAGCCCCGGGGCTCACTCCGCGGTCGTCGCGCCGTCGTCGCTCCGACGACGGCCTCGGCGGCCGCCCCTACGATTACGCCGCTTCTCGGCCTCCTCCTCAGTCTCCGCGTCGCCGGCGTCCGCGGGCTCGGTGAGGGCGGCGTCGGTCGACGGCGCGGCCGGGTCGGCCTTCGGCGCGCGAGGACGGCGCTTCGGCGCGGGCTTCGGGGCGTCTTCCGCCTCGGCGGCCGGGCGCGACGACGCGTCGGGCGCGGCGCCCTGCGCGACGGGCTCGTCGGCGGACGCCGCCTCGCCGTTCGGCCTGCGCGCGCCTTCGAGAAGCTCTTCCACGCCGGGGGCGTCCATCGCGACCCCTCGCGCCACGAGCGCCTCACGAATCCACTGCTTCAGGCGCACGCGCAGGGCCTCGGCGCTGTCGGGGGGCTGGAACGCGGCGGTGCCGGCGCGGATCGGCTCGCCGTCGGCGTGCACGAGCGCGCCGGAGCGGGTGAGGGCGTTGATGACGCCCTTCACGACGCGAGGGGGAACCTGCACCTTCTCCGTGCGGACGCGCCGGAGGAGGTCGCCGAGCACCCACTGCACCGCGCACTTGCGGTTGCGACGGGCGCGCTCCTGGCACACCGAGACGAACAGCTCGGTCACGATGCGCCGGTCCGACGCGACGCCGACCTCGACCCCGTCGGCCTGGAGGTTGCGAAGCAGCTCCAGCGCCGGCTCCGACGCGATGGGGCCCGTGCGCTGCGGGGCTTCTTCGCGCTGCGTCGGCACATCGACGCGGACGCCGCCGGCCTTGGCGTCCGCAGACAACGCGATGAGCCCGCGCTGCGCCGCCGTCTCCAGGAACCGCGCGAAGGTGCGCATCCCGAGCTCCGCCTCGTTGAAGGTGGGCTCCTTGCGCTTCATGGACGCCTTGAGGATGCTCGCGTGCACCGGCGCCGGCTCGTCCCGCTGGTGGTTCTCCAGGGTCTCGACGAGGAGCTCGAACGCCTCGTCGAGGGTGAGCCCGCCTTCGTCCTCTTCGGGCGCCTCGGGCCGCGCTTCGTTGCGCAGGGTGTCGTAGTAGAAGAACTCGTCACAGACCTCCGCGATCAAGCGGCTCGTGCTGCCGCGCGTGCCGCAGCCGATGACCCGCTTGTTGAGCTCCTTCAGGCGCATGACCAACGGGGTGAAGTCGCTGTCGCCGCTGAGGATGACGAAGGTGTCGAGGTAGTCGCGGGTGTAGGCGATCTCCATGGCGTCGACCGCGAGGGCGATGTCGGCCCGGTTCTTGTCCTGCATCCCGTGGGAGGTGAGCTCCACCATCGTGATGCCTTCGTGCACGAGGTCGGTCTTGAAGCGGTTCCACCGCCCCCAGTCCGCGTACGAGCGGGAGAAGAGGATGCGCCCCTTGTCCTTGAGGCGGCGCATGACGATGCGCACGTCGAAGCGGCCGAGGCCCTCCTTCTCACAGCCGGTGGCGATGTTTTCGAAATCGATGAGGACGGCGAGGTTTCGTTCCATTGTGCGGCGGCTAATCGTGTGGGGCCCCTCCCGCCTCGCGCGAGGGCGAGAAAGCGACCGCGGGGCCGAGATAGAGGGAGACCATGAACCGCTTCGAGGGCACCGCCCGCTACATCGCCGACGAAGGCCTCCTCGCCGACGTCAACGCCGCCATCGCCCTCGGCCGCCCGCTGCTCGTCAAGGGCGAGCCGGGCACCGGCAAGACCGTGCTCGCCGCCGCCGTGGCCGAAGCGCTCCAGGCGCCGTTTCTCACGTGGACGATCAAGAGCACCACCAAGGCGATCGACGGGCTCTACACCTACGACGTCGTCGCGCGCCTCAACGACGCCCGGTTCGGCGAGGGCGATGTGCGCGATCTCCGCCGCTACATCAAGCTCGGGCCGCTCGGGCGCTCGTTCGCGGCCACCGAGCGCCACGTCGTGCTGATCGACGAGATCGACAAGGCCGACATCGAATTTCCGAACGACCTCCTCCGCGAGCTCGACGAGATGCGCTTCGACATCGCGGAGCTGTCGGAGACGGTCGAAGCGCGGCAGCGGCCCGTCGTCATCATCACCTCGAACGCCGAGAAGGAGCTCCCGGACGCCTTCCTGCGCCGCTGCGTGTTCCACTACATCGCGTTCCCCGACCGCGAGCGCATGCGCCGCATCGTCGACGTGCACCTCCCCGGCCTCCCCGAGCGCCTCGTCGACGCCGCTCTGCAGCGCTTCTACGGCCTTCGGCGCACGGAAGGGCTCCGCAAGAAGCCCAGCACGAGCGAGCTGGTCGACTGGCTCTCGGTGCTCGCGCGCATGGGCGTCGAGCCCGAGGACATCGTCGCGAAGTTCCCGTTCGCCGGCCTGCTGCTGAAGCAGGAGGCGGACATCGAGCTGATGAAGGTCCGTCGGTGATCCTGCTCGGGCTCCTGTACAACCTTCGCGCGCAGGGCGTGGGGGTGGGCACCGGCGAATGGCTGGCGCTCCTGCGCGGCCTCGAGCAGGGCCTCGCGCCGGACCTCGACGGGCTGTACTGGCTCGGCCGCGCCCTGCTCGTGCACGACGAAAAGAACTACGACGCGTACGACCTCGCCTTCACGGCCACGTTCAAAGGGGTGGAGCTCCCGCCTGACTTCTCGAAGGCGCTCGCGGAGTGGCTCGCCGAGGCCCGGGAGGGCAGGGGAGGGGAGCCGCCCCCCGGCTTCTCGAGCCTCGAGGAGCTCCGGAAGGAGCTGGAGAAGCGCCTCCGTGAGCAGAAGGAGAGGCACGACGGCGGCAAGCACTGGGTCGGCACCGGCGGCACCTCACCCTTCGGTCACTCGGGCAAGAACCCGGAGGGCATCCGTGTCGGGGGCTCGGGCGGTGGCCGATCGGCGGTGCAGGTGGCCGAAGAGCGCATGTGGGGGGCGTACCGCACCGACATGACCCTCGACGTGCGCGACTTCAAGGTCGCGCTGGGGATGTTGCGGCGCCTCGGGCGCGACGGGCGCGAGGAGCTCGACATCGACGCGACGATCGACCAGACCTCGAAGAACGCCGGGGAGATCGAGCTCGCGTTCCGGCGCGAGCGGGTCAATCGTGTGCACCTGCTGCTCATGATGGATGTCGGCGGATCGATGGACCCGTACGCGGCGCTCGTCTCACGGTTGTTCACCGCCGCCAAGGAGCTGCGGATCTTCAAGAGCTTCGAGGCCCTTTACTTCCACAATGCGCCGTACGGCTGGTTGTACCGTGACTTTCGTACCTACGACCGGCGCTCGACCGCGGACGTGCTCACGGGGCTGACCCCGCACCACCGGGTGTTGTGGGTCGGCGACGCGAGCATGGCGCCGTGGGAGCTCACCAGCACCGGCTACGGCGTCGGCGGGCGCGCGGGGATCGACTGGATCCGCGCGTTCGCCACGCGCGCGCCTGCGTCCGCCTGGCTCAACCCGGACGCCCCGCGCTTCTGGGACCACCCCACCGTGCGGCTGATCGGCAACGCCGTGCCCATGTTCCCGCTCACGGTCGACGGTCTGAAGGGAGCGGTCAAGCGGCTGCGGGCGGGCGGCGTGGCGCCGCGTTAGCCCAACTCGCGCGCTTTGGGCGCGCATGATGGGGCGTCGTCAAGCGGTAAGACACGAGACTTTGACTCTCGCAT
>CAMAXZ010000052.1 GCA_945862325.1 Klebsiella pneumoniae
AGAACTACACCACCACCTTCGAGTCGGTCCTTCTCTACAACCGCGTCATCTCGCCGGATTACGGGTTCGCCTTGGACACGGGCGAGGACTATCCGCCCACCTTCTACCCGCCGCGCGACAACCTGTACGCCGCCAACCTGCTCTACACCGGCGGAGCCGGAACGACGCTCGGCTACTCGTTCGAGGAGTCGCTCACCGGCAACAGCATCAGCGACAACATCGTGGACGCCGATCTCGGGATCGATGGATTCACGTTCACCGAGGAGGCCGCCGTCGTCAGCGACGAACTCTGGCGGGCGAGCGCGTTCGACGACGCCATCACGGGCGAGGACGCTCGTTCGCGCCTGACCGGTCCGATGCTCGACCTGGCCGAGCGCTCGCTCGTGCTCGACGGCCCCGAGATCTACACGCAGGTGCCGCTCCTCGAGGCAGGGGACGTGGGCGCCCCGTAGCGCCGCGTGGCGTACGCACTGGCTCGGGCGTTCCCGGCCGTGGTGCTGGTGTCGGGGGACGTTGATCTGCTGGTGCTGAACCCCTCGAAGGGCATTCCCATCCTCCCACCCCGAGAGTTCTTGCCCATGTACCGGAGTGCGCGCGGGTGAGGGCGCACGGGATTCGAGCCGCAGGAACTCAGGTTCGCAGCGCGGAACGCGAAAACGCCCAAACCTCCTCTTCGGAAAAGCGGGCGTTCTATCGATGGTCGGGATGGGCGAATGGTTATCGAACTTTCTGGCTGGACCCGAAGGGCTGGGGCACCGAGAAGATGCTGGCCTTTGAGGGGCAGTTCAGTCCGAAGCCAGAGGCTCCGCAGCCTTCAGCGTAGCCTGACGGGAGGCGGCCGTCGAGCCTCTACCGTTTTCCGCCGCGGGCCGAGGTGTTGCCCCGTCAGGCGGCCTCGCTCATGTGCTCCCTGCAGATCCGGGTGGCGTCATGTTCGGTCAGGTCGACACCGAGGAGGGCGCAGCGTCTGCCCTGCTGGGTGACCCGATGGTGGGCGCACGTCACGCAGACGCCGAACGCCCGACCGTCACGGGCCTTCAACAGGTCGCGAAGCACGCCCTCCAGGCGGTTGATCGTGCTCGCATCGAGCACGACACGCCTGAGCAGCTCTGGGCCGTCGCTCGCGCGAACGACGCCCTCGGCGGCCTCGGTGAGCCGACAGTGCTGGATGCGCCCGTCCTCAGCGTCTGGGAGCCTCTCGATCAGGCCCTTGCGCTCCAGGGCGGACACCGTCTGGCTCACGGTGCCCTTGGTCGTGCCGAGGTACTCCACCAGCGCGCTGAGGGTGTCGCTGAACCGGTTCGCGAGCGCGAGGTAGCGAAGCACCTCCAGCTGCGCCAACGCCAGCCCGTGCGCCGTCGCGACCGCACGGAGATCCTCACGCAGCACATGCGCCAAGCGCTCCACCAGGATCTGCGCTCGGTCGTTGCTCATGGGGGCTTCCTCCGATGACCTGATCCTATCGACTCGAAACCTTCTTGACGAGGCTTGGCCCGCATGGTATCGACTCGATACCTTAAGGAGACCCCCGATGTCCATCCCCGGCTACCGACTCCACGATCCGACGCTCCCTCCCGGGACCCTCACGGCCGCCGACCTCGGCCGCATGAAGCAGGCCGTCCTGCTGGGAGACGACGACGTCGCCGCCCTTCGGCGCTCGCACGATCTGCTCGCATCCCGCACCGACGAGGTCCTCGATGTCTGGTACGGCTTCGTGGGCGCGCACGACTTCCTGCTCGCGAGCTTCACCGACTCGCACACCGGCCAGCCCCTCGCCGACTACCTCGGCCGGGTCCGCGCCCGCTTCGGGCAGTGGATCCTCGACACCGCCAGGGCGGAGTTCGACGGGGACTGGCTCGCCTGGCAGCTCGAGATCGGCCGGCGGCACCACCGCGTCGGCAAAAACGTCACCGACGGGGCACGCGCGCCGGCCCTCGTGCCCTACCGCTACCTGCCGCTCCTCGCCCAGCCGATCGTCGACACCCTCCGGCCGTTCCTCGCGGTCGAGGGCGTCTCCCGCGATGAGGTCGATGCCATGCAGAACGCGTGGCGCAAGGCCGTGCTCCTCCAGGTGACCCTGTGGAGCCAGCCCTACATCATCGACGGGGACTTCTGATGGACCGGGTCCCCCTGCTGTCCGCCTCGGATGCGCCGCGCGCCCCCGACTGGGAGGTCGCCCGTTGGTTCGGCCCCCCGACCTCGTTGGAGGACCTCGCGGGAAAGGTGATCGTGTTGCACGCCTTTCAGATGCTCTGCCCCGGGTGCGTCCTGCACGGCATCCCCCAGGCGGCCAGCATCCACCGCGTATTCGACGCTGCCGACGTCGCGGTGGTCGGGCTGCACAGCGTCTTCGAGCACCACGACGCGATGACGCCGATCAGCCTGTCCGCCTTCCTTCACGAGTTCCGCGTCCCTTTCCCGGTGGCTGTCGACGCCCACGTCGAGGGGGAGGCGCTGCCCATGACGATGTGCCGCTACCAGCTCCGGGGCACGCCGTCCCTCGTGCTCATCGACCGCCAGGGGCGCCTCCGAGCCAACGTCTTCGGCAGGCCCGCAGACCTCGCCGTAGGCGCGGCTATCGCCAGCCTCGTCGCCGAAGCCACGGTCCGAAGGGACCTGGCCGTGGCCGACGGACCGACCTCAGCCGGCTGTGACGACGTCGGATGCACCGTACTTTGATGTCTTCATCCTGGAGTTTCCCATGAACCGCGTTCTCCGTCTCTCCGTCCTGGCCCTCGTCCCAATCGCTCTGACGATCGCGTCCGTCAAGACCTTCGCCGCTCCGCCCTCCGCGTCCCCTAAGGTCGACTACCCCGAGGGGTACCGCTCGTGGACGCACGTGAAGTCGATGTGGCTCGCCCCGGAGCACGGGCTGGCCGACCCCTTCGCCGGGCTGCACCACGTCTACGTCAGCACCGCAGGCGAGGACGCGCTCCGTTCGGGTCGCCCCCTGCCCGACGGCACCGTGCTCGTGTTCGACCTGATGCAGGCGACCGTGGCCGACCACGCCATCGTCGAGGGTCCGCGTAAGCTCGTAGGGGTCATGCAGAAGGACTCCCGCCGATGGCCGACGACAGGCGGGTGGGGCTTCGAGGGATTCGCAGGCGACTCGAAGACCGACCGCCTGGTAGCCGACGGTGGCGCGACCTGTTTCGCGTGCCACCAGAGCCGCACCGCGCAGGGATACGTGTTCACGGAGTGGCGCCCCTGAGCCAGTTCGGCTGCTGAGCCGGTCGCCAGTCTGGTGCACTCGATGCCGCTGAGTCTGGCGCCGAGCGCCACGAGCGATCAACCCGCTCGACCCGGCGGGTGCTTCGCGAACCAAGCAGCGATGGTCGGGATGGCCGAATGGTTATCGAACCTGGTGGCTGGATCCGAAGGGGTGGGGGAGCGAGCGGGTGTTGGCGTTCGAGGCTGCTTCGACCTCTCCTTAGCCCTGGGGCACCTTCACCGGCCGCCGTAGCGTAGCGAAAGCAGGCGCCCGCTGGCGATTTACGGTGCGGTGCGGGGGACCAGCCCACGGGACGTCCGTAGGCCGGTCCTCGACCTCACCCGGGCAGTTGGCCGAGTGGCGAGCTGCACGCACCTCGCATCGTCGCGTGGGCTCGCGTGCCTCAGTTCGTGGCGCTATGCTCCGTCATGCTCCCTGCCCTCCTCCTCGCCTGCTCCACCCCGTTCCCGTGCGCGCAGGACGAGCTCCTCGACGCCGACGGCGCCTGCGTCTCCGCCTCGAAGGACACCGGCGGCGCGGACGACACCGGCCTCGACACGAGCGACGACACCGGAGAGCCCCCGGACACCGACGACACCGTCCCCCAAGATGCCGACGGGGACGGAAGCACCGCCGACGAGGACTGCGATGACGGAGATCCGCAGACGTTCCCCGGCGCGGTCGAGGCCCGTGACGGGCGCGACCAGGACTGCGATGGGTATGTCGACGAGGACGTGCCGGACCTCCTGTTCGACCTCCACGCGACGCGGCACGCCGTATGGGGGCTCGGGGCGAACGTCTGGCCCGACGCCGACGCCTGGGTGGATCCAGTGACGACGTTGAACGGGCGCCTCGTGCGCGCCAACCTGGGCCCGGTCTGGGACACCACCGGCGTGGATGTGCCGCTCGGCGGAGGCGCGTCGGACTACGACGCCTACGTGGCCTCGGCGATGGCGACGACCGGCTTCGGGAGCCTCGACGACGCGCTCACCACGTCGGCCGAGATCGACCGCCTCGGCCTGGACCTCGTGCTAGTGAACTTCGAAGCCCCGTCCGAGATGGAGGCATCTGGCATCCTCCAGCCGGCGTACGTCGAGGACTACGCGCACCTCGTCGCGGCGCTGGTGGGCCACCTCGCCGACAACGGGATCGACGTTCCCTGGCTGGAGGTGACGAACGAGCCGGACGGCTCGTGGAACACCTATGTGTACCCGTCCGACTACGCGGCGCTGATCGTCGCCGTCCGCGCCGACCTCGACGCCCGAGGACTCGTCGACACGCGCATCGCGGGGCCGGGGCTCTCCACCCTCGCGCAGGGCGGCGCCTCCACGCGGTTCCTCGACGCGCTCACGCCCGACGCCGTCGCCGCGCTCGGCGCCTGGTCGGCCCACGGCTACGACGACGCCTTCGCGAACGGGGACGGCGTGACCGTGTTTCGCGACGCTGTCGCGGACTTCTCCGCGAGGACGCGCGAGGTCGATCCCGGCCTGCCGTTTCTGCTCACCGAGTTGGCCTCGTTGGACCCGAGCTACCATGGCGTCGCGACCGAGAGCCCTCTCACGTGTGGCGACTGGTCCTCCACCGAGGGCTACGGCGTCCGGATGCTGGCGTACACGCTCCTGGCCCTCGGCGAGGGGGCGTCAGCGGTCCTCCCCTGGCAGGCAGCCGACCCGGATTGGGGCGGGTGCTGGGGCAGCTTCGGAATGGTGGACGCCGGAGGCACCGCGCGCCCCTACCTCGCCACCTTGGCCGCGCTCGCAGACGCGCTCCCGGAGGGTGCGCGCTTCGTGGCTCCGGAGGAAGGAGACCCGGCCATGGCCGTGGCCGGGTTCGTGGCCGAGGACCGCTTCGTGCTCGCGCTCGCCAACCCCACCTCCGCGCCTCGGACGCGGACGATCGGGTGGTCCGGCGCCGAGCCCCTGGAGCTTACGGAGAGCGTCCCCTTGGGCGCCGCCTCGTACACTCAAGCGTACGGGTTCGACGATCTGACGAACCTGTCCTTCGGCCCTGGCGTGTGGCAGGACACTGCGAGCGCAGAGTACTTCGCGGACGACGACATGCGGCTCGGCGGTGTCGGCGGCGCATGGATCGTCCTTGGGGAGGGCACGCCGATCACCGACTTCGCGCTCGACGGGTGGCGGTGGAGCGGCATCGAGAGCGGTGCCTTCACCGTCGAGGCGAGCGAGGACGGGGTCACCTGGATCGACGTCCCGACCGATGAGGATCTCGAAGCCGGACCCTGGGACCGGGTGACGTTCATGCCCTCCGGCATGCCGGCCGGCGCGGGCTGGATCCGGGTGACGTGGCCCGGCCTCGACCCCGAGTGGGCGCTGGAGTTGGGCGGCGCCACTCTGGAGCTTCAGCCAGGCGCGTTCGAGGTGCCCGACCCGGGCCCCGTCCCCGCCCCTCGCGTGATCAGCGTCGAGGTGCCCGCCGAGAGCGGGCTCGTGCTCGTACTGTCCCGATGAGGGCGCTTCGCGGCGTCGACGCGCGCCGGGGGCATGGCGCGGCGTCGGGGTCCCTAAGGTTGGCTCGCCGCCATGGTCGCCGGCTGATGCGCGGGTGGCGGCGGAGCCGGTGGGGCTGATGTGGTTCTTGGAGGTGGGCTGACCTCGGGAGGTTGCTGCGCTTCGCACGCTTGCGCTGATCCAAGCCGTGTCCACCGGACCATGCCGTTTCGTGTACACCGCCAGGCCTCCGGTCGCGAGCGGCGCCACCACGGCCGAGCCTGGCGTCGCGGCATCAACATCGGCCTCCCATCGGGAGCCGTGCTCGAGCGCAGGCTCAGAGACCGCACCCCGGAACCGAACGGGCAGACCGGCGCAGCCGGTCCCATCCTTGTGGCTGAACCCTGACTGGATTCGAACCACGAAACCAACGTTCAACCTTGATCGCTTGCGCCCGGGCGGCTGACGCCCCGGCGACGTCGAACCCCGAAAAACGAGGAAGGCCCGCCGAATCTCACGATTCTGACGGGCCTGTTCGGTGTGGTCGGGGCAGCCGGATTCGAACCGACGACCTTCTGCGCCCAAGGCAGACGCTCTACCAGACTGAGCTACGCCCCGAGCGCCGTGGACTAACGGGCCTGCGCGCCGCGTGCATGCCTGATACAAGACAACGCATGCGGTGGCTCACTCCTGCGTTCCTGCTCGCCGCCGCGTCTTACGTGGCGTGGCGAAACGCAACGGACCCGAGGGAGCTGCTGGTGTTCCCGTTCTTGCAGCGCGTGTGGCCGGAGCTCGGGAACGACCCTGTGCTCCTGGGGCACGCGACGGTCGCGCTCATCGGCGGCGTCGGTGCCGTGTCCGCGCTCGTCGAGGTGCTCCGGTCGCTCAGAGAACGGCGGAGAGCCGCTTCATCGCCGCGCCGCGATGGCTGATGGCGTCCTTCTCTTCCGGCGTGAGCTCCGCCATCGTGCGGCCCGGCGTCGCGATGGGCAGGAACAGAGGGTCGTAGCCGAATCCACCGATGCCCCGGGGCGATTCGCCGATGCGGCCTTCGCAGGCGCCGGCGAAGAACAGCACCGTGCCGTCCGGGTCGACCAGCGCCAACACACAACGATACCTCGCGGTGCGTCGCTCGTCGGAGACGCCCTCGAGCTGCCGAAGCATCAACGCGTTGTTCGATGTGTCGGTGGCCTCGGGGCTGTATCGCTTGCTGTGTACGCCCGGACGCCCGCCGAGCGCGTCGACCTCGAGCCCGGAGTCGTCGGCGAGGACCCAGCCGCCGGTGCGCGCGTGCACGAAGCGGGCCTTCTCCTCGGCGTTGCTCTCGAAGGTGGTGCCGGTCTCGGGCGGGTCGGGCAGATCGGCCGGCATGAGCGCCCAATCGATGCGGGGGCTCATCCGCCGGAGCTCGTCGATCTTGTGGGCGTTGCGGCTGGCGAGGACGACCTTCATCGCGGAAGCTCGAACGGCAGGGCGGCCCGTTGGGTCTGGAGGACCTGGGTGATGCCGGCCTCGCCGAGGGCGAGGAGGGCGTCGAGGGTCGCCCGCGGGATCACGGCGTTCTCCGCCGTGCCCTGGATCTCCACGATGTCGAGCCCGCCGGTGAGCACGAGGTTCACGTCGGCGTCGGCGATGCTGTCCTCGGCGTAGGGAAGGTCGAGCACGGGCGCGCCGGCGACCACGCCGACGCTCACGGCGGCGACCTGCGTGCGGAACGGCAGCGTGGTGAGCGCGCCGCCGTCGACCAGGCGGCGCAGAGCGAGCGCCAGGGCGACGAACCCGCCGTTGATCGCCGCGCATCGAGTGCCGCCGTCGGCCTGCAACACATCGCAGTCGACCGTGACGACGCGCGGCCCGAGGGCGCCGAGATCGACCGCTGCCCGGAGCGAACGGCCGATGAGGCGCTCGATCTCGGCGGTGCGCCCCTTCTTGTCGTTGCGCCCCTCGCGCTCCGATCGCGTGTTCGTGGCGCGAGGGAGCATGCGGTACTCCGCGCTGACCCACCCCTGTCCGCTGGCGCGGCGCCAGGCGGGCACGTTCTCGTCGACGCTTGCGGTGCAGAACACGCGGGTGGCGCCCATCTCGACGATGCAGCTGCCTTCGGCGTGGATGCTCACGTCGAGCTGGAAACGGAGGGGCCGCAGCTCGCCCGGCAGGCGACCGTCGGGGCGCACGGCTACTCGACCCGCATGCGCCATGTCGAGCCCTGGGCGCCGTCCATGACGAGGATGTTCATGGCGTCGAGCTCCACGCGGATGGCGTCGGCCCGGGCCCAGTCCTTGGCCGCGCGGGCGGCGGCACGGTCGGCGAGGCGCGCGTCGATCTCGTCGACGCTGCGGCCCTCGGCGCGCAGGCGCTTCGTCTTCACGTCGTCGAAGAAGTCGGCGGGGCGCATGGCGCCGATGCCGAGGGCGTCGGCGGCGAGCTCGAACGCGCTCACGACGAGCGCCGCCACACGTCGGCCGCGCGCGCGCTGCTTCTTGTCGTTCGCGAAGCGGTTGAACACGCGGACGACGTCGAGCAGGGCCGCGAGGGCGGTGTGCGTGTCGAAGTCGTCGTCCATCGCGGCGTGGAACACCGAGGGGAAGGCCTCGGCGAGCGTCGCGGCCTCCTGTCCGTCGAGGGACAGCGCCGTGACGACGGTGTCGGCCCCCGCCAACGCGACCTCCTGCGCCGTCTCCTTGGCGGTGTAGAGGCGGTCCAACGCCGAGAGAGCCGCGACCAGGCGCTCGGTGGAGAAGGGCAGGGGGGCCCGGTAGTGAGCGTCCAGGTACAGGAGCCGCAGGGCCTCCGCCGGCACCTGCCCGACGATGTCCCGGATGCGGACGATGTTCCCCAGCGACTTGCTCATCTTTTCGCTGTCGAGCGTGAGATGGCCGTTGTGCATCCACACGCGCGCGTACGGCGCGTGCCCGGTGCCGCACTCGGACTGGGCGATCTCGTTTTCGTGATGCGGGAACACGAGGTCGATCCCGCCGCCGTGGATGTCGAACGTGTCGCCGAGGTGATGGCGCGCCATGGCGCTGCACTCGATGTGCCAGCCCGGGCGACCGTCGCCCCACGGGCTCGGCCACCGGGGCTCGGCGGCCTCTCCGGACCACGCCTTCCACAACGCGAAGTCCGCCGGGTTCCGCTTGGCGCCCTCGACCGCCACGCGCTCGCCCGCACGCAGATCGTCGAGGATCTTGCCGGACAGCTTGCCGTAGGCGGCGAACGTCTCGACCGCGAAGTACACGTCGCCGTTGTCGGCCAGGTACGCGTTGCCGCGCGCGACGAGGCTCGCGATGAGCGCCGTCACGTCGTCGATGTGTCGGCTGACGCGCGGCTCGATGTCGGGCCGGATGAGCCCGAGGGAGTCGAGGTCCGCCTCCAGCTCCCGGATGAACCTCTCGGAGAGCTCGAGCGGATCGACCCCGTCCTTCGCGGCGCGCGCGATGATCTTGTCGTCCACGTCGGTGTGGTTGCGGACGAACCGCACCTTCCAGCCCCGGTGACGCAAGTACCGAACCACCACGTCGAACGCCATCATCGCCCGTGCGTGGCCGATGTGGCAGTAGTCGTAGACCGTCATGCCACAGACGTAGAGGCCAACCTCGCCGGGCACCTGGGTGACGAGGGGCTCGACGCTGCGGGTGAGCGTGTTGTACACGCGGACGGGGGCGGCGCTCATGGGCTCAGGTACGGGGCTGCGCGGCCGCGTTGAAGAGGGCGTCGATCTCTTCGCCGATGATCTTCTCGTCGGCGTCGAGGGCGACCGCGATCTCCTGGACGAGCAGGCTGCGCGCCTGGTCGAACATCTTGCGCTCGCCGAAGCTGAGCGCCTTCTCGCTCTTGAGGAGCGCCAGATCACGGAGGACCTTCGCCACCTCGAGCGGGTCGCCCGTCTTGATCTTGCTCATGTAGTCGCGGTAGCGGCGGTTCCAGGTCTGGTTGTCCGTGGGGACGTCGCGATCGCGGAGGATCTCGTAGACCTTCTGGACGTGGTCGCGATGGATGACCTGGCGCATGCCGATCGACCGCGCGTTGTTGACCGGCACGCTGATCGTCATCCCGTTGTCGAGGATTTTTAGGACGTAGAACGTGGCACGCTCTCCGTCGAGCTCCTTCGTGACGACGTCCCGGATGATGCCGACCCCGTGGGCTGGATAGACCGCTTTGTCACCGACGCTGAATTCCATGTGCTCCAGACTCCACCGCGCGAGGACCGCGGGGAAGATCCGCGGACGACTGTACGACCCGGACCCCGAGCGCCTCGGAGTTGTCCGATGGCGCGGTTCGAGGCCGGTCGTTAGCGACGTGGCGCGCTCTAACCCGTCTTCGGCGGCCGATCCACGTCCGCGTGACCGTTCATGTCCGTGATCGGCCTGTGCATGCGCGTCGTCGGGCCCCGCACGCTCCTCGGCGCGGCCGCGGCGACCGGGGTGCTCGGGGTCGCCGGCTTCGCGCAAGCCGCGCTCGTCGGCGGGGTCGCCCTCGATCTGGAGACCACGGCGGCGGCCGCCGCCGCGTCGGTGGTGGTGGCGCTCGGCCTCGGCGTCCCTGTCGGGGCGCTCGGCGGCCTGAGCGCCGGGCTTCGCGCCCTCGACGTGGAGGGCGCGTGGCGGGGGCTCCGCGCCGCCGGGGTGTCCGGCCGCGCGATGCTCGTGGCGGTGGCGCCCGTGATGTGCGCGGCCGTGTTGACGTGGGGCCTCGTCTCGCACTTCGTGGAGCCGTTCGGCCGGGCGCGCCTGCGGGACGCACGGACCGCGGCGGCGTCGCGGGTCCGCCTCGTGGAGGGGCGCACCGCCCGCCTCGGGCCGCTCGCCGTGGCTCAGGAGGCGGGCGCCGTGCGGTTCGCGGGCGACACATGGGTAGGCGTATCAGAGCGAATCGGCGTCGAGGCGCGCACCAATGGCGTGTTGATCGACTTCACAGGCGGATCGGCGCGACACACCGAGCGTGATGTGTCGATACGTTTCGCGTCGTTGCGCGTCCCTGTTCCGCTCGGTCAGTCGCGAGGGCCGGACCCCGCCGAGCGGCCGACGACCGCGTGGGCACGCCGTGCGCCCACCGATGACTACACGCGGTGGATCCTCCTCAAGCGGTCCCTGATGCCGATCGTGCTCGCCCCCGTCGCGGCGGGGCTGGTGCCGCTCGCCCTCGGGACGCGCCTGCCGGTCGCGGCGCTCGTGGGGGCCCCCCTGGTGCTCGTATGGGCCGCGGTCCGCCTGCTCGACCAGGAGGTGCGAGGGGGCACCGTCGGGTCCGCGTCCGCCGCGGTCGCCCTGCTCGTCGGGGTGTCGCTCGTTGCGCCGCTCCCCTGGCTGCGGTGGCGTGACGCATGAACGGTGTGTCGGTGCGTGTCGCTGGTCTCGTCCTGCGAAGGGTCGGCGCGGCGCAAGCGGCCGCGCACGGGCTCGCCGTGGTGCTCGTGGGGATCGCCGCGTCCGCCGAGGGGCGCGCGTGGGACGGTTCCTTCTTGGCGACCGTCCTGGGGGGGTGGTCCCTGGCGGCGGGGGGCGTCGCGCTGCTCGGCGGCGCCTGGGCCACCGCCGCCGCGCGTCGTGAGCGCGTTGCGCTCGCCCTCGCCTGCGCGGGCGCGACTCCCTGGGCGTGGGTGGTGTGGGCGCTGGCGGTCGGTGCCTGCGTCGGGGGTGTCGCCGCCGCGTTCGCCACGTCCGACGCGCCGGCGGAGCTCGCGGGCGGCTGGGTGCGCGGCGAGGCGGGGTGGTGGCGCGACGGCGCACCGTGGCCGGACGTGCCGGGCGGGGCGGTCGGGCCGCCCCGTCCGCGGTGGACCGGCCAGCTCGCACCGGTGTTCGGGGCGTCGGGCGCCGGCCTCGGCGCCGCGCTCGGAGGGCGTGCACCGGCGCTGCTGGTGATCGCGTTCGCCGTGACCTGGATCGCCTTGGAGGCCCTCGCCCGCGCGTGAGCCGGCGCTCAGCCCCCGACCATCCGCGCGAGGCTCTCCAAGGTACGCGCCTGGCAGCCCTGCCACTCCGGCAACATCACCTTGTGGTAATAGGAGAGTAGCAACTTGGGGATACCGCCGAACCAGGTTGTCATGGTCACGCGCGTGCCGGCGTCCGTGGGCTCGAGCACGAAGCGGGTCACGAAGCCCTTGTTCGAGGGATGATCGAGGTCGACGTAGCGGTTCGGCTCGGCCTTGCTCACGGTCATGGTGAGCCGCCGATGCATCATCGCGATGTCGTAGCGGACGGCGGCCGTGGCGCCTTCGCCGACGGTGCGGGCGCCGAGCTCCCACGCGCCGATACAGTCCGCAGGGTAGGCCGCGCGCAGCGCCGTGAGGTCGGTCAGCTTGGGGAAGATCGCCTCGGGGCCGACGGCGAGGACGCGCTCGGCGGCGATGTCCGTGGGCAGCGCCGCCAAGGGGCTCGGCGTGGGAGCAGCGTGCGCGAGCGCCGCGAGGAGGAGGAGCATGCGGGAGGACTATCCGGCGCGACGGCGAGCGCGATAGTGGGGCGCATGCTCCGTCGCCTCGTCAACCTGCCGTTCACCCTCGCCACACGCGTGGCTAAGGCCTACCAAGACCGCGAGGACGCGCGGACCAAAGAGCGCTACGCCGCGTCCGACGCGCACGACGCGTCCACGGCGGTGCGGGTGGGCAACGGCACGGACGTCGTCACCATCGATCCGGACACCTGCCGGATGGACGCCGCGGACGCGGTCGCGGCGGCGTCGGGCGGGCGCCCGGTCGCGTTCGTCGACGTGCGTATGACGAGCCCCGGCGGGGTGGCGGGTGCCTTGCACATGCCGCTCGCCGAGTGCAACGTGCGCGTCAGTGAGCTCCCGCCCGACACACTGACCATCGTGTATTGCGACGACGGCGCGGACTCCGCGCGCGCGGTCGCCTTCTTCCGCGAGCGCGGGATGGACGAGACCTGGTGGATCGGCGGCGGGCTCGCCGCGTGGACAGCGGCCGGTGGCCGCGTGGAGGCACGTTGAACCTGCAAGTCGCCTGGGCGCCCCCGGTGGTGCGGACGCCGCGCCTCGTCATCCGCCCCTTCACGGTCGACGACCTGGAGCCCGTGCACGCGTTCGCGCGGGCGTACCCCGCGTCTGTCTATGGGTCATGGCTCGGCGGCAGCGCGCCGTCGGACGTGGCGCGCTACCTCGCCGACACCATCGCCCGCTACGGACGGCCCCCGCGATGCGACGTCGGGGTCGCGGTCGACGGTCGATTGGTCGGCAGCGTCGCCTTCCGGCAGGTCTGGGTCGACCCGCCCGCGCTCGACGTCGGATGGGTCATCCACCCGGACTATGCGGGGCGCGGGCTGGTGCGCGAAGCGCTCGCCGCGCTGATCACGACCCTGTTCGAACGTTTCCCGGACATGTCCCGCGTCGAGAGCCGCGTGCGCGCGTCCGACACGAACGGCGTCCGCATGTTGGAGGGCTTCGGTTTCGTCCGCGAGGGTGTGTTGCGCCAAGGCGCCGGCAACCAGGGGGATGCCGCCATCTTCGGCGTTCTCCGTAGTGAGTGGACGCCGGGCGGTGACGCGTGAGCGGCCGCGGCGTCGCCGCGCTCGCCGTCATCGGACTCCTCGGGCTCAGCGCGCTCGCCTGTGCCGACGTCACCTCCACCTTCAACGACGTCCGGGAGGGCGTGGCTGCGGCCTCCGCGGAGGCCACGCGCGAACGGCTCTCGTGCGACGCCGACGTCGACATGCCCGACATCGACGGGTGCCTGTCCGGGCGGCTCTCGTGCGGCGACGTGGTGACCGGCACCACGGTCGGCGGAGAGGCCGCGATGGGCGACGACTTCTACGCAAGTCAGTTCTGCCTGCCGTCCGGCGACGACTACTCCGGCTCGGAGCGCGTGTACCTGTTCGAGGCGCCGGCGCGGCAGGACGTGCGCGTGAAGCTCACGAGCGACTGCGTCGACCTCGACCTCGTGGCGGTCGCCTGGAACTACGACGGGCGCTGCCCCACCGAGAACCACCGCGTCCCGGAGTGCGAGGCGAGCGCGACCCGTGGAGGCGGCACGCTGCGCCTGAACACCTTCAACGCCCGCGACTACCTGCTCATCGTCGACGGCAAACACCGTGCGACCGGCACGTTCCGCCTCGAGGTCGAGTGCGGCAACATGGTCCGGTAGTCAAAACGGCGCGGCGCGCAGCGCCCCCGCGACGACGTTCGCGGCGTCGGTGTCGAACGAGAAGCACGCCTCGATGCGGGAGTCCGCGGCGGCGACGATGTTGAGGGTGCCGGCCACGCTCCGCGCGGACGGTTGGTCGTCGGGGTACACCAGCGCCCACCCGCCGTCGGCGGCGAAGTCGAACTGCGCCGGGAGCGCGCCATCGTCGAGCGCCGCGCCGGCGCTCGTGCCCTCGGCGGTCTGTTGGGCCACGAGGGTGAGACGCCAGCCCCCCGACGCTTCGGTGTTGAGCTGAACGCTGTCGCCGCTGCGCACCCACGTCACGGTGCTCGCCCAAGCATCGCCGTCGATGCTCGCCGAGATCGTCGCCTCGTCGAGGGAACGTGCGTCGCATGTGTCGGATGTGTCGTTCGTGCACGCGACACATCCGAACAACGCGAGCGGCGCGAGGCGATTCACGCGCTGGCGCGCTGACGGATGAGGTTGAGCGCGCTGCCCGCCACGAACCACTTGAACTGGTCGGGGGAGATCGTGGTCTTCAGCGCGACGCGGTCGACCGAGCCGTCCGCGTGGGTCAGCACGAGGGTGGGGGCCTTGCCATCGGGGATCCCGGCGACGCCCTCGATCCCCACGCGGTCCTCGACCTGCACCTTGTCGTAGTCGGCGGGGTCCGCGAACGTGAGGGGCAGGACGCCCTGCTTCTTCAGGTTCGTCTCGTGGATACGGGCGAACGAGCGGGCGATCACGGCGCGGCAGCCCATGTATCGGGGCTCCATCGCCGCGTG
Organism: Klebsiella pneumoniae; assembly: GCA_945862325.1. Classification (GTDB taxonomy): domain Bacteria; phylum Myxococcota_A; class UBA796; order UBA796; family SXON01; genus CAMAXZ01. The sequence goes on from CAMAXZ010000052.1 coordinate 14,539, forward strand.
CTCACGGCTCGAGCCTTCGCCGTAGTTCTCGTCGCCGATTGCGACCCAGCCCTGGCCCGCCGCCTTGTAGCGCTTCGCGAGGTCGGGGTACGCCACGCCGTCCTCGCCGGCGAGCACGTCGCGGGCCTTGCCGACCTCGCCGGTGAAGGCGTTGACCGCCGTGGAGAAGAGGTTCCCCGAGATGTTCGTGAGGTGGCCGCGGTACTTCAGCCACGGCCCGGCGGCGGAGATGTGGTCCGTCGTGCACTTGCCGCGGGCCTTGAGCAGCACGGCGAGTCCGGAGGGGTCCGTGCCGTCCCACGCCGCGAACGGGGCGAGGCGCTCGAGGCGGTCGCTCGTGGGGGAGATGGCGACGTCGACCTCGCGGTTGGACGGGTCCGGCGCGAGGAAGCCGACGAAGTCCGGCAGGAAGCCCTGCTTCGGGAGGTCGTCGCCCGTCGGCGCCTCGAGGCGGAGCGAGACGCCGTCGCGCTCGATGGTGTCGGTGCGCGGGTCGAAGCCGAGGTCGCCCGCGATGGCCATCGCCACCACGGTGTCGGGCGAGCCGATGAACGCCAACGTCTCGAGGTTCGAGTCGTTGCGGGCGGGGAAGTTGCGGTTGAACGAGGTGACGATGGTGTTCTTCTCGCCCTTGACGATGTCGTCGCGCTTCCATTGGCCGATGCAGGGCCCGCAGGCGTTGGCGAGCACGACGCCGCCGATGGCCTCGAGGGCGGCCATCTGGCCGTCGCGCTTGATCGTGGCGTAGATCTGGTCGGAGCCGGGCGACACCATGAAGCTGCTCTTCGCCTTGAGGCCCTTCGCCGCGGCCTGACGGGCGATGTGGGCCGCGCGCTCGATGTCCTCGTACGAGGAGTTCGTGCAGGAGCCGATCAGCGCGGCCTTCACTTCGCGTGGGTAGCCCTCGGACTCGATCGCCGCCTTCATGGCGGAGAGGGGACGCGCGAGATCCGGGGTGTGGGGCCCGACGAGGTGAGGCTCGAGGGTGTCGAGGTCGATGTGGACCACACGGTCGAAGTAGCGCTCCGGCTCCGCCTCGACCTCGGGATCGGCACGGAGGAAGCCCCGGTTCGCGTCGCACAGGTCGGCGACGTCCGCGCGGGTCGTGGCGCGGAGGTAATCGCCCATGCGGGCGTCGTACGGGAACACGGAGCACGTGGCGCCGAGCTCGGCGCCCATGTTGCAGATCGTCGCCTTGCCGGTGCAGCTCAGGCTCTCGCAGCCCTCGCCGAAGTACTCGACGATGGCGTTGGTGCCGCCCTTGACCGTGAGCAGGCCGGCGAGCTTGAGGATGACGTCTTTCGGCGAGGTCCAGCCCTTGAGCGAGCCGGTGAGCTTCACGCCGATGACCTTCGGGTTGAGCACCTCCCACGGGAGCCCGACCATCGCGTCGACGGCGTCGGCACCGCCGACGCCCACCGCGAGCATCCCGAGGCCGCCGGCGTTCGGGGTGTGACTGTCGGTGCCGATCATCAGGGTGCCGGGCACCGCGTAGTTCTCGAGGATGACCTGATGGATGATGCCCGCGCCCGGCTTCCAGAAGCCGACGCCGTGGCGCTGGGACACCGTGCGAAGGAACTCGTAGACCTCGAAGTTCTCTTCGAGCGCCACCTTCATGTCGGCGTCGGCGCCCTGGCGCGCGCGGATGAGGTGATCGCAGTGGACGGTGCTCGGCACGGCGGTCGTGGCGCGCCCGGCGAGCATGAACTGGAGCAGCGCCATCTGGGCGGTGGCGTCCTGCATCGCGACGCGGTCGGGGTTGAGATCGAGGAACGACTTGCCGCGCACGAACTCGGCCTGCTCGGGGGCGGCGAGGTGCGCGAACAGGATCTTCTCCGCGAGGGTGATCGCGCGGCCGAGGCGGCGCCGGGCGATGGCGTGGCGCTCGGGGAAGCTGGCGTAGAGCGTCTGGGCGGCGGCGAGGAGATCGGACATGGAGACCCTCCGGAGGCCGGCGGACTAACCTGTCTTACAGGCGTTCGCCCGGCGCCGGGAAGGGCGAGCCGTCCGCGAGCATGCATGGGCTCGCGACGCCGACGGCCCCTGGGGCATCACGATGATCGACGTAGGACGTCCCATCGAGGTCGGGGACGAGCGTGTACGAGGCGCCGTCGGGGGCGACGGTGAGCGACAGGAGCGAGTAGCCGTACGGGTCGACGAGGGTGACGTCGGGGCCGATCGGCGCCGCGGCCGCCGCGTGCCCGCAAGCGTCGGGCCGGTCCCCCGCGTACACGACGAGCGCGGCGCCCGGCAACAGCACGTCGCCGGTCGCGAAGGTGTGGAGCGTGGCGCCCCCGCTCGAGAGCGTGTGGCCGCCGAGGTCGACCGCGGCGCGGCCCTTGTTGGCCAGCTCCACGAACGAGCCAGGAAACAGCTCGTTGATCACAACCTCGGCGTTCGTCGGCGCCGCGTAGGCCTCGACCGTCACGGGGACGTCGACCGTCACGTCGTCGACCGCGCAGATCACCGGGGTGCTGCCCACCCCGAGCGGCACGATCCGCCCGTCGGACGCCCACGCCACGCCCGGGTTCGCGGTCGCCCAGACGCAGCGCGCGGTCACGTCGACGCGCGCGCCCGACGCGGTCGTGCCGACGACGGCGACGCGCGTTTCGCCTCGGGTCGTCGGGAACGACGCGGCGGGCGGCGTGGCGAACGCGGCGACGATCGGATCGGCGCCGGTGTCGTCGGGGTCCGCGCCGGTGTCGTGGGGGTCCGCGCCGGTGTCGTGGGGGGCCGCGCCGGTGTCGTCGCGGCCCGCGGTGTCCGGCACGACCAGCTCGAAGCGCGGGCGCGGCGCGAGCTCCGGGGGGCGACAGGCGGCGAGCCACACGGCGACCATGCGGGAGCGTACCCGGGTCGGCTGCCACGCGCCCCCACACGGGATAGGGGCCTCCCCCCGGAGGACTCCATGGCCGATGTCGAAGTGTACGCCGCCGAGCCCGCGCACGGGCGCGTCCAGAAGCTGACCGTCCGCTTCAAGAACGCCGCTCCTCGCGCGATCGATCGCGACACGGCGCTGGCGTGGCTCCGGGACGGGCACTCCCTGATCACCTACGCCGGCCCCGCGCACCACGGGCACCGCGGCTACGCCATCGAGCGGGTCGAGGTCGACGGCGAGGTGTACCTTCGCACCGACACGCAGCCGGTCGCGGAAGACCACCTGTCCTTCCCCGGCGGGCACTGACCCGCGGCGGACGCGCTACTCCTCGTCCGGGTAGGACTCCGGATCGGGGTCGGGCACGCTCTCGAGTCGGGCGCCCGGCTTGAACATGTGGAAGTACATCCACCATGTCCCGTCGCGGCGCCGTACGACGGTCGCGGCCTCGCCGTAGACGTCCAGGCTGGAGCCGAGCTCGTCCTGCCAGGTCCGGCCCGCGTCCGTCGTGCGCTTCACCTTCAACGGGGCGCCCTTGGTCGTGTCGTTGAAGTACACGCGCGCCTCGCGTGGGCTCTGGGACAACACCTCCGGCGCGAAGCCCTTGGTGCCGCTCCACGGCCCCTGGTAGGTGAGCGGGCCGCCGCCGACGGACGTCGACGTGTCGAGCCCGTAGCTGAAGAGCGTACAATTGCCGCCCTCGAAGCACGCGAGCGACGGGTCCGCGTAAGGCCCGTGGACCGCGAGGCCCTCCGCCGCCCACCGCACGAGGTCGCGCGACACCGCGGTGTGGATCGCGTGCTTCTCGCCCGCTTCCCACGTCGCGGCGCGGGTGTACTCGTCGACCCCCATCGCGAGGTAGAACATCCGCCAGCCGCCGCGCGGGATCGGCACGATGTCGGGGTCCGCGAACAGCCCGACGCCGAGGCCGCGGATCTGCGCGTCCGCGACGCGCTGGAAGCTCAGCCCGTCGGTGGACACCGCCGCGCCGAGCGCGCCGACCCCGGGCAGGCCCCGATCCGCGAAGCCGTTCTCGGGGTTGGAGGCCCCCTCGAGGAGGTCGTCGAGGTCGCCGTCGACGAAGTACAGCCAGAGTCGGCCGTCGGGGGCCTCGACCACCTCCGGCACCGCGGCGCCGGGGATGACGACGTGCGGTGAGCCGTCGGTGTTGCGCACCGCCTCCCAGAGCAGGCCGTCGGCCGAGCGCGCCACGCCGATGTCCTGCTTCCAAGGGCCATGCGTGGCCCGCCGGCGCTCGATCCACTCGCGCAGGCCGCCGAGCTCGCACTGGTTCGCACGCCCGCGCTCCGCGGACCGGAGGACGCGCGCGATGTCGACGTGGTCGAGGCCGCAGTCGCCGCGGGAGGTGCACGCCAGGGCCAGCAAGAGGAGCCACATCGCGCGCGGCCGGTATTCGGGTCTTGTCCTGGACGCACTTGGGGCAAGCGGGGCGCCCGCGCAGTCGTCGTTCCGTGAAGTTCACGACAAAATGCTTGCGGCCGGGCGGTATCGTCGGGTACACGCGGGGGGTCTCCCAGGGCACCCATGCACGCGATCGCGCTCCTCTCGCTCACTTCCCTCCTCGCCTGCGAGCTCCTCGGCATCGGTGGGCCGAAGCCCGACTCCGGCAACAGCGACGACAGCGACCTCGACGGTGACGCCGACACCGACACCGACTCGGACACCGACACGGACACCGATTCGGACACCGACACCGACACGGACAGCGACTCCGATTCGGACACGGACACCGATACGGACACGGACACCGATACCGACACGGACACGGACCGCGACGGCGACGGCGTCCCCAACGACGAAGACTGCGACCCGGACGACGCGTCGGTCGGTCGTGACGACGGCAACGACTACTACCTGGACGGCGACGGCGACGGCTTCGGCGCCGGTCGCGCCATCCGCGACTGCGAGCCGCCCCGCGGCGCGGTGACCAACGACGACGACTGCGACGACACCGAGAACTCGGTGTACCCGGGCGCCGAGGAGACCTGCAACGACGTCGACGACGACTGCGACGGCACGGTCGACGAAGACACGGAGTCCGCGACGTTCTACGCCGACGGCGACAGCGACGGCTTCGGCGACCCGGACAGCTCGGTCGAAGCCTGCGATGCCCCGAGCGGGTACGTCACGGACTCCACCGACTGCGACGACAGCGACCGCGCCATCAACCCGGACGCCGAAGAGGTCTGCGACCTCGTGGACAACAACTGCGACGGCACGATCGACACGGACGCGACCGACGCCGACTACTACTACCTCGACGCCGACGGCGACGGCTTCGGCGACTCCGGCACGTACGACCTGCGCTGCAGCGGCGTCGTCAACGGCGACGACTGCGACGACCGTGACCCGACCGAGCCCCAGGTGGTCGACGCGTCCGCGTCGGGCACGATGGACGGCACCACGGCGAACCCCTGGGACTCCGTGCAGGACGGCATCGACAACGCCGACCTGTGTGTCATCGCGCTCCCCGGCGTCTACGAGGAGCAGGTCGACTTCGGCGGCAAGGCGGTCCTCGTGCGCGGCGTCGGCGGCGCGCAGGCGACGATCATCGACGGTCAGGACCTGGGCGCGGTCGTCACCTTCGACGACGGCGAGGGCGCTGGCGCCGAGCTCGTCGGCTTCACGATCATCAACGGCGCGGGCCACACCGAGACGACGTCCACCTCGCGCTCGTGCGGGTCGTCGACGACCTGCACCGACACGTACACGGTGGTGTGCGGCGGCGGCATCTACGTCGACAGCTCCGAGCCGACGCTGCACTCGCTCATCGTCAAGGACAACCTGGTCAGCGTCCCGGCCGACACGACGTCCTCCACGGGCGACGCGTACTACTTCGGGTTCGGCGGCGGCATCTGCGTGCTCAACGCCAGCCTGTTCATGGACTCGGTCGACGTCGTGGGCAACGCCGCCGACGACGGCGGTGGCATCTACATCGACGAGGCCTCCGACCTCGAGTTCAAGCACGCCACGGTGGCGATGAACTCGGCCGAGAACGGCGCGGGCGTGCTGGCGGACGGCGGGTCCTTCGCGACCTCCAACACCGTCTTCTCGTTCAACAGCGCCAGCAACGCCGGCGGCGGCGTGATGGCGATCGACGGCACGCTCGCGTTCACGAACGCCACGTTCGGCGAGAACGACGCGCCGGCCACCTCCGGCGGCGGTGTGTACGCGTCGGGCTCGAGCACCCTGACGTTGCTCAACACCATCGTGTACGGCTCCGACGCCGGGTATGGCGTGTCGATCGGCACCGGGACGTTCACCGGGACGTACAACAACGTCGCCGGCAATCTGGCCGACGACTACACCGGCACGACCGACCCGACGGGCACCAACGGCAACATCTCGACGACCCCGACCTTCGCGTCGGTCACCGACGACGGCGACTACACGAACGACGACTGGTCGCTCACGAGCTCGTCCGCCGGCGTGAACGCCGGAAATCCGTCGTCTGCCTACAATGACGACGACGGGTCGCGCAACGACATCGGCGCGTTCGGCGGGCCGGAAGGGCTCTGGTAGTCGACGCGCCCGCGCCCGCGTGGCGCCATCGCCTCGGGGCGGTGGCGCTGTACACCGCGGTCGCGCTGTTCATGCTGTACCCGGCGTGGACGGACCCCGCGCACGGCGTCGTCGCGGATTGGTCCCACCCCGACGCGATCGGCAACCACTGGCTCTACCAGTGGGTGCCCGAGAGGCTGCTCGCGGGCGAGTCGCTGTTGCACAACGAGCGCTACTACTGGCCGGTGGGCGACGCGCCGTTCCTCGCGGGCAACGGGTCCGACGCGGTGCCGTTCACGGCGCTGGCCGCGTGGGTAGACTGGCCGTTCTCCGTGACGTTGTGGTGCCTCGTGCTGGTGGTGCTCAACGGCGTCGCCGGCATGGTGGTGGCCGAGACGGTCGGCGTGACAGGCGGCGCCGCCGTATTGACCGGCGCGTTCCTGGTCTTCTCGCCGTACGTGGGCCGTGAGCTGTCCGCCGGGCGCTTCGCGCAGGCGGGCCTGTTCTTGTCGGCGTTCTTCCTGGCGTCGTGGCTCCGGCACCTCGAGCGCCCGTCCTGGGGCCGAGGCGCGCTCGCGGCCGCGCTCTACGCCGCGGCGGCCTTTCAGTATTGGTACTACGGGCTCTGGCTGGCGCTCGCAGGGGCGATCCTGTGGTTGGGGCGCCCCGCGCTGGCGCCGCTGGTCCGCTTCGTGCCGCCGGCCCTCGCCTTGACCGCGCCGCCATTGGCGATGTTCCTGGCGAATTGGTCGGCGATCCCGGGCGCGGACGAGGCGGTGTTTCCGCATCCGATCTCCATCGACTACGCCCTTCCGGCGACGTTCCCGGTCTGGAGCGGCACGGGGCCGCTGTCGAGCGTCGGGCTGCCGATCAGCCTCTCCGTGCTGGCGCTCCTCGGCCTGCGCGGCGCCGATCCGCGGGTGCGCGGCCCGGTCCTGGCGGCCGCCGCGGTCTTCTACGCCTTGTGCCTCGGCCCGGAGCTCCTCGCGGTCGACGGCGAGACGCTGGGCGTGCCGGCGCCCTTCCAGCTCGTCTACGCCGCCACGGCGTCGTTGCGTCGCTTCTGGTGGCCGTACCGGCACATCGCGCCGCTCACGATCGTGCTGCTGCCGCTCGCGGCGCGTGGCGCCGAGCGACTGCTTGCGTGGTTGAACGTGCCGCTCGCCGTCGGCGTCGCCCTGATCTTGCTGCCCCTGGAGCTCTACGCGCGCGGCGCGGTGGTCGAGGTGTCGGCGTCGTGGTGGGCCCCGCCGCCCGCGTACACCGCGCTCGCGGCGCTCCCAGAGGGCAATGTCCTCGAGCTCCCGATCTACGAGCGCCTCGCGCGGCACGAGAGCCCGCTCAGCTACCAGTTCGCCCATCGCAAGCCGCTGGTGACCGGGCACGCGATGTGGGTCGATCGCGTGCGGCCCCCCGCCTGGGACGAGTGGGTGCGCACGCAGCCGCTCCTCGACGCGCTTCGCCGGTTCGAGGCGGGAGAGCTCAGCGGGAGCTGGACGATGCCGGAGGGCGTCGCGCCCTGGGACGCGGGCGCGGTCCGCTACGTCACCGTCAGCCGGGAGTACTTCCCCACGAGCCTCGAAGCGCTCCGGAAGGCGCACGTGGCGTTCCTGACGGAGTGGTATGGTCCCCCCGTGGTGAAGTCCGGTGGCGTGATGATCTGGGACGTCGGCGAGCCCCCGCGCGCCCGCGCGCACGTGTTCCCCGTGTGGACGCCGCCGCAAACCTACGTGAACGCGAGCGCGCTCGGCGCGGCCCCGGACATCGTGCACGCGCGTGGGTGGATGAATTGGCCGCGGAGCTTCCCCCCGACCGAGCCGGAGCGCAGCTCCCCCGCGACCGAACGCGAGGCGCGCCTGTCCCATCTGCCGCCGCTCGTGCGCCGAAAGATCGAGCGCGAGCTCCCGGACACCGGCGGGGCGCTCGACGCGCCGACCGACGACGCCGCCCCATGAGCCCTCGCGCCCGCGCGCACCTCGCGTGCGTGCTCGCCCTCGCCGCGGCGGTGGCCGTCGCCGTGTGGCCCGTGCCGCTCGATCCGGGTGGCACGCTGGCGGGCCACGCCTACGGCGATCTGGCGGACCACTATTGGGGGACGTGGTGGTTCGGGCGTGAGCTCCTCGCGGGGCGCTGGCCGGACACGACCAACGTGTCGCACTACCCGGACGCCCTGAACCTCTGGTACGTCGACGCGCTCGGGGCGCTGCTCGTGTTGCCGTTGCGGCCGCTCGGCCAGGTGTGGACGTGGAACCTCCTCGTCGCGGGGCAGCTCTTCGCGGCGTCGCTGGCCGGCTACGTCGCGGGGTACCGGTGGACCCGCGACCACGCCGCGTCCCTCGTCGCGGGCGTGGCGGCCGGCGTCTCGCCCTACGCGATGGGCCTGGTGCACTCGGGGCTCTCGGAGTTCCTCTTCGTGTTTCCGGTGGTGCTGTTCGTGCCGGCCGCCCTGGACGCGGTCGCGGGCCGCGGCCGCGCGTGGCTCGTCGCCGCGGCCTGGATGGCGGTCGCCGGCACGGCGTCCCCGTACTACGCCATCTTCTGCGCGCTCTTCCTGTTGTCGGCCGTGCCCGCGCCGGGCTGGCGCGATCGCCTCGTCGCCGCCGTGAAGGTCGGCGCGCTCGGCGGGCTCGGCGCCCTGCCGGCCGCGCTCTTGAGCCTCCGCAGCCTCGGCGGCGGCGGCGCGGTGTCGGCGGCCAACGCGCCGGGTTGGACGGGGCACCTCCCCGCGACCGACCTGCTGACGTTCTTCATGCCGGGCCCGTACTACTTCCCGGACACGCCCGCGGCGGGCAACCCGGGGGTGCTCCACGTCAATTACCTGGGGTGGCTCGCGCTGGCGCTCAGCGCCTGGGGCGCGTGGCGGGCCCGCGGCACCGCGGAGGCGCCCGCGCTCGGGGCGCTCTTGCGCGCGGGCGGCCTGTACTTCGCGTTCGCGATCGGGCCGCGCCTGGCGGTGGCGCGGGAGATCGTGAGCCTCGGTGGGGTGAGCGTGCTCCTGCCGCTCGGCTTCCTCAGCTTCCCGGGGTCTCCGATCGGCATGATCCACCAGCCGTACCGGATGGTCGCGCTGCTGGTCCCGGTGCTCGCGCTCGGCGCGGCGGCCGGCACGGCGCGCCTTCCGAGGGCGATTCGTCCCGTGATCGCTGCACTCTTGTTGCTGGAGACCCTGCTCGTCTCCCCGGCGCCGTGGCCGCTCGCCACCCGTCCGGCCCCTACGGCGACCTCATACGTCGGGATCGACGGCCCCGTGCTCGATTGGCCGCCCGACGCGTCGGAGCTCAACCGCGACTACCTGATGGCCGCGACGGTCCACGGAAATCCAGTTCCGTACGGGGTCAACGTGTTCCTGCCCGTGTCCTTGCGGGAGGACCCGCTCGTCGACGGCCTGCTGCGCGCGCTCGCCCGTGTCGAGCGCCGGGCGCGAAACCGCGACGTCGGCTTCACCGGCCGGCTGCTCTTCAACCCGTCGACGCCGACGACGACGCTCGCCGACAAGGGCTTCAAGGCGATCGTCGTGCACAAACGCTCCTTGAACGACCGCGAGCTCCGCCGGACGCAGGCCCTGCTCGGCGCGGCGTTCGGCGCGCCAGTGCGAGACGACACCGAGCTGGCGGTGTGGGCGACGGTACCCCCTCCGTGAGCGCGGCGGGGCGCGCGGGGGCCGCCGCGGTGCTCGCGGCCGCGATCCTCGCCGGGTGGCGGCTGTTCCCGGCGTTCTCCAGTCAGATCGTCGGCATCGGCGCGGTCGACCACTACGGCACCCTGTGGACGTGGGAGCAGCTCCGCCTTGCCGTCGCGCAGGCCGACCCGACCCGCCTCGTCCGGTCGCCCGTGCTGTACGCGCCGTTCGGCATGGACCTGGCCCGCAACACCGGCCTGAACCTCCTCGACGCCGCGCTGGCGCTGCCCTTCGCTGCGGTCGGAAGGTTCCCGGCGCACAACCTCGGGATGTTGACCCCGCTCGTGCTCAACGGGCTGGCCGCGGCGTGGATCGCGCGCCGGCGGTCGCGCCACCCCGAGGCGCCCTGGCTCGTCGCGATCGCGGCGGCCCTCGGCGCCTACCCCCTCTACGAGCTCGTCGAAGGCCGGCCGGCGCAAGCCCTCGTCGCGCCCGCCCTGCTGGCGCTCGACGCGCTGCTGCCGGCCCCCGGCGCTCGCCTCGGCCGCGCGGTCCCGACGGGGCTGCTCATCGCGCTCGCCGGCGTCGGGTACTGGTTCTACGGGCTCTTCCTCGGGCTCGTCGCCCTCGTCGTGGGGCTGTCCTCTCCACGCGCGCGTCCGGCGCTCGGCGCGGCGTTGGTGGCGCTGCTCGTGGTGTCGCCGGTGCTCGCGAGGTTCGCGGCCGGGTGGAGCGGGACCCCGGGGCTGCGCGGCGGTGCGGGATCTCCGTTGATCCTACACAGTTTCCAGCCGGTGCTCGGGGTGGTCGTGGCGGAGGTGGGCGACGTGCTCGTGGGGACGCAGCGCGCCGTGTCGCTCGCGCTGGTCCTGGGCGTCGGGCTCGCGTTGCGGCGACGCGACGTGGGGCGCGCGGCGGTCGTCGTCCTCGCCCTGGCCCTCGCGGTGGGGCCGACCGTGTACGCGTTCGGGGCGGCGTGGCCGTCTCCGGCGTGGATCGTCCTCGAACACCTGGTCCCTCCGCTCTCGCGGCTGTGGCATCCCTCCCGGGCGCTCGTCCTGCTCGTCGGCGTCGGCGTGCTGGGCCTCGCCGAGGCCCCGCGCGCCTTGAGGCTCGGTCTCGTGGCGCTCGGGCTCGCCGAGGCCGTGGCGGCCGGCCTGTTGCCCCTCCCGACGTGGGATCCGGGCGTGGACGCCGCCGACCGCTGCCTGGCGCGCGGCGAGGGGATCGTCCTCGATCTTCCCTTTGGAAGCTCGCAACGGCCGCTGTGGTCCCAGGTCGTGCACGGACGTCCGATCGCCGGGGGGATGCACGAGGGCGCGCCGGAGTTCCAGGCGCCCGAAGCGGTCGCGCTGCGGGAGACCCCGGGCTACCGCGCGCTCCTCGTCGCCGCGGAAGGAGGGCGCGGCGACGGCCACGTGCCCCCGGGGGCCCTGGACGAGCTCGGCGCGCTGGGCTTCACGCAGGTCGTGCTGCGGCGGGATCAGGTGCCGGCGGAGCCCGCCTTTCTGCGGCGACGCGTCGACGCGGCGCTGGGGGGCCTCCTCGGCGCGCCGGTGTACGCCGACGCGCGCGCGACGGTGTGGTCGCCTTGGGGGCCGGCCCCGAGCTGCGAGGGGATCGAGCCCGACGAGGGGCCAGCCGCACCGACGCGTGAACGTTGGGTTCGGACGCTCGGAACCTGGCCGACGCGCTGACGTCACAGTTTGGACAAGTTCTGGACATCCGCGCGGGTCGGCTCGCGCATCTTGTCCCCCATGGTCGCGTTTTTCTCCATCGCGTTGCTCGCCTGCGGCGAAGCCCCTCCTCCGGAGGCGGAGCCCTGCGACCCGTGCCTGCTCGACGACGCCGCGAACTACACCTGGACAAGCACCCTTGCCGCTCCGACCGCGCACCTCGCCCCCGGCGAGGACGCCTCGGTCGATTGGTCCGCGCTCGCGCACGACTTCTACGGCGATCCGCTCGACCCCGTGGCCGGGGTGTCTCGCGCGGCCCTGGTCGCCCTCCCCGAGCTGACCCCCGAGGGCGTCTCCGACGCCCTGGCGCGGGACGCGCTGCTCCAGGCGGACGTCGGGCTGTTCGTGTTCTGCGCCCCGACCGACGCCCGTTGCCGCCTGACCGACTTCGAGATCTTCGACAACAACCTCGAGGTCGAACGCTATTTCCTGGCGGGCACGGGCACGTGGCTGCTCGCCCTTCTCACCCCCGCGGACTCCATCGCCGCGGTCGCGTTCCTTTTGCCGGACGGGGCCGACCATGCCGTGGCCCTGCACGACGGCGACGCCACGCTCGCCCTCTCCGTCGACTTTGCGTCGCTTGCCCCCGTGGTCGTGTCGCCCGGGGCGCCCTTCGTCATCGACTGGTCGGCGCTGACGCGCGATGGCCTCGGCAACCCGCTCGACCCGTCCACGGTCGATCGGCTCGTCGTGGCGCGCTTCGATGGGCCGCTGTCCGCGGTGGCGGACGTCGCCCACCGGCTGGACTCCGCCGCGGATGCCTTGTGGGAGGCCCCGATCGCGGGCACCTCCGCCGATCTCGCCGGGCTCACCGGCAACACCCCCTTCGCGGGGATCGACGAGGAACATACGTGGCTGCTCGCCCTCTACTGCTCTTCGTGTCTGAACCCCGCGCCGCGCTTCGCGACGGTGCTCGCGGCGCCATGACGATGCTCGCGCTCGCGCTGTCGGCGTGCACCGCGGAGGTCGTGGGGGACGTGCCGGCGGACTGCCCCGGCGACGGTGCGCCCACCGACGTGAGCGCCACCCTCACCGACATGGCGACCGTGGTGCGCGTGACCTGGGAGGCGGACGTCCCGGCCCGTGTCGTGTACACGGCCGACGGGGTCACCACGACCACCCCCGAAGCGGAAGGCGCCACCTTGCTGTTGGGGCTGACGCCGCAGCAGGATGTGCGGCTGCACGTCGAGATCGGCGAGGGCGACGCGCGCGCGTGTTCGGACGTGACGACGGTCCGGACCGGCGCTTTGCCGGGCGTGCCCGGCACGACGGTGTCGGTGGACGAGCCGCGAGACGTCGAGGGGTGGCACACGGTGGCGGTGCTGCAGGAGCGCCGGCGCTTCGCGACGATCCTCAACGCGCGCGGGGCGTTCGTCTGGTCGCGCGAGGTGCCGAACCTCATGCGTGCGACCTTGTCGCGGGAGCGCGACGCGGTGCTCGCGAACGTGCCCGCGGCGGTGTGGGACGGCGTCGGCGAGCTGATCCGGTTCCCGCTGGACGGCGGGGAGCCGACCATCGTTGAAGTCCCAAGGTCCCACACCGACTTCATCGAGCTGCCCGACGGCACGATCGCCGTGCTCGGCTGGGAGCGACGCGGGTTCCGCGACGACAGCCGCTGGTTGTTGGGCGACACGATCCTCGAGGTGGATCCGGACGGGACGGTGCGCGAGGTGTGGAACGTCTTCGACCACTTCGACCCTCACCTCGACAGCGGGCCGTACGCGCCCAGCCCGGCGGGCGGCGGGGACACCACCCTCGAAGAGTGGTCGCACATCAACAGCATCTCGTACGACGCATCGAGCGACGACTACCTCGTCACCTCCTCCTTCAATCACGCGGTCATCCGGGTCGATCGCGGCAGCGGCGAGGTCGTGTGGGTGTTGACCCACGACGGGCAGAGCGACTTCCCGATCGCCGGTGACGAGGATCAGCTCCGCCTGCCGCACAGCGCGCAGCTCCTCGACGGGGAGTCCGTCCTGACCTTCAACCGCGGGCCGTTGGGCTCCACGGACGATCCGGCCCCGTGCGCGTGGGTCTCGGAGATGACGATCACCGACGGCGTCGCGACGCCGACGTGGCGCTACACCTCCGACGACTGCCTGACGGTCGCCTTCCTTGGGCAGACCCGCCGCATCGACGGCGGGCACACGGTCGTGAACTGGAGCGCGGCCGGGCGGCTGAGCCAGGTCGACGCCTCCCACGCGCTCGCGTTGCAGGTGGACCTCGCCTTCGGGTCGGCGTTCGGCTTCGGCGAGTGGTCGGAGTCGCTGTACGCCCCGTGACCCACGGGGTCAGGCCACGTCGTCGACGGTGAGCCGGGCGGACGCTTCGCCCCGGTAGCGGTCGATCTCGAGGTGGCCGAAGGCGACGGTTGCCCCGTTGGCGTCGGCCGCGCGCTCACCCGCGTTCCACCACACGGCGGGCGCGCCGCCCACGTCGAGGAACGCGTGGCCCTTCGGCGTCACCGAGCGCACGCGCACCGGGCCCTCGACCGCCACCGTCGGCCGCTCGTTGCCCTTCCCGGTCGGCTCGAGCGCCTCGAGGCCGCGCACGAGCCCGAGCTCGACCTCACGCGGACGGAGCACGAGGTCCACCCGCTCTTCGCCGACGAGCGCCTCATCGCCGACATGATCGGCGACGAAGCTGGCGAGCAGCTCCGCGAGGCGCGGGAGGTCCGCTTCGCGCACGGAGAAGCCGGCGGCCGCGGCGTGGCCGCCGTACCGCAACAACAGCGGCGCCGCCGCGTCGAGCGCGCGCACCGCGTGCACGGCGGGGACGGACCGCACGGAGCCGGTGGCGACGCCGCCGCCGAGCACGCTCACCACCGCCACTGGACGGTTCGCGCGCTCGCGCAGCTTGCTCGCGACGATGCCGACCACCCCGCGATGCCACCCCTCGTCCTCACGGCCCCACACGGTCACGAACGCCGGGGGCGGGTCGGCCACGAGCCGCTCGGCGAGCCCGAGGAGCTCGCCCTGGAGGTCCTGACGCGCACGGTTGAGGGCGTCGATCTGCGCGGCCTGCACGCGCGCCGCTTCCGGGTCGCGCTCGCGGAGCAGCCGGATCACCGCGTTGGCGTCGTCCACTCGCCCGGCGGCGTTGATCCGCGGCGCGATGCGCCAGCCCACGGTGACGGCGTCGATGGGCTCGGTCGTGTTCCTCGCGACCGCCAGTAGCGCGGTGAGCCCCGGCGAATGCCGATCTTCGTTGAGGGCGCGGAGCCCGCGCGCCACGATCCCCCGGTTCTCCGCGGTGCCGAGATCCACCACGTCGGCGATGGTGCCGATCGCGGCGAGCTTGGTCATCGAGCGCAGCGTCGCGTCGCGTCGGGCGTCCTCCGCGAGCAGGGCCTCGGACAGCTTGAGCGACACGCCACACGCGGCGAGGGCCTTGTTCGGGTACCCGCAGCCCGGCTGCGGCGGGCACACCACGGCGTACGCGGCCTCTGGCACCGACTCGCCGCTGGGCAGGTGGTGGTCGCACACGAGGACGTCCATGCCACGCTCGGCGGCGAGCTTCACCGTGACGTGGTCCCGCACCCCGATGTCGGCGGTGATCAGCAGGGAAACGCCGTCCGCCGCGGCGCGCTCGACGGCCCGCGACGAGAGCCCGTAGCCTTCGGTGAAACGGTCCGGCACGTGGTAGCTGACGACGGCGGCGCTGGACCGCGCCGCCACGAGCCGGTCGAGCGCGGCGTGCAGGATGAGGCAGCTCGTCGTGCCGTCGACGTCGTAGTCCGTCACCAGGCGGATGTGCTCGCTGCGCTCCACGGCGGCATGGATTCGGCGGACGACGCGCTCGGCGTTGAGCAGGAGGCCCGGATCGTGGCTCCGCAGGGTGTCGGGCGTGAGGAAGGCCCGGGCGCTCGGGCCGTCGTGGCCGCGCGCCGCGAGGACGCGGGCGACCGCCGCCGGCAGGCCGAGGCCGAGGAGGGCGCTCACGCGGGGCTCGTCGTCCGGGGGCGCCACCCAGCGTCGACCGCCGCGCGCCACCCAGGTGCGCGCCTCGCTCACCCGCCGATCGCCGCGTGTGCCAGCCAGCCGATCGCGATGCCGACGATGACGCCGACGCTCCCCGCGATGAGCGCCGCGGTGGCGGCGCCCACCCACACGGTCTCGTCCGACGCGCGCGACTCGGCCGGGGGGGACGCGACGCGCGGCGCGGCGGCGGTCGGCGCGGCGGCGGTCGGCGCGGCGGCGGTCGGCGGGGTGACCG
>CAMAXZ010000053.1 GCA_945862325.1 Klebsiella pneumoniae
CGGCGGCGGGGCGACGGGGGTCGGCGGCTCCGGCGGCGGCGCGGCGACCACGGGAGCCGGCGCCGGGGGTTCGGCGGGAGGCGGCTCGACGGGGGCCGCGTCCGCCGAGGACGCCCCGCTCGTCGAGCTGTGACCGCGGTCGTCCGCGGGGCCCGACAGCACCTGGAACGCGAGGTACCCGAGCACGCCGAGGAGGGCGACGACGCCGACGCCGCCGGCCACGAGCGGCAGGGGGTTCGCCCGGGGCGCCGCGTGGTCGGCGAACGGATCGTCTTGCGGGGGGCCGAAGTCGACGTCCGGCGCCGAACGCTCGACGCGTGGCGCGGGGTCGGCCGAGGGGCCACGGAGGACCGGGCGCGGCGCGGGAGCGGCCGCGAGGTCGAAGTCGGACATCGCCGGCAGCTCCGGCGGCGCGAGGCGGGGGGGCGGCGGCGGCGAGAGGGTGAGCCGCGCGGAGGGCAGATTGCCCGCGACCGCGACCGGGGGCATCTCGCGGCGCGCCGCGGCCGCCGCCACGTCGACGGGCGGGTTGGTCCGGGGCGCCTCGGGGATGAACGGAGGGACCGGCGCCGGCGCGCCCGCCGCGAGCCGCAGCGCGTCGGCCACGCCGGCCGGAGCGATCACCGTGGCGGAGTCGACGTCCGCCCACGTGTCGGCGGAGCGAGCGACCTGCTCCTGGGTGTCGTCGCGCGGGAGCGTCTCGAGCGGCTCGGGGTGGGTGGACTCGACCTCGGGCACGTGTTCGCGCCCTCCGGCGGACGGCCCGATGGCGATGTGCATCGGTGGGCGCACCGCGAGGTCCACCTCGAAGGCCTCCGTCGCGACGCGCGGACTCGGCGCGGCGCGCGGCGAGAGCAGCCGTCCGCGAGCAACCGACGCGAAGAACGGGGAGAGATCGTCGCGCTCTCCCAGGCGCACCCATGCGCCGCCCGGTCGGGAGGCGAGGTCGTCCGTGCCCACGCGCTCCTCCACGATCCAGCGCGCGAGGGTGGCCATGTCGGGAACGGTCCAGGTGCGACCGTGCGCCTTGACGAGAGCCACCGGCTCGGCGGCTTGCAGGAAGGGCAGGACGTCGGAGCGACGCGTCGGGGGGTACTCGTGCGGCTCCGGAGCGTCGACCGGCGGCGCGGGCGCCGCCAGGTCGACCACGAAGGTGTGCCCACACTCGGAGCAGCGGAACCGGAGCGGCCGCCCCGGCCGGACCCGAGACGCGGCGGGCGCGTCGATCGTGTGCGCGGCGCTGCAGCGCGGACAGGTGACGTGGACGTTCTCAGCCACCGCTGAGCTCGCGCATCGTCGCCTCGACGGCCGCGGCGTCGGACGGCTTCGAATCCAGGTACTTCTGGTACTTGCTCATGGCGCCCGGGGTGTCCCCCTGCTTCGCGGCGATGTCGCCGAGGAGCTTGTTCGCCTTCGCGACGCCGCGCGCGGCGGCGGTCTCCAGGGGGCCTTGCGCGCCCGACAGGTCGCCCGACTTCACGAGCGCCTCGCCGAGCTTGAACTGGAGGTTCGCGTCCTTGCTGTCCTTGGCGGCCTTTCGGTACGCGGTGACCGCGGTGGCCCAGTCGCCGCTCTTTCGCGCGTCATCGCCGTTGGCCTCGTGGTCGACCCCGGTCTCCTTGATGGCCGACACACCCGCGGGACGCGGGGCGGCGGCCGCCGTGGAGCGTGGCGCGCCGTCGGGGCGCAGATCTCCGGGGCGGATGGGGATGAGCTCGTGCACGTCCGGCGCGGCCGGGGCCGGCGCGGGCGCGGCAGCGCCGGCCTGGGCGCCAAACTTCGCGGCGAGCTCGTCGTGCAGGGCGGCCTCGTCCTTGGGCGCGACGACGGGGGCGGGCGCCGGCGCCGGTGCGGGCGCGGGGGCCGGAGCAGGCGCCAACACGAGCCACGCGCCCACGCCGAGCACGGCCGCCACGCCGACGACGCCGATCGCCATCGTCGTCCGGTTGTCGGCCTTGTCGGCACTCTTCGCGGCCGCCTTCGCGGCGGACGGGACCTTCGGGTTGGCGACCGCCATCGTGGGCGAGGCCGCGCGCGCTTCGGTGCGGCGCTCCTTGTTGGAGAACGGGTCCGAGAAGCGCGGCCCCTCCTGCTTCGGGGCGGGGTCCGCCGGCGGGATGGTCTTCACCCGGTCGAGCGCCGGCTGAGCCCCGGCCGCGAGGAGCCGGTCGTACGTCTCGACGAAGAATGCGTCGAGGTCGGGGATCTCCCCGAGCGTCTTCCAGTTCTTGCCGTCGTGGCTGATGACGTCGGCCGAGGTGACGCGCCCGTCGGTGATGTACTTGCGAAGGGTCTTGATGTCGGAGAAGTCGTAGATCAAGCCGATCTTGACCTTGACCTTCCACATCGTGACGCCGACCTTCCGGAAGTCGAGCGTCGCGGCACGGCCGGCGGCGTCACTTTGCGGGGGCGCGGCAGGCGCGGGCTCCGCGGCGGCCGGCTTTACGAAGGCGACCTCATTGCTGGGCGCCGACGGCGCGCCCATCGGCGGCGCTCCGAGCGACGTGAGCGAGGCGGGGGGCTTCGGCGCGGTCATTCGACCGAGGAGGTGCTGCCCGCCCACGCGCGTCGGCGCGTCGTCCTCCCACTCCTCGTCCGGCGGCGGGACCGTGGCCGCGGGAACAGCCGTGTCCTTGCCGGCGTAGACGACGAACACGTGCTTGCAGCGGGGGCACGTGATCTTGGCCCCCCGGCCGGTGATCTTCGCGTCGTCCAGCTTGTAGCGGGACTTGCACGATTCGCAGGTGACGATCAAGCGAGGGGCTCCCTGGCTCCGCTACAGGAGGAGTTCGAGTCCGGCCGCTGCCGCGTAGACGATGCGGCGGCCGTGGTTCTGAAAGTGTATCGTAAGCCGGGGGTTCGAGGGGATGCCGTCGCGCTCCAGCACGACACCTTCACCGAGCGACGGGTGAAAGACCTCCGCGCCCGCGACGAAGCGCTCGTAGCCCTCCGGCGCCAGCGTCGGACGCCCGGGCCTCTCCGCGGGCTTGGGGCCCGCGGGCCGCGGCGCCGGCGGCAGCTCGCGGCGCGGCGCCCACTCCCCGGACTCGTCCGCGCCCGGACGCGGGCTGACCCCTGGGCGCGGGAGCGGGCCCCGCCACGGGGGCGTGGGCGCGACCGGCGCGCGCGGCGGCAGTCCGGGCCGCGATGACGGCGGCCGCGGCGGGGCCGGCCCCGTAAAGCACTCCGTTGGAACTTCCTTGAGGAAGCGCGACATCAGCGTGGGCTCCCAGACGCCGCCCATGCCGCGGCGGCGCTGCGGCCACGTGACGTACAGCAGCTCCCGCGCGCGGGTGAACGCCACGTACGCGAGCCGACGCTCCTCTTCGACGTCGTCCTCCCGCTCGGCCCTCGCGTGCGGAAAGCCTCGTTCAACCAGACCGACGACGAACACGACCGGGTACTCCAGCCCCTTCGCGAGGTGGGCCGTCAGCAGGGTGACCGCACCCGCGCCCTCCTCGTCCGGCAGCTCGTCGGCCTGCCCCGCGAGAGACACCGTGTCCAGGAACGCGCGGAGCAGGTCGATAGGCGCCGCTTCCCCTTCGGCCGTGGCGGAGGCCGCGGCGCGCTCGAGCTCGCGGAGGTTCTCCAGGCGGGCCTTCGACTCGTCCGTGCCCTCCGCCTCGAGCTCGTCCGCATAGCGCGTGTCCGCGATGATCTTCGGCACGAGCTCCGAGGGGGGGATCTCGCGCGCGAGGCGCTCGAAGCGATCCATCATCATCGAGAACCCCGCGAGGGCGCCCGCGGTCCGCCCCGCGCCCTGCCCGAGGTTGCGCGCCGCCACGCGGAGCGGCACGCCGAGCCGCGCGGCTTCGGCGAGGATGCCCTCGATCGCCTTGTCGCCGATGCCACGCGTCGGGGTGTTCACCACGCGCAGGAACGCCATGTCGTCGGCGCTGTTGAGGATCAACCGCATGTAGCTGACGATGTCGCGCACCTCGCGGCGCTCGTAGAACTTGCGCCCGCCCACGAGCACATAGGGGATCCGCGCCTGCGCCAGGGCCTGCTCGAACGGGCGAGACTGGGCGTTGGTGCGGTAGATGATCGCGATGTCACCCCAGCTGCGGCCGTTGCGCCGCGCCGCGCGGATGACGTTCAGCACCTGCGCGGCCTCGTCCTCCTCGTCGAGCGCCGTCAGCAGGCGGAGCCCCTCGCCGTCGGACGCGTCGGTGCGGAGGGTCTTCTCCTTGCGACGGGTGTTCCGCGCGACGACCCCGCTCGCGGCGCGGAGGATGAGGCTCGTCGAGCGGTAGTTCTGCTCGAGCCGCACCACCGTCGCCTGCGGGAAGTCCTTCTCGAAATCGAGGATGTTCCGGATGTCCGCGCCGCGGAAGCTGTAGATGGACTGGTCGTCGTCGCCGACCACCGCGAGGTTCGGCTCGCGCGCCGCGAGCAGGCGCACGAGCCTGTACTGCGCCGCGTTCGTGTCCTGATACTCGTCCACCATCACGTACCGCCACCGGTCCTGCCAACGCGCGAGCACGTCCGGGCATTGCTCCCACAAGGCCACGACGTGGTTGATGAGGTCGTTGAAGTCCAGCGCGTTCGCCGACTTCAGCCGGGCCACATAGGCGGACCACACCTCGGCGACGCGGTCCGGCGACTTCGGGGCGTCGGCGAGCGACCCGAGCGCGTTCTTGGTGCGGTCGATGAGGGACCGGTAGTACGACGGCGGGTGTCGCTTCGGGTCGATGTGGAGATCGGCGAGGATCTGCTTCAGCGCGCGGGTCTGGTCGTCGTCGTCCCAGATCGCGAAGTCCCGCGTGAACCCGAGGGGCTCGATGTCGCGCCGCAGGATCCGCACGCACGTGCTGTGGAAGGTGCTCGTCCACACGTCGCGCGCGCGGTCGCCCACGAGGTGAACCACGCGCTCGCGCATCTCTCCCGCGGCTTTGTTGGTGAACGTGACCGCGAGGATGTTCCAGGGCCGCACGCCGCGCTCGAGCAGGTGGCCGACCCGCCGTGTGAGCACCCGCGTCTTTCCGGACCCCGCGCCCGCGAGGATGAGCAGCGGGCCCTCCGTCGTCTCGACCGCGCGTCGTTGCTCAGGGTTCAGACCCTCGAGCAGCGGGCTTCCGGTCATGCCTTGTCCCGCTGGATCATAAGCTCCTTCCTCGCCTTTGCGCGCCCGCGGATCTTCGGCGCGAGGTCGGGCTTCGTGACCTGCGCCCCGCGCGCGATCGCCACGGCCTCCGCGGGGACATCCTCGGTGATCGTGCTGCCCGCGCCGATGATCGCGTTGTCGCCCACGCGCACGGGCGCGACGAGCGCGGTGTTGCTGCCGATGAACGCCCCGGCGCCGATGTCCGTCCGGTACTTGCCGAACCCGTCGTAGTTGCAGGTGATCGTGCCGGCGCCGATGTTCGCGCGCTCGCCGACGTCGGCGTCGCCGAGGTACGCGAGGTGGTTCGCCTTGGCGCCCCGACGCACGCGCGCGTTCTTCACCTCGACGAAGTTGCCGATGTGCGCGTCGGGCTCAATCACCGCGCCGGGCCGGAGGCGCGCGAACGGGCCGACCACGGCGCCCGCGCACACGTGCGCGGCCTCCAGCACGGAGTGCTCCTTCACCGCCGCCCCCGCCTCGACCACCGAATCGCGAACGACCGAGTGGGTACCAATGGAACCGCCGATGTCGGACCGCCCTTCGACCACCGCGCCGAACCCGATGTGGGCGTCCGGGCGCAGCACGCAGTCGACGTCCACGCTCGCGGCTTCGAGGTCGGCGAAGTCCACGCCCGCGAGGGCCCACGCGCGGTTGACGCGGCGGCGCAACACCCGGCGCGCGTCGGCGAGCGCGGCGCGATCGTTGACGCCCATGAACTCGTCGGCGTCGAAGCCGTCCGCGACGACGGTGTCGCGCGTGACGAGATCCGTGAGGTAATACTCGCCCTTTTGCCCGTGCGGCGCGAGCGTCGGGAGGCGATCGCGCAGATACCCGGCTTCGAACACGTACACCCCGCTGTTGACCTGCCGGATCGCGGCCTGCTCGGGGGTGCACTCGACCTGCTCGACGATCCGCAGGCCGCCGTCGGTGACGATGCGACCGTAGCCGGTCGGGTCCGCGACGTGGAAGGTGGCGACGGTGGACGCGCCGCCGTGCGCGCGGTGCGCGTCGAGCAGGCGGCGCAAGGAAGCGGCGGTCAGAAGTGGGGTGTCCCCCGCGGTGACGAGCACCGGCCCGGAGGCCGGCAGCAGCGGGAGCGCGGCGCGAAGGGCGTCGCCCGTGCCGAGGGGCGCCGACTGCCGCGCGAAGCTCGCTTCGCTGCCGGCGAGCGCGGCCTGCACCGCCTCCGCCTGGTGGTTCACGACAACGATCGGCGTGGCACCTGCATCTTCGCAGGCGCGGACGATCCAGCCGACCATCGACCGGCCGAGCAGCGGGTGGAGCACCTTCGCGAGCGGAGACCGCATGCGCGTTCCGAGACCAGCAGCGAGGACGACGGCGACCGACATGGGCGCCAACGTACCCCACCCTGCGACTCGGGATAGGACCCCGCGTCACTGGAGGTCTCCGTGAGTCGCTCGCCACGTGTGGTTGTTGTCCTCAGCGGATGTGGATTTCTCGACGGTGCGGAGATCACCGAGGCGGTGGTGTCTCTCCTCGCGCTCGACCGGGCCGGGGTCGAGGTGCAGGTCGCCGCCCCGGACAAGCCGCAGCACCACGTCGTCGATCACCGCTCGGGCTCGCCGACCGACGAGACGCGCAACGTGCTGACCGAGGCGGCCCGAATCGCCCGCGGCAAGGTCGTCCCGCTCGACGCGATCGACGCCTCGACGTTCGACGGCATCTTTCTGCCGGGTGGCTTCGGCGCCGCGAAGAACCTCTCGGACCTCGCGTTCCGCGGCCCCGCGGCGACGGTCGACCCCACCCTCGCGGCCCTGCTCCGGGCGTTCCACGCGGCGCACAAGCCGATCGGCGCGGTGTGCATTTCCCCCGCGGTGGTCGTCGCCGCGCTCCGCGAGGGCGACGTCACGATCGGCGACGACGCGGGCACCGCCGGCGCCATCGCCGCGATGGGGGGCGCGAACCACGCCTGCCCCGTGACCGAGCTCCACGTCGACCGCGCACGGCGGATCGTCAGCGCCCCGGCCTACATGTACGCCGACGCCCGCATCGCGGACGTCGCCACGGGCATCGAGCGGGCGGTCGCCGCCTTCTTGGAGCTCCTGTGAGCCAGCGCGTCCGCCCGATGAGCGGGCGTGTCGTCGTCATCACGGGCGCGGGCCGCGGCCTCGGCGCGTCGCTCGCGCGAGCCTTCGCCGCCGAGGGCGCCTCGGTCGTCCTCGGGGCGCGGACCACCCCGGAGATCGACACCCTCGCGTCCGAGCTCGGCAACGCGCTCGCGGTGCAGACGGACGTGCGCGTCGCCGAGGACGTCGCGAGGCTCGTCGACGCCGCGGTTACGGAGTTCGGCCGGATCGACGTCATGATCAACAACGCCGGCGTCGCGGTCTACGCCCCGGCGGACGCCCCTACCCCCGACGACGTCGACCTGATGATCGACACCAACGTGAAGGGCACGATCCACGGGTGCATCGCGGCGTTCCGCGTGATGAAGGCCCAGCGCCACGGGCTCATCGTCAACATCGGGTCCATCTCCGGCAAGTGGCACCTGCCGAACGAGAGCGTCTACGGGGCCTCGAAGTGGGCGATCACCGGGTACTCCGGGGTGTTGCGCGAAGAGGCCGCGGCGTTCGGGGTGCGGGTCACGTGCGTGTCGCCCGGGGGGATCGACACCCCTTTCTGGAAGTCGATGGAGACCTGGCCTTTCCCCGAGGGCATCGAGCCCGAGCGGGACTTCCTCGACCCGGCGGAGGTCGCCCGCGCCGTGGTCGACGTCGCGCGCCTGTCGGACCGCACCAACGTGCCGGAGATCGTGCTCCTCCCGGTGATCGGACCGCGCGCGAGGGAGTAGCGACGCGGCCGCTCAGTGCGCGTCTCCCCACGACACCCCGACCCCCACGTTGACCACGAGCGGCACGCGGAGCTCCATCGGGTGCTCCATCGCGGCCCGGACGATCGTGGTCACGGCGTCGACCTCGTCTTTGGCCACCTCGAGCACCAGCTCGTCGTGCACCTGCAGGAGCAGGCTCGCCTCGTGCCCGTCGAGCGCCGCGCGCAGCTTCAGCATGGCGAGCTTGCACAGATCGGCCGCCGACCCCTGGATCGGGGTGTTCGCGGCGATCCGCTCGCCGGCCTGCCGCTCGACCGAGCCCTTCGACGAGAGCTCGGGGATGTACCGCCGGCGGCCGAGGATCGTCGTGACGTGACCTTGCTCGGTCGCCTCCCGGATGGTCGCGTCGAGCCAGGTCCGGACCCCGGAATACGTCGCAAAGAAGGTGTCGATGTGGGCCTGCGCCTGCTTGCGCGGGATCCCGAGGATCTGCCCGAGCGCGGTGGCGCCCTGCCCGTAGATCGTCGCGAAGTTGACGGTCTTGCCCACGTTGCGCTGGGTCGCGTCGACCGCGTCGAACGGCACGCCGAACAGGAGCGCGGCGGTTCGGCGGTGCACGTCCACGTTCTCTTGGAACGCTGAGACGAGGCCGGGATCCTGACAGAAGTGCGCGAGGACGCGCAGCTCGATCTGGCTCCAGTCGGCCGACACGAGCACCTTGCCGGGTGGGGCGACGAACGCGCGCCGGATGCGTCGCCCCTCCGGGGTGCGTACCGGCGTGCGCTGCAAGTCGGGGTCGGTCGTGATCAATCGCCCCGAAACGCCGACGGTCTGCTGGAACGTGGCGTGGATGCGCCCGGTGGAAGGGTCCACCGCCTTCTGGAGCACGTCCGTGTAGGTGTTGATGAGCTTCGCGAGCATGCGCTGATCGAGGAGCAACCTCGCGATCGGGTGTTTCGGGGCCAGCGTCTCGAGCACCTCGGCGTCGGTCGACCACCCGGTCTTCGTCTTCTTGACGACCGGCAATCCGAGCTCCTCGAAGAGGACCGTGCCGAGCTGGGTCGTGCTCCCGATGTTGAACGGGCGCCCTGCGGCGGCGTAGATCTCCTGCTCGATCGACTCCTTCCGAGCGGTGAACTCCAGGCCCATGCGCTCGAGGTCCGCGCGGTCGACCGCGATGCCGTTGGTCTCCATCTCGCCGAGGACGCCGGACAATGGCAGCTCGACCGCCCGGTAGTGCTCGACGAGGGGCCCCATGCGTGCGAGCAGCAGCGGCCAAAGTCGGAAGGTGACCTCGGCGCGCGTCGCGGCGGACGCGTCCGGCGCGATCGGGTCGTGCAGGTACTCCCGGGCCACCTGCTCGAGCCGGTGGGGCACGCAGCGCGTCGGCTCGACGAGGAACGACGCGAGCATCGTGTCTTCGCATCCACGAAGCTCGATTCCGGCGCGACGCAGCCCCTTGTGCAGGCGCTTGAGATCGTGGGTGACCTTGGGCCGAGCGGCGTCCTCGAGCCACGCCTTCAGGTCGGCCGGGTCGACGGCGCGCGACTCCCCCGCCACGGCGCACAGGTGGAGCCGCACGATCTCCGGCGCGCCCCCGACGGTGGGCCCGTACTCGGCCGCGACGCCGATCACCGCGTCGCCGTCGAGGGCGAGCGGCCCGTCCGCCACGACCACGGACTCCGCGATCTTCGACTGCGTTCCGAGCAGCGAGTGGAACTCCAACGTGCGGTAGAGCGCCTCGACCGCCGCCACGTCGAGCGGCGGCACGGCGAGGTCCGCCACCCCGAGCGGCAGCGGCGCGTGGGCGTCGATGGTCGCGAGGCGACGGGAGAGCTCCGCGGACGCGCGATGTTCGGCGAGCGCGGCGCGCTGGCGCGGCGGGAGGGTGTCGAGCGCCGCGTAGATTCCGTCGATGGAGCCGTGCGCCGACAGCAACCCCGTCGCTCCCTTTTGACCGATACCCGGCACCCCCGGAATGTTGTCGATGCTGTCGCCCATCAACGCCAGCAGGTCCACGATCTGCGTGGGGCGCACCCCCCACTTCTTGAACACGAGCTCCGCGTCGAAGGTGACGTCACGCATGGGGTCGAACATGCGGACGTCGTCGCTCACGAGCTGGGCGAAGTCCTTGTCGCCCGCGACGATGAGGACCTCGTGACCCGCCTCGACCGCCTCGCGCGCGAGGGTGCCGATGACGTCGTCGCCCTCCCACCCGCTCACGCGCACGACGGGAAAGCCGTTGGTGGCGACGAGCTGCTCGATCCACGGGAATTGTTCGCGGAGCTCGCCGGGGGCCTCGGCGCGCTGGGCCTTGTACTCGGGGAACGCCACGTCGCGGTGGGTGGGCCCGGGTGCGTCGAACACGACGGCGCCGTACGCCGGGCGCCGACCGGCGAACAAGCGCCGGAACATCGTGGCGAACCCGTAGATCGCGTTCGTGTGCAGGCCGTCGCGGGTCGAGAACGACGTCGGCAAGGCGAAGAAGGCGCGGAAGACGAGCCAGCTTCCGTCGACGAGCACCACACGTTCCTTCGCCATCGTTCGACCTCGTGGAGGGAGACCCGCTCGGATATCCGCGTCTCGTGTCGAACGACCTCCTTTCCTCGTCGCTGACGCTCACCCCCGAGCTCGATTCCGTCGACGCGGAGTCCCCGCTCCCGTCGCGGTACCAGCTCCGCGTGCGGCTCGGCGCCGGCGGGATGGGCGAGGTGTGGCGGGCCCGCGACAGCGTGCTCGACCGCGACGTGGCGCTGAAGGTCATCCGCCCCGATCTCATGGGAAATCGGGGGATGGTGGCGCGCTTCCTCGAAGAGGCGCGCGCGACGGCGCGGCTGCAGCACCCCGGCATCATCCCCGTGTACGACCTGGGCGAGCTCGCCGACGGCCGCGTATTCTTCACGATGAAGGAGATCCACGGCTCCACGCTGGCCGAGCTGATCGGCGACGTCCACGCCGCGTCGCCGCTCGACCGGTTCGCGCCATCCCGGTCAGGATGGACGTTCACCCGGTTGATCGACGCGTTCCGGCGCGTGTGCGAGGCCGTGGCCCACGCCCACGCGATGGGCGTCGTGCACCGCGACCTCAAGCCGGACAACGTCATGGCCGGGTCCCATGGCGAGGTGCTCGTCCTCGATTGGGGCATCGCCGGCGCCTTGACCGCCGAGGAGGCGACCCACCGCCGCGTCGTCACCGGCACGCCCGCCTACATGTCCCCCGAGCAGGCCAGCGGCGAGCTCTGGCGCGTGGGCGCCCGTTCGGACGTGTACGCGCTCGGCGCGGTGCTCTACGAGGTGCTCTGGGGAATCCCGCCGTATGTCGGCGCGGACGCCCGCGAGGTCCTGGCCTTGGTCATCGCCGGGCCGCCGAACGCCGAGCCCGCCCCGACCCCGCGCGTGCCGGAGGAGCTCGCCGTCCTCGCGGCGTGGGCGATGGCGCGCGCGCCCGACTCGCGGCCGGCGGACGCGGCCGTGCTCGCGGCTGGAGTCCTCGCCTGGCAGGAAGGTGCGAAGAAGCGGGAAGGCGCGCTCGCCCGCGTCGCGGAGGCCGCGGCCACCCGGCCGGCGGTCGAGGCGGCGCGGCGCGCGGCACGCGACGCCCGACGCGAGGCCGTCCGCGCCTCGGATCGGGTGCGCGCGTGGGAGCCGATCGAGCGCAAACGCGCTGTTTGGGCGGCGGAAGACGAGGCGGATCGTCGCGACCAGGACCTCGACGCCCTCGAGCACCACGTCGAACGGCTGCTGCAAGGCGCCCTGGCGCACGTGCCGGACCTGCCGGAGGCCCACGCCGCCCTCGCCGACCTCCACCGCGCCCGTCATGCCGAGGCCGAGGCGCGCCGCGATCGCGCGGCCGCGACGCGTTGGGAGGCGCTCGTGCGCGACCACGACCTCAGCGGGGCCCACGGCGCGTGGCTGCGCGGGGTCGGCTCGGTCTCCGTCCGGGTCGACACGCCGGCGCACGCGCTCTTGTTCCGCTACGACGAGCGCGACCGGCGGCTCGAACCGGTGTTCGTGCGCGAGCTCGGACCGACGCCCATCCGCAAGGTCCCCGTCCCCATGGGGTCGTGGATGATCGAGCTCGCGGCCCCGGGCCGGGAGGTCGTCCGTTGGCCGTTCGCGGTCGGCCGGGCCGAACACGTCG
Organism: Klebsiella pneumoniae; assembly: GCA_945862325.1. GTDB lineage: Bacteria > Myxococcota_A > UBA796 > UBA796 > SXON01 > CAMAXZ01. The sequence goes on from CAMAXZ010000053.1 coordinate 12,036, forward strand.
AGGTGATCGGACCGGGCGGCCCCGCCCCGATCGTGCTCCCCGCGCTCGGCCTCCTCCGCGACGACGAGATCTACGTGCCTGTCGGCGAGTTTCTCGGCGGCGGCGACCCCTCCGCCGGGACGGGCGCGCCCCGCTTCCGCGGCGCCACCGACGGCTTCGTGATGCGCCGCCACCCCATCACGAACGCCGAGTGGATCCGCTTCCTCGACGCGCTGGTCGACGCCGGGCGGGAGGACGAGGCGCTCCGCCACGCCCCCCGCGAGCGCGGCCGCACCGACGGCGGCCTCGTCTACGGTCGCGACGCGCGCGGCCACTTCACCCTCGTGGTCGACGCCGACGGCGACACGTGGCAGGCGGACTGGCCGGTGCTCCTGGTCGATCGCCACGACGCCGAAGCCTATGCGGCCTGGTGGTCGTCGGTCGACGGGCACGCGTGGCGCCTGCCGACCGAGGCCGAGTGGGAGAAGGCGGCGCGCGGCGCCGATGGACGGTTCTTCCCGTGGGGCGACCACTTCGACGCCTCGTGGGCGTGCCTGCGCGAGAGCCACCGCGCGCGGCCCCTACCGTCGTCGATCCTCGCGTATCCCGACGACGTGGGTCCCTTCGGCGTTCGCGGCTGCGCGGGGAACGCGTCGGACTGGTGCCTCGGCCCCGACGGGGAGTCGGTGGCCCGCGGCGGCGCGTGGTCGCTCGTGATGCGTCACGGCCGCCTTGCGCAGCGCCGGGTGGTCGACGCCTCGTACCGCTCGGAGACGATCAGCGTCCGTCTGGTCCGCGATCTCGGCTAAGGTGTGCGCGGAGGCGCGCATGTGGTTGATCGTGTTGGGCGGGTGCCTGTTCGGGCTGGGCGGCGAAGAGACGGACGGCTTCGCCCTCAAGGACGACGCCGAGGACACGGAGATCGGGGCGGCCGTCGTCGACACCTTCGGCGCGCAGTCGCAGGGGCCGGCGGCAGACACGGCGGCCGCGGACACGTTGACGATCGAGGTCGAAGGCACCACCGCGCACGTGACCCACGACAACTGCCCCGCCCGGTGCGACGCGACGCTCGACGGCCTCGACGTCGGACAGGACGATCGTCGCGTCACGGTCGAGTACCAGTGGCAATCCACCGACACGGCGTCGGGCGACTGCCTCTGGACGGTCGCCTACGACCTGCAGAACCTCGAGGAAGGGACGTGGACCCTCGTCGTGCACGACATCGAGCGCGAGTTCACCGTCGCGCGTTGACGCGACGGCGCGCGCCCGTCAGCCCGCGCGCTCACGCGCGAACGGCACGTAGGTCACGGTGTCGTCGGGGTCCTCCCCGGCGTTGAGAAGGGCGACCTCGCCCGCGGGCGCGCGATCCGCCGGGGTGATGCCGTGCCGTGCCATGCGCTCGCGGAGCGCCTGGAGGCTCAGCCCGAGCAGGTTGGCCGCCGCGCGCTCGTTGCCCCGGCAGCGCCCGAGCGCCTGCAGCACGAGCCCGCGCTCGACCACGGCGAGCGGCACGCCGCGCTCGGGGAGGTCGAAGGGGCAATCGCGCGCATCGGCCTCGGCCGGCGCCCGCACCTCGGCCTGAAGGTCGTTCACCTCGAGCACCCCGCCCGCCGAGAGCACGACCGAGCGCTCGAGCGAGGCGCGCAGCTCCGCCACGTTGCCCGCCCACGAGTGCTGCGTGAGCATCTGCATCGCGGCGGGACCGATGCCCCGGACGTCGCGACCGTGCTCCGAAGCGGCGCGCTGCACCAGCGCCTCGGCGAGCTGCGGCACGTCGTCGCGTCGATCGGCGAGGGGCGGCAAGGGCACCACCACCAGCGCCAGGCGGTAGTACAGCGCCTCGTTGAACCGCCCCGAGTGGGCCTCGGACCGCACCGAGCGGCGCGAGGTGGCGATCACGGTGCAACGGATGGGGATGTCGACGAGACCGCCCACGCGCCGGAAGTTGCGGGTGTCGAGGGCGCGCAGGAGCGCGTTCTGCGCGCGCGGCGAGAGGTGCGTCACCTCGTCGAGCACGAGGGTGCCGCCCTCGGCGCGCTCGAAGACGCCGCGCCGGGCCCCCTCCGCGCTCCAGTGGCCGAACAGCGACAGCTCGACGTCGTCCTCGCTCAGCCCGTTGGCGTCGAACGTGACGAGCGGCCCGTCCTTGTGCGACGACGCGCGGTGCCAGAGCTCCGCCACGAGCGACTTGCCGCTCCCGGCTGGACCCTCGACGAGCACCGTCGCCGGGCCGGCGGCGCGGGCCTTCTCGAGCAGCGCCCGTACGCGCTGCATCGGCGCGCTGTTGCCGATCAGGCCGTCGAACGCGCCGGCGACGCCGGGCGGACCGTCGCGCGTCGCGCGCGACTCGGCGAGCACCTTCGCGACCGTCTGCGAGGCCTCGCGAAGGTCGAACGGCTTCGTGAGGAACGCCCGCGCTCCCAGGCGCGCGGCCTTGATCGCCGCTTCGACCCGGCCGTGCGCCGTGCACAGGATGACCGGGACGCGCGGGTGCGCCCGGCGGAGCCTCCGCAACGCGGTGAGGCCGTCGATGCGCGGCATCTCGATGTCCATCAGGACGATGTCCGGCCGATGGTCGTTGACCAACGCCAACGCCTTCTCGCCATCGGGGGCGGAAAGCACGCGGTACCCGGACTTCTCCAGGTGCGCGCACAGACAAAGACGGAACAGCTCCTCGTCGTCTACGACGAGCACGGTGTCCGGCATACAAACACCCTCACCCAGCCGAGGCTATCACGCCCTCGGGCACCGCCTGTGACGACATGGACGCGTTTCCGTGCGCCCCATCAGCGCCAGCCGATCCAATCCTCGGGCGCGGCCGCCCGTGCCGCGAAGAAGTAGGCGGGATCGACCCGGCTCCCCGACGACCCGAAGTACTCTTCGTTGAAGCCGATGCCGTCGGTGCTCGACTGCGTGCTCCAGTACCGGAACCCGATCACCGCGCCGTCGCCGTCGTGCTCCCAGCCGACGAAGATCGCGTTGTGGCCGCTGCCGGAGTGTCGCCAGAACTGGATGAAGTCGCCGGGCGCCACCGCGTCCCAGTCGGTGACGCGCCCGCCGAGGCCGAAGTGGTCGAGCGCGTCGGCGGGGCCGGCCCCGAGCAGCTCGCGCACGAACCAGTCGACACGGAAGGTGTCCAGGTCGGACACCGACATCCCGTTGAGCGAGCCGTCGCCGCCGGTCGCCCGGTCCGCCTCGTCGAAGGCCCGCATGAAGACCTCCCACGTCAAGCCGACGCAGAAGCAGCGGCCGTACGGGTCTCCCTCGGCGACGCGCTCGCCGAGGTACCAGACGTCGCGGGTCGTGCCGTGCCACACGTCGCCTTCGGGCCAGTAGTAGCCGTTCGTGCCGTCCGTTGGATACTCCGCCATGAACCGAACGATTCGCTCGTTCATGTCCGTCGAGGGCGGGTCGGTCCCCGGCGCGACCGTGAACGTCATCGCGTCCGTGGCCACCATTGCGTCGTCGGACCAGGCGCGGGCCTCGATGTTCCGCGCGTACCCGGTGCCCTCGAACGTGGTGGTCAGGAGGCCGTCGCGCGCCTCGCCGAGCAGCCAGCCGTCCGCGTACAGCTCGACACGGTCGACGTCCGCGCTCGTGTCGACCGCGAACGTGACCGGGTTCGGGATCTCCGCGCCGTCGGCGGGGCTGGTGATCGTCACCCAGCTCTCGACCGCCGGATCCGCGACGCGAACCGTGATGGGGTAGCGCGACAGCTCGGCCCCGCGCGCGCCGAGCCCGACGAGCTCGAGCTTCCAGCTCCCCGCGCCGAGGTCGACGACCATCGAGCTCGTGCCGGTGCGCACGAGGTCGGCGGGCCGGCCGTCGGCGAGGAGCTCGACCGAAGCGACGTTGGCGCCGGCCGTCCACTCGAGGGTGAAGGGGCTCTCGACGCGGTCGCCGTTGGCCGGCGAGGTGATCTGTACGGCGTCGGCGCCGGCGAAGCGGCCGGGCTCGTCGACCGGAGCGGCACATGCGAACAAAGCAGGAATAAGTATGGTCATTGTCGCTCCTCAGGCGGTCGGGAACGCGCGATCGAGGCGCGCGCGTTCGTCCGCGGACAGCACGAGATCGGCAGCGGCGGCGCTATCCTGGATGCTCGCCACGCGCGAGGCGCCAGGGATTGGGATCATCGCGGGCGAAGACGCGAGCAGCCACGCGAGCGCGACACGGAACGGCGAGACCCCGCGCGCCCGCGCCACCTCGTTGAGCGCGGGATCGTCCGCGACGCGGACCTTGCCGCGCCCGCCGCCCACCGGGCTGTACGGCAGGAACGCGATCCCGCGCGCCTCGCAGGCGGCGATGACCCCGTCGGCCCACGCGTCGCGCTCGAACGGCGAACAGCGGTTCTGAACGCTGACGACCTCCACGATCGCCGAGGCCTGATCGAGCTCCTCGACGCTCACGTTGCTGAGGCCGACGTGCGCGATTTTTCCGGCTTCGACCGCGCGCGACACCTCTCCGAGCGTGTCCTCGAGGGGCACCTCCGGGTCCGGCGCGTGCAGCTGCCAGAGGGTGATCCGCTCGACGCCGAGCGCGCGCAGGCTCGCGTCGATCGCGGCGCGCACGTGTTCTGGGCGCCCGTTGTCGGTCCACGCGCCGTCGGGGCGTTCGAGGCCGCCCTTGGTGGCGACGACCACACCATGGGCCTCGGCGCCGCGTTCGCGCAGCGCGAGGGCGATCAGCCGCTCGTTGTGGCCGATGTCGCGGTGGTCGCGGCAGTAGACGTCCGCGGTGTCGATCAGGGTCACGCCCGCGTCGAGCGCGGCGTGGACGACGCGCACGCCCTCCCGCTCGGAAGGGCGCGACGCCCCCGTCGAGAGCGGCATGGCCCCGAGGCCGATGGCGGACACGCGGAGCCCGGACTTGCCGAGGGGGCGGAGCTGCACGACGAACCTCGTTTCACAGCGAGAACTAACCGCGCGCGGCCCAGCCGGCGCCCGCTCCTGCACCGGCGCGGGTTACACGCGACGTCGAAATCGCCTCAACTCCGCACGGCCACGACCGACCCGCATCCGAGCCTCGGCCGTGCCGCCGCCCGAAACGACCACTCTCTGCGAGGAACCCCCATGAACGCAACGCTGGCCCTACTCGCGAAGTGGTTCGGGGGGGCGCCGTCGGCGCCCCCCTCCGCGGACACCGGCGCGGACACCGACACGGCGGCCGACACCGACACGGCGGCCGACACCGACACGGCGACCGACACCGACTCGGCGACCGACACCGACTCGGCGACGGACACCGACACGGCGACGGACTCCGACACGGACACCGACTCGGCGACCGACACCGACTCGGACACCGATACCGACTCGGCCGATACGGACACGTCGGACACCGACACCGACACCGACGCGGCGACCGAGACCGGCGACACCGCGGTCGAGGCGTACTCCGCGGCCGAGCTGGCGGGGGAGCCGGGCGGTTGCGGCTGCGCGGCGGCGCCGGAGCCCGGCGGGCTCGCGCTCGCGGTGGTCGGGGCGCTGGCCGTCGGCGCGTGGCGCCGGCTGAGGGCCTCGTGATCCTCCTCGCGCTCGCCGGGTTGGCGCGCGCGGCCGTGCTCCCCGTCGGCCCCTCCTCGGGGTACGCGACGTTGAACGAGGCGCTCGCGGTCGCCGCCGACGGGGACGTCCTCCTCGTCGAGCCCGGCACCTATGCGGAGGCGCTCGACCTCGCCGGCAAGAGCGTGTCGATCGAGTCGATCTCCGGCGCGCCATCGACGTTCCTCGTCCCGCCGTCCGGCTCCGACGCCCTCACGGCGAGCGCGGGCGAGTCGGTCTCGCTCGTCGGGTTCACCGTGATGCCGACGAACGCGCGCGGCGTCGTCGTGCGCGGCGGCGACGCCACCCTCACGGACGTCATCGTCACCGGCGCGACCGGCACCCGCGGCGGCGGGCTCTCGATCGACGCCGCGACGGCGTCGTTGACCCGCGTGAGCTTCGCCGGGAACGCGGCCACCGATGGCGCGGACGTGGCGGTCACCGCGGGCGGCGTGCTCACCGGGGACACGGTCACGTTCGCGAGCGGGGTCGCGACGCGCGGCGGTGCCCTGCACGTCGACGACGGAGCCGCCGTCTTCCTCTCGACCGTGTCGGTGTCCGCGTCGACGGCCACCGAGTCGGGCGGCTTCGCGTGGGTCGACGCGGCGTCGCTGACCATCGACACCCTCGCGGTGGAGTCCGCGGGCGCGACCTCGAACGGCGGCGCGATCTACGCCTCTGACGCCGTGATCGACCTGAACGACGCGTCGTTCACCTCGAGCGTCGCGCTCGACGGGGGCGCGCTCGACCTCGACGGCGGCGTGGCCGGGCTCGTCGACGTCCGCTTCGCCGGCAACGTCGTGACCGGCGACGGCGGCGGTGTGCGCGCGCGGGGCGCGGCGGTCGTGACCTGCACGGCGTGCGTGGGCACGGCGAACGTGGCCGGCGGATCGGGCGGCGCGATCGCGTTGAGCGAGGGCGCGGGGTGGTCGGACGTCGCGGGCGAGTGGTCGGACAACGTCGCGGGCGACCGTGGCGGCGCGCTGTACGGCGACGTGGCGTCCGTCGTCACGGTGGACGACGCGGTCTTTCTCCGAAACGCGGCGGCCACCGGAGGCGCCGTCGCCCTCGACGCCGTGGAGACGGTGCGCGTCGGACGCGGGCGCGTCCACGGGAACAGCGCCGACACCGGCGGCGGGCTGTGGATGTCCGCGACGTCGGTCACGGCGTCGATGAGCAACGTCGTCCTGACCGAGAACGCGGCGTCCGACGGCGGCGGGCTCTGGGTCGGCGGCACAGTGCGGGCGTCGCTCGTCAACAACACCTTCGCCGGCAACGAAGCCGCGACGACCGGCGGCCACCTGTACGCCTCGGGCCCCGTCCTGCTCGTGAACAACCTGCTCGTCGGGGCGCTCGACGGCGGCGGCGCGTTCGGGTCCGACGAAGCCGGCTCCGAACGCGGCTACAACGATGCCTGGAGCAACACCGGCGGCGACTGGCTCGGGTGGAGCGACCCGACGGGCGTCGGCGGCAACCTCGCGGTCGACCCGGCGCTCGTCGCCTACACCTCCGACGGCGACGAGACGAACGACGATCTGCGGCTCGAAGCCGGATCCCCCGCGATCGACGCCGGTTCTCCCTCCTACACGGACGTCGACGGCAGCGCCTCCGACATCGGCGCGTACGGCGGGCCCGACGCCGACATCGCCGACGCCGACGGGGACGGCTGGTACGAAACGCAGGACTGCGACGACGACGACCTCGCGACGAACCCGGCGGCGACCGAGATCGCCTACGACGGCGTGGACCAGGACTGCGACGGCGCCGACCTCGACGACGTCGACGAGGACGGGTTCGCGGCGATCGCCGCGGGCGGCACCGACTGCGACGACGACGACGACGACACCTACCCCGGCGCCCCGGAAGTCTGGTACGACCTCGTCGATCAAGGCTGCGACGGCGGCACGGACCTGGATCGGGACGGCGACGGCCACGACGCGCTCGCGGTCGGCGGCGACGACTGTGACGACACCGACGTCGCCACCTACCCGGGCGCCGCGGACACCTGGTACGACGGCGTCGACGCCGACTGCGACGGCCTCTCCGACCACGATCAGGACCTCGACGGCTACGACGCGCCGAGCGGGGGCGGCGCGGACTGCGACGACCTCGACCCGGCGGTCTCCCCGCGCGCGTCGGATCTGCCCTACGACGGGGTGGACCAGGACTGTGACGGCGCCGACCTCATCGACGCCGACGGCGACGGCTGGGCCGCGACGGAGGTGGGCGGCCTCGACTGCAACGACGGGAACGACGCGGTGTACCCCGGCGCGCCGGAAGACCCCGTCGACGGCGAGGACACCGACTGCGACGGGTTCTACGAGTGGGACCAGGACGGCGACGGCCACCTCGGCGAACCGTACGGGGGCGGCGACTGCGACGACTTCGACGCCGAGGTGAACACCGACGCGGTGGAGGTCTGGTACGACGGCGTCGACCAGGACTGCGACGGGCGCGACGACGACCAGGACGGGGACGGCTGGCCCGTGGCGCAGGACTGCGACGACCTGGACCCGGCGGTCAACCCGGACGCGCTCGAGCGGGTCAACGGGCTGGACGACGACTGTGACGGATGGTCCGAGGCCGACGATCGCGACGGCGACGGCCTGAGCGACGCGGAAGAGGCCGCCCTCGGCACGGATCGCGCGCGGGCCGACTCGGACGACGACTCCTTCAACGACCGATACGAAGTGGCCAACGGGCCCGACCGCGACGCCGACGGGATCATCGACGCCTTGGACGAGGACGACGACGGCGACGGGATTCCCACCCGGCGCGAGGCCTCCGTGGACGTCGACGGCGACGGCGCCCCCGACGACGATGTCGACGGCGACGGCGAGCCCAACCAATGGGACACGGACTCCGACGGCGACGGCCTGCCGGATCGCGACGAAGGCGACCGCGACGGGGACCGCGACGGCGTCCCCGACTGGGTCGACTACCAGGGTGACTTCGCCGGCGGCGGCTGCGGCGGCGGTCAAGCGTTCGCCGTCGTCGGCCTCGGCCTGCTCGCGCTCCGCCGGAGTCGGCGATGATCCCCGCGCTGATCCTGATCGCCGTCGCCCCGGCGCTCGCGATCGACGCGCACGGCTTCGCGGTCGGCGCCACGAGCTCGGATCCCGGGTCCTTCACCCGCATGGGCACGCCGCTCGCAGGGAAGAACCACGAGTTCGACGTCGGTTTCTTCGTCGACTACGCCGATGACCCGCTCGTCGAGCTGCTCCCCGACGGCCCGGCGCCCGTCATCGACGCCCTCGCCACGGCGAACGCCTACGCGTCCTACTCCTTCGGCGGGCTCCGCTTCGACGCCCAGGTCCCCGTCTACCTCGTGGGCCTCGACGCCTCGGGGACGTTCACCACCGTCGGCGACGCGCGCTTCGGGGTCGGCGTGCCAATCTTGAAGCCCCGCGCGGACAGCGTCCCCGCGCCGTGGGCGCCCGCCCTCGGCGTCTATGTCGGCATCCATGCGCCGACCGGCGACGACGCCCGCTACCTCGGCGCCGCCGGCCCTCGGGCGCTGGCGGCCGCGCGCCTCCACACCTCCGCGGGCCCGGTGGGGCTCATGGCGATGGCCGGCGCGGTCGTGGCGGTCAGCGAGGGGGAGCGCAACCTCGCCGCGCGCGGCGGCCCGAGCTTCGGAGCCGGGGTCTCCGTCGCCGCCAACGACTGGCTCAGCGCCCAGGCCGAGGTGACGGCGGAAGGCGACCACGCGTTCGACAGCCTCCCCGTCGAAGCCACGGTCGCCGCGCGCGCGCGCCTGCCGGGCGGCGCGTTCGCCAGCATCGGCGGCGCGACGGGCCTGTCGTCCGGGATCGGGGCGTCGCGGTGGCGGGCGTTCGTCGGGGTCGGCTGGGGTCTGCGGAAGCCCGACCCGGTCGCGCCCGCGCCCCTCGCCTACGCGCCGGACCCGGAGGCGGATCGCGACGCCGACGGGTTCAACGACGCGATCGACCGATGCCCCGATCAGCCCGAGACCATCGACGGGTTCACCGACGACGACGGGTGCCCGGAGCTCGACGGCGACGCGGACGGCGTGCCGTTCGAGCGGGACGCGTGCCCGACCGAGCCGATCCGCCCCGAGCAGGACCCGCGGACCTCCGACGGCTGCCCCCGAATCGCCGAGCTCGCCGGGGACCGCATCATCATCACGGAGACGGTGTACTTCCGGGAAGGTCGCGCCGACCTGATCCCGAGCTCCGACCGGGTTCTCGAGGCGGTGCGGGACGTCCTGCAGAACCACGACGAAGTGGCGTTCGTGCTCATCGAGGGGCACACGAACAGCAACGCCACGGAGGAGTGGAACGCGCGGCTGTCCGACGCGCGCGCGTTCGCGGTCGCCCGCTGGTTGGCCGAAGCCGGCGTGGATCCGACCCGGCTCGTGTCGAAGGGCTACGGCGAGTCTCGGCCGCTCGTCCCGGATACGCATCCGGACGCGCTCGCGATCAACCGGCGCGTGGAGTTCAAGGTGCTGCGTGTCGAGGACATCCCCGAGGGCGCGCGCCGGCTCGAGGTCCCGGAGGACGCCCGATGATGCCGAGCCCCCCCTGGCTGGATCCCGCCGTGCGCGCCTCCGTCGTCGACGAAGCGCGTCGCGTCGGTGAGGTCCCGCTCCTTCCCGGGGTCGCGCTCGAGGCGATGGCGATGGCCGGGCAGCCCGACGTGCCGATCCGCCGCATCGCGTCCATCCTCGCGCACGACGCGGCCCTCGCCGCGCACCTCCTGCGCGTCGCGAACAGCCCGCTCTACGGCAGCGGGCCGCGCATCGCCCGGCTCCCGGAGGCGCTCGTCCGCCTGGGCGTTCAGGGCCTGCGCCAGATGTTGTACGCGGCCGCGGCGCGCCGCGTCTTGTCGGTCAGCGGTCGGCCGGCGCTCAGCGCGCGCATGCAGACCCGCGCCTACGCCGTGGCGGTGGGCGCCTCCGCGATCGGCGGCGCGATCTCCGCCGACCCCGACGGGAGCTTCGTCGCGGGGCTGCTCCACGACGTCGGCTGGGCCGTCGTGTACGGCCTCGCCGCGCGCTCGGACTCGCGCCTGCCGGCGGCCTGCCGCGACGACGAGCACCTCGACGAGATCGCGGAGCACCTCCACCAGGAGGTGGGCAGCGTGCTCGCGGAACAATGGAACCTCCCGCCGCAGGTCGTCGCCGCGATCGGCTACCACCACGACCCCGGCGCCGCGATGACCGGCTCGCAGATGGCGCACGTCGTCGCCGCGGCCGTGCGCTTGTGCGACACGCTCCACATCGAACCGTTCGACCCCGTGACCGGCCCGATCGAAGAAGACGTGGTGGTACGCAGGCTCGGGCTCGCCACGGAGCCGATCGACCGCGTACGCCGACGCGTGCTCGCGGAGCTCGACAGCCGCGCGTAGCCGTCGCGCGAATTTCACTCAACTCCGGGCGTCGGCGTCCGATGACAGGACTGGATGGCCAGCCCTGCCGCACCCGCGTCCGCGCTCGACATGTTCCGGCGCAATGGCGACGTCGCGCTGGCGTTCGGCGTGTTCGGCGTGCTCGCCATCCTCATGGTGCCGCTGCCCCCGCTCGTGCTCGACCTGCTGCTCGCGCTGTCGATCACGTCGTCGCTGCTCATCTTCCTCATCTCGCTGTACGTCCAGAAGTCGGTCGAGTTCTCGTCGTTCCCCGTCATCCTGCTGATCACGACGATCTTCCGCCTCGCGCTGAACGTGGCGAGCACCCGGCTCATCCTGCTGCACGGCGGCGAGGGCACCGAAGCGGCCGGGCACGTCATCCAGGCGTTCGGCAACTTCGTGATCGGCGGCAACTACGTCGTCGGCTTCATCCTCTTCTGCATCCTGCTCGTCATCAACTTCATGGTCATCACGAAGGGCGCGGGCCGCGTCGCGGAGGTCGCCGCGCGCTTCACCCTCGACGCGATGCCCGGCAAGCAGATGGCCGTGGACGCCGAGCTCAACGCCGGGCTCATCGACGAGCGCACGGCCAAGCTCCGCCGCGCCGAGATCGGCCGCGAAGCGGATTTCTTCGGCGCCATGGACGGCGCGAGCAAGTTCATCAAGGGCGACGCGATCGCCGCCATCATCATCATGATCATCAACATCCTCGCCGGGGTGATCATCGGCGTGGTGATGAACGATCTGCCGATCGTGACGGCGCTCGCCAACTACACGATCCTCACCATCGGCGACGGCCTCGTCAGCCAGATCCCGGCGCTCATCACGTCCGCGGCCGCCGGCCTCCTCGTCACCCGCGTCTCCGACCCCGAAGCGCAGAGCCTGGACAGCCAGTTCGGATCGCAGCTCCTCGGCAATCCGCGCTCGGTCATGGTGCTCGCGGGCCTCGCCTCGCTCTTCGTGTTCATCCCCGGCCTGCGGGTGCCCTTCGCCATCATCGCGATCGCCCTCGGCGTCCTCGCGTGGCAGCTCCAGCGCGAGTCCGACAACCTCACCGTCGCGCCCGTCGGTGCCGGAGGGACACCGCCGCCCGGTCCGCAGGGTGACTCCCGCCCGGCGGGCCCGACCGAGCCGCCGATCGAAGACGCGCTCCGCGTCGAGCCCCTGGTGGTCGAGGTCGGCCTCGACCTCGTGTACCTCGTCGACGAGAAGCGGGGCGGCGCCCTCGTCGAGCGCATCCAGCGCATCCGTCGCCAGCTCGCCGGCGATCTCGGCGTGCTCGTGCCCGCCGTGCACCTGCGCGACAACGTCCGCCTCACCAGCGGCCAGTACCGGGTGCTGCTGCGCGGCGAGCTCGTCGGCAGCGGGCGCGTCGTCGCCAAACAGCTCCTCGCGCTCGACCCCGGCACCGCTACCGGCGCGCTGAACGGGCAGCCGGGTGTCGACCCCGTCTACGGGCTTCGCGGGTGGTGGATCCACGAAGGGCAGCGCATGCGCGCCCAGACGCAGGGCTACACGGTCGTCGACGTCCCGACGGTGCTCACCACGCACCTGGACGACCTGTTCCGCCGCTTCGCCCACGAGCTCTACGGCCGTGCCCAGCTCGCCGACGCGCTCGAGCGGGTCGGCGCGACGAACCCCCGCCTCGTCGAGGAGCTGATCCCCGACCCCCTCCCGCGCGCGGTCGTACTCCGCGTGTTCCGCAACCTCATCGCCGAGGGCGTCGGCATCCGCGACACGCAGGGCGTGCTCGAGGCGCTCGCCGAATACGCGACGCGCACACGCGACCCGGACGTGCTCACCGAGTTCGTTCGCCAGCGCATGGCCCGCGCGGTCACCGCCCGGTTCGTCGGCGAAGACGGTACCCTCAACTACGTGGGCCTCGCGGCGGACGCCGAGGACGCGGTGGTTCGCGGGCTTCAGGGCGGCGATGGCGGCGTCATGTCGCTGTTGCTCGAGCCCGACGCCACCCGCAAGCTGATCCAGGGCATGCGCAACTGGAGCGACCAGTGGAACGGCAATGGCGAGCTCGTGCTGCTCGTGCCACCGCTGGCCCGCGGGCCGATCCGCCGCCTGTTCGAAAAGGCGCTTCCGCGCGTCGCGGTGCTCTCGCCCGGCGAGATCATCCCCGGCACCCCGCTCCAGAAGGTCGGCGACATCACGCTCAACGACCGCGCCCCGCAGAAACCTCTCAAGAAATAGATCGCGCGACCGATTCTTCCGATATCCTCCGTAGTCGAGGGACAGGACCGTGTATCTTCGCGCTTACCGAACCCCACATGAGCTCCGTCGCGTCGAAGGAATGACGCGCGAAGAGGTGTGCGAGCGGTACAAGCGGAAGATCCTCACCCTCGCCCGCCGGGTGTGCGAGCAGCAGGGCGACGACGGCACCTTCACGCCGGAAGACCTGGTCGGCTACGGCGCCATCGGCCTCCTCGAGGCGTTCGACCGCTTCGACGCCAGCCACCGCGTCGACTTCGCGAGCTTCGCCAGCTACCGCATCCTCGGGCAGATGCTCGACGCGGTGCGCGCCGACGGCGGCACGACGCGGCGCCAGCGCCAGATCGTCAAAGAGATCGCCAAGGCGAAGGCCAAGGCGAAGGAGCGCCTCGGGCGCGAGCCGAACCACGCCGAGATCGCGGACCAGCTCGGCGTCGACGTCGACGCCTACTGGAAGATGAACAACCAGGCCCTGCTGTCCGAGCGCGTCCCGATGTCGCCCGCCCCGGACGACGACGACTTCGGCGGCGAGATGCCGGCCCTCGCGCAGGAGCCGCTCGCCCCCAGGGCCATGCTCGCGCACGACGCGCGCGCCGCGCTGCGCGAGGCGATCGCGCGCCTCCCCGAGCGGGAGCGCCAGGTCATCCTGCTCTACTACGCACGCGACCTCTCCCTCGCGGAGATCGGCGCGGTCCTCGAGGTCACCCCTTCGCGCGTCTGTCAGATCCTCGGCGACGCGCGCACCCGGCTGCGCAAGGCGATCGGCCGCGACCTCGACCTCGACCTCTTCTCCGTGGATGGCGCCGCATGAGCCACGACCTGTACGCCGCGTTCTCCGGCGCCGCCTCCGCGTGGAAGCACCTCGAGATCATCGGGAACAACCTCGCGAACACGAACACCATCGGGTTCCGCGAGGCGCGCGTCACCTTTCAGCTCGCCGACGGCGCGCCGGACAGCCCCCTCGACGGCGCCTTCGTGCAGGCCGACTCGATTGGCTACGTCAACACCGACGGCGCCATCGTGCAGGACGGCGTGGCGACGCACCTCGCGCTCCGCGGCGACGCCTTCTTCGGCCTCGAAGACGGCACGTGGACGCGCGACGGCTCCTTCCGCCTCGATCCGGAAGGCACTCTGGTCACGCAGGACGGCACCCGCGTGTCCACGGACGGGGGCAACGGGATCCGCCTCGAGCCGGGCGAAGTCCTCTCGGTCACCGCCGACGGCGTCGTGTTCGGCTCCAACCAGGGCGAGCTCGGCCGGCTGCGGCTCGCGCGCCTCGACGGCGGTCGCCCGATGGGCGGCAACCGTTGGGAGGGTACGCCCGCCGCCATCGAGGGCGTCTCGGTGCTCCAGGGCGCACGGGAAGGCAGCAACACCGACCCCCTGCGCGGCATGGTCGAGCTGGTCGAGGCATCGCGGTTTTTCGAGGCGCAGCAGCGCGCCATGCAAGCGAGTGACGAGATGCACTCGCGAGTCAACCGAGTCTACGGGGGATGACCTGAATGCGCGCGCTCTACACCGCAGCAACGGGCATGTCCGCCCAGCAGCTCAAGATCGAGAACATCGCGAACAACATCGCGAACGCCAACACCACCGGCTTCAAGAAGGTCCGCGAGGGCTTCGAGGACCTCGTGTACCAGCAGGTGGCCGGCCGCGGCGCCACCGGCGACACGATGCAGATCGGCGGCGGTGCGCGGCTCGCGTCCCTCTCGCGCGACTTCCGCGCCGGGGACACCACGATCACCAGCTCGCCGACCGACCTGCTGATCGACGGCGACGGCTTCTTCGTCGTCGAGTCCCCGACGGGCGAGACGCTGTACACCCGTGACGGCCACTTCCGCACCGACCGGGACGGCAACCTCACCACGCAGGCCGGCTACATGCTGCAGCCGAACATCACGGTGCCCGAAGGCGGCAAGATCGTGATCGCGAGCGACGGCACGGTCAGCGCGGAGCTCCAGACCGAAGAGGGCATCGAGGTCGTCGAGATCGGCAACCTCACGCTCGCCACCTTCACCAACCCGGAGGCCCTGCAGGCCGCGGGCGGCAACTTCTTCCGCGCCTCGCTCGCCGCGGGCGAACCCCGCGTGGGGCCGCCGCGCGAGAACGGCGTCGGCGGGGTGCTCCAATACGCGCTCGAGGGCTCCAACGTCGACGTGGCGGAAGAGCTCGTGTCGATGATCACCGCGCAGCGCGGCTACGAGCTCTCGTCGAAGGTCATCCAGACCGCCGACGAGATGCTCCAGACCGCCGTCAACCTCCGGCGGTAAGCGGTGGCCTCCCTGCTCGCGGTCGCGCTCGCCCTCGCGGCGACGCCGGCGGACGCCACGCGCGACGCCGTCGCGTCGCGCGTGGGCGTGCCGGCGGAGGACGTCGAGGTGCGAGGCCTCTACCTCCCCGAGGGCAAGGACATCGACGGCGACTGGATCGTGGAGCTCCCGTCCGCGTCGGCGTTCGCGGGCACGACCTCGCTCGTGCTTCGGCACCGCGGCGAACGTTTCGTCGTGCGGCCGCACGTGGTCGTGTGGCGAGAGGCCCTCGTCGCCGCGACCGACGCGCGGCCCGGGGCGCTCCTGACCACGCGGACCGCGCGCGTCCCGAGCGACCGCCTGCGCGGCGAAACCGCGGTCACCACCGGCGTCTGGCGCGCCGTCGTCAGCTTCCACGAGGGCGACCCCCTCACCACCGCCCGCGTCGAGACGCCTCCGGAGCGCCTCGAGGGCGCCGCCGTGGAGCTCGAAGCGGCGTCCGCCGGGCGCCTGTCCGTGCGGGCCCCCGGCGAGCTCCTTCAGGACGCGCGCGCCGGCGAGCGCGTCGCCGTCCTCAACCTCGCCACCCGCGCCGTGCAGCGCGGCGTGTACCTGGGCGACGGGGTCGTCGCCTTGGAGGCCCGATGATCCTCACCCTCCTGCTCGTCGCCTGCGCGGCCAAGACGGCGGTGCCCACGCCGCCACCCGTCTCCGAGCGACAGATGGTCGTGGAGCCGCCGCAACAGCCCTCGACGCCGGGCTCGCTGTGGAGCGAGACCCAGGCCCGTGCCCTCATCGGCATGGACGGCAACGCCCGCCGCGTCGGCGACCTGATCACCGTGTTGATCCAAGAGAACAGCACGACGAGCCTCGGCGCCGACACCCTGACCGAGCGCCGCAGCGAGTCCCGCTACGGCATCGACGCCGCGCTCGGGCTCGACACCAGCATCTTGCGCGCCAACCCCAACATGGGCAGCGCGATCGAGCTCGGCGGCTCGGCGGAGAGCCGCCACGACGGCCGCGCCGAGACCTCCCGCACGGGCACCCTCCTGGCCAACGTGACCTGCCAGGTCATCGAGGTCCTGCCGAACGGAAACCTCCGGATTCACGGCACCAAGCAGGTGCGCGTGAACCGCGAGACGCAGTACCTGCTCATCGACGGCGTCGTGCGCCCGCGCGACATCCTGCTCGACAACACCGTGCTCTCCGACCTCATCGCCGAAGCGCGCATCGAATTCACCGGCGCCGGCGTACTCGCCGACAAGCAGGGTCCCGGTTGGGGAACCCGCGCAGCCGACACCCTCTGGCCCTTCTGACGGAGCGAACGTCATGGATCTCTCCGCCGTCTTCGCCATCGCCACCAGCGTCGGGCTCATCCTCATCGGAAATGCGATCGAGGGTGGCCACCTCAGCTCGCTCACGCAGCCCACCGCGGCAATGATCGTGTTCGGAGGCACCTTCGGCGCCGTGTGGCTCGGTGCCACCGGCCAGGAGATCCGCGACCTCCGCACGCTGCTCCCGCGGGTCATCCGGCCCAACTACGCCGACCGGAAGCGCCTGCTCGACGACATCCTCAAGGTCACCACCACGGTGCGCCGGGACGGCATGCTCGCGGTCGAGAACCAGCTCCCGACCATCCAGGACGAGATGCTCCGGAAGGGCCTCCAGATGCTCGTGGACGGCAACGCGGGCGAGGACGTGAGGAACATCCTCGAGAGCGAGATGGACCTCATGGAGCACCACATGAACGGCGCGGCGAAGCTGATGACCGACGCGGGCGGCTACAGCCCCACGGTCGGCATCGTCGGCGCCGTGCT
This sequence comes from Klebsiella pneumoniae, assembly GCA_945862325.1. Classification (GTDB taxonomy): domain Bacteria; phylum Myxococcota_A; class UBA796; order UBA796; family SXON01; genus CAMAXZ01. The sequence continues at coordinate 29,211 of CAMAXZ010000053.1, forward strand.
CGGGCTCATCCACGTCATGTCGAACCTCTCCGACCCCGAGAAGCTCGGGGCGGGCATCGCCGTCGCGTTCGTCGCGACGGTGTACGGCGTCGGCGCCGCGAACCTCATCTTCATCCCGCTCGGCGCCCGCATGAAGAAGGTCGTCGCGGTCGACCTCGAAGACCGCACGATGATCGTCACCGGGCTGCAGGGCATCGTCGCGGGCGCCAACGCCCGTCAGGTCGGCGAGATGCTCGCGCCGTTCATGCCGCACCACGGCGCCGATCACAAGGCGGCGGCCGCCGCGAAGGCCGCGGCGTAGCCCATGGCCCGGAAGAAGAAGCACGAAGAACACGAGAACCTCGAGCGCTGGCTGGTCAGCTACGCCGACTTCATCACGTTGCTCTTCGCCTTCTTCGTCGTCTTGTACGCGACGAGCCAGACCGATCAGGAGAAGCTCGAAGCCGTCATCAACGGCATGAACGCGGCGTTCGAGGGTGGCATGCCTCACGCGCTGCTCGACCTGATGGCGGTCGAGCGTCCGCCGGAGGTGCCCGAGCTGGTGCCCAACCACCTCACGGCCGAGTCGGCCAACCCGCTGATCCAGACGATCCGTCGCAACCTCGCGGGCTCCCTGTCCGACAACGTCGTGCAGATCGGCCTCGTCGATCAGACCCTCACGCTCGTGCTGCCCGAGCGCCTCTTGTTCGCGAAGGGCCGCGCCGACCTCCATCCTTCGGCCTACTCGATGTTGGGCGAGGTCGCCCTCGCGCTCGGACCGCACCCGGTCGCGGTCGACGTGTTGGGGCACGCCGACGGACTCCCCGTGGTCGGCCCTCCCTTCGAGGACAATTGGGGCCTCGCCACGGCGCGCGCGCTGTCGGTCGTGCGGTACCTCCATCGTCGTGGAATGCCGAAGGAGTCGATGCAGCCGTCCGGCAGCGTCGTCGGGGAAGAAGACGCCCAGGCCCGCGCGGTGACGCTCCGGATCCGCGTCGTGGAGCCCGGAGCCTCCGCCGAGGTCGCGGACGCCCTCGAGCCCGAGGCGCGCCGCGACGCCGCGGCAGCCGCCGAGCGCGCGGGCGTCGACATGCCCGAGCGCATTCCTGTGCCGCTCGAGCTCACGCCCGAGACGCCGCTGAACCCAAGCCGGCCCTCCGCCGCGCCC
>CAMAXZ010000054.1 GCA_945862325.1 Klebsiella pneumoniae
CGCTCGGCGCGGCGCTGTTGGTCGGGGCGGCCCTCCGCCTCGCGCCGATCGTGCTGTGGTGGAAGGAGCCTTGCGTGCGCGACGAGTGCACCTACCTCACCATGGCGCGCGAGCTGCTCGAGGGTGGCGGCATCGTGCCCACCGAAGGCTGGTTGTGGGCGCCCGGGTACCCGGCGGTGCTCGCCCTTCACGGCGCGCTCGGGTTCGATCCGTCGGCCGGGCTCGTCACCCAGGTCGTCGTCGCCCTCGCCACGATCCGGGCGCTCCACGCCCTCGGCGAGCGCCTGTTCGACCGCCGCGCAGGTCGGCTCGCCGCGTGGACTCACGCGCTCGATCCCACCGCGATCTTCTACGCCTCGAGCCTCTGGAGCGAGGTCTTTTACGGGGCGCTGCTCCTGTACGCCGTGAAGGCGACGCTCGACGCGCGCGAGGCCGACAGCGCGCCTCGCCCCGCGGTGTTCGCCGGGGCCCTCCTCGGGGTCGCCGTTCTGTTCCGCGGGATCGGCACGTATCTGCTCCCCCTCTTCGCGCTCGCGCTCGTGTGGGGCCGCGTCCGCGACGGCGCGCGCTGGCGCCAGGCCCTCGCCCTCGTCGCCGCCTGCGCCCTCGTGGTCGCGCCGTACGCGGCCCACACCAGCCGCACCTACCACGGGCTCGTCGTGTCCGACCGAACCCTCGGACGCATGATGTGGCTCGGCAACAACACCTTTCCACCCGTCACCTTCGATTGGGGCAACGGGCTACACCCGATCGCCCTCACCGCGCGCGTGAGCGCCACCGGCCGCGCGCCCTGCGACTCACCGGAGGACCCGGTGCGGCAGGACGCGTGCGAGGTCGCCGCGGGCAGGGCGTGGATCCTCGAACACCCTGGTGAGTTCCTCGCGCGCGCGCCGCTGCGCCTCGCGCAGACGCTCAACCCCCACAGCTTCCTCACCCGCCACCTGCGCACCGGGAAGTGGGCCGGCGTCCCGGCCGTCGCGCGCGAGGCCCTCATCGTGCTCGTTCCGCTCTGGAGCGTGTTCGCGATGGTGGGCGGAACCCTCGGACTATCCGCGTTCGTACAGGATACACGCCGACGCGACGCCGCCCTCTTGACCGCCGCCGTGATCGGCTACCACCTCGTCGCGGTCGCGGCCCTCGCCGGTCTCACGCGCTATCGCGCGCCGCTCGAGCCCCTGTGGCTGGTGTGGGCCGCCGGGCTCGTCACCCGCCCGCGCGAGGCGGCGGCCGCCGTCGGCAGCGGCACGCCCGCCGCCCTCGTCGGGATCGTGCTCACGACCACCTTGCTCGGGTCAATCCTGCGCTTCGCTCCGGCCGCCTGGTGGCCGACCGCCTCGTGGTGGTGGGAGCAGGCAGGATGGTGACCCTCCTCGCCGTGGCCTGCGCCGCGCCGCAGGAGGCGGCGCTTCCCGACCTTCCGCCGGGTGATCCCGCGCGCCCCGACATCGTGCTCGTCAGCATCGACAGTCTCCGCGCCGACCATCTCGGCGCCTGGGGCGCCGCCCGGCCGACGAGCCCGTTCCTCGACCGACTCGCGGCCTCCGGGCTCCGCTTCTCCGATGCACGCACGTTGTCTCCGTGGACCCTCCCGGCCCACACGACGATGCTCAGCGGGCAGCCCCCGGTCGCCCACGGCGTGGTCGAGGACACTGTCGGAGTGTCGCGCGACCTCCCGTGGCTCCCGGAGCGCCTGCGCGACGCCGGCTGGGCCACGGGCGGCTTCGTGTCGAGCGTTTACGTCTCTCGCCGCTTCGGCTTCGATCGCGGGTTCTCGAGGTTCCTGGACTACGAGGTCGACGCGTCCACCAACCTCACCCACGTGACGAGCGCCGACCGTCAGGTGGAGGACGCGGCGCGGTGGGCCGCCGAAGTGGGGGAGGGAACGCCGCTGTTCTTGTTCCTGCACCTCTACGACGCGCACTACCCGTACCGCTGCCCCGAGCCCTATGCGTCACGCTTCGATCGCGCCGGCACACCGACGAGCACCGCCTACCGAAGCTACGCCTGGCACGCCGAACATCCGCCCACCGTGGCGGAGATGGCGCACAACGTCGCGCAATACGACGAGTGTGTGGCGTGGGTGGACCACCACCTCGAGCGCCTGCACGCCGCCTGGGCGCGCAGCGGCCGCAACGCCGCGTGGCTCGTCACCGCCGACCACGGCGAGGAGCTGTTGGAGCGGGGGAGCTGGGGGCATGGACACACCCTGTGGCGCGAGGTGGTCCACGTCCCGATGATCCTCGTAGCCCCTGGAGTGTCTCCCGCCGTTCGCACCGAGCCCGTCGCGACGATCGACGTCGCCCCGACCCTCGCGGCGGTCGCCGGGCTCGACCCCGCGACCGCCCTCGGCGCGGCCGGCTCGGACCTCCGCGACACGATCCCTCCGCGCGCGTTCGTCGCCGAGACCGCCCGACACGACACCGCGCGCCTGTCGTACGAAGCGGAGGGGTGGCGGTTGGACGTGGACGTGCCCAAGCGCGTGACACGTCTGTACGACCGCGCGACGGACCCCGCCGAGCGCGCCGACCGCGCCGGAGCGGAGCCGGACCGTGTGTCGCGAATGACCCGGAGCCTTCTCGAAGCGATGGGAGAGCCTTGGGTGGCCGAGGGTGGCACGGTCCTGACGACCGCGTCGGCGTACCGACGCGGCGCCTGGGTGGGCTCCCGCTTCGGGGGGGACGGTTCGTTCGGCGTCTGGCCGCCCGACGTCCTCGTCCGGCGCATCGGCCCCTCCGCGGCGGGCCCAGGGCCCATCGACGCGGAGGGCGCCGCCGCCGCGCCGTCACACGGGCCGCTGCGCTGGACCGGCCCCCGATGGGCGAGCCCGGTCCAGCTCGACGACGCGACCCGCGAACGATTGGAGGCGCTCGGCTACGCGCAGTAGCCGAGCGCGCCGTCAGGCGGTCGCTTCGACCTTGATCCGGCGCGGCTGCGCAGCGGGGAGCTTCGGCAACCGGATGCGCAGCACGCCAGAGCTGAGCTCGGCGCTGATCGCGTCGGCGTCGATCCCCTTGGGCAGGACGAACGACCGCCGGTAGAGCACGTCGCCGAACTCGGCGGCGAGCAGGGTGCCCGGCGCCTCGCCCAGCTCCGACGGGGCCTCGAGCGTGAGCTGACCCCGCTCCCAGGTGAGTCGAACGCCGCCTTCGGCCGCGCCGGGCACGTCGGCGAGCAGGAGGATGTCGGCGTCGGACTCGAACACGTCCACGCGCGGGCTGACGACGGGACGATCGAGGGGATCACGGGTCGCGTGAGGGGTGGTCATGGTACGCCTCGTTCAGTGAGTGGTGGTGATGGCGATCTGGCGCGGCTTCTGCTCCGCGGAGCGGGGCAGGGTGACCGTGAGGATGCCATTCTTGAGGGTGGCGGTGACACGTTCGGCGTCGACGTGGTCCCGCAGGCGCATGCTCCGCGAGAACCGGGCGGCGCTGCGCTCGCGCCGATGCGCGACGTAGCCCTGCGGCGGCTCGGTGGCGCGATCTCCGGCCACGGTGAGGACGTCGCGTTCGAGCGAGATCCGAAGGTCCTTCTCGGCGAGGCCGGGCACCTCGGCGCGCACGACGACGGAGTCGCCCAGGTCGTGCAGGGTGAGGCGCATCCACCCGCCGAACGCGGACGACACCTGGGCGTCGAGCTCGTCGAAGAGGGCGGAGAGCGGGCGGCGGTAGCCGCCGTAGAAGGCGCGTTCGAGCTCGGTGGCGTAGTGATTGGACGGCAAAGGCATGACGGTTCCTCCGTTGGGTACGGTCACACGGCGGGTTGGGGCCCTGTCGGAGGACAGGGGCCGCTGACCGCTTCGGGTGTGAAGAGAAGCACGGGCCCGTGAGCGTCAAGCGGGACGGATAGAGAGGTGCGCATGCGCCCCCTCGTCCTCGTCACCGCCGACCGCCGCGAAGGCGGACCACCGCCCCCCGACGCCCCTCGCGTGCGCCCGCTACGGGCGGAGGTGTACGTCAACGAGGTCATCGTGGCGCACCTCAGGGCCGCGGGGGCGCGCGTGCTGTTGGTCCCTCCTGGAGAGTCGGCGATCGACGAGCTGGTGTCGCTCGCGGCGGGAGTGGTGATCACCGGCGGCGCCCACGACATCCATCCCCGACACTACGGCCAGGAGGTGCGCGCGCGCCTCGGCCGGGTGGACGAGGCGCGCACGGTCCTGGAGCTCGCCCTCGCGCGGGCCTGCGTCGTCGCGGGCACCCCGCTCCTCGGCGTCTGTGGCGGGATGCAGGCGATGGTCGTCGCGGCGGGCGGCGCCCTGGTGCAGGACATCGGCACGCAGGTCCCGGGGGCGATCGACCACGAGCAGCCCACGGACCCCGCGACGCCGGCGCACGCCCTCCTGGCCTGGGGCCCCCTCGCGGGGCGCGTGCCGAACGCCGTGAACTCGACGCACCACCAATGTGTCGACGATCCGGGCCCCTACGAGGTGTGCGCGCGCGCCCCCGACGGCGTGGTCGAAGCGGTGTCCCTCCCCGGTCACCCCTACGCCGTCGGGGTCCAGTGGCACCCCGAGCTCGTCGACGCCCGCGTCTACGACGACCTTGTCGCCGCGGCGCGAAGGGCCCGATAGCCATCGGCGTCCCAGGACGATGATGCTCCTTCCCGCCCTCTTCTCCGCCCTGCTCCCCCTCGCGCACGCGGCCGAGCCCGCCGCCGAATGTTCGGCGCCCGCGGCGCAGGCCGCTTATGCCGCGGGCTTCGCGGCCCAACGCGAGCGGCGCTCCGACGACGCGCTCACGGCGTGGAAGGCGTGCATCGCCGCCGAGCCCGGCTGTGTGCCGTGCCAGTGGGAGAAGGGCTGGACACACTGGGCGCGGGAGGAATGGGACGACGTGATCGCCACGTGGGAGAAGGTCACGGAGATCGCCCCGGATCACCCCGACGCCGCGTCGTGGCTGCAGACGGCCCGGAAGCGGAAGGAGACGTGGGCCAACGCTCCGAAGACCGTCCCCATCGGGACGACCGTCACCGAGAGCGGGGTGACGCTCACGCTGACGGCGCGGTTCCAGGCGTTCCGCGGAAAGCCGGAGAACCCGCGCGACGTGTTCGACACCGCCGTCAACTCTCCCAAGTCGGTGCGCTTCACCCGGGACGGAACGAAGGCCTACGTGAACTCGCTCGAGGGCTACGGCACGGTGGTGTACGACGCCCGGAAGCTTGCGAAGATCAAAGAGATCAAGCACGTGTTCGGCGCCGCCGAGAAGGCCCTGTTCACGGCGCCGGCCGCGCCCTTCGACTACACGTGGACCCACCTCCCGTCCGGCGGCGATCCGAACGTGTTCTCCGGCAAGCCCGTCGAGAGCGCGCTGAGCCACGACGACCGCTGGCTCTGGATCCCCTACTATCGCCGCGACTTCGACACCAACGGCACGTCGCCCTCGGCGGTGGCCATCGTGGACACGAAGACCGACACGATCGTGCGCGTTCTCCCCACTGGGCCGATCCCCAAGTACGTCGCGGTCTCTCCAGACAGTCGACGGGTCGCGATCACCCATTGGGGTGACAACACCGTGATGATGGTGGACACGAGCAGCGGGGACCCGGCGAAGTTCACCATCCTCCCCGCGTTGATGGTCGTGGAGTCGCGGCTCCCGGTGACCGGGCTCGGCAAGGTCGACCGGGATGACGAGTGTGGGTATTGCTTGAGGGGGACGGTGTTCACTCCCGACGGCAACACCCTGCTCGTGGCCCGCATGGGTGGAGGCGGGATCGCCGGCTTCGACGTGGCTACGGGCGCGTACCTCGGGACGGTGGAAGGGATGCGTCCGACGCCGCGCCACCTAGTCATCCCGCCAGCCGGACGACACCTCTACCTCAGCTCCAACAGCTCCGGGTATGTGTCACGCATCGACGTCGCGACGCTGGTCGCTGCGCTACGCGCGGCCGCGGGCAAGGTCGTGGCGCTGACGGGTTGGGAGGAGGTCGAGGTCGGCCCCGGCGCGCGTACCATCGAGATCACGAAGGACGGTCGGTGGGTGTTCGCCGCCGTCAACACCTCGGCCGAGCTGGTGGTCGTCGACACCACGCGGATGACCGTCGCCGCGCGGATCCGCGTCGATCCGTACTCTGTCGGGCTCGACATCGCCCCGGACGGATCGCGCGTGTGGACCACCTCGCAGGGCCGCACGGGCCATGGCGGGAATTCCGTCTGCGTGTACGACGTCGTGCTCCCGTAGCTGGGCATGCCGACGGCGGCGCGCGCGCCTTCAGCGCCCGCGATAGCCCCCCCCGTGCTCCCCACCGGCGAGATCCTCGCGCTCCTCGCCCCCCTCGCGTGGTCGGTCTCCGTCATCCTGTTCAAGCGGTCCAGCGCGCTGCCGGCGCTGTCGATCAACCTGTTCAAGAACGTGATGGCGACCGTGCTGCTCGCCGTCACCATGATCGTGCTCGGAATCGGGTTTCCGGCCGACCGCTCGGGGGCCGACTGGGCCCGCCTCCTGCTCAGCGGGTTCGTCGGGCTCTCGGTCGCGGACACCCTGCTGTTCGAGGGGTTGCGGCGGATCGGCGCGGCCAGGTTGGCCATCGTCGACACGATCTACGCCCCCACCGTCGTCCTCCTCTCGTGGTTGTTCCTGGGCGACCAGCTCTCCGCGACCTTCCTGGTCGGCGCCGCGCTCGTCATCGGCGGCGTCACCGTTGCGAACGTCGACCCCGGCGCGCTCACGACGGACGACGCGAAGGAGCTGGCGCTCGGCACCGCCCTGGCCGCGACGGCGATCCTCTGCACCTCCGTCGCGGTCGTGATCGCGAAGCCCGTGCTCGAGCGCTCGGATCTCATCGAGGTCACGTGGACGCGGCTCGCGGCGGGCGTCGCCGGGATGGTCATCTACATCGTGCTCGGCGGCCACGGCCGAGAGGCGGCGCAGGCGTTTCGCCCCGGCCCGGTGTGGTGGTCGCTCGTGCCCGGCGCTTTCGTGGGGACGTACCTGTCCTTGTTGTTGTGGCTCGGCGGGTACAAGTGGGCGGACGCGTCGGTGGCGGCCGTGCTCAACCAGATGGCCACGGTGTACATGCTCGGGCTCGCGGCGGTGTTCCTGAAGGAGCGCGTCGGCGCGCGGCAGATCGTCGGGGCGCTCGTCGCCGCCGCGGGGGCGCTCGTCGTGGTCTGGGGTCGGGCTTAGACGGGCTCATGGTCGTCGCCCGCCTCGAAGCCCTCCGCGCCGCGCGGCTCCACGCCCAGCGTCGCGCCACGGACCTCGTCGCCCTCGTCCGCGCGACGATCGGCCTCCACTCCACCGACTACGCCACGCCCTACCTCTCGGCGTGGGCGCGGCTCGACGAGCTCGACCCCCGCGCGATGTTCGCCAGGCTCAACGCCGGGCGCGGGCTCGTGCGCGTAAACGCCTTCCGCAACACGGTGCACGTCGTGCTCGCGGAGGACGCCCCGACCATCCTCGCCGGCACCGGCGCAGCGACGGAGCTGGTGGGGCGGCGAAGCGGGGCGATCAAGGCGCTCTCGGACCTCGAGGTGGATCGCGCCGTCGGCGACCTCCTCGACGCCCTCGCCGACGGCCCGCTCACCAACGCCGCGCTACCGGCCCTCGGCGCCGACCTCCGCTACTGGGTGATGATCGGCATGGGACGCGGCGAGATCGTCCGTGCCGACGGGGCTGCGCCGCGCAGCAACCGCACCCGGTACGCGTTGACCCGCCAGTGGATCCCCGGCTTCGTCCCCGGGCAGATCCGCCCCGCCGAGGCCCGCCGCGACCTCCTCGCGCGCGCGATCCGCGCGTTCGGCCCCGTCACGGAGGCGGACCTCGCGTGGTGGCTCCCTGCGCCCAAGGGCGAGGTCACCCGAGCGCTCGCCTCGTTCGGCGGCACGGTCGCGCGCGTCGTCGTGGACGGCACGACCTATTGGTTCGACCCCGCCCTCGCCGACACGCCGGCGCCGCCGCGCGAGACGTCCGGCGCGTGGCTGCTTCCCTACGAAGACGCCCTGCTCAAAGGCTACCAGGACCGCGCGTGGTGCCTCGCGCCCGGGCTCCAGCCTGTCGTATTCCCGCACAACCCCGAGCACTGGTTCCCTCCCGATGGGGTCGACCCCGGGCCGGGCCCTCACCCCGGCGTACGCGCCTCTGGCGAAGCACGGCCGACGGTATGGTACGGCGGGCGCGTCGTCGGTCGCTGGGAAGAGCGCGGCGGTGTCGTCATGCAGCTTCACGTGGACATCGGCGCGGAGGGCGTGCACGCGGTCGCACGCGAGCGGGAGCGGCTCGAGAGGTTTCTTGCGGATTGTTTTGAGCGGATGTAGCATCGGCGGATGCGGACACCGACACCGACGTCTACTGGACGGTGTGTGCCACCGGAGCCCCGTTCACCGAGATCCAGGACGCCGTCGACGCTGCCGCGCCCGGAGACACGATCCATGTTTGCCCCGGGACGTACGCGCCTGTCGAACTCACGCGGGTGGAGCTGACCATCATCGGCGCTGGGCCGGAAGATACGCGCATCGAGGGCGGCTCTCAGTGCGCGGTCACCGTCGCCGACGCCACGGTGCACCTGCGCGGCTTCACCCTGACCGGGTCCACCCGAGACTATTCCCCCTCGGGCATCCGCTGGACCGATGCGACCGGCTCCGTGGCGGACGTCCACATTCGGGAGTGCAGGGGGGGCGCTTCTGCCGCTCAGCAGCACTCCGATGTGTCGTGGGACTCCGTCACGTACGAAGACAATGACGGACGTGGACGTCGAGATTTCGAACAACCTGTTCCACGACAACGAGCTGACGTCCACCACTCCTGTTTCAATCGAGGATCCGCCGACCCTCGGCTGGGTGTACAACAACGTATGGTCGCGCAACGTGCATGGGTATGCGCTCATCAGTCCCGCCCCCGAACTTCTGTTCGAGAACAACATCATCCACGACTCCACGGGAGGTGGCATCGACGTCCGCTGGGCCGGAGACGACGTCGCCTACAACAACTCGTACGGCAACAGCGACTACGACTGGCAGACCTCGACCGGGAGTTCCCCGCCCGGGACCAACATCAGCGTCGACCCCCGCTTCGTGGACGCCGCCAATGCGGACTTCTCCCTGACCACCGGGTTTTCGCCTTGTATCGACGCGGGGAATCCGCTGATCGGGTACAACGACGCGGATGGGTCGAGGAATGACTTGGGGGCGTTTGGGGGGCCGGGTGGCCCTTGGTGAGCCGGATTCGGCGTTGCAATAGACTATTCCGTATTGATTCACTCCCTGCCTCGAGTGTGTGTCCGAGTCCACCAGCCGAGCGGGGCTCCGGATCCTTCCGCCGTCGCGCCAGCCCTGTACCGCCTGGAACCCCCGACCTCGCGCGGTCCACCTAAGGGCCCTCGACCTCGCCGACGAACACGCGCGCGCGTCCCTCGATACGCTCGCCCGCGTCCAGCACCGCCGCGTCCCCCTCGCCCAATGGCCCGAGCGAGCCGGACAGCACGTACAGCAGCGTCGTCCGGTCCGCGAGGATCGAGGTCGTCTCGAGGATGCGCGCCGCGCCGCGCGCGGGTCGGCGCACCATCAGGTTGAGGTCGCGCACGGGGCTACCGCGCAAGCGGCCGACGGTGGGCGCGTCGCCCGGAAAGCGAACGACGCGGAAGGGATCGAGCGCGACCGGCGCGCCGTCGACGGTGAGGTCCATGCCGGGCCCTTCGACCACAGCGATCCAACGGTCGATCCCCGAGAAGGTGCTGAAGGGACCGTCTTCCGCGACGGTCGCCAGGGACAGGCGCGCGACCCGGTCGTCGGGGGAGGCGCCTTCGGGCACGACGAGGATCTCGCGTGTGGTCCCGCGCCCGTTCTTCCAGGGAACGACGGGTTGGTCGGCGCGATGCACGACACGCACGGGGTCAGGCTCCAGGGACGAGGTGGATGGCGCGCTCCGGGCACGCGACGACGCAGAGTCCGCAAGCCCGGCACGCGTCGGCGTTCGGGGTGTACGCGGTCTGGCGGCCGTGCATGACGCTCTTGAACTTGCCGAAGAGCCCGAGCTTCGCAAAATCGTCGTCGGCCATGCGCTCGACGCGGAACACGTCGTACGGGCACACCTCGACGCAGTCCCTCTTGCCCTCACATCGGGCCCGATCGACGATCGGCCGCCACGCGCCGGGCTCGGCGCGACACTGCTCTCCGGGGCGATCGGGGTGTGCGGCCGCGCGGCGCGTCTTCACGGGGTCGCGACCGGTGGGGCTGCTCATGGGGCGAACGTAGCGCGGCCCCCCGTTCCACGTGGAACATCCCGCCGGCCCCCGGGGCGTGCACAGCGCCCGCCGACCGTGGTTACAAGCGTGCTCCCGGAGAGCCCCCATGTCCGCCAAGCCCGTGGTCGTCGTCAAGGCCGGTTGCCCGTTCTCGTTCCGCCTGCTGGTCTTTCTGTCGGAAGCGGGCCTGCGCGACACGGTCGAGGTGCGCGTCGCCCACCCCGGCACGGACGAAGGCGAGGCGCTCGCCCACACCCTCCGCGCCGCCACCGGTCAGGCCCCGAGCTATCCGACGGTCCTGTGGGCCGACGGAACGGCGCAGTCCGACTCGCAGGCCCTGGTGGAGCGCTTCGCCGCCGAGGCCGGGGTCGACACCGCTGGGCTGCCGCTGCTCTCGTATTGGAACGCCGTCATGCTTCCGGCGTTCTCGGCGAACTTCCGCGGCCTCAAGGCGGCCGAGGCCCGCGTCGCCGAGCTCGAGCGCAAGGCCGCAGACCGCGTCCCCAGCTTCGTCCCCGAGGGCTACAGCACCGTGTCGCCCTACCTCATGGTCACCGATGCCGCGGCCACGATCCGCTTCCTCGAACAGGCCCTCGGCGGTGCGCTGGTCCGGACGCACCCGGACGATGAGGGGCGTCTCCGCCACGCGGAGGTCCGCATCGGCGACACGCTCGTCATGGTGGCCGACACGGCGCCTGGGTGGCCGGCGATCGAGAGCCACGTCCACGTGTACGTCGACGATGTGGACGCGGCCTACGCCCGTGCGCTCGCGGCCGGCGGGACGTCGGTCCAGGCGCCGGTGAAGAAGGACGACGAGGACAAGCGCGGCGGAGTGAAGGACGCGGGCGGCACGACCTGGTGGATCGCGACGCGCGTGGGGTGAGTCATCGCCCTCACCCCCGCAGCATCTCGCCCACACATCCGAGTCCGTACCGTACGGAACGCGCGAACGAGATGCTCTGCACGGTGCCGTCGTAGCGCACGCGTACGGGTCGCTCGGCGACGGGGATGCCGGCGCGGAACAGGCCGAACAACACCTGCTGATCGAAGAGATAGTCGTCGGAGTAGCGGTCGAGCGGCAGCGCGCGCAGGGCGCCCGCGGTGAACGCCCGCGCGCCGCTGTGCAGCTCGGTGTGTCGCGTGCCGAAGCGGAGGTTGGCCGCCGCCGTCAACGCGCGGTTGCCGAAGCGCCGCCACCCGGGGATGACCGCAGGATCGAGGAGGAAGCGGCTGCCGAGCGCGGCGCTCCGCGGCGACGCGAGCGCGCCGGCGAGCGCGAGGGTGTCGGCGGCGTCGTACTGCGCGTCGCCGTGGAGGAGCACGACGCGCTCCACCCCCGCGGCCAGGGCCGCCGCGTAGCCGGTCTTCTGGGCGGCGCCGTAGCCGCGGTTCGTCGGGTGGCGCAACAGCGTGGTGCATGGCCGCCCCGGCGGCGTGAGCGGGGTCGGCGATCCGTCGTCGATGACCCAGGCCGGAACGCCATCCGGCAAGGACGCGAGCACGTCCGGCACCGTCCGCTCGCAGCGGAACGCGGGGATCACGACCCCGAGGCGCGCCACACGTCCTCCCATCGCGCTCGACCGTCCCACATGGCGCGCAGCATCGCACGTTCGCCGAGCGCCCACTCGGGCGCGTCGGACGTTCGGTCACGCCACCAGGTCGGCGCGTCGGCCATCCCTTCGACCAACCCCTGAACGGCGGCGCGGCGGGCTTCGGGCGGCACCGACGCCCCCGGCCCGCGGCCGGAAGCCGCGAGCGCCGCGAACACCGCGAGCCGCGCGCCGGTCCACAACGGGAGGGTGAGCAGCAACCCCACGGGGAGGCTCCGGACGGCCGCCCGCACCCGATTGCGCTCGATCCTACGGATCTTGTCGGGCCCGAAGCGGCCGTAGGTCGCGCCGAGGTGATGCTCGACGAGCGCCTCGGGCACGGCGCGGATGACGAAGCCGCGACGAAGGAAGCGAAGGGAGAGGTCGACGTCCTCCCCGAAGCTGTCGAAGCGCGGATCGTACCCGCCCGTGGCGCGCCAGGCGGAGCGGGTGATCCAGACCGCGGCGCCGGAGAACGCGCCGGGCGGCAGAAGCGCACGTCCGTCGTCGATCGTGTCGCGCCCGCGCGCCCACACGAAGCCGTCGGGGAACACCCCGTGCCCCTGATTGTCGAGGCGACCGGACCCGTCGGCGAGGCGGATCCTCGGGACATACGCGCCCTCCGCGCCCCGCGCCGCCTCGAGCCGCGCGACGGCGTCCGGCAACAGGCGGGTGTCGTCGTTCAACAGGAGCAGGTCGCCCGTCGTCGCCTCCGCGCCCGCGTTCGCCGCCCGCGCATATCCGAGGTTGGCGCCGAGATGCAGCGCCCGCGCACCGGACGGCACGGCGGGCCGTCCCTCGGACGACACGACCACGAGGATGTCGTCCGGAACCCGTGTTTGGCCGAGCAGACTCTGAACGCACGCGTCGACGAGCGCGTCGCAGCGGTGGGTCACGATGACGGCGGCGACGGGCACGAGGTCGCCTATCCGCGCGCCCCCCACACCTGCACCGGCTCGGCGATGCCGCGGAGGGCGTGCGTCCCGAGGTCTTCCACGTGGCCGGCCTCGGGCGGCAGGCGGCTCGCCGCGGCGTCGCTCAGGACGATCGGCGCCCCGAGCGCGCGGCAGGTGCCTTCGAGCCGCGCCGCGAGGTTGACCGCGGCGCCAATCACGGTGAAGTCGAGCCGGGTGGGAGCGCCGATGTTGCCGTACGCCACGTGGCCGAGGTGGATCGAGACCCCAAGCTGAAACGCGGGTTTACCAGCCTCGCGCCGCTCGTCGGACACCTCCGCCGCTCGCCTCACCGTGCCACGCGCCGCCCGCAACGCGCGCGCGACCGCGTCGCGGCGGGCCTCCTCGCCGCCCTCCACGCGGAACACCGCCAGCACCGCGTCCCCGATGAACTTGAGGATCTCCCCGCGCTCCGCCTCCATCGCCCCGACCACGACCCCGAACGCGTCGTCGAGCAGCTCGAGCAGCTCCGCCTGGCCGAGGGTTTGAGAGAGCGCGGTGAAGTCGCGCATGTCGCAGAAACAGACGGCCGCTTCGACGTCCACCACGTCGCCGCGGCGGATGTGCCCGTCGAGCACCCGCGACGCCGCATCCGCGCCCAGGTAGGTGTCCATGAGCGCGCGGGTGGTGCCACGGTACGCGTGGATCGCGAGGATCAGCCCCAGCACCGGCATGAGGCCGAGCAGGGCCTGGATCGCGGTGTCGTCGAACCCGCCGGGGGCGCGCGTGGCCCACGACAGCGGCGCGCGCTCCCACGCGAGCTCGCCCCGCGTCACGGTCGCGAGGTAGTCGGTGAAGCCCTCCGCGGCCAGCTCGTCGAGGATGGCGTAGGGCGCGCCCACGGAGCCGGGCTCGATCCGATGACGGATGACCGTCGCTTCCCCCGCGACCAGAGGCCGCATCGGGCTGGTGGCGAACATCGCGCTTCCGGCGGCGGACCACGTGCGTGGCACGGCGCGGGTGCCATCGGCGAGCGTCCAGATGAGCTGCGTGCTGCGCTGCTCAGGGTGCAACAGCGGCACCGAGCAGCTGGCGCGATCGACGGGCACGCCGTCGGCGCGCACGGCCTCGACGAGGGCGGCATAGAGCTCGACGAGGGGCCGCCGCGGCGCATCCGGGTCCAGAAGGACGGCGGCGGCGCGGGTCAAGGTCATGTCGCGCGGGCCTCACGCTGGCCGTAGCACGCTCGGGGGGCGGCGGCCGTCCGAGGCGAGCCCGGGGATATGCGGACGTCATGCGCCTCCAGACCGATCCCACGTCACACGACCTCGACGCCACGCGACAAAGCTGGAACGTGGCGACGCGCAACCACAATCGTCACAAGGGCGACCAGGTGGCGTTCTTTCGAGCGGGCGGCGACGTGCTGTTTCCCGAGGAGCTGGAGCTCCTCGGGGCGCTGGACGGGCTCGAAGTGGCGCACCTCCAGTGCAACGGCGGGCAAGACACGCTCGGACTGGCGCGACGGGGCGCCATCGTGACCGGCGTGGACCTCTCCGACGTCGCGATCGCCTTCGCGCGGACGCTCTCCGAGGGCGCGGGGGTGTCGGCGCGCTTCGTCGAAGCCGACGTCGTGCGGTGGCTGCACACGACGCCAGAGCGGTTCGACCTCCTCTTCACGAGCTACGGCGCCGTCGGTTGGCTGCCCGACCTGACGGCCTGGGCCGAGGGCGTCGCGCGCGTGCTCCGCGATGGCGGCCGCCTCGTGTACGTAGACTTCCACCCCCTCGTGTGGAGCGTCGGGGACGACCTGCGCCTGTCGCGGGACGACTACTTCGCCACCGACCCGTTCGTGGAGCCCGTCGCGGACTACGTCGCCGCCTCGGGCGCCGCGTTGGGCGTCGTCACGCCCGCGGCGTCCGAGCCGAACCCCGTCGCCGCGCAGAGCTGGCAGTACGGCCTCGGACAGATCGTCTCCGCGGTCGCGGCCGCCGGGCTCCGAATCGAGGTCCTCCGCGAATATCCGCACTCGAACGGCTGCCGTGTGAACCCGGCGCTCGTGGAGGGACCGGATCGGACATGGCGCTGGCCCGACGGCGCCGCCCGCGTACCGTTGATGTTCGGGCTCGTGGCGTGTGCTAAGGCCTCGGACAGGGTGAAGTGATGTCCGACGATTGGCGCGACCTCCCCGTCCTGCTCGCGTGTTGGCGGGCCGGCTCCCTGACCGAGGGGGCACGCCTGCTGGGGGTCAACCACGCCACGGCCAGCCGGCGCCTCGCCGCGCTCGAAGAGAAGCTCGGAAGCCGCCTGTTCGATCGCAACCCCGACGGGCTGGCGCCCACGCCGATCGCCCTGGAGCTCCTGCCGCACGCGGAGGCCGCCGAGGCCGCGATGACCGGGTTCGAACGCGCGGTGCTCGGGCTCGAACGCGGCGTCGACGGCCCCGTTCGGCTGGCGACGCCGGACGGCTTCGACAGCCTCCTCGTGGCGCCGCACCTCGTCGAGCTCTTCGCGCGGCACCCGGGGGTCGCGCTCCACCTCGTCCCGACGCCCACCGCCACGGATCTCGGCCGCCGCGAGGCGGCGGACTTGACGCTGGCCTTCGTTCGTCCGACCCAAGGCGACCTCGTCGCGCGACGCCTCGCCGAGCTGACGCAGGGCGTCTGGGGCGCGCCGGCGCGGGTGTCCGAGGGGCTCGGGCGTGCCCCCTGGATCGCCTCCGGCGACCCCGACGCGACGACGGCCCCGTGGGAGCAACGCCACGTACACGGCGCGCCGCGCGTGCGGATCCACCGCCTCGAAGCACGCCTCGCGGCGGCGAGGGCCGGCATCGGGCTCACGATCCTCCCGGACCTGTTCGCCCGGACCGTGCCGGAGCTCGACGACGCGCGGACCGCGGAGCCCGTCCCGAGCGTCGACCTGTGGCTCGTCGCGCACCGCGCGCTGCACGCCGTGCCGCGGGTGCGCGCGGTGTGGAGCTTCCTCGTCGACCTCGCAGAACGCACCCTCCGCGAATAACGTCTCCGGATGCCGCTCCTCGTCGCGCTCCTGGCGCTGTCCTGCGCGTCGCCGCCGATGGCGCTCCCCTCCGAGGAGGCGGCGGCCGCCCTCGATCGTTCCGCGGCTCCGCCGCTCTACCGGCTCCTCTACGACTACGCGTTCCTGCCGGAGGTGCAGTACGAAGAACAGCGGGTGCGCCTGCTGATCTGGCTCCGGCACATGGACTTCGACCGCTACCAGCTCGCGCGCCTCACGGAGCTCGCGTCGCGCTTCGAGGCCGAGCGCGCCCAGGTGCTCTCGGCGCACGACGCCATCGTGCGCAGTCACGAGCCCGAGGTGCAGGGGGTCTACAACGAGCTGTGGAACGGGTTGCGCCAGGGGCGGCCGGACGCCGAGCTGGTGGAGATCGCGAAGGGCCTCGACCGCGTGCGGGCCCGCGAGGCGGACCTGTTGGAGCTGCGCAGCAAGGCCACGCGCTCGCTGTTCGAGGCGATGACCCCCTTCCTCGGCACCTTGCGGCCCGAGCAGGAGGCGCGCTTCGCGGACGCCACGTTCCTCCTGCGGCATCGCCTCGACCCGCTCGCCAACCCCGGCGACTTCTTCAGCCTCGTCGGGTCGGTGTACAACACCGGCGAATTCGGGTCGCTCTCGCGGAGCACGTTCGACCCGAACGAGGACCACCTCAACATCGGCGGGCTGTGGTCGGAAGACGCGAAGACGCGCGTACAGGCTCGGTTCCCGGACGCGCGACGCGACGCGGTGCTCTACGTCGTCCTGCTCGAGCCGGCGTTGCCCGAGGCCCTCGCCGCCGCCACGGAGCTTCGCGCCGCCTTCGGATCCGACGCGAGCACTGCTCCGCCCGCCGCCCCGGGGCAGCCGCCGCCGCCGCCCGGCTCGCCGTCCGACGCACCCCCCGGCACGCCGGCGGGCGCTCCGACCCCGGGCGCGCCCGCTCCCGGCGTACCGATCCCTCCGCCGCCCGGGATCCCGGCGCCCCCAACGCCCGGCGTCCCCGGTCTCCCCGCGCCCGGCGTCCCGGGCCCGACTCCCGCGCCCCCAGGCACACCGGGCGGAGCGCCGCCGCCCCGTCAGTGAGCGCAGTCGTACGCGATCGTCAGCGTCGTGTCCGGCGTCCCGTCGTCCCCGTCGTCGACCACCTGCTCTACCATGCGTCCCTCGGCGTCCCAACGGGTGGTGGTGCGGCGATCGATGAGGTCGTCCCAGCCGCGGTCGTAGAGGGACTCGACCTCCCGGCCCTCGGCGTCGTAGGTGAGGGTGGTCGCGGACGATCCGCCGGGCACCACATACGCGTAGAACGACGGGCCGAACGCCCCGTACTCTACGATGAGCTGATTGTCGACCATCCCGTCCGCGTCCACGTCGGTCTCGTACCCGAGGATGCGATCCTCGTCGTCCCAGCTCGTGTCCTGGACGAGGTCGAGGTCGCCGTCGGCGGCGTCGTCGGTCTCGAGGTGCGTCACGTTGCCGCGCCCGTCGTAGGTGTACCATTGGATGGAGGCGTTTCCGGCACCGCCGATCGGTCGGCGTTCGACCACGACGGCGTGGCCGGCCTCATCGTAGGTCCACTCGGTGCGGGTACCCGTCACCCCTCCGTCGTCGGACCACTCTTCTGACTCCACGCGCCGATCGGCGCTCAAGGTCCAGGTCTGGGTAACATCGCCCTCGGTCCGAGAGGCCTGGAGGCCCGCCGCGTACGTCCAGCTCACGCGCTCCTCCACGCCGGCCGACACCGTCACACACGTCAGCGGGTTGGGCCCCGCCCACGCGCACCGTGCTTCGAAGGAGTCCTCCCCGTCGCGACGCTCGTGCTCCTCGAGGAGGTTGTCGAACGCGTCGTACACGTACCAACGCTCGACGGTCGTTCCGTCCGCGGACTGTACGTCGCGAACGATTCGCCCGAACGCGTCGTACGTCAGCTGACGGGAGGAGTCCAGCCCGGTGTCCGCGGACTGATAGACGAGCTGATCGGCCACGCAGGAGGCGAGGGGATCGGCCGGTGGCGCAAACCCACACGCGAGGAGGCCGAGAAGGATCATTGGAACGACGGCGTCGGGTCGACACACGTTTGGGCGCACGCGCGCAGGTCGGCCGACCCGTCGGTCAGCGCCGCGCACGACACCGAACGGAGCGCCGCGAGGCAGGCGGCGCCCGCGTCGGCCTCGAAGGCATCCGCACACCCGCCGCGCGCGTCGATGCGCAGGCCCGAGACACACGCGTCACGGCCGTCGAAGCCGAGCGGGTCGAGGACATCGCAGCGAGAGTACAGGTCGCACATCGCGACGGCGTGAGCGTTTGCGAAGCTGGCCGCGGGCGTTTGGCAGGCGAGCAGCACCACGAACAACACGCGCACCTCCCGCCGCGAGCTTAGCAGGCGGAGGTGACGAGACGCCTCGACCGCCTCCTGCCGTGGGTTCCCGCGCTCGCCTGCCTGGCCGCGCACGCGCCCGTGCTCACGGCGTGCCTCCTGGGGGATCGCGTGCTCGGCGGGCCTCTCGGCCACCGCGACACGCTCTACGCGCACCGCTTCGCGTTCGACACGTGGGCGCGCGCGCAAGCCGCGTGGGCGGCCGATCCCTTCGGGTTCTTCATCGCCGGCCTGTGGCAGGCCGCCGCGGAGAGCCAGGCGCTGAACCTCCTCGACTTCGCGCTCCTCGTCTGGCCGGCGCGGGCGATGCTGCCGGTCGGCGCGGCGTTCCTCGTGATTCACCTCGGCTTGTTGCTCCTCGGGCCCCTCGCGGGTGCCGCGTTCGCCCGGGCGCTCGGCTTCGGGCCCGCCGGCCAGTGCGCCGCGGCCCTCGTCGTGGGCGCGAGCGCGCCGCTCCGGATCCACGTCGACACCGGGCAGTACCCGCAGGCGCTCCTCGCCGCCCCCTTGCTGGCCCTCGTCGGGGCCGCCCGCGCGTGGCGAGGCGAGCGCGGCGGCGCGGTGGCGCTCGCCGCGGGGGTCGCGGTCTGCGCCCTGCTGTGGTGGCAATGGGCCGTGGTCCTGGGCGTCGGGCTCCTCGCGCTCTGGGCGGGGGCGCTCTCGGCCGGGTGGCCGCGGGGGCGCCACGCCGCGCAGGACACGGGGTTGGCGCTCATCTTCGCCGCGGGCATGGTCGCGCCCGCCGCGGCGCCGGTGGTCGAGACCCTGCGGGCGGGCGCGGCGATGACCGAGGTCGTTCCGTGGGGAACGGCGTACGTCGCCGGGTCGGCCTACGGGGCGCACCACCTCGTGGACGAGGTGCCGCTCGGGTTCCTCGCCGACCCCGCCGAGGGATGGCTGCCGCCGCTCCCCCTCCTCTTGCTCCTGCCCCTCGGCGCCACGCGTGGCCACGCGCCCTGGCTCGCGCTCGCCGCCGCGGGCGCGGCGCTCATCCTCGGACCGGAGCCCGAGCTGCCCGGCATCGGACGGGTCGACAATCCGGTCTACCAGCTCGTGTACCAATGGGTGCCCACCGCGGCGCGCATGCGTCACCCCCTTCGCTACGGGGTGTTGTGGGTGGCGGGCCTCGCCGCGATCGCCGCGGCCGGCGCCGACCGGGCCTGGGCCGCGCGCACCCGGGTCACCGCGGCGATCCTCGCCCTCGCCGCGGTCGCGGCGGTCGTGCCGGGGCCGTGGCCGCTCCGCACGTCGCCGCTCCCGACCCCCCTGGTCGAGCGCCTCGATGGCTGCGACGCCGTTTGGGCCCCGCACACCGACGGCTGCACGGCCGCGGCCGTCGAAGGGCTGCTCGGCCGCGCCACCACCCCGACCCCGGAGTGTCCGCTGCGAAACGTGCCGCTCCCGGACCCCGCGCGCCGCGCGGCGGAGCTCGCGCGCGTCGCCGCGTGGAGCGCCGCGCGCGACGAAGGCGTCCTTCCCCCCGGCGTGTGCGCGCTCGTCGACGTCACGCGCGGGGTGCCGACCACGTGGGCAGCCCTGGGCGACCCCGAGGTCGTCGACGTCGCGGCGGGGGCGCTCACGGACGAGGCGGGCGCGTATGCCGTGTGGGGCGCGCCTACGGGACGCAGCCAGTGAACGCGGAGCAGGAGAACGTGGCGTCGTCGCCATAGTTGGCGGTGTAGCCGGAAGCGCCGTCGGGGCTGGCGTACACGTCTTCGGGGCTGTTGTTCGCGTCGCCCGTCCAGTCGCACCCGTCGCTCTCCAACGACGCCGCGTACGCCCCGCCGGAAGTCCCCACGTACGCGCCGCCGCCGACCACACTGGCAGTGTTTCCCCACACGCCGGCCTCGACGGTGCTGTCGCCCACACACGTGAGAGAGCTCGTCACCTGTCCGTAGCCGCCGAGGTACACCCCGGCGCCTTCGGCGGCCGAGTTGTCGCGGACCGCGGAGCCGTCCAACTCGAAGACGCTGCCGTGCAGGTACATCCCACCGCCCGACCCGGCCGCGAAGTTCGACACGATCTCCGAGTCGGTCACGACGATGGAGTCGGAGATGTACGTCACGATCATGCCGCCGCCGTCGAGGGCCTCGTTCCGCGCGATCTCGACGCCGGTGAAGGTGCCCCCGACCTCGAGAGCGAGCCCCCCGCCGTAGCTCCCCTGATTGTCGGAGACCGAACAATCGGTGAGCGTGAACGCGCCGTCGCGGACGAACAGCCCGCCGCCGTAGGTCGAAGCCAGGTTGCCGTCGAAGGAGCTCCCGACAGCCTCGAACGCCTCGGCGCCGTCCTGCATCGCGCCGCCGCCCCCGTGCCAGCTGTCGTTGCCCGTCACGACGGAGTCGACCATGCGGAGGGTGCCGCCGGAGGCGACACCGAAGCCGCCGCCCGCGCCATAGCTGCCCACGCTGTTCCCGACAATCGCCACCGCGTCGGTGTTGACCGTCAGGTATCCGGCGAGGTACAGCCCGCCGCCCAGGGTCGGGTCGACGCCTCCGGTGAGATACAGGTTTCGGAGGGTGACGGTGCGCGCGCTCGCTCCGCCGGTCACCTCGACGACGCGCCCCGTCCGGTTGGCGTGCAGCTGAATGTCGCCGTCGAGCCCCGACCCGCCGTAGCCGACGACGTCGACATCCGCGTCGGCGATCGTCAGCCGGGTGTACCATGTGCCCGGACAGACGCGCAGCTCTCCGTCCTCGCTCGCCACCCACTCGGCGGGCGCGTCTGCCGTGCCGCCGAACGTCGACGACAGGTCCTGCACGACGCCGTTGGCCCGCACGAACGTGACCGCCCCGCGTGTGTCGGTCACGAACGCGTCGTCGTCGTTGCAGTCTCCCGCGTTCGCGACGTGTCGGTCGGGCACGACACACGCGTCGCGCGCCGACGCGGACGCGCCGACCCCGTCCTCGTCAGCGTCCGCGTACCAGGTGGTCGCGCTGCTCGGATCGAGGCTCGGGTCCGCGTCGTCGGCGAGGCCGTCACAGTCTTCGTCGGCGCCCCCGCACACCTCCTGGCCGTCCGGGCGCGTCGCGGCGGACGCGTCGTCGCAGTCGGTGCTGTCCGCGACCCAACTCCCGCCGCCCGCGCAGGCCTCCGTCGACGCGTCGGCGTCGCCGAAGCCGTCGCCGTCCTGGTCGGCGTACCAGGTCGTACGCCCGGTCACGTCCGGGTCGGCGTCGTCGACGAGGCCGTCGCAATCCTCGTCGCCCCCTCCGCAGACCTCGGCCCCGTCGGGGTTGGACGACGGGTCGGCGTCGTCGCAGTCCGAGGCGTCGGCCACATGGTCGGCCGGCGCGGCGCAGCCCTCGATCGGGGTGGAGCCGGCGGCCCCGAACCCGTCGCCGTCGTCGTCTGCGTACCAGGAGCCCGGCGCGCACGCGGTGTCGTCCTGCACCTTGCCGCGGCCAGCTTCCACGCACCCGGCGCCGAGCAGCGCGATCGAGACAAGACCGACAAGCGTTCGCATCTGATGCTCCGCGAGGAAGATACTACGTTTCGCCCCGGCGGGGCACTCCGACCCACGACGGCGTGTACACCCCACGAAACCCCTGGCTCGGGTTCCGCGCGTACGGACCCAGGCGATACCGTACCGTCGCGCGGACGCTCTTGGGGTACGAGACCCACGCGCCGCCACGCACGACGCGCTGCGCCATCCGGTCCGCGTCCTCCGGCACGGGCACCGCCCGGCCCGCCTCGACGAGGGCGCCCGCCTCGAAGACATCCGCGCACCAATCCTGGACGTTCCCGGCCAACCCGCGAACCCCCCACGGGCTCGCGTCCACGGGGAAGCTGTCGACGGGGGCTGGAAGCCGGCGGCCCTCATGACTGTCGGTCATGAGACACCAGGAGGGGTCCATGTAGTCGCCCCACGGATGGAGCCGCCCGTCGACCCCGCGCGCCGCCTTCTCCCACTCGAGCTCCGACGGCAGCCGCCACGCGCGTCCGGTCGCCCGGGCCCGCGCGTCGAGGAACGCGCGCGCCCCCACCCAATCGACGAGCATCGCCGGCCAGTCGTCGCGCCACACGTCGCCGTCCGCGTCGGGCCGCAGGCTGAACCGCGCCCCGTCGAAGCCATACACGAGCGCGCCGAGCTCGGAGGCGGTCCCCGCGCGCTCCCTCGGGGCGAAGCGAAGCGCCTCGTCCGAGCGGCCTTCCGCGACGAGAGCGTCGAGGAAGGACAAGAATTCCCGGTGTGTGACGGGGAAGCGCCGCATGACGAACGACTCCACCCACACCCGCTGGTCCAGCAGACAGGAGACGTCGGCGTCGCCGCCCGCGCGGAACCACCCCGCGGGCACGTACACGTCTTCGGGGTCGAGCGCGCCTCGCGGCGGCAGCGCTACGGGCCGCGGGTCACGCTCGCCCGGCGGCACGGCATCCCAATGCGACAGCCGCGCGATGTCGACATGGTAGCGTACGTCCTCGCGGTCGGGGTGGCGGATGACACACATCCAACTCCCGATCGGCAGGGTCAAACCTCGAATCGGCGTAGGGCCGATCTCTCGCACGAAGGTCTCGACGAGGCGACGGTTGCGCTCCTCGTAGCGGAACAACGACACGGTCGCGCCCGGGGGGTCGGTCAGAAGGGTCAGCGCCCCGTCGCCGCGGAGGTACGTCGCCGCGTGCCGCCGCATCGGGTGTTCCTCGGGCAACGCGTCGGCGTGGGTCGTCAGCAGCGCGGCCGCGATGCCCATCTCGTCACGTCGGTGGTGCCGCTCCGCGTCGGAGTGGCGCTCGAGGTACCGGCCGACCAGCGCCGCGTGGGCCTCCGGTAGCTCCGGCGACAGGCGAAGCGCGGCGTGCAGCCCGCGCCCGACCTCCATCAACGCGAGGCCGGCGTCACGCTCCGCTTCCTCGGCGGCCGCGGCCGCCGCCCACGCGGGGGCCTTTCGCTCTTCGGGGGCCCACGCCGGGACGCCGGTCAACCGCGCGTCGGCCTCGCGACGCAAGGCGGCCGCGCGCGCCTGGAGGGCGTCGGCCGTCACCATGCCCGCGAGGGCACGTCGGGTGAGCTCCTGGGCTTGATCCCGCCGACGGCTCCCATCGAACCACGAGTCGAGCTCCGCCGCCAACGCGCGGGCCGACTCGAATCGGTCATCCGGCTCGCGCGCCATCGCCCGGGCACACGCGCCGACGAGCTCGGCCGGGAGCGCGTCGCCGCGCGGCGTCAGGGCCGGCGGCGGGCCGGCGACGACCTCCGCGATCACGTCCGGGCCGGAGTACGGCGGGCGTCCCGAGAGGATCTCGTAGAGGACCGCGCCGAGGGCGTACACGTCGGAGCGCGCGCTGATCTGCGCGGTCTCGCCGCGCGCCTGCTCCGGCGCCATGTACGCCGGCGTGCCCGCGATCGGGCCGCGCCAGCCCGCGGGCGCCGCTGCCGCGCCCTCGGCGACGAGGTACTTCGCGAGGCCCCAATCGAGCACATAGACCTCGCCGAGCTCGCCCACCATCAGGTTGTCGGGCTTCAGGTCGCGATGCACGACCTGCTGGGCGTGGGCGTAGGCCACGGCGTTGCACACCGCGTGGAACGCGTGGACGACGCGTCGTAGGGTCCAGGCGCCGCCCCCGTGGAGATCGGCGATCACCTCGCGGAAGGTGAGGCCGACGACCTCCTTCATCGTGAACCAGACGCGCCCGTCGGCCAAGCGGCCCGTATCCAGCACCGGCGCGATGTTGGGGTGCATCAGGCGTGCGGTCGTTCGTGCCTCCTCGACGAAGCGCGCGCGCGCGGCCGGGTGCTCGAGCACGTCGCCGTGCAGGATCTTCATCGCGACCACGCGGTCGAGGTCGCGGTCGCGCACCTGGCGCACCTCGCCCATCCCGCCGACGCCGATGCGGCCGAGGTCCTCGTAGCGATCGCCCAGGAAGGACACGCCCTCGGACGCCGGAGGGACGACGGCCACGCGGTCGCCGTCGACGGTGTCGAACGAGCCGGGCAACGTGGCCGAGGACGGAGAGCGTCGTTCCTTCATGATCGGCGCATGATGACACACGACGAGGCGGCGATGCCGCGCTCACTCGTCGGCGTCGTCTCCGTCGTCTCCGTCGTCGTCCTCGACGGGCTCCATCGCGTCGACCGACTCGTCGACCTCGACGGGCACCGGAGCCACTTCTTCGCCCACCGCCGCCGCGACGTCGTCCGCCGCCACGCGCTCGACGCCGACGATGCGCTCGCCGTCGGACAGCCGCATGAGGCGCACGCCACGCGTGCGGCGTCCCACCTCTCGGATGTCGTCGACCGCCATGCGGATGACCCGCGCGGAGTCGGTGATGAGGAGGAGCTGGTCGCCGTCGAAGGCGGGCACGGTCGCCACGAGCGCGCCGTTGCGGGCGTCACACACGATGTCCACGACCCCGCCGCTGCCGCGGCCCTTGCGGGGATAATCGACGATCGGAGTGCGCTTTCCGAACCCGTTCGCCGTCACCGTGACGAGGTACGACACGGCGGGGCCGAGCACGGCGAGGTCGGCCACCGCGTCGTCCTCGGTGCGGAGCTTCAGCCCGCGCACCCCGCGCGCGACGCGCCCCATCTCACGCACGGTGCTCCCGGCGAAGCGGGCCGCGCGCCCCTTGCGGGTGGCGAGGAGGAAGTCGTCGCCCCGCTCGGCGAGGCGCACCGTCAGCAGCTCGTCGCCCTCGACGAGATCGACCGCCGTCAGCCCCGCCGCGCGGATGTTCGCGTAGGCCGCGAGCGGCGTGCGCTTGACGAAGCCGCGCTTGCTGACGAAGACGAGGTCGCGACTGTCGAAGTCCTTGATCGCGACGACCCGCGAGACGCGCTCGCCCGGGGCGAGGCTGGCCCAGTGGGCGACCGGCTTGCCGCGCGCGGCGGGCGCCGCCTCGGGCAGCTCGTACACCTTCACCCAATGCAACATGCCCGCGTTCGTGAAGACGAGCAGGACGCCGTGGGTGTTCGCCACGAAGAGGTCGGTCACGCGGTCTTCGTCGCGCGTGCTCATGCCCAGCTTGCCGGTGCCGCCGCGCTTCTGCATGCGGAACTCGTTCATCGGCGTGCGTTTGAGGTACCCGAGCGCCGAGAGGGTGACGACCTGGTCTTCTTCGGCGATGAGGTCGTGGAGGGACAGCGCCGCGGAGGTGCCCACGAGGCGCGTGCGCCGCGCGTCGGCGTACCGGTTGCGCACGTCGAGGAGCTCGCCGCGGATGACGCCGAGGAGCTCCTTCTCGTCCCCGAGGATCTGGCGCAGGCGCGCGATGCGCGCCTGGAGCTCGCGGTACTCGTCCTCGATCCGATCGCGCTCCATGCCGGTGAGGCGCTGGAGGCGGAGGTCGAGGATGGCCTGCGCCTGGATCTCGGTGAGCGCGAAGCTCGCCATCAGGCCCGTGCGGGCCTCGTCGACCGTCTTGCTCGCGCGGATGAGCGCGATGACCGCGTCGATGTGGTCGAGCGCGATGCGGTAGCCCTCGAGCACGTGCGCGCGTTCGGTGGCCTTGCGCAGCTCGTAGCGGGTGCGGCGGAGGGTCACCTCACGGCGATGACCCAGGTACAACTGGAGCATCTCCTTGAGGTTGAGGACCTGCGGCCGCTGCTGGACGATGGCGAGGAGGATGGCCCCGAACGTCGCTTGAAGCTGGGTGTGCTTGTAGAGGAGGTTCAGCACCACCTCCCGGGACACGTCGCGCTTGAGCTCCACCACGACGCGCATGCCCTGACGATCGGACTCGTCGCGCAGGGCATGGATGCCCTCGATGCGCTTCTCCTTGACGAGGTCGTCGATCTCTTCTTGCAGGCGGGCCTTGTTCACCTGGAACGGCAGTTCGGTGATGACGATCGCCTCGCGTCCGTCGATCTCTTCCATCTCGACGTGCCCGCGCACCACGATGCGACCGCGCCCGGTGTGGTACGCGTCACGCACCCCGTCGATGCCGTAGATCGTCCCCGCGGTGGGGAAGTCCGGCGCCGGGATGTACTTCATCAGGCCGTCGATCGTGATGTCGGGGTCGTCCGCGAGGGCCAGCACACCGTCGATGACCTCGCCCAGGTTGTGCGGCGGGATCTTGGTGGCCATGCCGACGGCGATGCCCTCGGCCCCGTTGACGAGCAGGTTCGGGAAGGCGGCCGGGAGCACCACCGGCTCCTCGCCCTTGCCGTCGAAATTCGGGATGAAGTCGACCGTCTCCTTGTCGAGGTCGACGAGGAGCTCCTCCGCGAGGGCGGTCAGCCGGCACTCGGTGTAGCGGTACGCCGCGGCGGGATCGCCGTCGACGCTGCCGAAGTTGCCCTGGCCGTCGACGAGGAGGTACCGCATGTTCCAGGGCTGGGCCATGCGGGTGAGCGCGTCGTACACCGCGGAGTCGCCGTGCGGGTGGAGCTTGCCGAGCACCTCGCCGACCACGTTCGCGCACTTGCGGAACGACCGGTTGTGCAGGAGCCCGTTGGTCTGCATGGCGTACAGGATGCGACGATGCACCGGCTTGAGCCCGTCCCGCACGTCCGGGAGGGCCCGCCCGATGATGACGGACATCGAGTAGTCCAGGTAGGAAGACCGCATCTCATCTTCGATGCGTACGGGGACCACGACACGGGCGAAATCGGGCAAACGGGCTCCGGGAGAGCGACCGTGACTTCTAACCCGTTTCCGGACACGGACCCAGGCGGGCGGCGCGGACTCCGCGGTGGCGGGGCCCCTTGACGAGCGACGTGCCCGTCCCTATCGCTGTGCCGCCGCTTCCCCGGAGCCCTCCGATGGCCGATACCCTCCCGTTCCAGGCCGAGGTCCGCCAGCTTCTCGACCTCGTCGTCCACTCCCTCTATTCCGACCGCGAGATCTTCCTCCGCGAGCTCGTCTCCAACGCGTCCGACGCGCTCGATCGCGCCCGCCTCGCCGCGCTCCAACGTTCGGACCTGCGCGCCGCCGACGGCGAGCCCGGCATCCGCATCACTGCGGACCGGGCGAAGGGCACCATCACCGTGTCCGACACCGGCATCGGGCTGACACGGACCCAAGCGGTCGAGCACCTCGGCACCATCGCGCGCTCGGGCACGAAGGACTTCGCGCGCAGCCTGAAGGAGCAAGGCACCACGGCGGACGGGCTGATCGGCCAGTTCGGCGTGGGCTTCTACGCGAGCTTCATGATCGCCCACCGCGTCGACGTCGAGTCGCTCAGCGGCGAACCCGACGCCGAGCCGGTGCGGTGGTCCAGCGACGGGTCCGGCACGTTCTCCGTCGAGTCCGGCTCGCGGACCACCCGCGGCACCGACGTCGTGCTGCACGTGCGCTCCGACGCGACCGAATTCCTCGAAGACGACCGCATCCGCCAGATCGTCGAGCGTCACTCGGGCTTCGTGCAGTACCCGATCCGCCTGGACGACGAGCAGGTCAACGAGCCGCACGCCCTCTGGGGGCGCGACCCGCGCGAGGTCGAAGAGGCCGACTACAAGAGCTTCTACCGTACGATCTCCTCCGACTGGCAGGAGCCGCTCGCGTGGACCCACTTCCGGAGCGAGGCGCCGCTCGAGTTCGCCGCGGTGCTCTTCGTCCCCCAGAAGCGCCCGTTTGACCTCGATCACCCGGATGTGAAGCGGGGCCTCCGCCTCTACCAGCGCCGCGTGCTCGTGCTCGAGCACGCCGAGCAGCTCCTCCCCCGGTACTTGCGTTTCGTCCGCGGCGTGGTCGACGCGCCGGAGGTCCAGCTCAACGTCAGCCGTGAGCTGCTCCAGAACACCCCGGTGGTCGCGGCGGTCAAGAAGCAGGTCGTCAAGCGCAGCCTGCGCCGCCTCAAGGAGCTCGCTGCCGAAGACGCGACGGCGTACCTCACCTTCTGGGATGCCTTCGGCGCGACGCTGAAGGAGGGGGTGGCCGAGGACGCCGACAACAAGGACGCGATCGTGCCGCTCCTGCGCTTCCGCACCAGCGAGCACGGCGACACGTGGCGCTCCCTCGCCGACGTGAAGTCGGCCTTGAAGGAAGGTCAGGACAAGATCTGGTACCTCACCGGGCTCGACCTGGAGCGCCTGCGGAACAGCCCGCAGCTCGAGCGGTTCAAGAAGAAGGGGTGGGAGGTCCTCCTGCTCTCGGATCCGGTCGACGAGTGGGTGGTCATGAACCTGCCGGAGTTCGAGGGCGTGGCGCTCGAGAGCGCCGCGCGCGGCGAGGGCCCGAAGGAAGAGGAAGAGGACCCGATCGCGGAAGAGGCCCGCAAGCAAGCGGAGCCGTTCGCCGCGTGGCTGCAGGGGCTGCTCGGCGGCCAGGTGCAGGCGGTTCGGCCCAGCCGTCGCCTCACCAGCAGCCCCGCCGTGCTGGTCGACGCCGACTCGGGCGTCAGCGCCAACCTCGAGCGCATCCTTCGGGCGGCGCGCCAGGACGGCCCGAAGGCGGCGCGAATCCTCGAGGTCAACCCCGAACACGCGCTGGTGCGGCGCCTCGTCACCTTGCACGAACAAGGGCGCGGCGACGACGCGACTCCGCTCGCGGTGCTCCTGCTCGACTACGCCCGCATCGCCGAGGGCCACCTCGACGACGTCGCGGGCTTCCGCGACCGCCTCGCCGCCCTGATGGCTAAGGCCGGCGAAGCCCTGTGACGTCTTCGGGGGCCCACGTCCCTACGCCATCGTGGTCCGCCACCAGGCGGACTTCGAGCACGGCGTAGGGGCGGCGCCCGAGCGCGCGGGCCCAGCGGAAGGTGAGCGCGTCGCCGACGAAGGCGGTGTGCGAGGTGCCCGGCGGGACGCGCATGGTCACGGTGCGGTAGCCGGGCAGGGACACCGTGAAGCGACGACGCCCGAAGGGGTACACGTCGAGGGTCGCCGGGGCGACCGCGAAGCCCGCGCGCCCGTACCGGACCGTCGCGCCCTCGGGGAACGTCGTCACCTCGACGCGGTGCACACACGCGAGAGCCAAGGCCAGGAACATGCGCGCCCGTAACCAACGGCGGGGGCGCACGCGGTCGCCCGTCGCCGCGGGCGCGCCGCCGGCTAAAGGGTCTCGTGCGCGTCCTCCCCTTTCTCTTCGTCCTCGGGTGCGCCGGCGCCGCCGCGCGCATGCGCGACGCCCGAGCGCGCGGCAACGTCAGCGAAGCCGCCGACATCTACTGGCGCGCGGTGCGCTGGGGCGACACGGACCGCGCCACCCTGTGGCTGCGGACCCCCGAGGGCCGGCTCGCCGTGTCTCAGCAGCTCGAACAACCGACGCGCCGGATCACCGAGGCGCGCCTCGTCGACGTCGCCCTGGTGTACGAGGGTGACGACGTGGTCGGCGCTTCGGCGTCGGTGCGCGTGGAGAGCTTCGATCTGCGTCGCGGCCGCGTGGACAACGAGGTCGTGCAGCAATGGTGGATCAAGGACGGGCCGATATGGAGGATCGATGAGGAGAAGTCCCCGATCGACGACGACCGCCCGTGGTGACGTCACTCCGCGACGGTGAACGTCGGGACGACCACCGGCCGCGCCAGGGCGAGCCAGTCCGCGGTGCGCATGCGCACCGAACGATCGCGACGGGCCGCCGCGAAGATCAGCTCTTCACGCGCGAGCAGATCCTCGCCGACGTAGAGCGCGGCGTCGATCAGGGGGCGCCCGAGGGCCGGCACCTCGCCGGGTGAGAGCCCCGTGAGGGTGTCGAGCTCGTCCGGCGTGAGGAACCGGTAGCGCTGCACGCCGAGCGACCGCCGGAGCAGCCTTCCGTCGACGCGACGATCGCTCCCGACGACGAGCACGGCGACGCCGAGCCGGTCGATCCGCAGCACGAGGGACTTGCCGCCGCTGCGCAGCGGCGTGCCGCGCGCGTGGGCCGCGTCGCGCGCCGAGGTGGCCGGCGCGTGCTCCAGCACCTCGTGCGGCGCGCCCGCGAGCAGCGCGGTGAGCGCGTCCGACAGCGCGAGCGACACGGAGCGACGCCCTAGAACGGGATGTCGTCGTCCGGGGTGAACGGCGGCGCCTCGTCCGCCGGCGACCCACCGCCACGACCGCCGCCGCTCGGCGCGCGCCCCGCACCGCCACCGTAGCCGCCGCCGCCGCCGCCGTAGCCGCC
>CAMAXZ010000055.1 GCA_945862325.1 Klebsiella pneumoniae
CGGGCGCGGCCTCCACGGCGACGCCTGCGGACTCGACCGCGGCGCCGGCGGCCCCCTGCTCGACCCCGTGGTCGGCCGCGGGCGCGGCGAGATCGCGCGTGACGGGCTCGGCGACGGCGCCGACCTCTCCCCGCGCGAACGCGGCGCCCATCGCGTAGGCCTCGCGCTCCACCGCGTCGGTCGGGAGGGTGACCGGCACCCCGTCCTCGACGGCGCTCGGGCGCCCGGAGCGCCCCTCGAGGTGCTGCGCGACGTGGGTGGCCTCGTGCGCGATGAGCTCGTCGCCCGCCTGGGTGCCCGGCTGGTAGCTGCCGCGGGAGAAGTAGATGTCCGTGCCGACGGTGAACGCGACGGCGTGGATCGACACCGCGGCCTGGTGCGCCACGTCGTCGGTGTGGATCGCCGCCGAGGCGAGGGACACGCCGAGCGCCGACTCCAGCCGCGCGCGCAGCTCCGCCGGGAGCGCGCGACCGCCACGCTGAAGCGCAAGGGCCACCTTGTCTTCCGCCGTCCCGCCGTTGTCCGGCGCCACCGACGCGCGCCGCATCGCCACGACACGCGCGGCGTTCGACGTCGCCAGGAGGCCGTCGCTCCCGGGGGTGAGGCCGGAGGCGGCGTCGACGAGGGCCTCCGCGGCGAGCAGCCCCACGGGGCCCGTTCCGGAGAGCGCCTCCGCGGTGATCGTGTTGCCCCAGGTGTCGTGAAGCGCCGTTGCCACCTCGGACTCTGGCGCGCGGGCGGGCGGCGCTTGCGCGCTTCTCTCCCGACGGGGCGCCTGGACGAGGTGCGCCTTCCGCTGCCGCTTCGAGAAGCTCTTGCCGCCGGGTTCGGACACGCCTTCCATCGCGCCATGTTCCTCGGGAAAGGGGCAACCGTCAAGAGGCGCGGCCGGTTCGGCGCATCGCCGCATTTGTGACGAATGTGTGTCGCAGTGGCGGCGGCCGTGTTACATGGCGCGGCATGTTCGTCGTCGCCGTCGCAAACCTCAAAGGGGGCACCGGAAAGACCACCGTCGCCACCCACCTGGCCGCGGCGTTCGCCGTCGCCGGGCACCGCACCGTCCTGGGCGATCTCGACAAGCTCCAGGTCGCGAGCGCGTGGGCGCGCCGACGCGGGGCCGGGTTGGCGCGCGTCGAGGCGGTCACCCTCGACGCCGACGAGATGGTGGTGCCGATCGGCCCTGGCCGCACGGTCATCGACGTGCCCGCGGGCATGAAGCGCAAGGCGCTCGAGGTCGTGGTGCGCGCGGCGGACGCCGTGGTGGTGCCGGTGCAGCCGGGCCCCTTCGACGAGGCGGGCATCGAGCGTTTTCTCGAGGTCGTGCGGGAGTTCAAGCCCGTCCGAAAGGGGCGGCGGCCGATCGCCGTCGTAGGCAACCGGGTGCGGGCGCGCACCTCCGCGGCGGCCCGGCTCGACGCGTACCTCGCGGGGCTCGACCACCCCGCGGTCACCCGGCTCTCCGACGCCCAGGCGTACCTCACGGCGGCGCTCACCGGCCAGACGGTGTTCGACGCGCCTCCGCGCCGGGCGAACGCGCGGCAACGCGACGAGTGGGCGCCCCTCGTGCGGTTCCTCGACGACCTCGCCCTCGACACCGCCCACGCCGACCTCTGAGGGACCGCCGCGCCGTTGCGTGGGGAAGATAGGGGGACGCCGTGGCGCGCTTCCTCCTCCTCGTCGCGTGCGCCGGGACACCCGGCAAGGACACGCCCGACCCCGACAGCGGGTCGGTCCCCGCCGGCTCCCTGGCGGACGCGTCGCTGACGATCGAGGGCGGACCGTCCTACTCCGCCGGCTCCGCGGTGGCGCTCGCGCGCGACGCGGACGGCACGATGCGCGCCGTCGTCGGCGGTCCCTTCGCCGGGATCACGTGCGCGGTGGCGCTCCCGCGCGAGGGGCGGGTGTCGATGGAGGGCGCCCCGGACTGCTGGAGCGCCGAGAGCACGAGGGACAACGCCGGGATCGCCCTCGCCGCCGGCGACTGGGACGGGGACGGCTTCGCGGACCTGCTCGTCGGCGCGATCACCCAGGAAGACATTGGTCCCACCTCGGGAAAGGTGTACGTCGTGCCGGGGCCGCTCGAGGGGGGCGGCGCGCTGGGCGCGGTGGCGGTCGCCCTGCGCGGCGAGACGAAAGGCGACTACGCCGGGTGGGCCGTCGCCGTCGTGCCGGACACCAACGGGGACGGCCGCGCCGAGCTGTTCGTGGGCGCCCCGGGGAGCGAGCGCGGCGGCCTCGGCGGCGGCGCGGCGTACCTGCTCACGGACCCGCCGGTCGACGGCACGCTGTTGCAGTCGGAGACGGTGTTCGTGGGGCGCGGCCCCGCCACGGCGGCGCCGCCGCACGGGGCCCCGTCCGAGGGTGACGGGGTCGGCTCGGTGCTCGGCGACGCGGGCGATCTCGACGGCGACGGGCTGAGCGAGCTCCTCCTCGGCGCGAACGGCCACGAGACGGGCGGCGCGGACGCGGGCGCCGTCGCGGTGTGGATGGGGCCGGCGCCGACGGGGGTGCTCGCCTTCGACGACGCGGATCGGCTCTGGGTCGGCGCGGCGGCGCTCACGTACGCCGGCGACGCCGCCATCGGCGCGGCAGACCTCACGGGCGACGGGCTGCCGGACCTCGCCGTGGTCGATCAGGTCGGCCCCGGCGTGGTGCGGATCGTCGCGAGCCCGCCGCCGCCGAGCGGCCCGCTCCCCGACGCGACGTGGGCGACCGTGCGCGGCGAGGCCGACGGCGACCAGGCGGGCGCGTCGATCGCCGCCGCCGATCTCGACGGAGACGGCGCGGACGACCTCGTCGTCGGCGCCTACGGCAACGACGCGACCGGCGACACCGCCGGCGCCGTGTACGTCGTGCGGGGCCCATTTCTGGCGGGCGATCACGACGCCCGCGACGGCGCGGTCTGGCGGGGCGTGGCGGCGAACGACTGGGCCGGGCGTGTGGTGGCCGCGGGCGAGGGGGTCGTCGTCGTCGGCGCGCCGTACGCCGCGTCCGGAGCCCCGTTCGGCGGCGCGGCCTACGTCCTCGACGGACGGTGACGGCGGCGAAGGGCGCGCCAGCCCAGCCCGAGCCCGACGAGCCACGGGGCGCCCGCGCACCCGGTGGGGTCCTCCACGATCGGCGGAAGGGTCAGCGCCACCGCGCACGCCGCGTCGGGGTCGCCGCCGGCCGCGGCGTACAGGGGCGCGTAGGCGTCGCAAACGCTCGCATTGCACGCCGAAGCGGTGGCCGCCTGGAGGCACTCCGACGCCTGGAAGCGCCATCCATCCTCGGTGATCGTGACGTCGTAGGCGTCCTGCAGGTGGTCCGCGCAGATCCACGCGGCGCCGTCGGGGCCGACGTCCCCGCACCGCACCGCCGGTGCGTCGGCGCTCACCTCGGTCCAACACACCCCGTCGTCGTCGGACACCCAGGTGCGCGCGGTGTTCACGCCGCCGAGGAAGCGCCGCGCGCCGACGCTGGCCCATCCCGGTGGGGGGTCGCCGGCGATGCCCGCGGTCAACACGCGGTCCCAGGTGCGTCCCCCGTCGGCGCTGCGCAACAGCCCGGACGTCGCGGTCTGGCTCCGCGCGCGCTCCCAGACGTGCACGACGTCGCCGTCGGCGTCCAGGACGCGAGGATCGAGCAGGTTTCCCGTCCAAACGCGGGCGGCGGTCCAGGTCCGGAGGTCCGTGGTGGTCCAGAGCGTGGCGGTCAGATCGGGCGCGACCGTCGTCACCCACGTGCGAGCGCCGTCGACGACGATCGACTTGGGAGCGTCCACCCCGATGAGGCCCGTGGCGGCGCACACGGCACCCTCACATCGGTACACGCCGGCGCCCTCCGCCGCGGTCACGAGGGCGAGCGCGGCGTCGCCATGTCGTGCGAAGGCCTGCACGAAGCCGCCTTCCGGGAGACCCGTCGCCGCCGCCCACGCGCAGCCGTCGGTCGTGTGGAGCACCTCGCCACGCGTGCTCGCCCACGCCCCCCCGCCGGGCGCCGCGAGCACGGCGAGCACCGTGTCTCCCCCGAGCGCCTCTTCGCACACCCACGCCCAGGTCGCGCCGCGATCGTCGGTGTGCGCGAGTCCCCACCCCGACACCAGGACCCAGGCCGCGTCGGCGTCGTCCGGCGCCACGGCGATCTGTTCGACGCCGAACGCGTCCCCGTGCGCCGAAGCGCGCGCGCACAACAGCCACCACATTGGGGCCGGCTATCGCGCTTCGACACCCCGACACCCGACGGATACGCGCGGCCCGTGTACGGCTCGCCACCGGTCGCTCCGTCGAGCCCTCCGAGCCGCTGGTGGCTGCTGCTGCCGTTCGCGCTGACCGTGCTCGTGCACGCTCCCGCGCTCGTGGGCGCCGAGTTCGTCACGGATGACTGGTCGCTCCTCGCGAACCACCTGCGCCCGGGCGACCTCGTCGGCGAGTGGGCGCGCTCCACGCACGGGCACGCCGCGGACCGCGACGGCTATGTGTGGCGTCCCCTGGTCGCCACCCTGCACCAGGTGGTCGGCGAGGCGTTCGGGCGCACGCCTGCGCCGTTTCGGCTGTTGAACCTCACGCTTCATCTCGTCGTGGTGGGCGGCGCCCTCGCGCTCGTGCGCCGCGACGGCGCGTCGCGGCGTGACGCCGCGCTCCTGCTCGCGATCTGGGCGTCGTGGCCTCCCCTCGTCGACGCCGTGGCGTGGTCGTGCGACACCTACGATCTCGCGGCGGCCGCCTTCGGGCTCGCCGCCCTTCGGGCTGCGGAGCTCGACAAATTTAGGTTCGTCCTTGTCTTTGCCGCGACGCTCGCCGCGTGCCTCAGCAAGGAGCCCGCCGTCGGCCTGGCGCTCGCGGTGCCGCTCTACGTCGGCGTGCGGCGCGGCGCCCCGGCGGCGGTGGTGCCCGGCGCCGCCGCCGTGCTCGCCGCCCTGGCGCACGGTGCCCTGCATCGCCGCGTCGTGGGCGCGTCGCCCGCGTGGCCGGGAGCGTCCGCCGCGTGGACCTGGGCGGACATGTCCGGATGGCCGGTCTTCCTCGGCGTCGACGAAGGTTTTCTTCACGTCGGGGTGCCGGACGGCCCCACGTGGTCCGCGGCGCTCGGGGCCCTCCTGCTCGTCGCCGGCGTCGCGACCGCCCCGACCCGGGCGGCCGCCGTGGTGTGGGCCGCCATGCTCGTGCCGGCCGCCGCCGGCGCCGCGGCGATCGGCCAGGAGGCGTGGCGCTACGCCTATCTTCCGTCTGCGTTGGCGGTCGCCTGCCTCGGCGGCGTCCGGTCTCCGCGCGCCTGGGTCGTCCCCGTGGCGGCCGCGGTGTTGTGCGCCGCGTGGGCCCCGCGCGCGGCGTCGCGCGCGATCGCGTGGCGCTCGGAGCTGCGCCTCGCCGAGCAGGAGCTTGCGTTCGCGCCGGACAACGCCCTCGCGGCGAAGGTCGTGGGCCGCCTCCGCGTGGCCTCTGGGGATCGCGGCGGGTTCGCGCTGTGGGAGGACGCGATCGCGCGCGCGCCGTCCAACACCTTCCTGTTCGACGTCCAGCGAGAGCGCCTCGACCTCGCGGTGGCCGCGGCGCGCGCGGGGGAGGCGGAACGGGCGCGGCGCGCCCTCGACGCGTTCGTGACGGCAGAGCGCGCCGTCGGCCGCGCTCTCGAGCCGTCGGTGCTCGCCTTCGACGCCCGGCTCCGCGCCGCCTCCGCGGCGTCGCCGTGACCTGCGGTCCGCGGCGCGCCGCCGCCGGTACGAGCGGCTATCGTGGGGGCATGTTGCTCCTGCTGCCGCTCCTCGCATGCCAGGACGGCGGTTCGGACTCCGCGAGCTGCGGCGCGCCGAGCCTCGTCGTCGTGTCTCCGGCCAGCGACGCCGTGGTCTGCGGCGACCCCCTGGGGTTCGACGTCGACGTCGGCGGGATCACCCTGGTCGACCCGTACGGCGGCGTCGAGGACGCGTGCAGCGGGCACGTGGACGTCGCGCTGAACGGTCAGGACGTGGCGATGAGCGGCGAAGAGCGGTTCGAGATCCCCGACGTCGCGCCCGGCGCCAAGCAGGTGCGCGTCGAGCTGTCGCGCGCCGATCACACGCCGCTCGAGCCGTA
Organism: Klebsiella pneumoniae; assembly: GCA_945862325.1. Taxonomy (GTDB): domain Bacteria; phylum Myxococcota_A; class UBA796; order UBA796; family SXON01; genus CAMAXZ01. Next base: position 6,054 of record CAMAXZ010000055.1, read on the forward strand.
CACGGGGGCGGTGCTCTACATCACGGTCGACCCCGCGGCGTGTGGCGCATGACGGCGGCCGTGCTCGCGCTCCTCGCGTGCTCCGCGTCGCCGTCGGGCACCGACGACACCGGGGGGATCACCCGCTACGTCGTCACCTTCGGCACCGACCCGTCGCCACCGGTCGCGGGCGAGGAGGCGCGCTTCGAGGAGACCGTCTCCGACCAGGACGGCAACCCCGTGGAGGACCTGCAAGCCTCGCACGAGCGGATGATCCACACGGTGTTCATCTCCTCTGACCTGCGGTGGTTCCTTCATCTCCACCAGGAGGACGTGACGCCGATCACCGCCGACGACCTCCGCGCGGCGACGTTCCACTTCCCGGTCACCTTCCCGGTGTCGGGCGACTGGTCGGTCGGGTTCGACTTCGCCCACCGCGACCAGTGGCTCGCCGCGCGTGGCGACCTGGACGTCGTGGGGGCGCCGCCCGCCGAGGTCGAGCCGGACCTCACCCGCTCCGAGACGAGCGTGTCGGGCGGCGTGGTCGCCACGCTTCGCTGGGACGAGGCGCCCTATGCCGGCGTACCCGCCGCGTTCACGGTGATCCTCGCCGCCGCCGACGGCACGCCCGTCGAGGACCTGACCCAGTGGCTCGGCGCGGACGGGCACGCGGTGATGGTCAGCGCGGATCGCGCGTGGATCCAGCACACCCACGCGTGGTTCCCGGGGATGGAGGACATGACCCCCGGCCACCCGATGCCGCACCGCTACGACGGGCCGGAAGTGCCGTTTCACCACGTCTTCACCGAGCCGGGGCCGTACCGTGTATGGGCGCAGTTCACGCGCGCCGCGGCGCCCGACGAGGTGCTCACGTTCAGCTGGGCCTTCGACGTCGGGGTCTGAACGTCAGAGCTCGCAGGCGTCTTCGCGGCCCACGCACACCTCGGGGTTGTTCGACCCTCGCGGGATCGCCACCACGGCGACGGCCGCCGCCGACGCGTCGCACGCGACGTCGCAGGCGCCGGTCCGGTCCACGAAGGTCGTGAGGAGGTGGATCACGCCGTCCGTGTCGCGCCAGGCCGCCAGGGAGTCCACCCCGAAGCTGCACGTCGCGTCGACCGACGCGGTGGTGACCACGACCTGGTGGGTCTCGAAGTCCGGGGGCTCGAGCCCCTCGCCCGCCCAGGCCGCGCGGCCGAACCGCGCGTCCCATCCCGCGCGGTCGTCGACCAGGAGCACGGTGTCGAGCGGCACTTCCGACCCGTCGGGCAGGTCGCCGGCGTAGAGCGCGTCGACGTCGATCGGCGTGTCGCCCGCCTCGACGCCGCAGGTGTCGCGCGTGTCGAACGCGCCGGTGTCGAGCTCGGCTCCGCCCCGCAGGGCGTTGTCGACCGCGCAGCCGAACAGCAGGACGAACACCATGGACACCTCCGCCACGTGGGAAAGCAAGAGGTGGGCCACGAGGCGAAGTGGTGCCTTCGAGCATGCATGCCTCGCGGTCCCCTCGACGGCTTCGCGATCCGGGTGTCGTGCTCCGGCGCGACATGGTCACGTTCGTGACGAAGCGGTGGCATCATGACGCCATGCTGCTCCTGCTCGCGTGTACACCGAGTCCTGCCGCGCCGCCCGACTTCGCCGAGGCGCTCCGCTTCGCGTTCCGCAACTTCGACCAGGACGACGCCGCTCAGCTCGCGGCCACCGTCGCGGTGCTCGAGGCCGGCGTGGACGAGCAGCTCGACCTCGACGCTCCGGAGGCCGCGGACCGCGCGCTCACCCCCGAGCCGCTCACGGCCGACGACGTCGCCGCGCTCGAGTGGCCGGACGGCGCGTCCCCCACGGACATGCTCCGCGTCGCCGTGACCCGAACGAGCGCGTTCGACCTCGATGCGCACACGACGATCGCCCTCCTCGACGACCACACCGAGGTCGAGCCCCAGTCACCGAATTCGTACGTTCGTACCTTTGTCGAGGGCGACACGTGCTGGCGGGGCTGCGACCGCCTCCGTACCGTCAACGACCTCGTCAAGGAGAACGTCCTGATGAGCGTCACGTGCCGGTTGCGGAAGGACTACCGAACGTTGGTCCTTGAAGATGGTCGCGCCGCCGTCCTCGCGCGGAGCTGGATCGAAGAGGCGTGCGAAGGCGAGGTCGGCGGCGCACGGGTCGACCAGAGCGCGTCGGTGGAGTTCTGGCTGACGCGCGACGAGGGCGTGCTGCGGATGATGTCGTCGTGGGCGCAGACCACGTTCACGGGGGTCGACTTCGACGACGAGCTCATCCTCGGCACGACCCGCGTCGGCATCGACGACATCTTCGAGCACCAGGATCGGTGGCTCGCGGAGTGAGTCAGGTGGCGGCCGACGGCTCGGGATGCGGGAACAACCTGGTCTTCAACGCCGCGAACCGCTGGCCGACCGTGGCGTCCGCGACGAGCCAGACGGTGGGCGTGCGCGCGCCGTGGCACGAGGGGCATCGCGACGCCTCCGCGCGCACGCGGTGCCCGCAGCGCTCGCAGGCCACGCGGGCGCGGCGATCCGCGACGTACGAAGCGGCCCGCACCGAGAGGCCGACGAGCGCCATCGCCAGCGCGGCGAGCACGAGGAGCGCGAACGCGAACCACGGCAGGACGATCACGAGCGCGAGCACGACGAGCACCCCGCCGGTCTCCAGGCGCGCCCACAACGCGTGGAGCTCGACGTCCGCGAGGGCCTGGACGATGGCGCCGCGCACCCACGAGAGCCCGAGGTTGACGCCGAGCGCCGCGCCGAGGACGCCGACCTTCGTCGCCGTCGGCACCTCGGCGGAGGCCACGAGGTAGGTCGCCGCCGCGAGGTCGCCGGTTGGTCCGGCGTCTCCGAGACGCGCCGCCTCTTCCTCCGGCAAGCCCATCGCGCTGAAGAGCAGGGCGGAGCTGAAGGCGCCGAACGCGCCGAGGAGGTGCTGCAGCCCCGCGCGTTGGACCAGGTCCGCGATCGTTCCGTCGTGGTGGGCGGCGGTCTCGAGGACGGCGAGGGTGAGCGCGACGGCGATCGCGGGGATGCTGATGAGCCACCCCATCGCCGGAGGGAGCGACGCGAGGTCGAAGCGGACGGCGCCCGCCACGAGGAGCTGGACGGCGGCGAAGGTGACCGCCGGGCGCGCCGCGGACGTGATGGCCGGCCCGAACGTGAGCGCCAGGAACGCGACGAGCTGACCAGGGAGGTTCATTGCACATCCAGGAGGAAACGGGCGATGTCGGAGACGCCCCAGAGCTGCACGCTGGCCAGGGCATAGAGCACGGCGGTCAGCGCGAGGCTCAGGCCGAGCACGCCGGCGATGAGCCCGCCGAGCAGGGTCGCGGGGAGGATCCACTCGAGGACCTTCAGCGGCGCGTGCGCGCGGTCCCACGCGAGGCGTGTCCGCAGCATCCACAAGGAGAGCTCGACGAAGAGCAGGAGGGACACGAGGCCCGCGCCGGCCAGCACGACGGCGCGCACGCCGGGGAGCGGCAGGAGCAGCAGGTCGAGGAAGAGGTTGGACGCGGCGATCGCGGCGAAGAGCAGGCGCACGCCCACGCGCGCGAACAGGGCGCGGGCGCCGGTCAGCCAGCCGAGCGCGCCGCGTAGAAGGCCGACATTGACGAGGAGCAACGCCGTGAAGGTGAGGATCGCGTGCAGCAACGGCACGTTCCCGCCGATGAGGCTCGCGGCGCCGGCCACGGTGTAGATCACCACGGCGCGGGCGCGCCAGCGCCGCACCACGGCTTCGAAGGCGTCGGACGCCGCGCCGTCGGCGTTCCAGGTCAGCGGCGCCCCGCAGCGCGGACAGTCGTCCCCGCGGACGATCGCCCGCGGCGCGACCGGCTCGGCGCAAGCGCGACACCTGCCAGCGGCGAGGAGGGCGTTCTCGTGGCGCGCCAGGCGATCCATCCCGGCAGACTACCACGCGCTCCCCGGCGCTCCGCGGCCCGATCCTTGATAGCCCGCACCGATGTCTGACGTGCGCCTCGACACCCGTGTGCCAGAGGCCGGCTTCGCCTCTCCCGACGACGCGCTGGACGCGTTTCTGTCATGGGCGTCAGACGCCGGTTTTCGCCTCTATCCGCACCAGGAGGAGGCCATCCTCGCCCTGTGGACCGGCCACCACGTGGTGCTCGACACCCCCACCGGGTCCGGCAAGAGCCTCGTCGCCACCGCCCTTCACTTCAAGACCTTTGCCGAGACCGGCCGCACCTGGTACACCGCCCCGATCAAGGCGCTCGTCAGCGAGAAGTTCTTCTCGGCGTGCCGCACCTTCGGCGCGGAGCACGTGGCGATGGCGACCGGCGACGGCGCGATCAACCGTCACGCGCCGATCGTGTGCGCCACCGCCGAGATCCTGGCGAACCTCGCGCTGCGCGAGGGCGCCGGCACCGCCGCGAAGAGCGTCGTGATGGACGAGTTTCATTACTACGCGGATCCGTCACGCGGCTGGGCGTGGCAGGCGCCGCTGTTGACCCTCCCCGACACGACCTTCCTGTTGATGTCGGGCACCCTCGGAGACACGCGCGCCATCCGCGAGGACCTCGAGCGCCGCACCGGGAGGCCGGTCACCGAGGTGAAAGGGGTGCATCGCCCGGTTCCGCTTCACTTCGTGTACTCTCAGAGCCCCCTGCTGGAGCGCATCAACGACCTCGTCCGACACGACCGCGCGCCGGTGTACCTCGTTCATTTCACGCAGTCGTCGGCCACCGAACAGGCGCAGGCGCTGATGAGCACGGACTGGTGCACCAAGGACGAGAAGCGCGCCTTGATCGAGGCCACCCGCGACTTCCGCTTCACCAGCCCGTTCGGCGTGACGATGCGGCGCTTCGTCCTGCACGGCATCGGCCTGCACCACGCCGGGCTGCTGCCGCGCTATCGACTGCTCGTCGAGAAGCTCGCGCAGAAGGGCCTCCTCAAGATCATCTGCGGCACCGACACCCTCGGGGTCGGCATCAACGTGCCCATCCGCAGCGTGCTGTTCACCCAGCTCTGCAAGTATGACGGCGAGACCGTGGACGTCCTCAAGGTCCGCGACTTCCGTCAGATCGCCGGCCGCGCCGGGCGCGCCGGGTACGACACCGAGGGCTTCGTGGTGGTGCAGGCGCCGGAGCACATCATCGAGAACCTCCGGGCCGAGTCGAAGGCGGGGGACGACCCGAAGAAGCGGAAGAAGCTCGTGAAGGCGCAGCCACCGCAGAAGGGCTACAAACACTGGGACGTGACCACGTTCCAGCGCCTCGTCGAGGCGCCGCCGGAGCGGCTCGAGAGCCGGTTCAGCGTCGACCACGGTCGTGTGTTGCTGATGATGCAGCGCGCCCAGGAGCGCGACGGCGACGCTGCCCGCGGGGTCGACGACCTCATCGCGCTCATCGACACGTCGCACTCCACGCACGCCGAGAAGGACGCGATGCGGCGGCAGGTTCGCGTGGTGCTCGACGCGCTGATCGAAGCCGGCATCGTGCAGCCCGCGTCGGACGGTACGATGACCCTCGACGCCGATTTGCAGGCGGACTTCTCGCTTCACCACAGCCTGTCCCTCTTCGTGCCGTACGCGCTCGGGTTCCTCGATCGCGACGCGCCGGATCACGCGCTGCGGGTCGTCACCCGCGTGGAGGCCATCCTCGAGAACCCCAAGGCCATCCTCTTCGTCCAGCAGGGCCGCGCGCGGCAGGCATTGCTCGCGGAGCTCAAGGCCCAGGGTGTTCCGTTCGAGGATCGCGAGCCGCTGTTGGAGGCGGTCACGTGGCCGAAGCCCGAGGCCGAAGATCTCTACGCGATCTACAACCCATGGGCGCACGAACGGCCCTGGGTCGGCGGGGAGAGCCTACGTCCAAAGTCGATCGTGCGCGAGATGGCGGAGTCGCGCGCCAGCTTCGCCGAGTACGTCAAGGAGCTCGGCCTCCAGCGGATGGAGGGGGTCCTCCTGCGATACCTCTCCGAGGCGTATCGCGCGATGATCCAGAACGTCCCTGCGGAACACCGCACCGAGTCCTACCTCGACGTGTGTGGTTGGCTACGCGCGACCATCGGCGTGGCCGACGCGAGCCTGCTGACGGAGTGGGAGACGCTCGCCTCCGGGGCCGACGGTCCCACGGAGGTGCCGAAGCCGATCGACATCTCGGAGGACCGTCGGTCGTTCCTCGCGCGGGTGCGCGCCGAGCTGCACGCGCTCGTGCGGGCGTTCGCGCGAGAAGACTGGGAGGAAGCTTCGGCGGGGCTCCGGCGTGCGCCGGACGGTCCCTGGGGGCCAGAGGACCTGGAGGCGGCGCTCCGTCCGTTCGTCGCCGAGCACGGCGGCGTCGCCGACGACGCCCACGCCCGCCTCGCCGCGCACACGCGGGTGGTGTCGGATGGCCCTCACCAATGGAAGATCCGACAGACGTTGTTTCCTGTGCGGGCGGAGGCGGAGGTCTGGGGCGACTCGCTCGAGGAGGGGGAGATCGACGTCGGGACCTGGGCGATCGAAGCCCGCGTCGACCTTCGGGCCGACACCAACCCCGACGGGCCGATCGTCGAGGTGGTCGCGATCGGATAGGCTCGCCGGGAACGGAAGCGGGCACGAACATGCATGGGTCCCCGGACGCGACCGTCCGACCCGATGCGAACGAGGTGTGCCGCAACGGGGTCGACGACAACTGCGACGCCTCCGCGCGCCCGTGCGCGCTCGAGTCGATGTCGCTCGGCGCCGCCGACGCGACGTACACCGGTGCGGGATCCGCCGCGGTGACCGCTGGCGACGTGAACGGCGACGGGTACGCGGACGTGCTGGTCGGCGCGTACCGCAACTCCCTGGCGGGCGAGGCCTACATCTGGTTCTGCTCGGGCGCGCCGGAGAGCCGGTCGGTCAACGCGGCGGACGTGCAGCTGAGCGGACGAAGCGACGGGGACTGGGCCGGGTACGCCGTGTCCACAGCAGGGGACGTCGACGCCGACGGCTTCGACGACGTACTGGTGGGCGCCCAGTGCAACGACGACGTCCCTGACGACGCCGCGGTGGGGCCTGGATTCGAGGACGACAAGCTCGCCGAAGTCCTTGTCGTCCGTGAGGAGCACCCGACCAACGGCGACCGCTCGGCCGAGCACGTCCACATCCGCGATGGACGGCGCGAGCTCTGCAATCCACTCCACGTCGTGTCCGTCCGCCTGGAGCCTCGCTACCACGGCACCGAAGATGTTCTCGTCCGCCAGGATCACACGGCGTGCTGGACTGCGCCCAAGCGCTCCATACGCACGGACTCAGCCGCGAAGGCCAGCGCCGCCTGAATGTCGTCGCGGGTGAGCCGCGGGTGTGAGGCCACGAGCTCGTCCACCGTGAGCCCCCCTGCCAGCTCATCGAGAATATACTCGACCGTGAGCCGAGTGCCGCGGACGATCGGCTTGCCCATCATGACGGCGGGGTCGGCGGTGATCGCAGACCTGCGAGGGACGCGGGCGGTGGCCGTCCATGACGTCGGCCTTGACCGGCCCGTGATGCCGTCATATGATGACGGCATGCGCACGATCATCGAAATTCCTGACGAGCAGCTTCGCGCCCTCGATGCGTGGCGGCGCACTCGCGGCATGACGCGAGCGGAGGCCGTCCGCCGGGCAGTGGCTGGCCTCCTACGGGACGAGGACGAGGTTCGCACGGCCGTCGATGCCGCGTTCGGGCTCTGGCGCGGCCGCGGCCTCGACGGACTGTCCGAGCAGGAGCGGCTGAGGGCCGAGTGGGACGACCGATGAGCGTGCTCATCGATTCGTGCATCCTGATCGACTTCCTCTCGGGGCGGGAGCAGGCCCGTACCTACCTGTCGGGCGTCGCGGGGGCCGCGATCAGCCTCGTCAGCTGGATGGAGGTGATGACCGGGGCCTCTTCACCGGAAGAGGAGGCGGCGATTCGTGGGTTCCTCGCCGCCTTCGTGGTCCTCCCTGTCGATACCGAGGTGGCGGAAGACACCGTCGGCCTCCGTCGGGCCCGTCGCCTCAAACTCCCGGACGCCATCGTCTACGCGACGGCTCGCGTGCACGGTCGCACGCTCGTCACCCGGAACACCCGGGACTTCCGAGCTGGTGACGCTGGCGTGGAGGTACCCTATGCGTTGTGAACGTCGCGTCGGCGAGGGCGGGGACGGTTGATCTGCGCCCCGACGGCCACCCGATAGCGCGCCGACGACCCCTTTGGCGGGCCGAACGGATCATGGTAGGCGAAAGCAAAGGTTGAACGCGGACCAGTAATCGATCGTTTCGCTGCCGCCCGCGCATGTCCACGAAACGGTGACTCAGGTTCTCCCGAACGTCCCGTGGCCGGCCCACGCCTGACCGGCTCGCTCGGCGACACGCGCGGCACCCGCCGTCGTTCCGCTGGTCGTGGTCGTACTCGCTGTTTCACCCCCTTGAAGGCGGAAGGTTCGTCGCATGTGTTGCCCCACCGGGATAGGGTCGGCGATGGACTTCGCCACTCTCGTAGCCGACATCGCCGCGATCACCCGGTCAGCACAGGCCGCCGCGGCGGGTGGATCGCCTCCTCGTCCTGCGGAGCTGGCTCGTCGGGGCTTGGATCGTGGAGTACGAGCAGCACGGGGCAGACCGGGCCGCCTACGGCGAGGCCGTCATCGAGCGCCTCGCCGAAGAACTCGACGGTACCGGCGTTCGAGGGTTGTCTGCCCGGAATCTCAAAAACTTTCGTCAGCTCGCGCTCACTTGGCCGGACCTCGATCCAGAACGAGCAGTGCTTGCCGTGCTCGGGCCGATTCGGCAGACGCCGTCTGCCGAATCCATCCCCCGCGAGATCCGGCAGACGGCATCTGCCGGATCTGCCTTGGCGGTCCGCGTCGCGGCCGCGGGCTTCCCGGCCCTCGGCCTGCGCACGGTCGCCCTGGAACGCCTCCCCTGGCAGGACGCGGCCTGGACCGAGCGCCTGTTCGCCTCGCTCAGCTTCTCTCACCTCTTGGAGCTGAGTCGCATTGACATCCCGCTGAAGCGCGCCTTCTACGAGATTCAACTCCTCAAGGAGGGCTGGCCGATCCGCGAGCTCAAGCGGCAGGTCAACTCGATGCTCTACGAACGGGTCGGCCTCTCGAAGGACAGGAGCGGGGTGATGGCGCTCTCGCGCGACGGGGCGCTCCAGGAGTCGCCAGCGACAATCTTGCGAGACCCGTACGTGCTCGAATTCCTTGGCCTGCCCGCGCCCCCGGCCTTCACCGAGGCACAACTGGAGTCCGCCCTGCTGGATCACCTGCAGGAGTTCCTCCGCGAGCTCGGGCGCGACTTTTGCTCCGTGGATCGGCAGGTTCGCATCACCGTGGGCGGTGAACACCACCACCTCGACCTGCTGTTCTTCCACCGCGGGCTCCGCTGCCTCGTGGCGATCGACCTGAAGATCGGACGCTTTGACCACGCGGACGCCGGGCAGATGCACTTCTACCTGAACTACATCGCCGAGAACCTCGCCCGTCCCGAAGAGAACGCCCCCGTCGGGCTCCTGCTCTGTGCGGACAAGGACGAGGAGAAGGTGCACTACGCCACTGCCGGGCTTCCGCGCGCGGTCTTCGTGTCGCGATATCTCACCGTGCTCCCATCCGAGGAGCAGCTCGCCCGGTGGCTGCACGATGAGCGGGACAGGCTCGCGCGTCGGCGGGCGGCGGACACGTGACGCTGGGCGCGGTGTCCCGCACGCTGCGCCCTCAGCTGGCGGGAACCGAGCCGCGCGGCGCAGAGCGCGCGGCCAACCTCGATCTCGGCCTCCCCACCCTCCCGCACGCCCACCAGCCACAGTTTCGCGAGCAAGCACCCGAGGGCGGCCCGAACGGATCATGGTAGCCATTTCGCCCCATTGAAGGACCGTGACCGCGACCAGGGCCATCGTGAGGGTGGGCGAACGGGTCATGAACGCGCTCGACTGCGCGGCCGACTCCGGGGACTTGACCCTTCGTAAGACCGGTGCTATCTAGACGGTCTAGACAGGAGTATTCGCATGTCGACCGCCTGGCAACTTCAGGACGCCAAGAACCGCTTCAGCGAGGTGGTCGAAGAGGCGCTGCAATCCGGCCCGCAGACGGTGACTCGCCGAGGCGAGCCCGTGGTCGTGGTCGTCGCCATCGACACGTGGCGCCGTGTCACCGGGCCTACGCCCAGCTTCAAGGCGTTCCTCCGCTCGGCTCCCCTCGAAGGGGTCGACCTGTCCCGTGACGTCGGCGAGCGACCCGACGTCGTGCTCCCATGATGCTGCTCGACACCTGCGTGGTCTCCGAGCTGGCCAGACCTGCGCCGGACCCAAGGATTCTGACCTGGTTGGACTCGGTGAATGACGACGCGTTGCGGCTCTCGGTGCTCACGCTGGGCGAAATCAAGAAGGGCGCCGACCTGTTGGAGGACGGACCGAGGAAGGTACGTGTCGAGGCGTGGCTGGACGAGCTGCGGGCGACCTTCGCCGACCGTATCCTCCCTGTCGATGAGGCGGTCGCGCTGCGGTGGGGCGCGATCAGCGCGGCTTCCGGTCGCGCAGGCCGCGTGAGACCGCCGATCGACTCCCTGCTCGCAGCCACCGCGGTGTGTCACCAACTGAAGCTCGCGACTCGGAACGTCGCCGACTTCGAGGGTACCGGAGCCGTGATCGTCAATCCCTGGGAATCGCTGTTGCGCTGACCCGACGCACTCGCGGACGGTTCACGGGCGCCTCCAACCTCACCCGATAGCGCGCCGATGATCCCTTCGGCGGGCCGATTGGGTCATCGTGGCCAACTCCCTCCTTTGAAGGAACGTGACCTCCATCTGGGAAGGTCGTGAGGGTGGGCGCAGGGGCCATGACCGCGCTCGACCGCGTCGCGGAGGGCGGCGGGTCCGGTCCCGTCGTGGACGCCCGCCGCGGCCGCGGGGATGATCGACCGTCGATCCCTGCGCGCGCCTTCACCGCCGTACCCAGTCCCGAGGATCTCGTTGGGTCCTACCGCCGCTCAGGCATCCCGAAGCCGACTGATGTACGCGGTCGCCTTCGACCTCGTCGTGAACGACACGGTCGCCAACGAACCTGTTCGCGGCGCTGATGGCGTTGAAGGCGCTCCCGTGGTTCCCGCCCACCAGCCACACGTTCGCGGGCAAGCACCCCAAGGCGGACCCCGAGCCGACCTGAGCACCTTGACGGCGGCGGCGGTAGGAGTAATACCTTGAGGGTATTACCGAGGCCCGGGTGCGCGTTACCAGCAAAGGTCAGGTCACCATCCCCATCGAGATCCGCCAGAAGCTCGACATCCAGCCCGAGAGTGAGGTCGAGTTCGAGGTTGTCGGCGATGTCGTGCATCTCCGGAAAGCGCGGGGGAACGAGGAGCGGAGCAAACGCGTCCTGGCACACCTGCTCGCGGCGCCCTACACGGGTCCGTCGACCGAGGCGTTGATGGCGCTCACGCGGGGCGAGGAGTGAGGCGCTTCCTCGTCGACACCAACGTGATCGTGGACGTACTCTCCCGCGATCCGATCTGGTTCGGCTGGTCTGCAGACATGCTCGCCCGCTGCGCGGCGGAGGGCCCGCTGGCGATCAATCCGATCATCTACGCCGAGCTCGCGGTCGGTTTCCCGCGTGTGGAGGTGCTCGACGCTGCTCTCCCAGAACCCGATTGGGTCCGGCTGCCACTGCCGTGGCACGCAGGCTTCCTCGCAGGAAGGTGCTTCGGAGCGTACCGGCAGCGTGGCGGTACCCGATCCAGTCCATTGCCCGACTTCTACATTGGCGCGCACGCCGCCGTGGACGACCTCGTGGTCCTCACCCGAGATGCGGCTCGCTTTCGGACCTACTTTCCCAAAGTGCAGGTGGTCGAGCCTGCGACGGCGTCGGACGGCGGGCCCGAGGCGCCCTGACCGGAGCGCCGAACCTCATCGCCCCCACCTGGACGCGTGCCGTCCCTGACCATTCGACGTAGGAGTTGTACCACTTCGCCCACCCGAGGCGCTCTGCCGCTTGCAAAGTCGCGTCCGGGACCTTTCGCTTCTTCCCGCCGATGAGCGTCGGGATGCGCGAGTAACGCCTCGACCACGCCGCCGGATCGCGCGCGAGGTCGGCCTCGGTTGGCCCACGCGGATCGTGGTTCACTCCGCGTCGTAGATCGCCTCGGGCTCGTCCAGCACCACTTCCAGCGGGTGGTCGTAGGGTAGATCACGAACGTCGAGCCGGAAGTCCCCGATCAGGTCGTGATCGAGCAGCGCGCGCTGAGGGTCGCCGTCGTCGTCGCCGTCGAGGTCCAGCCAGACGATGCCCGTCAACGAGCCCCCGCCCATCCCCGACGCATCCGGCACGAGCTCGCAATATCCAGGGTCGAGCAGGCATTCGGCGTCGGCCGGCATCTGTGACGCGACCGACCCGCTCTGCGCCTCCATACGAACCTGCAAGATGCTGTGTGCCTCGAACGACGCGAGGTCGACGTTCGACGCGACCACGAGGTCAAACGGCTTCGCCGGGATGCCGCAGGCGCTCAACGCGAGGACGGGGATGAGGAACATGGCGTACACCCCGCTCACCGCGACGCTTCGTAGTCGGCGATCGCGTCCTTGATCTGTCGCGCGCTGGCCAGGTAGTACTCCGACGGGTGCTGGATGCCCGACCAGATGACCGTCATGTCGGGGGCGAGCAGCAGCGTGGCGGGGATGCCGCCGGACGCGTTGATCCACGACATGTCCGCGGCGGTGTTGTCCTCCGGGGCCACGACGGGGATGCCGTCCAGACCGAACTCGTCGGACCAGCTCGACAGGACGCGCTTCCCGGGCGTCGCGCCCGAATTGTTCTGGTAGATGAGCTCGAAGAACGTGAAGTTCGGGTACTCCGCCTGCACCTTGTCCATGTCCGACGCCATCTCCGCCGCGAGCGCCTGGCAAGGGCCGCACCACTCGGCGCTCTGGGTCACGACCACGTAGTTGCCGCAGAAGGCGTAAAGGGGCACCTCCTGACCGAACGAGTCGATGCCGCCCTCGGCGAGGTTGTGCATGACGTCGCCTTCCTGGTAGGCGTCCCACTCGGTGCCGCCGTACGCGCCCGTGCCGGTCGGCCCGACATCGGTGGACGGGTGCGTCGGGCACGCGCCGACGAGGTAGTCGCCCTGCTCGAAGGGGCGCGACCACGCCCACGTCGGCGAGGTGCCGCCGTCGACCTCCTGGCCGTCGTCGAAGCCGTCGCCGTCGGAGTCGGCGAGGTCGGGGTCGGTGCCGAGCGCCGCCTCTTCCGCCGTGGTCAAGCCGTCGCCGTCGACGTCGGCGTCGCCCGAGTCGTCGGTGTCGTCGGTGTCGTCGGTGTCGTCGGTGTCGTCGGTGTCGTCGGTGTCGTCGGTGTCGGCGGTGCCCGAGTCGTCGTCGGGGTCAGGTCGGGAGCCCCCCGTGTTCGAGGCGGGCGGGACACAAGCGAACAACGCGAAGGCAAGTACGAGCACGGACACCTCGTGAGGATGAACGTGCGTATCCCGGGCCGGCGCTCAGCGGTCCCCGACGCCGGTCATCCGCCGAAGGGCCGCCCACCACGCGTCGGCGGTGCCGGAGGCGGGCGTCTTCGAGAGCTGCGGCGCGTGCTCCAGCACAGCGGCGCGGAGGCGCTCCGGCACCGCGCCCCCGAGCGTCGGGGCGGCCGCCACCTCCGGCGCTCCGAGCGCGTCGATCGCGGCCGCAACCCGGCGACGGCGCTCGGCGTAGGGCAGGGCCGCGAGCACCGCGGCTTCGATCGGCGCGCCCACCCAGTGCACCTGCGGCGCGGGCGGCAGGTCGTGGCGTACGCCGCCGGTGAGCCCCCCGCGGAACGCGACCGGCACGATCGCCGCGCCCTGGGTGACGGCGAGGTCGACCCAGACCGAGCTGAGCGCCGCGATCGGCTGCCCGGGCTCGGTCTGGCGCGTCCCTTCGACGTGGACCAACAGGGGGCCCGCCTCGAGCGCCGCGCGCGCGATCGACGGGAGCGACGCCGGGTCCGATTGATCGAACCACACGATGCGGTCGGCCGACGGCGCGTCGGGGTGTCGGGTGAACAAGGCGTGCAGCTGGCCGAGCCAACGATCCTGGTGTTCGACCTTCGCCAGGGCGCGCACCGGCGCGCCGAGCAGGGGCGCGAGGATGGGCGTGAGCAGCGCGGACTCGAGGTAATTCTGGTGGTTCGCGAGGAACAGGAGAGGCTGTCCGCGCGCGGCCGCGAGGGCCTCCGGAGCCGCGACGTGAACGTCGGCGAGGAAGCTCCGGGCGAGCGCGGTGTAGAGGGCCTCGCCGGGCCACGCGCGACCTCCGAGGCGCGCACGCCACCAGTCGAGGGTCGGATCGAGGTCGAAGCTCGGCTCCGCGGCGCGGATCCGCGCGACGCCGACCGCCACGCCCTCGTCCGTGAGCCCCACGCTGCGCACCGGCCGCCGGGCCGCGCGCGCAACGAGCCCACGGTCGCCCTGGCTCACGCTCACCTCGCGGGGATGCGCGCCGAGCCGAGCCGCGCCGAGCTCTTTCGCGGCGATTATCCGCGGTTCCACCGCGCCGAACACCCGCGCGACGGTGCCGGGCAGCCAGTCGGACCCGGCGACCTCTTCGACGGTGAGCACCGCGGTGTCGCCGTCGATCGCCGACAGTGCGACCCCCGGAACGACCGCGCCGAGCAGGAAGTCGCGCCGGTCTGCGGGCGCCGCCGCCCCGATGCGCCCCTTCGGGAGCAGGGCTTCGAGCAGGACGAAGTGGGCGACCAGCGCGTCGGCGTTGTCGTAGACCCACGCCTCGATGCGCACCAGGCGGTCGCCGACGAGCCCCCGCAGGCGGACCTCGGCGCGGACGGGGCGCGACGGCGGGGCGCCATAGAGCGACAAGGACTCCAGCCGCCACGGATAGGCCACCTTGCCAGCGGGCAAGGTCGGCGCCCAGGTCTCCATCGCGTCGTGCGGGACGCCGTGGGTGACACCGTCGAGCAGGATGTCCGGGGCCGCCGGGCGCAGCAGGAGGGTGGCGCCGCCGACCCCGGTCGCGACGACGCGCTCGACGACGTGGAAGCCCGCGCCGTGGAAGAGCCGGCCCGAGGCGTAGAGGGCCGCGCCGTCGGGGCCGGGTTTCGGGTCCTTCAGGGGCGGGGGAGGCGCCACGCGCGCGGCGTCGCCGCCGGCGCGTACGAGGGCCGAAAAGAACGGTCCGTTTTCGGTGCTCAGGGTGACACGCTCCCCCTCCGGGGTGTGCGCGACGCGCGCGTCGACCACGCGAGGCCCGTTCGGGAACGTGAGCCACCGCGACGCGGTGCCCTCCGTGAGCGCGCGCCCGCCGCCGGCCGCGAGCGCCAGCATCGCCATCGAGGTCATCGGGAGCGACGGCAAGACGAAGGTGGGCGCGTGGTCGTAGGGCACGGGCACCGTGAACCGACGCCCGCCGCCGTCGCTGCTGCGCTCGACGACCCGGACCGCGAGGTCCTTCGCGGCGTAGATGCGGAGGCCGTCCACCCACAGCCAGGCGTCCGCCACCCAGAGCGCGCCGTCGCGGCGGGTGATCTCGACCTCCACCGTGACCTCGCGGTTCTCGGGCACCACCTGTCCCCGGTACTTCCACCCGAGCGTCTCGCCGCTCGCCACCGGCTCGAACACCGGGGCGGCGAAGCCGTCGCCGGCCCCGCCGTCGATCATCGCCGCCATCAGCAGCTGGATCATCGCCTCGATCCCGAGGCTGCCCGGCTGCACGGGATCGCGGTAGAAGTGAGCTTTGAAGAACCAGTCTCGGGAATCGACGTGCTTGGTCGCGCGCCAGCGCCCGAGCCCCGCGGCGCCGGCTTCCGGGCCCTCCGTCCACCGCCCCGTCAGGCGATCGATCATCAGGAGCTGCGCGCCGGGCAACGCGAGGGGACCCTCGAACCAACGTGTCGGCCGGCTGCGGAGATCGACGTCGAGGCCCCCGGGCGCGGTCAGCCACGCGCGCTCGGCCGCGGTGGAGCCCACGCCCGCCTGCTTCGCGAACGCCTCGGGCGGGAAGAACCCGAACACCGTGTCCAGGTCGTAGACCGGGTCCCCGGCGAGGGTGCGCATGCGCACCTTGAACCCGACGATGATCATGCCGCCGGAGCGGCTGACCCGCGTGCTGTCGACCGTGGTGACGAGGGTGCCGGTGTCCGGGGTGACCGCGCGATGGATGCGCCCGTCGCCGTCGAGGTTGCGGAACAGCAGGGCGTCGGGGGTGGTGAGCGTGCAGCCGATGTACGACGCGAGCCAGCCGCACGGCTGGAGCGCCGCCTCGAGCAGGACCGCGAACGGCATCGTGCGCGCGGGGTTCTGTTCGAAGTACCACGCGTCCGGCGGGACGTCGTACTCGACCTCGATCGACGCGCCGGCCTTGAACGCCCCTCGGTGCGCCGGGGCGTCCCGGGTGACCCGGGACATGAAGTGGTAGGGCGGACCGGGCAGGCGAGCGACCGGTTGGCCCGCGTCGAAGCGCTCGTACATCGCGCCGAAGGCCTCGGAAGGCCGTCCCCAGGCGCACGCGAGCAGGGAGCGGTGGTCCCACGCCGGAGGCGCGCCGCGCGCCGGCACGAGGGGGAGCTCCCGCATGCGCGACATCGGGTAGTCCGGAACGAGCTCGAGCGTCAGCGCGTCGGCGTGGAAACACTTCAATCCGTCGACCGTGCACAACATCTGGACGCGCACGTAGGGCGGCGTCCCGTCGTCGCCGGCGTGAACGTCCTGCACGAACAGCTCGTAGATGAGCCGCTTGGACCCCGGCACGACCTGCCCGCGGCAGCGCAGGCGGAACATCTCCTCCTTCGCCGGCTCGAAGCGCCACCCGTCGCGCGGCAGGGTGTACCCGAGGGAGGTCAGGAACACGGCGAGGGCGTGCAGGCACCCGTCGAACATGAGGGTGCCCGGCATGCACGGGTCCCCGTGGAAGTGGCCTCGGAAGAACCAATCGTCCGGCGACACGTCCCACTCGGCGCGCAAGTAGCCGCGGCCCCAGGGCCCGCCGCGGGCGTCCAGGTCGGTCACGCGGTGCAGGAGGAGCTGGTCGCCGCCGGGGATGCGCGGCGTGTGGGTGTGCGCCGAGGCGCGCTCGAAGCCCGGACCGAAACAATCGGCCACGCGCCCCTCGGCGAACGCCTGCAGATCCGCCTCCGTCAGGCGAGACTTCGTGCACGGGACGCGCGGCGGATCGAGGCGCGTGAACGTCGGCGGCTCGGTCGCCGGGTCCCACAGCACGCCGCCGCTCTCGGCGAGCTCGGCGTCGGAGAAGAACCCGGCCTGCCCGTTGCGTACGCACAGGCGCAGGGCGTCGTCGACGCGGCAGTCGTAGTGGAAGAAGAACATCCGGATGGCGCCGAGCCGCGCGTGGCCGTCCACGTGGATGTCGTAGCGGAGGGTGTCGCCCGGGCCGGGCAGCCCGCCGCGGTACGTGAGATCGCAGCCGAGAAGACGGTAGATCCGCTCCCCACGGTTCTGGTTGACGTCGATCCCCTGCCAGCTCGCGAGCAGCAGATCGGCCTGACCGGCCTCGATGAAGACCCCGCCGCGGATGTGGCCGTCATGCACGAACCACGAGTCGTCGCGGATGTCCGTCTCGGTCCAGATGGTCCCGCGTCCGAGCACCATCGGGGGGCCGGCGATGCCGAGGACCCGGTCGCACAGGAGCAGCGGCGGCTCGGGCATGCGCACGACCCGGGCGTAGGCGTCCTGGGGGGCGAAGGCCGGGCCGAAGTGGCGGGAGATCGGGCCGGACGCGATGTCCTCCAGCTCGGCGCGGGAGAGCTTCGGCCCGGGGAGATCCTCGGCCTTCGGGAAGGGGGCGAGGGGAGAGGCAGGCGGCAGGGGCACCTCTCCGGTGCGCCGGGCGCGCGCCGGCGCGGCCGGGCCCGGCGCGGCCGAGGCCGGAGGGGCGACCAACGCCGGCGCGGCGACCGATTCGGGTGGGGTCGGCGGAGCGACCGACGCGGGAGGGGTCGGACGGGCGGTCGGCGCGGGTACGGCGACGGGCACGCGAGGGGCGACGGGCGGCGGCGCGAGCGTCGCCGGGGCCGCGGGAGCGACCTGGATTGGCGCGGGGCGCGCAGGGGTGAACTCAGGCGGGGGGAGCGACGCCGGGCCGCGCCCCGACACCACGGTGGGGATCGCGGCGGTTCGTGCGGCGTGTGCCTCGTGGAACGCCGACATCCGTGCGGCGTGGCCGTCGAGGAACGACGCGTGCGCTCGCGCGGTGGCGGAGCGCTGCGCGAGGAGGGCGCCGAGCCACGGGTGGGCGGCGGTGGTCGCGGGGGGCCGGTCGGCTGGCGCCGCCGCGACGGGGGCGACGGGCTCCGAGCGGGGGATCGCCGCAGGTTCGCGGGTCCAGGTGGGCCGCGGGGCGGAGCTGCGCGGGAGGGCGGGCGCGGGCGACATCGTGGCGTCGGCGGGCGGCGAAGGCGGCACGGAGAGCTCCGGATGCGCGGGGAGGGAAAGGACGGGGCCGGCGAGGGCGACGGTAGGGGCGGGGGGCCGCGCGGTGCGGAGGACGATCGCTGCGGACTCGCCGCCGAACGCCGCGTCGGTGACGCGGACGTGGCCCGCGTGCGCGGCGATCGCCCGCGCGACGGCGAGGAGGACGCGCGCGGCATCGGCGTCGTCGGGGCGCGCGGGCACTTCTGCGGGGGCGCCGACGTCGACCGACGGGAGCGCTCCGCGGCCGACCTGCACGTCGACGATCGTCGCGAGCACCGACTCGCCGACCTCCGTCGCGCGCGCCGCCGTCGTCAGGCAGAGGAACGCTGCGCCGTCGCGGGTGCCCGCGCCCTCGGCGTGGCCGAGGCGTCGGTGGGCCTCGCGCATGCGCGGATCGCCGCCGAGGTCGACCGCCCCGACCAGGGCGAGGTCGATCTCGCCGGCGGCGAGCGCGTCCATCGCGGCGCGGAGGGCGCGGGCGCCGCTGAGCTCCTCTGCCGACACGGTGAAGCCGGGGCCACCGGCGTCGATCTGGACGTTCAGGCGGTTCGCAGGGATGTTCGGCATCGTCCCGACGACGTGCTCGGCGCGGAGCGACGGCGCCGCCGCGTCGCGCAACGCGTCGAGCAGCGGCCCGGTCGCGCCGGTCAGGGCGCCCGCGCGCCAGCGCAGCCCCCAGCCCGTGATGGTCGCGTCGCAGCGCATGCCCACGTAGATCCCGATGCGACCTCGATCCGGCCGCACCCGCACGGCGGCGGCGGCGTCGGCGCCGACGCGGAGCGCGAGCGCCTGCTGGGCGAGGGAGTCCCGCAGATCGTTCGGTGGGAAGCGCAAGCCCGCCAGGGGCAGATCGACCGTCGCGCGGCGTGGCGCGGGGCGCCCGACGAGGTCCTCCCAGCGGTCGGACGCGCCGTCGGCGGCCGCGAGGCCGATCACGACGATCGAGGTCGAAGGCGGAGGTTCACGAACCGCCACCGACACCGGGGCGCCGGGTCGGTGCTCTTCCACGACGAGGTGCGCGTTGTTGCCGCCGAAACCGAAGGCGCTGACCGCCGCCCGACGGATCGGCGCGTCCCACTCGCGCGGCGCGTGCAGGAGCTTGAACCCGGCGTCGGCCACCTGGGGGATCGGGTCCTCCGCGTGCAGGGTCGGCGGCATGCGCTCCTGACGGAAGCCCGCGATCACCTTCAACAGCCCGGCGACGCCCGCCGCCGTGATGAGGTGGCCGAGCATGCTCTTCAGGGATCCGATGTGCGGGCGCGACGCCCCGAACACCTGGGACAAGCTCGCGATCTCGGTCTTGTCGCCGGTCGGCGTGCCCGTCGCGTGGCACTCGACGAGCTGCACGTCCGAC
The DNA here is from genome assembly GCA_945862325.1 of Klebsiella pneumoniae. GTDB lineage: Bacteria > Myxococcota_A > UBA796 > UBA796 > SXON01 > CAMAXZ01. Next base: position 25,742 of record CAMAXZ010000055.1, read on the forward strand.
GGACGCAGCCCAGCCGCCGCATACGCCGCGCGCAACGCGCGGATCTGCCCCTCTTCGCTCGGCGCGAGCAGGTTTCGCGCGCGCCCGTCGTTGCTGAGCCCGACGCCGCGGATGACGCCGAACACCCGATCGCCGTCGCGAACCGCGTCTTCGAGGCGTCGAAGCACGACGAGGGCGGCCCCTTCGGCGGGCACGAGGCCGTCGGCGTCGCGGTGGAAGGGGCGCGACTGTCCGGTGCGGCTCATCGCGCCGAGGGCGCAGAACCCGATGTGCAGGAACAGGCTGTCCGCGCGCTGCACCGCTCCGGCGAGCATGCGATCGGCGCGGCCCGCGTGGAGAGCGTCGCAAGCCAGCTTGATGGCGTACAACGCGCTCGCGCAGGCCGCGTCGAGCGCGAACCCGCCGCCGCCGAGCCCGAGCCCGGACGCGAGGAGCTGCGCCGGCAGCCCCGAGGTGAACGCGTTCCGCGGATCGCCCGGATCGAGGCCCCAGCCTTCCAGGCGCACGGCCTCGCCGAAGCGCGAGAACCCCTCGTTCGGAAACCCGAGGTTGCCGACCACGGCGCCGCAGCGCGCGAGGCGACGATCTCTCGGCTCGACGCCGGCGTCGAGGAGCGCCGCGCGGCCCGCGTGCAGGAGCCACCCGAACAACGGGTCGAGGGCGGCGGGGGAGGGGACGTCCACCCCGGACAGGTCGAGCGGCGTGGGCGCGACGTAGCCGCCGGCGAGCGACCACGCGCGATCCGGCCCGGATCCCAGGATGTCGGCGTCCGGAGCGCGGAACCGGCCCGGCGGCGGCGCCGGGCGCACGGCGTCTCGACCGGCGAAGACCGCGGTCTCGAGCTCGTCCACGCTGGAGGCGCCGGGGAGGAGGCACGCCCGCCCGACGATGGCGATCGGCCCCTTCACGCGGACGCGCTTCCCGTCGGGTATCGGCCGCTGGGGAGCGCGTGCATCTCGACGCCGCGGAGCGTGGCGAACACCGCGCCGTTGGCATCGACGAGGGTGATGTCGGTCGTCGTGGCGCTGCGCGACTCGCGCACGGGGCGGACCCGCGCCGTGGCCGGGCCCGGCGCGGGGGCCGACCACCGGCGGATCTCCTGGATCCGGGTCGGCAGGGACGCCCCGCCGAGGCGGTGGCGCGTCCAGAGCGCGGCGAGCTGCACCGCGCCGTCGAACATGGGCACGTCGAGCGCGCCGCGCTGCGGGTCCCACCCGAGCGCGGCGCCGTCGGCGAGCACGGCGTCGAGGCCGGCGTCGCCCACGCGCACCTCGCGCAGCGCCTGGAACGACGGCCCGTGGAACAGGTCGTTTTCGGCGTAGATCGTCGTCATGCTGCGTGGCCACGCGGCCGCGTCGCCCAACGGCGGGGGCGCGGAGGGCGGCGACGCCGCGCCGTCGAGCTCCGCGACGGCGTGGTAGTGCGTCGGGCCTTCGGGGGTGCGCAGGGTCACGCCGATCGACCGTTCGTCGCCCTGAACCTCGGCGAGCAGCTCGAACACGTCGCCCTCGGCGGCCCATCGCCGCAGGGCGATGCCCTTGAGCACGCGCAGATCCCGCAGGGCCCCTACGCGCTGCCTCGGCCGAAGATCCTGTGCAATCCTCCACAATGCGTCCGCGGCCATCACCGCGGGCACCACCGGTGACCCGGCGAGCGCGTGGTCGACAAGGCGCGGCGCGGTGGACGCGTCGATGCGGAGCGCCCGCGCCCGCTCTCGGGGAGGCGCGATCTCGCCGCCCACGATCGACTCCGTGGGGCCCGGGCCCGCCGCGAGCTCGCGCACGAAGGTCTCCGCGCCCGCGTCGATCGGCAACAGGGGCACGCCCATGGCGTGGAACTGCTTCGCGAGGGCCGGCGTGACCATGCCGCCCTCCCACGGGCCCCACCCGATGCTGCGCACCACGCACCCCGGGCGCGTCGCCGCCTCGAACGCGGCGACCCGGTTGAGCGCCTCGTTCGCGAGGGCGTAGTCGCACTGCCCCACGTTGCCCCCGCGCGCGGCGACCGACGAGAACAGGACGATCCACTGCAGGGGATCCGACGCGGTGGCGTCGAGCAGGGCGAGCAGGCCGTCGAGCTTCGTACTGAGCACGGCGGTGTACTGCGCCACCGTCTTCTCGCGAACCCGCTTGTCCTGGATGACGCCGGCGCCGTGGACGAACCCCGTGATTGGGCCGTGTGACCGACGTACCTCGTCGAGCACCGTCGCTACCGCGGCGGCGTCGGACACGTCCACCGCCACGTACGTCGCCTGGCTGCCTGCTGCCGCCATCGCGGCGAGGTTCGCGCGCGCCTCGCGCGCCGCGAGCACCGCCGCGGCGCGGCGTCCCAGCTCGGCGGGGGCCAGGGAACGATCGAGGGAGAACAAGGCCTTCTTGATGCCCGCCTCGTCCTTCGCCGCGGCGACCGCCGGCGGCTCCTCCGCGTCGATGCGGCTCCGGCCGAGCAGCACCAGGCGCGGCTGCGCCGCCTTGGCGAGCGCGACCAGGCAGGCCGCGGTCACGCCGCGCGCGCCGCCGCTCACGACGATCACGTCGCTCTGGCGCATCGCGGGACGGCCCGTCGGCAACGGGGCTTCCACGGTCACGAGCGTCGAGCGCTCGCCGTCCGCGGAGACGCCGACCTCGACCGGCCCGGCGCGGCCGAGCTCGGCGTCGATCTGCGCCGCGAGGGCGTCGGCGTCGCCCGGCGCGAGGTCGATCGCGCGCACGAAGCCCGCGGGGTGCTCGAGGGCGACGGTCTTGGTGAAGCCCGCGACCCCCGCGATCAGCGCCGCGTTGCGGTCGGCCGCGCCGCGCAGGCCGAAGTCGCCGCCCAGGCCGGTGACCGTGACCCAGGCGAGGTCGAGCGCGGCCCGCTGCGCGGCGCGCAGCACGTCGAGGTGCAGGGCGCGCACGCCGGCCGCCGAGTCGGCGCCGTCGAGCGACGGGAGGAACACGACGCCGCGCGCGCCGTCGAGCGCGTCGGGCGACGCGCACAGCACGGCGTCGGCCCCGCGGGCGTGCAGGCGGGCCACGAGCCGCGCGCCCACGCCGCCGGCGTCCGCGATCACCGCCAGGGGGCCCGGGGCGGCCCGCGTGACGGCCGGCAGCAGGTCCTCACGCACCACGACCGCGCGCATCACGGGCGGGAGGGCCGGCTCGGGGTCGACGGTCGGGGAGGTCGCGGCGGCGGCGCCGGCCTCCCCGCTCAGAAAGGGCGGGTCTCGGCTCCGAGGAAGCCGACGATCTGGCCGAGGGTCTTGAGCTGGCCCATGGTGTCGGCGTCGGCCTCGGGGGCGCTCGGGGCCTTCTCGCGGAGGGCGGAGAGGATCTCGACGCGCTTGATCGAGTCGATGCCGAGGTCGGCCTCGAGGTTCATGTCGAGGCGCAACATCTCGACGGGGTACCCGGTCTTGTCGGCGACGACCTCAAGGAGGAGCGCGCTGAGGTCGGGGCCGGCGGCGCGCGCGGGCGCCGGGGTCGCGATCGGAGCGGCGGGCGCCGCGGGCGCGGCGGAGCCACCGAGGAAGCCGACGATCTGGCCGAGGGTCTTGAGCTGGCCCATGGTGTCGGCGTCGGCCTCGGGGGCGCTCGGGGCCTTCTCGCGGAGGGCGGAGAGGATCTCGACGCGCTTGATCGAGTCGATGCCG
>CAMAXZ010000056.1 GCA_945862325.1 Klebsiella pneumoniae
TGGGGAGGGGCCTGCTTCGCGACCGGCGGCCCGGCGTCCGGCGCGGGGGTGAACGCGCCCGAGGCCCAGACGGCGAGGAGGATCGCGACGACGCATGCGAACGCCGCGGCCGCGAGCGTCATCGAGCGCGCCGGCGTCGGCGGGACCGACGCCGCGTCCGGGTCGGTCGGCGCGCGGTCGGCGTCCCCGGCCAAGGGCACGACGATCGTCGCCTTGCTGATCGCGTTGGTCATTCCGCTGCCCTCGTCGAGCACCAGCGCGACTCTGGCCTCGGCGTCCGGCGCCGGGATGGACGGGAGAAAACTACCGGCGAAGATCGCGAGGTCGTCGCCGGGGAGCTGCGCGTTGAGCCCGCGCAGCGCGAGCTCCAGGTCGCGCGCGGACGGGCGATGGTTCGGCGTGTAGTCCAGCGTACGCGCGATCAGGTCGGCGAGCGGCGCGCAGTCGAGGGCGGCCCCGACGGCGTCGCGCGCGGCCGCGACCTGGGCGGCCTGGGCGTCCGGCGCGAGCTCCGAGCGGCCGAACGTCCGGAGGGTGAGCAGCTCGACCATCATCACGCCGATGGCGTAGATGTCGCCCGCCATCTCCTCGGGCTCGCCGAGCAGGCGCTCCGGCGCCATGTACCCGATCGACCCGTAGCGGACGCGCTCCGTCCTCGCTTCGCGGCCCGCGAAGTCCGCGCGGGCGACGCCAAAGTCGAGCACCTTCACGTCGCCGTCGGCAGTGAGCCGCACGTTGCTCGGCTTGATGTCGCGGTGGATGACCCGCAGCGGGCGACCGTCGGCGTCCGGCGCGTCGAAGGCTGCCTGCAGCGCGACGCAGACCGCGATCGCGACGTCCAGCACGGCGCGCGCCGGCGGCGGGCGGCCGAGGTTCATGGCGTGGGCGAGGACGGCCTCGAGGTCGGCGCCCGCGATGTACTCCATCACGAAGGCCCAACGGCCGCCCACCTGGATGAGGTCGTCGACGCGGACGATGTGGCGATGCTGAAGGCGCCCGAGCAGCCGCGCCTCGTCGCGCAGCCGGCGTCCGGCGTCGGAGTCCGGCTCCCAATTGGCGTTGAGCAGCTTCAGCGCCACCCGACGTTTGAAGCCGCCCGCGCTCTCCATCTCCGCGAGGTAGACGGTGCCGAAGGTGCCCTCGCCGAGCAGGCGCTGTAGGTGAAACCGGCGTCGTCCGCCTGTTTCAACGGGGCTAGGGGTACTCAATGCCACCGTCCACGAAGAAGCACGTCTCGGCCGGCTCGTAGTTCAGGAACATCTCGGCGCTCTCGATCGGCAGGCCGTCATCCCCGAGGATGGGGTCGTGCGCCGAGTCGTAGAGTCCGGCGCGCACCAACAGCGAGCCAGCGGTCGCGAAGCGAGGGTTCTCCGCGTTGCTGTACGGGACGAGGTTCACGTCGCACCATGGCTGGACGGACGAGGTGTAGTTGCTGTCGCCGGCGAGCTCCCAGATGACGTGGACGTGACCCTCGCCTTCCGCAGGCGAACGATCGTGGAAGTCGGTCAGCGTGAAGTTGTCGACGTTGAGCGCGAAGACGAACACTTCGCAGCCGTTCATCTCGCTCTCTTGCTTGGGCCACGTGATCTCGATCGGGGGGGCGGCGACGCCGCCGGCGCCCAGCTCGCTCAGGGGAGGCGGCTCGCAGGCGACGAGGACGAGGAGGAGGGACAGCAGTGGGGTGGCGCGCATCGCGAGCATTCTACCCGACGTCACGCTACGTGCCCGCGGAGGAAATCGTTTATGGGTCGGCTGGACACGCTGTTCCGCGGGCGCCCGAACGGCGTGCGCGCTCGAGTTCGCGCGATGTTCGGTGGCGGCGACGCCACCCCCGCGCCCCCGCCCGCGCCGCCGGTCGAGCCCGCGGAGCGCGCGCTGGGGCTGAAGGTGCAACCGCCGCGCGACGTGACGCCGCCCGAGGGCTTCGAGGTGGTGCTCCACAAGGACGCGCTCGAATCCGGCCGGATCATCGAGATCATCGTCGGGGGTACCTCGATCGCCGTCGCGAACGTGGGCGGGGCGTACCACGCGATCTCGAATGTGTGCGCGCACGCGCAAGGTCCGCTCGGGGAGGGGACCGTGGACGGCTGCGCCGTGACGTGCCCGTACCACGGGTGGAGCTACGACCTTCGGGACGGACGTTGCCTCACGATGCCGGGGCGCGACGTCGCGGTGTACCCCGTGCAGATCGTCGGCGACGCGGTGTGCGTCCGCATCTGACCAGTCGAATCCGTGGGTGGTCGAAACCGTGGGCGGTCGAATCCGTGGGCGGTCGAATCGGCGCCGCCCGCTTCAGTGGGGGCGGCGCCGGACGGCTACTGGAGCGTGAGGCCCTCTTCCCGGAGGAACTCGCCGAGCGTCTTGAAGCGCAAGGTGCGCAGCGCCCGGGTGGACAGCTTGAGCGTGACGAAGCGGCTCTCCTCCGCGAACCAGATCCGACGGGTCTGGAGGTTGGGGAGCTGACGCTTCTTCGTCTTGATGTTGGAGTGCGAAACCTTGTTGGCGACGTTGGGGCGCTTGCCAGTCAGGTCGCAGCGGCGGGCCATCGGATACCTCTCGAATACGGCCCCGCCGTCTAACGTGCGGCTCCCCGTTGCGCAAGCCCGGACACGGCGTTCGCGCGCGGCTCGCACGGACGGGGTAGGCTCGGCCGCGGAGGCGTCCGTGACGTCGAAGACCTCTCCCATTCTGCTCGCCCTCGTCGGCGCGTTCCTGCTCGCGCTCGCGCTCCCCGAGCTCCCGTGGGGCGATCTGCTGGAGTCCGCCGGGGTTCCGACGCGCTCCGCGCGCGCCGCGGAGGTGTTCGTGCCGCCGGGGCTGGCGACGGCTGGGCTCGCGCTCCTGGTCGGCGGGCTCGCGTGGGCCGCGTTCGGCGGGCGCCGACGGGATCGCCACGGGCCTTGGCAGGACGCGCTCCTGCCCATCGCGATGGAGCACGGGCACGGCGTCGCCAGCGACCGCGCGGGGCTGGTGTTCGGCGCGCAGCGCGAGGGGCGGCACGCGGAGGTGCGCGTGCGCCCCGACGCGGGGATCATCACCATCCGCATCGCGGCGCGGGCCCGCCAGTCCGTGGCGTTCGTCCCGCCCCTCGCGACCGGTGAGGGGGCAGCCTGGGAGCGGTGGAAGAGCGTCGCGAGCGGCGCGGGGTGGCAGCTGCGCGCGGAGCTCGCGGACCTGGGGCGCCCGCTCGTGTCCGACGCGCGCCTCGTCGCGGAGCTCGACAACCTGTTCCGCAGCGCACCGCAGTCGGTGTTGGTCCACCGCTCGCCGGAGGGCCTCGCGCTCGACGTGCCGCTTCCGCCGCTCGACCGGGCGGAGCGCGCGATCCGGAGCGCGCTGGAAGCGGCGTTCCGCCTGCTGTCGTTGAACGCGTGACGGGGCCGGTGTACTCGCGCCTCCCGGTGCACGACACCGGCGGCGTCGCCCTGTACCTCCCGGTCGCCGACCTCGGGCCGGGGCCGCCGCGGCTCGCCGTGGTCGCCGGGATCCACGGCGACGAGGCGTCTCCGTTGCTCCTCGTGGATCGCCTCGTCGCCGCCCTGCGGGGCCGGGTGCTCGTCGGCGGGCTCCGCGTGATCGCCGCCGCCAACCCCCCGGCCTTGCTGCAACGGGCGCGGTGGAGCGCCTGGGACGACGAGGACCTCAACCGCGTCGGCGACGGCGACGGCGGGCCGTCCCTCACGCGTCGCCTCGCGTCGGCGCTCTGCGACGCCGTGGCGGGCTGTACCCTCACCGTGAACCTTCACAACTTCGTGATGCGAACCCCTTTGCTGGCGATCGACCCTCCGGCGTTGACGGGCGGGCGGCGCGCGAGGCACGACGCGTGGATCGAGGCGCTCGATCCGGACGTCGTGTGGGTGTTCGCGGAGGGTCCGGAGGAGCGCCGCATGTGGGAGTCCTCCCTCGACGCCGCCATGGAGCGGCGCGGGATCGACGTCCTGGCTGTCGAAATGGCGGATCTTGCGGAGCTGGACGAGCCGTCGCTCGCGCGCGCCCTCGCGGGCGTGCTGCGCCTCGCGGCGCGCTGCGGGTGCGTCGAGGACCTGGAGCGGGCGCCGCGACGGGAGGTGCGGAGGGTCGAGCGTCGCGTCCTCCGATCTCCGGCGGCCGGCATCTTCGAGCCCACCGCCACCCTCGGGGGCCGCGTGGTCGCGCAGGACGTGGTCGGGGTCATCGTCCCGGTCGAGCGCCCGGGCGAGCGCCTGCCGGTGCGAGCGCCGGTGGACGGTTGGTTGATCCAGCGACTCGGGCGCCGCTTCGTGCGGCCGGGGGACATGATCGCCGCGATCGGCACGCCACCGTCGCGGTGACGTCCGCGTGGCGGAGGCTCAGATGGAGAAGTCGATGGTGGTGATGCCGCGTTCGGAATCGCGCTCGGACCGCTCGACCTCACGCCGACGTTCCGGGGGGCCCGGCTCGGGCACCTCGATCCGCAACGGGATTTGAGCCGTCTCCTGCTGGCGGCGCTGTTCGCGAATGCGCTCGATGATGAAGGTGTCCAGCATGGTGGGCTCCCCTGGCACGGAGGCGTCGACGTCAATGTAGCACCCGACCGTAGCCCGGCAACGGCCTCGTCACCTGCGCGGATCGGGCGTTCCTCCGCTCGCCGATCCACCGACGCGCGACTCCGCCAGATATTCTGCCGCAGACCTACGGATCGCATCGGCGAGCGCTTCGTAGACGGGCCGCAGGGCCGGCGGGAGTTGGGCGAGGTGGCCGGCGACGGTGCCGTGGTCGTCGCGCACGACCGGCCCGGTGATCGCCGCGGGGCCGAGCGCGGCCACGCGATCGAGCGCCTGTCGCGCGAGCGGCAACAGGGCGGCCCGCGCGGCGACGGGGTCCATCCGGGCTGCCCCCGCGAGGACGTTCGCCGCTTCGAGGAACAGCGCGGCGAGGTGGCCGCTCGCGAGCGCTGCCGCCGCGTGGTAGCGCGTGGCTTCCTCATCATCGACCGCGAACGCCGTCATCTCCAGGGTTCCACACAGTCCGCGCGCCGCCGCCACCGCGTCGGGGTGGCCCCCCACGCGCGCCGCCACCCCGCGGAGCGTCGGCAGCGCCCGCTCTGGACCCGGGAAGGTCATCAGCGGGTGGAGCACCCCTCCGCGCACGCGGGGCCCGAGGGCGTCGGCGGGGAGCGCGCCGCTCGTGTGGAGGGCGATGGCCCGCGCCGGTAAGGTGTCGCCCAGGGCCGCCACGGCCCGATCCGGAACGCACACGAGCCAGGTATCGGCCACGAACCATGGTTCGTCCCGGCTCTTGAGCCTCGTGGGCACCCCCGCGCCCGACAAGAGGGCCTCGAGGCTGCGCCCCAGCCTTCCGGCGCCGACGATGCCGATCATGCGCGCTTGTATCGAGGTGCGTTACGGCTCCGCATGGTTCCTCGTACGATCCGACGCGTGTTGGTGGCGGCGCGCGGCGACGACGCGGCCCAGGTCGTCGCGGCGCTCGAGGCCGGCGGCGTCGAGGCGGTCGCGGTGTTCGGCGAGGAAGACGCGGAGTCCCCCCACCTCGACGTGGCGTCGTGGCAGGCGCCGCTCGTGCGCGCGCCCCGGCTCGACGACGCGCTCCTCCCCGACGACATCGTCGCCGCCGCCCTCGACGCGGGCGCGGACGCGGTGCATCCCGGTACCGGCCCAGGACGCGACGACCCGGCGCTCGCCCGCGCGGTGACCCTCGCGGGCCTCGCGTGGATCGGCGCGCCCGGCCCCCGCGCCGCCGACGAAGCGCCGGACGCGCGTGCGCTGGTCATGGTGGTGCTCCGCGACGCAGCGGGCGCGTCGGTCGTGCTGGGCGCCCACCTCGTCCTCTCCGGCGCGGCCTTCGACCCCGACCTCACCGTGGCGCCCGCGGCGGTCTCCGGCCGACGCGCGGCCGACCCCGTCGCGGTCGACCGCGGCGCCGCGGGCGTGTGGACGATCGCCTGGCCCGCGGACGGCCGCGGCCCCGCCGCCACGCGCGCCGGGCTCGTCCCGGGGTGGGCGCACCACCGCGTCGCCGGTCAGAGCGTACCGCTCGCCGAGGTGAGGCTGTTCGCCGGGGACGCCGCGATCGACGGCACCCTCGGCGCGTCGGCCGCGGAGGAGGAGGCGTGGGTGGAGGCGACGGTTCGCGCGGCGAGCGACGGCGTGGCCGGCGTGGTTCAAGGGCTCGACGGCGTCGTCGTGGCCGTCGATCAGCCCGTTCGACGCGGACAGGTGCTCGCCCGCCCGCGCTTCGTGGGGCCAACCGCGCACGTCGCCCTGGTCCGCGCCCGCGCCGCGCTCGAGGCCGCGTCGGTGCAGGGCGCGGACACGAACCTGCCCGAGCTCGTCGCGACGCTCTCGGACCCGAGCGTGTGGCGGCTCGCCGGCGCTGGTACACTGCGAGCGCCGTGACCGAGCGCGTCGACACAATCGCCACACTGGAGCTTCCCTCGGGCGAGGAGGTCGAGGTCAGCCGCCGTCGGTTCGGCCCCGACGATGGCCCGCGGATCGCGGTGGTGGCCGCCGTGCGCGGCGACACGCCCGAAGGCACACGCGTGGCCCATCGCGTCGCCCGGCACCTGCGCACCGTCAGCGACCGGCTCACCGGCCGCGTCGACCTCTACCCGTGCGTCAACCCGCTCGCGGCGCATCACGGCGCGCGCAACTGGCCGGGCTTCGACCTCGACCTCAACCGCCGCTTTCCGGGGCGCGAGGACGGCCACGCGCCGGACCGCCTCGCGCACAACCTCGTGCACGAGCTGCGCGCCTGCGACCACGTCATCGAGCTGCGCGGCGCCCATCCGGCGTTCCGTGAAGAGACCCAGGCGCACGTGCGCGTCGACGCCGCGGAGTCCTTCGAACGCGCGATGCTCGCGAACGTGCGCGTGGTGTGGCGGCGCGCGGTGCCCCTCGAGGGCTCCGGCACCCTGATGAGTCAGCTCCCCGGCTTGATCTCGCTCGAAGGCGGGCTCGGAAACCGTCTCACCGACGGCGTCGGCCTGGAGCTCGGCGACGGTGTCCTCAACCTGCTCGTGGTGCTCGGCGCCTTGCCGGAGGGCGACCTCCCGTTCCATTGGGCCGCGATCCAGCGCCCCGTGATCGCCACGGACGACGAGGTCGTGCGGGTCCGAGCGGAGCGTGGCGGGCTGTTCCTGCCCGGCATGACGAGCTGGGCCGAGGTCGAAGCGGGCGATTGCCTCGGCGAGGTCGTCGACCCGACGAGCGGGGACGTTCGGCAGATCGTGACGGCGCCCGCGCGCGGGCGCGTGCTGGCCATGCGTGAGCAGCCGGTCGTGTACCCCGGAACCCTCGTCGCGCGCCTGGTGACGACATGAGCGTGGTGTTCGCCCTCGAGGCGCCGTACCGCGGGCGGTACGAGCTTCAACGGTTGACCTTCGGGTCGGGCGGCCCGACGGTCGCGCTCGTCGCCGGGCTTCACGGCAACGAGGTGAACGGCACCCACGCCTTGAACCTCGTCGCCAACGTGCTGCGGATGCAACGGCCGCGCGGCACCGTGCACCTCTTGCCGTGCGTGAACACCCTCGGGGCCGACGAGGCGCGCAAGCGCTGGCCGTTCGACGACCGGGACATCGCGGCCGCCTTCCCCGGCGATCCCACGGGCGGGCCGGTCGAGCGCATCGCGGCGGCGGTGATGAGCGCGACCGAGGCGGATGTGTGCCTCGACGTGCACTCTGGCGGGGCGCACACGCACGAGCACCCGCACGCGCGCGCGCCGCTCTCCGGCGCCAGCCTCGACCACGCCCGCGCGCTCGGGCTCCCGGTCACGTGGCGACGCACCGACGACGCGCTCGACGATGGGCTCCTCGGGGCCTGGCGCGCCGCCGGTCGCTCGGCGATCCAGGTGCGCGGCGGGCGTGGCGCGTCGCTCGACACGGACGACGCGCACGCCATCGCGCGCGGGATCGTCCGACTGCTCGATTCGCTCGGCCTGCTCGCGGGCGCCGACGCGCCGGCGCACACCTTCGACACCGACCGCGTCACCGACTATCGCTCGGGGTGCGGCGGGTTCTTCGTGCCCGCCGTGGCGCCGGGCGCGCGGGTCGCGGCGCGCACGCTCCTCGGCGTGATCCGGACGCCCCTGGGCGGCGAGCCGATCGAGGAGGTCCGCGCCGAGCGGGCGGGCCTCGTCATGGCGCTTCGGACGTACCCGATGGTCCACGCGCGCGAGCTCGTGGTCCGCATCGCCGAAGGGCCCACCTGAGCGGCGGCGACACCCCCCGCGACGCGAACTGACCCGGCGGCCGGGACGGCGTGGCGTCGCGGCAATACAACGGGCTCATGGTCCTCGCGTTGGTGCTCGGGTGGGTGGGCTTCGCAGCGGCGGAGCCGAAGGTGGAGACCGGCGACGTCGACGTCTCCGGGACCACGGTCGAGGCCGTGGATGCGGCCCGGGCGGCGCTGGAGGGCGGTCGCTGGGACGAGGCGGCGGCCGCCTGGGGTGCGATCGCCGATGTCGGCGGTGGCCCGAGCGCGCGGCTCGCGCAGGCCGTCGCGCTCTACGAGGCCGGCGCGATGGCGCCCGCCCGCACCGCCGCCGAGAAGGCGCTGGCGACCCGGCCGAAGGACGTGGTCGGCCTGAACATCCTGGCCCTGGCGATGATCGACGGCGGCGCGGTCGAATCGGGCATCGCGCGACTCGAGGAGGCGCGCACGCTCGCGACGGGCCCGTGGAAGGCCCGGATCCTCGTCAACCTCGCGCTCGCCCACTACGACCGTGGCGACGCGGCGAAGGCCCTGGCCTGCCTCGACGAGGCGGTCGGGTCGAGCGGCGGTGACGCGCAGATCGACGCCCAGATCGCGTCCGCGCGGACGACCGTGGCCGGGTTGTCGGGCAAGGACGCCGGGGTGGGGCCCCTCCTCGGCCGCGGCGACGTGCGCGGCGCACGGGTGAAGGCAGAAGCCGCCGCCGCCGGCGCAGCGACGCGGCGCGACTCGGTGACGGCGGCGATCCAGCTCGCCGCCGTCGAGCGCGCCGAAGGCGCGCTCGACGGCGCCGCGAAGCGGCTCGAGTCCGCCGCGAAGTCCGCGCGGGAGTCGGGCATGGTGCGCGAGCACGCCATCGCCCTGGGCAACCTCGGACTCGTCCATTCCATCGCGGGGCGCCTCCCGCTCGCGGCGGACGCCCTCCGCGCCGCGGTGTCGAGCGCGCGGAGCGGCGGATACCGCGTGGTGGAGGTCGACCTCCGGTGTGAGCTCGGCCTCGCCCTCGTGCGCATGGGCGACGTGGACGCGGCCGAAGGAGAGCAGCGCGCCGCGGGCGCGTTGCTCGCGTCCATGGACTATCCCCAGGGCGTGGCGCGTCAGGCCGAGCTCGGCGGCGCCGTCGCGGCCGCCCGCGGGGACCTTGGCACCGCCGAGTCGGCGCTCGGCCGCGCCGCCAGCTTCCACGAGTCCGCGGGCCGCTACCTCGACGCCGCGCGGTCCGCGACCGCGCTCGCGGCGGCCTTCCAGGGCAAGGAAGAGGCGAAGGCGAAGAGCTGGGCGGGGCGCGCCGAGGGCCTCTTCGCGAAGGCGGGCGATCCGATCGGGCCCGCGCACGTCGCGCTGGCGCTCGCCCTGGCCGACGCCCGCGCGAAGCGTCACGACGCGGCGCTCGCCGGCTTCGCGCGCGCGGCCGAGCTCGCGGAGGCGGTGGGGAGCGCGCGCGGGAAGGTCGTCGCGCGCATCTCGCGTGAGAACGCCGCGGAGATGCTCGTGCGCCTCGGGCAGAGCGCCGACGTCGCGAAGATGGCGGCGCAGGCGGGAGTGGGCGATCTCGTCGCGCGGCAGCAGCAGCTCGCGACCGCCTTCACGGACTACGACGCCGGGCTGAAGGCGTACAACGCCGCCGATTGGCCGACGGCGCGCGACCGGTTCGCGCGTGCGCGGGCCGCGTTCGAGAAGCTCGCGGAGCCCGGGTACGCCGGGCGAGCGCGGAAGGCGGCCGCGTGGGCCGCGTACAACCAGCTCGTCGCCCTCCCGGCGCAGCAGTCCTACCCGTCCTGGCAGCAGCTGGTCGACGAGACGGCCAAGCTCGACGACGCCGAGCTGTTCTTGCGGACCTACGCGGCCGCGGCGCTCAGCGCCCACACAGTGGGCAAGGACGACCCGTCGGCGCGCCTCAAGGAGTGTGGGCGGCTCGCCGAACGCCAAGGCGTCCGTGAGGTCGCGGCCCGCTGCTACGGTGCGCTGGCGGAGCGCGCGGGGCCGCTGCCGGAGCGCGCGCGGCTCGCGAAGACGGCGTTCGCCTTCGATCCGCAGGAGCGCGCGGCCGTCTACGCGCTGTACGCCGTCGCGGTCGACGCGTACAACGCGGGGGAGGGTGCGATCGCCATCGAGCTGTGCACGTTGGCGCGGCCGCAAGCGGGCTCCTTGGTCGGGGCGATCGACGAGGTCCTCGCGGCCGCCCGGCAGGGGGGCTGATGGCGATCCGCATCCGCAAGCTCGCGAAGGAGATCGGCTGCGCGTCGGAAGACGTGATCGCCCTCCTCCAAGCCAACGCGCAGCGGGCGTACACCGATCCGGAGATGCAGCTCCCGGCGTCGGTCGAGCAGCTCGTGCGTCGCCACGCCAAGGCCCTCGCCGACGGAGCCGCGCGCGGTCGCCCCCTGGCGCCGCCGCGCCCACCCCGCGCGCCGACCGGGGGGATCCCCGTCCTCCGCGACGGCTTCGAGGCCGGCCTCGCCGGCGGCCGGACGGAAGCGGAGGCGCGCGCCCGAGACGCCGAGGCCGACGCGCGCGTGATGTCCGCCGCCATGGCGGGCGTGCGGCCTATCGGCCACACCGCTCCGAAGATCCCTCCGGGGCCCAAGGGACGAGCGGCGGACCCCGCCCGCGACGAGCTCCTCGCGTTGGCCGCCCAGCGTGACGAGGCGCGGAAGGAGCTCGAGCGGGCCCGGCGCGACCTCGACGCCGCGCGCGCCGCTGCCGCCGCCGCGGTCGAGTCCGCGCGCGCCGCGGCGGCGGAGCGCGATGCCGCCCGGGCGGAGCTGGTCGGGGTGCAGGAGCAGCTCGCCGAGGTCGACGCGCATCGTCGCTCGCTCGCCCAGAAGCTGACGGCGGCGACGAGCGGCGCGGCCCGGCCGCGCACCGTGCGCGCGGTGTTGGAGGAGCGGGGGCTCCGTGGGGACGACGAGCTCGCCGCGGCGCTCCGCGCCCTGCTCGACGCGCGCCGTCACGTCGAGCTGCTCGACGCGCTCGAGCTCCAGTCTCCGGACGCCCTCTCCGAGCTCGTCTGGGCGCGGCTCCTCCTCGTCGAGGAGCCCGCGGAGGCGCCGCCCGGCGTCGTCGCGGTCCGCGTCCCCGCCGAGCGGTCGGAGGCCGCGCGCGGCCCGAACCGCGTCGCGATGCAGCGCTTCTCGACCGCCTGCCTCGTCCGAGGCAAGCGGCGCGTCGTGTTCGTCGGCGGCTCCCCGGCGTACCGGCGCGTGCTCAAAGAGGGGCTCGACCCGCGCCTCGAGGTGAAGTTCGTCGAGGGCGACCGCCGGGGCAACATCCCCGACGTGCCGGACGCCGACTACGTCTTCGTCTGGGCCTCGTCGATCCTCGATCATCGGGTGAGCGACCGCTTCCCCCGCGCCGTCGTCCTGCCGTCGCGCGGCATCTCGCGCATGTTGGACGAGGCGGTGGCATGGATTGAGCGCGGCGATGCGCCTCAGGCGCGCCCGACGTAGCCGCGGGCCCGAAACCACGCCCACGCGTCGGACACGGCGTCCTCCAGCGAGGTCTGCGGCATCCCGAGCTCCGCGCGGGCGCGGGAGGGGTCGAACCAGTGGGGCAAGAAGCCCATTCGCGTGGAAGCGCCGTTGATCTCGCCCTCACGGAGTCCGAGCGCGGCGCCCGCGTCGAGCGCGACGGCGGCCGCCCGTCCCGCCCACCCGGGCAGCTCGCCGAGCGGCGCGGGGGCGTCCACGACGCGCGCGATGCGTCGCCACGCGTCGACGTAACGGAGGTTCTCGTTGCCGAGGATCCACCCGCGACCCGACGGCCCGCGGGCCGCCGCGATCGTGCCCTCCACCACGTCGCGCACGTGCACGAAGTTGTTGCCGCCGGCGGGCGCGAGGCGGGCCATTCCGCGCGCGACGGCCAGGACCATCCGGCCGCTCGACGGTCTCCAATCCCAAGGGCCGAGCATGTACGTGGGGAAGACGAAGACGTGGTCGGTGCCGCTCCCGCGGACGACCCGGTCCGCGGCCCGCTTCGAGTCCACGTACGGAACGCCGCCTTCGCCGTCGCGTGGGGCGGAGTCCTCCGTGGCCGGCGCGGCCCAGGTGCCGAGCCCCAAGGCGTCCACGGTGGAGACGTGCACGAGGCGCGCGCCCGCCGGCACCGCGGCGCACACGGCGCGGGTGCCGTCCACGTTGACCCGCATGGCCTCGTCGCGCCCGGTCCAGCCGATCCACACCGAGGCGGCCGCGTGCACGACGATGTCCGCTCCGGCGAAGCACCGACGCAGGGCCTCCGCGTCGTCGAGGTCGCCGGGCACCACCGACACGTCGAGCCCGGCGAGCTCCTTTCGGCCGCGCGCCTCGGACTCGGTCCGGCCGCGCGCGAGCACCCGGACCTCATCGCCGCGCGCCACGAGCGCCCGAACGAGGTTGTTTCCGAGGAGCCCCGTCGCTCCGGTGACCGCCCAACGCATGCTCGCTCGCCCGGCCGGAGGTATAGCGGACGGCCGGAGAGCGCGCATGGCCACCATCCGCCGCGAGGCGATCACCGCCTGGACCTACGCCGTCGGCGTCTCCCGGTGCTACGCGCCCGCGTACCGCTACATCGTCGCGGACATCGGGGTCGAGCGCGGCGCGTGGCTCGACGTCGGCTGCGGTCCCGGGCGCCTCTGCGTCGAGGCCGCCCGCGGTCGGCCGGAGCTCGACGTGGTCGGCATCGACCGCGAGCCGGCGGCGCTCCGGGTCGCGGAGGGCGTGCGCGCGGGCATGCTGAACGTGACGTTACGTACGATGGACGCCGCGAAGATCGTCTACCCGGAGCACACGTTCGACGTGGTCACCGCGGTTCAGTCGGCGCACCATTGGGCGGACACGGACGCGATCCTCGCCGAGATCTGGCGGGTGCTTCGGCCGGGCGGGCGGCTCTTTCTGTACGAGGCCGATCCCGAGGTCACCATCCCCGCGGAGTGGGTCGCGCGGCGCTTCGGGTTCCCTCCGGACGCGGCGCTTCGGCTCGCGTGGCGGCGGCACGGCATGGATGGCCCGCGGTGGGACGCGCTGCGGGCGCGGGTCGCGTCCTCGCCGTTCGGCGAGGACGCCTCGGACGAGCGTCACGGCTTCTACCGTCGGTTGGTGTGTACGCGCTGATCGCCTGTTCGGCGCCTCTCGTCGACGAGCGCGTGGTCGGCGTCGACGTGCCGGCGGAGGTGTGGGTCGGAGGCGACGACGCGCGGCTCGGGGCCGCGGTCGCGTGGAGCGGATCGACCTGGCGCGCGACGGCGCCGAACGAAGATCGGACGTACAGCGGCGACGCGGTCGTGGGCCCGTCCGTCGCCGCGCTCGCGTGGGCGGGGGAGGCGTGGGCGACGCTCGGGCCGGACGGCGCCGTGCAGGTCGCCGAGACGCGCGTCGCGGACGTGCCGGGCGCCGAGCGCCTCGCCGCGGGCGGCGGCGCGGTGTTCGTGGCGACGCGGACCGCCGTGCACGGTGTTTCCGGCGGGTGGGTCGCGCCGGTCGAGGGCGTGGTGGCTCTGGCCTACGATCCACTTCGATCCATGGTGTTTGCGACGGCGTGCTCGCCTTGCGTGGTGCGCGCGTGGACCGCGACCGGCGCCGAGGCCGAGGTCGCGACGCCGGAGGCGGGGCGCGGTGGTCTGGCGAGCTGGGAGGGCCGCGTGTATGCGGGGGACCCGGACTTCGCCGACGGCGCGGGCCGGGTGTGCGACGACGCCGGCGCCTGCGTCGAGGGCCAGCCTGGGGACGCCCTCGGCGCCTCCATCGCCGGCGGCTACGCCGTCGGGGTGTTCAACGCGCGGCTGCGCCCGCCCCGCGCGCGCCTGGTCGGCCTCGTCGGCCAGGGTGATCTCGCCCTGGAGGTCGGGACGGAGAACCGCCCGATCGTCCTCGATGGCGACGCGTCCACGCTGCTCGTCGGCGCCCCCTACGCGCCGCTCGGAGGCACCCCCGGCGGCGCCGTGTGGCAGGTGTCCCCGTGACCTGGGTCGTGGGGCTCGCCGCGATCCTCAGCGCGACCGCCGCGTGGGCCATGGCGGCGGGGTGGCGGCAAGCCGCGCCACGGGCCTGGCCGATGCTCGAGCTCGCCGCGACCGTGGCGGTGGTCGGCGCCTGGACCGTCGCGGGCACGGGCGTCGTGCACGCGGCGTGGACCGGGCGGTGGATCCCCGAAGGGCTCGACTCCGCGCTGTTCCTCGCCGGGGTGGTCGGGACGCTCTCCGGCAACCTCGCGGGCGTGTTGTTCGCGGCGCGCCTCGGGTTCGACCTGTGCCTGCGGCCGGTCCCCGTCGGGAGCCTCGGCGTCGCCGCGGTGCTCGGCGCCTTCAGCGTCGGCGTCAGCGCGACCTACACCCTCGTCCTGCGCGCCGCGGGCGTCGGGCCGCCCGAGCAGGCGGTCGTGTCCGCCGCGTCGGATGGCGCGGACGCGGCGACCACCGCGGCGATGCTGGTGTTCATCGTCCTCCTCGCGCCGATCACCGAGGAGCTGCTGTTCCGCGGCATCGCGTTCGGCGCGCTGCGCGTGCGCATCGGAAGCGCGGCGGCGCACGGCCTCACCGCGCTCGTGTTCGCCGCGGCGCACCTCGCGGACCCGCTCGTGGTCCCGCCGATCCTCGTGCTCGCGGCGATGCTCGGCGCCTTGCGGGAGCGCTCCGGGTCCGTCGTCCCGCCGATCGTGGCGCACGTGGTCAACAACGGCCTCGCGATGGCGCTGACCCTCGTGCAGGGCTGAGTCACAGCGCGGCGAGCACGTCCGCCGCGTGCCCCGCGACCTTCACCGGATCCCACACGCGCGCCACGACGCCGCCCTCGTCGATGAGCACCGTCACGCGCGCGATGCCGTCGTACTCCTTGCCGTAGAGCTTCTTCTGCCGCCACACGCCGTAGGCGGCGCAGATCGCGCCGTCGGCGTCGGAGACGAGCGCGAACGGGAGGCGCTCCTTGTTGCGGAAGCTCGCGTGCTTCTTGACGGTGTCCTTCGAGACGCCGAGCACCACGGCGTTCTTCGCGGTGAGGTCCGCGTGGATGTCGCGGAAGCCCTGCGCCTCGATCGTACAGCCGGGCGTGGCGTCCTTCGGGTAGAAGTAGAGGATCACCTTACGTCCGCGCAGCGCGGAGAGGGTCACGGGGCCCTCGTCGGTGAGGGCCGTGAAGTCGGGGGCGAGCTGGCCGACGGTGATCATCGGGGGTTCTCCTGCGGACCCGGGTGGGTCGGGGTGGGTGGGGTGTACCAGACGACCTCGCGATCCGTGGCGAGGACGACCCGCCCCCGGTCGGAGGTGAAGCGGCGAAAGGACCCGGCGGCGCGGAACGCCTCGTCGTGGGTGGCGAGGTCGACGAGGACGGTGTGCGTCGCGGGCGGCCGCGGTCGCGCGCGCACGGCCTCGTCCCGCCAGGGATCGTGCGTGGGCGCGGGCTCGACCGCGTAGGGAGCCCAGTCGTCGAGGCGGTCGGTGTCGGGCGGGCCGAGCTCGGCGACGATCCAGCGGCCGTCGGCGCTGACGAACAGCCCGTGCGCAGCGGACTCGAAGGAGACGGTCCATCGGGCGGCGAGCGTGACCGGGTCGCGCGCGGAGAGCGTCGTCGCGGGCCAGGGCGACAGGTAGACCTCGGCGCCGGTCGGGTGGATCGCCAGCCAGGACGGGTCGGAGGCCGGGGAGCGCGGCGCGGAGAGTCGGGCCTGCGCGCGGCCCGGGCTCGTCCGGATGAGCTGCCCGGAGTCGTCGTAGCCGCGGGTCCAGGTGATCGCGGCGCCGCCGGGCGCGACCACCGCGCGATGGAAGGGCGCGCGCCAACCGTTGGCCAGGGAGACGTTCCACGCGGCGGCCCAGCGCTCGACGAAGGTGGAGAGGGGTGGCGGCGCGTCCTCGAGCGGCGGGAGGGGAGGGGGATCCGGCAGGGGACGGACCGCGGGCGGCTCGAGCGCGACGGCGTAGGCGCAGCGGCCGCCCGGCGCGGTCGTGCACGGGCCCTCCGCGACGAGGCCGTCGTCCTCCGCGCGCAGGGTGTCCCAGGTCGATGCGTCGATTGACGAGGGGACTCCACCCCAAACGCGGAGCGAACCACCGGCCATGACCACACACCGGTCCGCGACGCAGGCGACGTCGCGGAGCTCGGCGAACGGGGCGCGCTCGACCCCGCGCGGCGCCGTGGGCTCGAGCGGCTCGCCCGGGACGTCCACGTGGCGGGCGACACAGGCCAGGGCGAGGAACAAAGGCGACACCTCCTCACGTATCGCGCGCTTGCCCGCGGTGTCGGCGGTGATACCGGCTGGACATGAAGACTGGGCCCGGGTCGAGGGGCGGCTCGCGCGGGGCGCCCCGGCCGTCAGGTAGATTCACCCGCGAGGGGCCGCCGCCGCGCACGTCGCTCGACGACCGTGCGGCGGAGATCGCGCGTTCCACCGGGCTTCCGGTCGACGCGGCGCGGCGCGTGGCGCTTGGTCAGGCCGACGTCAGCGACCTCGTCGCGAAGCTGGCGTTCCGCGCCCAGGTCGACGCGCTCATGGCCCGCCACGGCCTCATCCGTGCCCTCGCGACGCAGGTCGTGCTCGGGCAGGCCGGCCTCGACGCCATCCTCCAGCGTCGGCGCGTGGACGCGCACCTCGACGCGCATCGCGACCGGACGGTGCTCGACGAGGCCCGCGCGTCGGGCGCCGAGATCACCCTCGGCCTGCATGGCCAGCGCAACCTCCGCGCGCGGATCACCGCGGTCGAGCGGTACGAGATCACCGTGGTCGACAGCGACACCGGGGACGTGCACCCCGTGCACAAGCTGCAGCTCAAGTACGCGTACGCCACCGACGACCACAAGCGCGTCAAGAAGGCGCTCGACTACGACAAGGTCCGGCGCGACCGCGGCGCGGTCGAGCCGCTGCCGCGCCCACAGGATCGCTACGCGTGTTCCGACCGCCGGCTCGGCCAGCTCCTCGACGCGCGCGTGCCGGTGGTCGCGACGACGCTCGAGGGGGAGCGCTTCGCGGGTGAGATCGCCTGGATCTCGCGCTTCGAGTTCGGTTTGCGGACGAAGGCCGGCGGGGAGGTCACCCTGTTTCGCCATGCCCTCGATCTGCTCGAAGAGCCCGCGGCGTCCAAGCCGCATGCGGCCCGGCCGGTGCAGCGCGGTTAACGGCCCGGCTTCGGGTCGCGTCGGCGCCCGAAAGGACGTGCGATGGGGATCTTGAAGGGTGCGCTCTCCGTGCGCCGGTACCGGCTCGACGGCGCGCCGCCGGAGTCCTTCGTCGAGGGGTACCTCGCGGCGCTGCAGGACAACGCCTTCCGCGACCCCCTGTCCTCTGGTCACAAGGAGGAGCGCGCGGGGTGGGTGCAGATCCACAACCTGCTCGACGCCGACTTCGCCGACGTCAATCGCTGGCTGTACAATCAATACGCCCTCTTCGCGCTACGGGTCGACAAGAAGGTCGTCCCCGCGAAGTTGTTCCGTGCGCACCTCGAGAAGCGCGTCGCAGCCTGGTGCCTCGAGCAGAGGCGCGAGCGCTGCCCTGCTTCGGTGAAGACCGAGCTGCGCGAGCTGCTCGAGCTGGAGATGCTCGGCCAGACCCTGCCGCGGGTGACGGTCCACGAGATCTGCTGGAACCTCAACGAGGGGTGGGTGCTGTTCCACAACCAGAGCGAGCTGGCGAACGATCGCTTCCGAAAGCTGTTCCACCGCACCTTCGGGCTCGTCCCGCTGCCCTGGGACCCGTTGGACTTCCTCGCGGACCAACCCGCGCTCGCCGACGCGATCGCGAGCTCCGGCGCGAGCGACCTTCGGGTGTTCCCCGACGGAGGCCGCTGATGGCGACCGAAGACGACCTCCCCGGCGCGCCGCCGCACGTGGCCTCAGAATTCTACCTTTGGCTGTGGTTTCGCAGCGACACGGGTGGCGGCAAGATCGACTTCCCCGACGACACCGGCGGCGGCGTGGAGTTCTGGGTCGACGATCGCCTCGCCTTCCGCGCCGTGGGCGAGGACCGCGTGAGCGCGGTGCTCACGGGCGACAACCCCGGCACTTCGCCGGAGGCGCGCGCCGCCGTGGCGGGTGGCAAGGTGCTTCGGGACATCAAGCTCGCGCTGCGCCGCGGCGATCGGGAGTACCAGGTGGTCCTGCGCGGCCCGCGGCTCGAGGTCAGCGCGGCGAAGCTGCCGGGCCTGCTCAAGGGGGGCGACGAGGCGGAGCTCCTGTACGAGCGCGCGTTCCTCTACGAAGAGCTGCACTTCATCCTCGCGGGGTTGTTCCGTACGTTCGCCGGGGTGCGCTGCTCGCCGGCGTGGCAGAGCCACGTGCTTCCGGACCTGTGCCGGTGGGCCGGCACCGTCCCCCAGCCTTGACGGCCCCGCGTCGGTGGGGTAATGACGCGTACCGCCAACACGCGGATGCGCGCGGTTAGCTCAGTTGGATAGAGCGTCGGCCTCCGGAGCCGAAGGTCGCAGGTTCAAATCCTGCACCGCGCACCACCGCGTGTCCTGACGTCCATCGCGTCGTCTGTGTCACGTCCGTGCGACGCGGGCGCGGAGGAGATTCAGGAACGGTGGTGCGCCCCCTGAAAACCGCGGATGGTGCGCGGCGCGTGTCACGTCTGCGCGCGGTTCGGCGTATTGACGCTTGCTCGCGAGCACGCGTGCGCGATAGGGTACGGCAGGTGTTGTAGAGTGCCCTTGATCAACCTCATCGCAGCCGCGCCGGTCTCCTGATGCGCTTCACGTTTTGGGGCGTCCGAGGGTCAATTCCCGTACCGGGTCTGCACACGGCGCGGTACGGCGGCAACACCTCGTGCATCGAGGTCAGCGCTCCGGGCGAGCCATCGGTGGTGCTCGATTGTGGCACCGGGGCGCGGTCGCTCGGCGTGACGCTGCTCGGACGTCCCGAGCGCGAGCTCCATGTGTTGTTCACGCACTTCCACATGGATCACCTGTTCGGCTTCCCGTTCTTCGCGCCCATTTTTGCGCCGTCGTTCCGGATCACCGTCACCGCCCCGGCGTTCCATCCCGATGGCCCGCGCGACCGTGTGGGGCGCTACCTCAACGGCGTGTTCCACCCGGTCCGCATCCCCGAGGTGGCCGCCAACGTCGAGTTCGACGCCATCCGGCCGGGCGAGCCGTTCCAGCGCGGCCCGTGGGGCTTCCGCGGCTTCGCGCTGAACCACCCCGGCGGCGCCTGCGCCTACCGGATCGATCGGCAGGGGCGCTCCCTCGTCTACGTCACCGACACCGCGCCGCTGTCCCGTCCGGGCGAGGGGCTCGCCGGCGGGCTCGCCCCGACCGGGCGCGAAGCGCAGTTCATCCAGTTCTTGCGTGGCGCGGACGCCGTCATCTTCGACACCATGTTCTCGCTCCAGGAGTACCTCGAGCGCATGACGTGGGGGCACAGCTACCCGGAGTACGCCGCGGCGCTCTGTCGCGAGTCGGACGTGCGCACGTTGTACTTGTTCCACCACGCGCCGGACGCATCCGACGACGCGCTGGACGCGCTCGGCGAGTCCTGGTCGGCGCACCTGCGGCCGCAGGTGCGGATGGCGCGCGAGGGTTTGACGGTCGATCTCGGCGAGGGCTGATCGGTGCTGTACATCGAAGAGACCGCGGGCGGCAGCTTCCTCGCGGGCTTCTTGATCCTGCTCGCCGCCTCGTGGTGTGTATGGGGCGCTCACTGGCTGCGGCGCATCGAGCTCCGCGCGATCGCGGAGCCGGTGGTGCAGGCGCTCGGGCTGCGTTGGGCGCCGGAGGGCTTCGGCCCGCGCGTGGTCGCCGTGGGCGAGGTGGACGGGGTCGCGGTCACCGTGTGGTGGCGCGGCGCGGCGGTGTGGGCGCGCCGGTCGGGCGGGCGCCCGGTCCGGCTCGCGAACGACGACCTCGTGGGCGCCGTCCAGTCCCTCGCGCGCCGCAGCGGCTGAGGCGCGCGGTCCGTCGCGGGCTCGCGCCGCGCGCGCTCGTTCAGGCCGGGTCGGACGCGAACGGCCGGCGCTCCGTCAGGAACCGATCGATGCGCGCGAGGATCGTCTCCGGCTGCTCGATGATCGCGGCGTGGCTCGCGTCCGCGAGCATGAGGAAGTCGCACTCGGGGATCATGGCGGCCATGCGGCGCGACAGCCACGTCGGGGTGAACGTGTCCCGCTCCGCGGCGATGACGAGCGTGGGGACGCGGATGTCGGGCAGGGTGTCCCAGGCGTCGTGGTCGTTGGCGCTCAGCAGGGTGCGGAGGAAGCAGCGGAGGTCGATCGACGCGAGGTGCCGCATGTAGGGGAGCATGTCCTCGCGGCGGGTGTAGTCGGGGTCGACCAGCCACGCGGTGCGGGCGAACCACCAGGCGAACGGGGACTCGAGCAGCGGTCGGGCGATGAGGTGCGCGCGGTCGCCCAGGGCGTCCACCACGCGGGAGATCAGCCGGAAGTGGGCGGGCGAACTTGGATTGTCGTAGAACGTCTCGAGCGTGCGGCCCGCGGTGCCCAACATCGGCACGAGCCCGCGGACCCGTTCAGGGAAGCGGCGATGGAACTCGAAGATGACCTGACACCCCATCGAGTGCCCGAGGAGCACGGCGGACTCCACCTCGGCCGCCGCGAGGACCGCCGCGAGGTCCGCGGTGTGGCGCGGAATGCCCAGGTCGGCGTCGGCGGGGACCGGTGGGCGGTCCGACCGGCCGTGCCCGCGGTAGTCCCAGAGGAGCACGTCGAATCGGTCGGCGAAGTGCGCCACCACGTACTTCCAGAAGAACAGGCTGACGCCGACGCCGTTGCAGCAGACCAGCGTACCCTCGCTGCCGTGCGTAGGCCCCGCCGCGCGCCAATAGAGGTGCGTCCCATCGTCCGCGACGGCGAACCCCGCACGCTCACGGTAGCGGAGGTTGAGTTCGACGCGGTCTGACATCGGACGACCCGACACCGGCCAGCGCCGGCCGCGCGCGCTCGAGGCGAACCGAGCTATGCGACGCGGGCCCGGCGAGGCCGATGGTGAAGGTGGTGGAGAAGAAGGGGATCGAACCCTCGACCTCCGCATTGCGAACGCGGCGCTCTCCCAGCTGAGCTACTTCCCCGGAAGCCAAACGCTATTATCGGGACACGACCAAGCCGTCAAGGGCGATTCAGTCCAGCCCGCGGCGGGCGAGATCGTCTTCGTCGAGCCCCAGGAAGTGGCCGATCTCGTGCAGCAGGGTGATGCGGAGCTCCCGCGCGAGCTCCTCGCGATCGTGGGCGATGCGCGAGAGGTTGCATCGATACAGCACGATCGTCGCGGGGAGGGCCGACCACGGGTCCCCCGCGGCCCGCTCCGGCAACGAGTGCCCGGCGAAGCACCCGAGCAGCTCCGTGGGGCGCGCCGGAGGATCGAACTGCAAGCAGACGTCCGCGGACGGGACGGTGTCCACGAGCATGTGCACGTCGGCGAGGTAGCGCTGAAGCGACGGGTGAAGCTCGGCCACCACGGCATCGGCGGCAGACGCGACCTCGTCGTCGGAGAGCGGAACGGGGAGGGGGTAGTCCTCGGGGGAGACGAGCCCCGCGGCCTGATAATCGCGCGCCGCGCCGTCGTGATCGCCGCGCCGCTCTCGGAGGCACGCGCGGTAGTACAACGCCTCCGGGTGGTGCGGATCGTGTCGGAGCGCCGCGAGGAGCGCCGTGCGGGCTTCGTCGAACTCGCACGCGTCGAAGAGCTCCCGGCCGAGGGCCACCCAGCCGTCGACGTGGTCGTCCTCGAGCTGGACGGTCATGCGAAGGGCGTCGAGCCCGTCGTCGGTGCGGCCGGACTCGCAAAGGGCCAGACCCATCACGTAGAAGCTCTCGGCGTCGGGCTGACGACGCAGCGCCTCCTCGGCGAGCTCCACGGCCTGGCCGGGATCGCTCTCGAGCGCGTCGAGCGACTGCTCGCGGAGCTGCTGCACGCTGGGCCGCCGGCGGCTCATGGCGCCGGCCTCGAGGTGGGGACGCGGCCGGTGTAGCGGCCCCAGGAGGGGAGCGACCCCAGTCGGAGCCCACGGAAGGAGCGCCGAATGCAGGGGAGGCTGGCGTCGACGTCGTAGTCGGCGTCGGCGATCTGGACGTTCCGCACGTGGCCGTTGCCGTCCGCGAGCAGGGTGTAGTCGGCGATTCCGGTGCCATCGGGGAAGCAGTTGGACATCGTGCGTGCGCGCGCTTCGATCGCGTCGACCGCGGCCGACGGCAACGGCTCAGGCTCGCCAGCGGGCGCCGCCCAGTCCATGAGGTCCGACAAGGCCAGGGCGACCCTGCGCTCCAGGCGCTGGCCGAGCTTGAGGGTGACCAGCTCGTCGTGCGACGCGAACCCGTCCGACTCGATGCGGAGATGGAACGGCTTGCCGGGCTCCGGCGCGGTGATCGTCGCGGTGACCCCGCTCCCCGCCTCGACCTCGTTGACCAGCACGCGATCGGCGGGCGGATCGACGGTGAGCTGCAGCTCCGCGCTCGGCGGCGTCGGCGGCCGAGAGAGGAGGAACCACGCCAGGGCCACCACGGCGCCCACCGCCCCGACGCCGCCGACGATCGAGGCGGCGATCCGGGTCCAGCTCCGGCGTACGACCTCGATCGTGATCAAGCGTCGCTCCCCGTGTTCCGTCACGACCGTCACCGTGCCGGCGGACTGGCCCCACGGCAGATCGCCAGGATCGACGAGGACGGAGATCGTCTGTTGGGCGGCGTTCGGGTCGAGGCGCGGGTTCGGGATCGACAACCAGTCGCGATCCGTGGAGACACGGCCGGGCATGCGGCCCTGGCCCGCGTTCGAGACCTTGATGGGGTGCACGAGCGTGCGCGAGCTCACGCGCAGCCGCACCACGTCCGCGCCCTCGACGACGAGCCGGGGGCCGCGCGTGCGCACGTTCTGTGGGCGGTCGGCGAGGCCGAGCGTCCGGCCCGCCACGTTCGGGGGGGGGACCGGGAGGACCGTGTGCCCGCTGGCGGCGCGGTTCGGCACGGCGCGCAGCTCGTCCGTCGCGATCCCCGGGCGCAGCCGCAGCGCCTCGGGCTCGGGTTCGTCGACCGGCGGGCGGTGCTGCGACGCGACCGTGGCGGTGCGGAGCGGTCGACCGTCGCTGCCGACGCTGCGGGCGCTCGGCGTGTGCGGATCCGCCGACGATTCGAGCCTCGACGTCGCCGGAGGCGCCGGCTCGTCGAGCAGTCCGAGCAGGGTCTGCTGGCGGCGCTCGATGTCCTCGGTCAGCCCGCGCGCCGAGGCGCGGAGGGCGTCGTAGCGTTCGCGTCGCGCCGGGTCCTTCAGCACCCGCCAAGCGTCGTCGAGAGCCTGAAGAATGTCGGAGGAGCGCTTGAGATCCTTCAGGCTGCGCGCCCAGCGGTAACGACGGCGGTAGGCGTCCTCCAGCTCCGCCTGGCTGGCGGTCGGCGGGACCTCGAGCACCGCGTACAGGTCCAGCGCCGCCGCCGACGTGGCCAGCTCGTCGTCGTCCGCGGAGGCGGACGTGCGCCGCGCCCCGAGCTCCCGGAGCACTTCGTCCACGCGCTGCTCGACGACCGGGTCGGCGAGGCCGAGCTGGCGCCCCTGGTGGTGGATCGCCGCCTCCGCTTGTTGCGTGAGCACCCCGGCCGCGACCGCGCCGCGGATGAAGAGCGAGAGGACCTCGAGATTTCGTGTAGAGAGCCCGGACTCCACGTGCTCACGGTAGGCGTCGCCCGACTCCAGCAGCACGCGCCGGACCGTCGCGTTGTGCTTGATGAGGAAGAGCGCCTCGGCCTTGTACTTGGGATTGGACTGCTGCCCCTGTGCCCAATTGCGCCGCTTTCGGACGGCATTTTCGAGCTCTTCCAACGTCGCGTCGGGCTCGATGGAGTAGTAGGCGTAGAGCGACGTGCGGCCGACGCTTGCCAGGAAGCGTTCGATCTCGTCCAGGTCGCGCCGGTCCATCGCTGATCTACCTCGCCCGTGCGGCGGTGCGCGTCAAGCCACCGCGCGCTGGGCGCTGCGCAATGCTCAATGAATGTTCGCGGACGCCGTGCGCGCCCGTGCTTCCGCGAGCTGCGCGGATTGCAGCGCGCCTCGTAGCTGGATCTTCGCGCGCCGGGTCTGTCGCGTCTGGACGTCGGTGACGTCCACCTCGAGGGTCTGGTTGACGGTGTACCGGTAGATGACCTCGATCGGCGTCCCGCGTGGGCGGGGCGGGAGTTGGTCGAGCACCACCTCGCCGATGACCATCACCTCGTCGCGGGCCTCGCCGCGTCCTTCGGTGACCTCGACGCGCACGGCCGTCATGTTGTCGTAGGCGTAGGCGAACCGTCCGCGCTTCTCACAGGGGAGGGGCGTGAACTCTGGGATCAACGTGACGATCCGCTCCTTCAGCTGGGCGTCGAGGACGACGATGCCCAAGGGGTGCGACGCTACGTCGGTGAACCGAACGCCGGGGAGCCCGAGCGGCCGCGCCGCGGCTTCGGGGGGAGCGGTCGGGCTCGGCGTCGGGCGCGGCGCGGACGAGGGCATGGACGGCTGCGACGCGACGGTGACCACGGAGGTGCCCGTCGGCGACGTGGGCAGCGCGGGGTCACGGCGCGCCGACAAGGCCTGGCGGTACGCGTTGAGCGCCGGGTGCTTCGGCCGATGCCGGAAGATCGCCGCGAGACTGGCGCCGAGCGCCACACACTCGTCCGGGTTGATGCCGCTGACCGGCGCCCTTCGAGAGAGCCGGCGCAGCATCTCCTGGATCATCGGCATGCGCGTGGAGCCGCCGGCGAGCAGGACGTCGTCGATGTCGGTCCACCGCATGCGCGCCTTCTCGAGGACGATCGCGCACGTGTCCGCGCACTGCTCCACGAGGTCCTTCGTCAGCTCCTCGAACTCTTCGCGGGTCACGGGGACGACGGTCCGGTGGCCGCGGAAGTTGACGGGGATCACCGCGCGCGGCTTCGTCGACAAGGAGATCTTCGCGGCGAGGCAACGCTCGTAGAGCTCCTGGTAGGGCTGCGGCTCGTCGCGCGGATCGAGGCCGAAGCGCTGCGCGAAGTGTTCGGCGACGTGGTTGAGGAGCCGGTCGTCCCAGTCCTTGCCGCCGAGCTCGGCGTTGCCGTCGGTGGCGATCGTCCGGAGGGTCGTGCCCCGGATCTCCATGACCGTCACGTCGAACGTGCCGCCCCCGAGATCGAACACGAGCAGGTTGCGCTCGCCGCCGATGCGCTCGATGCCGTAGCTGATGGCGGCGGCGGTCGGCTCGTTGATGATCGACAGGACGTTGAAGCCCGCGATGATGCCTGCTTCCTGGGTGGCGCCGCGCTGCGCGCTGTTGAAGTAGGCCGGCACGGTGATCACCGCGTCGTTGACCGGGAAGCCGAGCGCCTCCTCGGCGTCCTTCTTCAGCTTCCGGAGGATGATCGCGCTGAGCTCCTGCGGGGAGTAGCTCTTGCCGAAGAACTCGAGCGCGAAGTCCGACTCTCCCATGGACCGCTTGATGAAGCGCACGACGTTGTGCGCGTCGACCACCACCATCTTCACGGCTTCTTCGCCGACCACCCAGGTGTCGCGGTCGTAGAAGTGGACGACCGACGGCGTCGTCGGCTGTCCTTCCGCGTTCGGAAGGATGCACGGCTTGCCGTGCTTGTCGACATAGGCCATCGCCGAGAACGTCGTCCCGAGATCGATGCCGAGGATGATTCCGTCGTCGCTCACCAAAGGGCTCCGCTTCCGTCGCTATTCCTTGCTGCCGCCGTCGGACTCGCCGAAACGGCACACCGCGATCTCTTCGGGGCGCAGCAGGCGATCCGCACGGACGAAGCCGCGCTTCAGGATCGAGTGCACGCGCCAGTCGTCTTCCGGGCGCTCGGCCGCGACCACGCGGACCGCCTTGTGGATGCGGCGATCGAACTTGTCGCCGCCTTCGCACGGGACGACGTCCCGCCGGTACAGGAGCTCCATGAACTCGTCCAGCAGGTACTGGAAGCTGTCGGCCACGACGTCCGGGCTCATGTCCTGCCGCTGCAGCGACTCGTGGAACCAGTTCAGGCTGTCGTAGAACAGCAGGAGGTCGAGGAGGAAGGGCTTCTCGGCCTGGAAGAGGAAGTCCTCCTTGTATTGACGCAGCTCCTCGTAGAGCTGGTCGAAGGCCTTCTGTTGAACGCCGTCGCTCCGCAGTCGCTCCTGGAACATCTGCGTGAGGAGGTCGAGCTTTTGCTCCACGGGATCAGCCACGCGCGTCTCCGGCCAGCTCGGTTGCGAGGTTGATGAACGTGCCCTTCAGCTCCACCGACTCGTGGCAGAAGTGGAAGTCTTCCGGGCGGGAGGCGATGGCGCGGAGAAAGTCCGGTCGGACCTGTGACCCCACCCCGATGGTGACGACGCGCCCGCCTTGGGCGCGAATGCGGTTGACCTCCGCGACGGCCGCGTCCGGGTCGTCGGGGTGCCCGTCCGTGAGGACGACGAACACCCGTTGAACGCCCGCCTTGCCGCGCATGAGCTCGCGCGCGGAGGCGAGCCCCTCCGCGAGCGGGGTGCTGCCGATGGGGCTCAGGCCGTCGAGCGCCGTGGCGATGCGCTGCACGTCCGCCGTGGGCGGGCAGGCGACGCCGCCGGGGAAGGCCACGACCGCGATCTGTCGGTTCGGACCGAGGCTCGCCTTCGAGAAGTCGAGCGCCGCCACGCGCGCCTCGTCGATGTTGCGCCCGTACATCGAGCCCGAGCAGTCCACGAGCAGGACGATCTGCATGGGCGCGCGGTTCTTCGCGATGTCCTCGAGCGTGAACTGACCCGCCGCGAGTCGGTGGGCGAGCGTTTGACCAGACGCCAGATCCATGGCTTCTACCTCGACGATGCCGTTGGCATTGTACCGGAATGTGACGCCGAGGCGCGAGGCCGCCGCCGCACGCGCGGGGATTCCGTAGAACTCGAAGTGCCCCAGGACGGCGCACTCGAGCGGATCGTCGTTCTCGCCTTGGACGAGCCACAAGTCCATCGTGGTCTGCCCGTCGTGGGTGGTCGCGTAGTCGTCGCGGGTGCGCTCGCAGGGGATGCGCGAGTTGCGGTCGATGATGCGGCTGTTGTGGAGCTGCCCGTCGCGGTAGACGACCATGCCGAGGGAGTGGCTGGTGACGTCGTGGGTGCGGATGTCGACCGGAGGCGCCTCGCCCGCGAGCCGGCTCGACTCGATGGCGGCGGTGAGCGCGGCGCCGAGGGCGACGCACTCGTCGGGGTTGATGTCGGTCGCGGGCTCCTTGTCGAAGACCCGCTTGATCATCTCCCGGACCATCGGCATGCGCGTGGAGCCGCCGGCGAGCACCACGGTGTCGATGTCGCCGGGCACCATGCGGGCGTCGTCGAGCACGTCGCGGGTCAGGGCTTCGCAGCGGGCGACGAGGCCCGCGGTGAGGTCCTCGAACTTCTCGCGCGTGACCTCGAGGCGGAGGATCTTGCCGCGGAAGTCGTAGAAGAGGTTGACCTTCGGGCGCTTCGACAACGAGAGCTTGGCGCTCGTGCACTTCTGGCGGAGGTCGTGGTAGGCGGCGAGGTCGTCGAGGGGGTCGATGCCGTGGCGTTGGCGGAATTGCTCCGCGGCCCAGCGGATCAGCGCGTCGTCCCAGTCCTTTCCGCCGAGCTGATGGTCGCCGGTGGTCGCGGCGACGTCGATCTGTCGGCCGTTGATGTCGACGATGCTGACGTCGAAGGTGCCACCGCCGAGGTCGAACACGAGGATCCGGCGGTTCTCGCCGGGGTTGGCGAGGCCGTACGCGAAGGCCGCCGCGGTCGGCTCGTTGAGCAGGGCCAGCACGCGCAGGCCGGCGAACTCGCCGGCGCGGATCGTGGCGCGACGCTGGCGGTCGCCGAAGTACGCCGGGACGGTGATCACCGCCTGGTCGATGGGGTGACCGAGGCGCAGCTCGGCGTCGTGCTTGAGCTTGGCCAGGATGAACCCCGAGAGCCGCTCGGGGGTGTAGATCTCGCCGCGATACTCGAAGGTGAAGTCGTCGTCGCCCATGTGGCGCTTGATGAACTCGACGACCTGCTCGGGGTAGGCGACGGCGGCCTGCTTGGCGTACGTGCCGATCAACACCTCCTCGCCCTCGAAGAGCACGACGGACGGAGTGATCCGCTCGCCTTCGGAGTTGTGGATGACCTCGGGGACCCCGTAGCGGTTGACGTGCGCCACTGCGGAGAAGGTCGTGCCGAGGTCGATCCCGACGGCGCGGGTGGTCATGGGAGGATGTCCGGGGGCGGTGAGGATAAGTGCGGGCGGCAGCCTATCGCGCGGAGGGCGTCGATCACGCGGAACAGCGGGAGACCGATGACGTTGGTCCAGTCGCCGTCGATGCGGGCGATGAGCTGCGCGCCGAGGCCCTCGACGGCGTAACCGCCGGCGCAACCAGAGCCTTCGCGCGTGTCGACGTAGGCGTCGAGGAGCGCGTCCGTGAGGTCCTCGCGGAACCACACCGTGGTGTGCTCCACGAAGTGCAGCTCCCCGGCGGGGTGGAGCACGGTGACGCCGACGCTCAGCACGTGGGACCTGCCGCGCAGCGCGCGCAGCCGCGCGCGGTGATCGTCCGCGTCACGCGGCTTGCCGAACGCCTCGCCGTCGACGTGGGCCACCTGATCCGCGCCGATGACGATCGCGTCGCGCACGCCGGGCACGGACGAGCGCACCGAGGCCGCCTTCGCGGCGGCGCGCAGGGAGGCGAGGGTGACCGGATCGGCGTGGTGGATCGCGGACTCGTCGCACGTCGGCGCCACCCCGCGCGCGGCGACACCGGCGCGCCGGAGGAGGTCGAGCCTCCAGGGGCTCGTCGACGCGAGGATGACCGACGACATTGGCGGAGCCTACCAGAGGACTCGTCGCAGCGGGACGCCCGGATAGAAGTCGTTGGTGCAACCCGAAACGCCCGCCGAGGCCCTCGCGACCCTCGTGGCCGACACCGTCGCCGTGCTGGACGCCCTGCGGCGGACGGGCGCGCTCGTGGTCCCCGCCAGGGGCGATCTCGCGCTCCCCGCGTCGATCGAGGCGCCGTCCGCGCCGCGCAAGGTCGCGCCGCCGCCGCCAGCCCACCCCTCGCCGACCCCACGCCCCACGTCGCCGGCGCCGGTGTCTCCGTCGCCGGCGGCCACCTCCGCGCCCGCTCGCCCCGTCACTGCGGCGCCCGCGCGGGTCACCACGGCGCCGTCGCCCGCGTCGCCCGCGTCGCCCGCGTCGCCCGCGTCGCCCGCGTCGCCCGCTACGGCG
>CAMAXZ010000057.1 GCA_945862325.1 Klebsiella pneumoniae
CGGTCCGGTCACGCCGACGCGCGGCGACGCGCCGCCGCCGATGGCCCCCCGTCCCGCTCCGCCCGCGCCCGCCGCCGCGCCCGCGTCGCCCCGGATCGTGCCGCGCACGGCCTCCGCGGCCCGCCCGGCCCCCGCTTCCGACGACGACCTGCCTTCGGGCGTTCGCGGCGGACCAAAGGCGCGGCCGGCGGCCCCGACCCGCGTGCCCGGGCAGCGAAGCCCGGACGAGACCGGCATGCTCCAGATGGTGCCGGTCGGCGACGCGGAGGACGAGCGCGAGCCGAGCGGCGATGGCTCGGCGACCTCGTTCTTCGCGATCCCCGCCCCGCGGGCCAAGTCCGCGCCCATGACGCCGCCGTCGACGCCGACGCCGGTGCAGGCGCCGTCGTCCTCGGGCTTCCAGCCGCCTCCGTACAACGCCTCCTCCGCGGGCAGCGCCGCCCCGCCACAGCCGATGGTCCAGGGCCCCGTCGCCAGCGCCGGGAACGCCGGAGCCTCTCCGTTTCAGGTCCAGGGGCCCCCTCCGCCGGCGGCGGGCAGCGATTCGCGCGTCCAGTCGACCCGCGTCCTGGTCATCGTGCTCGCGGTGTTCCTGCTTGCCGTGATGGCGGTGCTCTCCATCGTGGCCCTCTACTTCTTCGCGCAGATGGGCACGCCCGAGCCGAAGCCGCAGGAGCCGCCGATCGCCAAGGTCGAGGTCAAGAAAGATCGACCGCGCGACGCCGATACGGGCACCGCGCGGCCCCAGCCGCCGGCCGCCCCGGTGCAGGCCGCCAAGCCCCGCCCGAAGGCGGCCGGATCGAGCACCCCCGCGGCGCCGAAGCCGGCCCCGCTCGGGGCGAACGCGGCGGTCAGCGCCAGCTTCGCCGGCGCCACGGTGCCGACCGGCGTGGAGATCACGTGCTCCGGCGGATTCCGGCAGCGCGGCAGCGTCAGCGGCGGGAGCGTCACGGTGCAGGGCGTGCCCACCGCGGACACCTGCCAGATGATCCCGAAGGGGGTGCCCAGCACGGCCGCGCCCGTGAAGGGCGGGCGCTCATACTCCTGCACGATCGTCGGGACCACCACGAGCTGCAAGTGACACGGCACGACGGCGTGCCCCGCGAAACACGGGGCCGCGGGTGACCCTTGCTGCAAGCCGGCCGCGCTCGGCATAGACTCGCCGCTCTACACCCGGAGTTCCCCCCATGCTCGTCGTCCTCGCGACGTGGATCGCGCTCGTCGGCGCCTTCGCGCCCGCCTTCGCGGGCCCGGCGTCCGCCCCGGTGGACGCCGCGCCGGGCACGACCGTGGGGCCGGCGGCCGACGCGGCCGCGAAGGACCTGCCGAAGCTGCCCAAAGACGAGAAGGCCGCCGAGGCGATGACCGCGGCCGAGAAGGAAGCCGAGCGGAAGCGCAAGGAGAAGCTGGCGCGCGTGCTCGTCCTCAAGTGGCCGACGAACCGCAGCGTCGACTACACCGACGGCATCATCCAACGGGTCGTGAAGTCTCGGATCGCACGCCCCGAAGCTCAGTTCTTCCCGGAAGTCGACCTCTACCAGAACGGCCGAAAGGTCCGCGACCGCACGGTCGTGCCGGCCATGCAGCCCGCGGCGGTGCCCGACCAGAACCTCGCGCGCGTGCGCGACGCGGTCGACCGCGTGTCCAGCGTGCCCTGGAATGCCATGGCCCCGGACGCCTGGGGCCTCGAGGCTCAGCAGCTCCGCGAGATGGTCGAGCTCATCTGGTTCGTCGACAAGGTCGAGCAGCGCGAGCCGCTGTTCTTGCTGTACGCGCAGATCGGCCGCGCGGCAGAGAACCAGAACAGCTACGTCCCCCCGTTCTACGAGCAGATCGGCCCGCAGCCGGTCAACTACTACTGGTACCTCGCGGCCCTCCTCGCCCAGCAAGACCCGGCGCTGATGAGCAAGCTCACCGATCAGGACCTGAACGGCGCGATCGCCATCATCGTGCAGCAGCTCAATCAGGGCGTGTACCCGAAGCTCACGCTCGACTTCGAGCAGGAAGGCGAGGACTTCGACCTCGAGGCGTTCAACAAGTCGTACGAGGTGTACCTCAACGGCATCAAGACCGACCTCCCCGACGAGGGGCAGGCGCAGATCTTCCTGGGTCGAACGGACATCTACCTCAAGCGCACCGAGAGCGGGCACGGCCTGAGCGAGCGTCTCGAGGTGACCAAGCTCGAAGACAAGGTGTACTTCGTGCGGGACACCGCCCGGAAGCTCATGGGCGCCGGGTTCATCGAGCAGCTCTTCAAGAACCCGAACGAGTGCACCCCGTCCCTCGACGGGGAGATCCTCAACTACCTGGCGATTTACGCGAAGATCCACGAAAAAGCAGACATCTTCGTCGCCGTGCCCGAGTTCGGGAACCCGAACCGCACGTACGTCTGGCGCTACGACCGCCCGAGCGCGAACCTCTCCCTCGTCGGCGGCGGCGCGGACAGCTTCCCGGTCCGCTTCGCCATCGCCGCGAATGTCGGCGTGAACTTCGACGTCTCGACGCCGACCGCGCCCGTGTACAACGCCGACACCCCGCCGCCGGCCGACTTCACCGGCGACATCGGCGCGTCCGCCATCAACAACTTCTCGATCTCCGACCCGCTCACCCCCGCCGAGATCCCCGTCGACCTCCAGCTGCGCGTGCACTACAACCGCCTGCTGGCCACCGTGGGCGCCCAGATCGGCTGGAACGCCAACGCGGAAGAGTCCGTTTGGACTGAGACGTACCGCACCGAGGGCCACCCGAACGCGCGCGTGCTCGACCGCGACGTGGACGACCTGGACCAGGACGGCGACAAGCGCGAAGAGATCCCCGTCTACCAGGTCACCAAGGTCCGACGGCTGCTGTACCTTGGGGCGTCCGCCGTCCTGGGTCGTGACGCCGGAATCGGCATGGGCCCGCGCGTCGGCGCGCGGATCGGCTGGACGAACGTCCCGTATGCCCTCCACACCACCGCGCACGTCGGCATGACCCTGCCGACGCCCGGCATCGAGCCCAAGGAGCGGGTGCGGCCGTTCATCGACGTCGACGGGCGCGTCGGCGCGGTGTGGCCGTTCCCCAACAGCCTCGCCCACGCCGAGCCGATCACCGTCCTGCCCGTGTTCGGCCTCACCGCCGGCATCGGCACCACCTTCTGAGGGAGCGCCGCGTGATCCTCCTCCTCACCTCGCTCGCCCTCGCGAAGCCCGAAGACGCCCCGACGCCGCTGCCCGCGAGCGCGCCCGTCGTGGTCTGGATGGAGCCCGCGCTCCCTTCCGCCGAGCAGCAGGCCCGCCTCGAGAAGCTCTCGGGTCGCGCCCAGCACGTCGCCTGGCCAGACCTCGCCGTCACGTTCCAGCCCTTCGAGGGTACGGACGAAGCCCGCGTCGCCGCGGTCAAGAAGGCCACGCAGGACGCCAGGGGCCGTCAGGACCAGTTCGACGTCGAGGCCACGCTCGCGCAGCAGCTCGCGTCGGCCATCGAGCCGGTGGCGGGCATCCGCTCCGAGCCGGATCGAATCGCCTTGGTCGAGGCGCTCGTGGTCCAGGGGCGAAACGCGCTGTGGATCGTCCCCGAAGCGCGCTTTGCCGCCGCCGACGAGGTCGCGGCGCAGCGCACGACCGTGGCGGGCGCGGCCGTGCCGTCGGCCCTCGTGGACGCCGTGGCGCTCGAGCCCGAGCGCGTGTGGGTGCGCAACGACGTGGGGGACGCCGAGACCCTCCGCCGCGTCCAGCAGCTCGTCGACACCGTGAAGGCCCTCCCTTCGGCGACGGTCTCCGTGGACGAGCTGCCCGAGGGCGCCCAGGTCGTCATCGACGGGCGCGTGGTCGCCGACGGCGCCGCGCTCCTGCCCGGCCGGCACTACGGGCACGTGCTCATCGGCGATCGGGTGGGCGGCCGCTTCGAACAGGTGGTCGAAGCCGGCGCCACGGTGCGCGTGGCGCCCACGGTCGACCGCGCCGAGATCATCACCGCGCGCGCCCGGGTCCTCGAGGACCTCGCGGAGATGCCGCCGGACGTCGCCGCGGCCGCCTCGGCCTTCGGGACGCGCGGCTCGCGCAGCGTGCCCGTGTTCCTCGCGGCCCTCGACGATCGCGGCGTGCCGAAGCTCGTGCCGTTCGCCAACGGCGCGCGCATCGACCGCCCGAAGCCGGTCAGCGTGATCCTCGGCGGGGCCCTGGGCGGCGGCATCCA
This sequence comes from Klebsiella pneumoniae, assembly GCA_945862325.1. GTDB lineage: Bacteria > Myxococcota_A > UBA796 > UBA796 > SXON01 > CAMAXZ01. Next base: position 4,177 of record CAMAXZ010000057.1, read on the forward strand.
GCGCAGCAGCGCCTACGTGGCCGAATCCGGCCTCGGCGTGGTCGGCGAGCCGACCAACGCGCTGTTGTTCGGGGGCAACCTCGATCTCACCTTCGGCGTCTACAACCTCGCGATCTTCGGGGGCACGCACCTCGGCATCACGCCGACCGAGACCATGAAGATCGAGGACGCCGAGGGCGAGAACGTGGCGCTGAACATGTACGTTCGGCCGCACGGCGGCTTCGGCGTGTACCTGCCGCGCCCTCGGAAGGACCGCGTCCTCGGCATGGTGGGCGGCTACTTCGGGTGGCAGTCCCCCGGCGCGATGGGCTTTGGGGCAAAGGCCTCGGTCGGCTTCCCCATGGGCGGCGACGGCACCTGGCTGCGGGTCGAGTTCGACGGGTTCCGCGGGGTCCAGATGGCGGGTTTCCCCGAAGAAGGAACCCAGACGAGCTCCATCGGCCTGCGGGTGGGCTTCGGTCGCATGTTGTAGTCGGACAGCGCCGCACGCGCGGTCACGGCACGACCACGGTTATGCTTCGACCTCCGCGGAGTTGTCGATGCTGTTCGCCCTCGTCGGCGCCGCCCTCGCGGCGGTGCCCGCGCCCCCGGTTTCGTGGGCCTGGCCGTCGGAGCCTGCGCACTTCCACCTCGAGACGCTGCTGCTCACGCCTCGCGGGAAGTTCTACTTCGCGAAGGAGAACCTCGACGCCGACATCGGCGAGGTCCGCGTGCGCGCGGACACGACGTGCACCGCGAAACCAGAGGGCAAGAACGCGTTCGTGACGTGCACCTTCGCCTGGATCGACATCACCGGGCGAGCGCGCGCGGCGTTCGAGCAGGAAGAGGTCGACGCGATCCTCCAGGAGTGGGCCACGGATCTCGCTGGCGCGCGCGTCTCGTTCGTGCACACCGCGACGGGTCAGATGCGCGAGATCGACCTCGAGGGCCTGCCCGAGCGGCGTTGGGCGCGGGAGGGCGCGATCCAGGCCGACCAACGCATCTTGATGCGCCGGGTGTTCGCCCTGTTCGATCTCCCCCTCCCGACCAAGGGAGAAGACTGGGTACGCGGCTGGATCTCGAAGCAGGCCGGCGAGATCTGGCAGCTGCAGACGGGCACCGGGACCAGCGGGGCGGCGGAGGCGGCCTTCAAACAACAGGAAGGGCCGTTCGGCACCGTCGACGTGTTCATGTCGGGGCGCGCGACGCTGGCGCCCGGAGCCGCGGTCGACTCCTCCGGCGCCGCCTTCGTGGATGTGCGCGCAGAGAGCCACGCGTGGTTCGATCCGGGCCCCGGACTGCTCGTGTTCCGGGACCTCTTCTTCGAAGGCCGCCGCACCGCCTCGAGCGTGCAGGTCGGGGCCGACGTCGACGTGCTTCACATCGCCGCGATTCAGCGCCTCACCGCGCCCGGCACGAAGGACGTCCTCCCCCTCAGCGTTGCGGCGCGACGCGCGCCGCGGGTGTCCGTGGCGCCGCCGCCGCCGGCGGCGACCCTGGTCCCCTTCGAGTCCCTCGGCATGGCGCCCCTGTTCGTCACGAAATTCCCGGAGGCCGTACAGACCTGGGCCCTGCCGACCACCACGGTGAAGGCGCGCGTCGAGGTCAACGCCAACGGCAGCGTGGCGAGCGTCAAGGCCTTCGATGGCTACGAAGCGCTCACGCGCCCCACCGAGGACGCCCTGAGCAACGTCAACTTCGCTCCCCGCGACAGCGCCTACACCGTCGACGTGGCTGTGGAGTGGCGCGCCGGAGAGTAGACACCGCCGCTCCACGCGCGGGGTTTGGCGGTATCCTCCTCGGATGCTGCTGCTCCTCGCCCTCGCCTGTACCGGCCCCGACGACAAGGTCGGCGCCGACACCAACCCCGCCACCGACGACTCCGCCGACACCTCGGACGACGTCTGCGCCCTGCGTGGCCTCACGCGCCGCGCGTGGGACGGCTCGGGCACCGACGGCGCGTTCGACACGGTCGCCCCCGACTTCACCCTCAACCTGCTCGACGGCGGCACCTTCGTGTGGAGCGAAGCCTTCACCGGGTGCGACTCGGTCGTGTCGGTCACCTACGACCTCACGACCGACTACCCGAACCTCACCCGGCCCGGCGAGATCCGCACCTGGCTCGAGACGTCCCCCCAGACCACGCACTACCTGATCTGGGTCGAAGGGAACAACCGCCGGACTCCGCTCACGGACCTCAAGGCCGTCATCGACGAGGGGATCTCCCGCATCGACGACGCCGCCGCGCGCGCGTTCTGGACCGAGCACGTCCACTTCGTGACCGACAACCCGAACCACCCGGAAGGCGCCCCCTGGATCGGGGACCTCAACGTCACGTACCGCCAGAGCTTCCCCGTCAATTGGGGGATCGACCGCTTCGGCGTCGTGCGCGAGCTCGGCTACCTCGCGGACCCCAACACCCGCTGGGAAGAGTCCCCCCCGAGCTTCCTCGTCTACGAGACCGAGTGGTTCGACTACCGCTCCGACCTGCAGGATCGCCTCGACGCCGACGGCGCGACCGTCCTGCGCGCGTTCGAGGCCACGGACTCGCGCGTGGTCTCGCTGGAGTTCCCCGACGCCGCGACCATGGCAACGTTCGACACCCTCGAGCTGGACATGGAGTTCATCTGCAACGGCCACCCGGACTCCTCCGGGTGCGGCGAGTGGGACTACCTCGCCTACGCCTACCTCTGCGACAACGACGACCCCGCCACCACCGACGTCGACGAGTCGGGCACCTGCACGGAGATCGGCCGGTTCATCACCGCCTACGCGCGCCCGGGCCGTTGGGTGGTCGACGCCACGCCGTTCCTCGCGATGCTCCAGGACGGCGGCACCCACGTCATCCGGGTGAACAGCGCCAACGCGCCCTTCATCACGCTCGACCTCCGCCTGTCCAACCAGGGCAAGGGCGTGCGGCCGGTCGGCATCGAGTACCTGTGGAGCGGCGGCACCTGGGATTCGACCTACAACGACCTGCACCCGCCGATCACCTTCACGCCGCCCGCCGGCGCCTCGGCCGTGGCCATCTGGACCCTCATCAGCGGCCACGGCTTCGGCACCGACCGAGAGAACTGCGCCGAATTCTGCAACCACCAGCACGAGTTCACCGTGAACGACTCGCTGACGGTGATGCAGGAGTTCACCATGGCCGGCAGCGCCTACGGCTGCGCGGACCAGGTCGGCACCGGTACGGTGTCTGGCCAGTACGGCACCTGGGTGCTCGGGCGCGGCGGCTGGTGTCCGGGGCGGCAGGTCGACCCCTGGTTCGCCGATCTCACCGCGGCGGTGGACTTCTCCGGCGAGAACACCATCGCCTACCGCGGCCTGTTCGAGGGCGAGACCTACGTGCCCGTACCCATCGACAACACGAGCGGCGGGTTCGGCGGCCGAGCGGACGTCGCGACCTGGCTCGTGTACTACGAGTAGGCGGCAGCGCGGAGGCCTGCGGCCCTGGCGCGCGTCGGAGGCGGCCGGCGCCCCGCCCCACGCTTCCGCTGCGCGAGGGACACGTGCTCGTCGAACCGCGCGCGCACGCGCGCCCTACAGCGGACTGTGGATGCGCATCGCCGCTGGGTTCCGGACGTGGGTGTAGCGCGTGGTGGTCTCGAGCTTGGCGTGGCCGAGGAGGTCTTGGATGAAGCGGATGTCGGTGCCCTGCTCGAGCAGGTGCGTGGCGAAGGAGTGGCGGAGCGTGTGACACGACGCGCGAACGCTGACCGCCGCGGAGGCGCGTTCCACCACCTTCTGGAGGCTGCGCTGGGTCCAGCGTTCGCCCGCGCGCGACGGCAGCAGTGGTTCGCGTGGCCCGCGTGTCCCGATGATCCAGGCCAGGTCGGGGCCGAGCGCCGGGCTCAGTACGGTGTACCGGTCCTTGCCGCCCTTGGCCATCCGGACGTGGAGGGTCAGGCGCTCGAGATCCACGTCGCCCACGTTGGCCGCGATCGCCTCGGAGACGCGCAGCCCCGCGGCGTACAGGAGCAGGACCGCGAGGCGATGTCTGCGGTTCGGGATGCTGTCCGCGAGGCGGAGCACGTCGCGTCGCGAGAGCACGCTCGGCAACGTCTCCTCCCGACGCGGCCGGACGATCGGGAAGGACGGAAACGCACGATAAAGGTTGATGTAGAGGAACTTCAGCGCCGAGATCGCCTGGTCGACGTACGACCGCGAACGGCCGGCTTCGAACAACGCGTGGAGGTAGGCGCCCAGCGTCTCGGGCGTGGCCTCACGAGGGGGCATGCCGTCGAGCCAGCGCAGGTAGGCGCGCAGCGCCGTCAGGTACGTCTTGATGGTGTTCGGCCGGTAGTTCCGGAGGCGAAGCTCCTGCTCGAAGCGAGGGATGAGGTGCGGGGAGAGGGTCATGCGGGGAAGGTAGCAGCCGGACCGACCAGAAATTGTCCGAGGCCGCAGTGCGGGAGACGCGATCCGCAAAGTCGGCGTCCGACGTTGGCCGCCATGGGCGCATAAGCGTGCTAGCGGATGGTTTTGGGGGGATGTCGGGGAGTTATTCGACAGGACGCCATCTCCCGTCGAGCGTTTACGAGGTGGCCGACTGGGAGCGGCTTGATCAATAGTTGCCCGAGGGGGCGACGTCACGAGATGAGCGCGGTCGCCTGTCGTCCTCGTTCCGCCGGCCCGAGGCGAAGATGAAGCCGCGGGGATCGTCACCCGCGCACGGGGCGATGCGGGTTGCGGCCGAATCACCGGCATGCTGCTGTCGCGATCTGTACGCTCTTACCTGAACTTGATGTCCGTCGGTGATTCCCGAGCGCACGTCACTCCATCGTAACTTCTCGAATTCCTTGGCCCTGAGCGCAGGCGAATCGCCGGACCAGAGCGCCGTCGCCGACGAGAAGGTCACCGCCAACTGTGCGCACCGTGGGAGCGCTCGTCACCGCGAGTTCCACCACGGGCCCCCCGAGCCCTGCTCCACTCGGCACGCACCCGACGCTGAAAAGCGTAACTTGCGCCGCGACCAGCCAAGTATTTCCGCCAGCCTGGAACGCCCGTGCTCCTGGAAGGAAAAGATTGTTCGCCCCGTGGCTCGGAGGCATTGGGCCCCCATCTCCGCCGGGATCCCTCGTCCTTTCAGTCGCGCCGCTCCAGAGGTAGCCGACATCCAGCGACTCTCCGCGGCTCAGCGCTCCAGATGGCTGCAGTGACATAGATTCGAGTACTCCGCCCTCCGAGAGCATCAGTGCCTCGCTTGGATGGCCTGCAATCGGAACCGCAGCCCACGCAAGAACGGGAATCGCGATCGGATTCTGCTCGGGAAGGACGATGCCCCGAACCGATCCTGACCCGTACGACGTCCAAAGCAGCGCAACGCTCTCCCCGTTGACAAGTACTACGGGGGTGCCTTCCTGGGATTCCCACCAGTATTGAGCAGGCTCCAGCACCGTCTCGGCCCCGTCGCCGAATCGAAGCGTCACGCCGAGGCGTCGTCGGCGTTGAATCGCCCCGCGGCCCTCCTTCCAGTCGAATACCGTGGACTGCAGACGCATCGCGGAGGTCACGCCAGTGGCCGACGTTATCTGTGCGCGAAGCCCGACAGCGCGTCCGTGCCTGCAAATCAACGAGACAGCAAGCGGAGGGACCTGCTCGCCTTCAAACCCTTCAACGACCAACGCGCCACCCTCCGAGTTCACGACCGCAACGAGCCGACCGTATGCCTTCAATCTCGGCACGTGTAGCCACTCCAGGCCTGCCTGCGATGGGCGCGCCACATAGACACCGTCTAGCATCGCGGTTCCGGCGGTCACGAAACCGCACTGGTCCCATTCGGGAAGGGCCCCTGACCCGAATTGCGGGTCCATCGAGCTCTGCAGTTCCGCAGGTGCCCACTCCAGCGGCTCAAGCCTGTACCGATGCGAGGAGCAGGATATCGCAAGGAGAAGCCACACGTTGCCATCCTACCACAAGTGGTGCAGCGAATCATCGACGTCATCCACGACCATCCACGACCATCCACGACGACGCCTGAGCGCCCCGAGGAGACCGCGCGTGGATGGAAATTCTCTTAGAGGATGCGCGCTACCACTGCGGCGCCGGGCAATCAGAGTACGCCGCCAAACAGTTCCACCGTCTCGAAACCAGCTGTGGATACCTGCGGGATAGCCTTACCCTGGAGCCCTGGGCGACAAGACTTAGGGCAACTTGTATGGCTCCACGGGACTGCGAGTAGCAACCATGCGGAACCGAGGGCGCCAGCGTCGCCATCGCGCTCGCCCCCTAGCGCCCCAAACCCTACCATCCCGCTTGCAACTTGTATGCGCCGCGCATACACTTGCCGCAGGAGTCACCCATGAACGCCCAGCGCACGATCCGAACCGCCACCGCCGAAGACGGCGAGACTGTCCAGGCGATCGCCGTCGCGGCGAAGATGTTCGCGGCCGAAGACGTAGGATTCTTGGGTGAACGGCTGAGGAGTGCTGGGGACGGCGACCAAGCGCAGGCACACTGGCTGGTGCTCGAGCAAGACGGGCAGATCGTCGCAGGCGCCTATTTCGCCCCCGAGCCGTTCGCGGATCGGATGTGGAACCTGTACTTCATCGCGGTCGCCCCGCCCCAACAGGGCTCGGGAGTCGGGGCTCAGCTGATGGCGCACGTGGAGGACACGCTCCGAGCCCGCGGAGAAGATGTGGCGTGCACGCTGGTTGTGGAGACCTCGTCCACCGTCCAGTACGAGCGCACCCGCGCCTTCTACCGCAAGCTGGGCTACGACGAAGAGGCGCGTATTCGACGCTTCTATGGCCCCCACGACGACAAAGTCGTATTCTGGAAGTCGTTGGTGTCCTGACGATGCGTAAGGCCCCACCGATCGCATGCGCTGATCCGACCCTGGCCAACATCGCCAATGTGCTCGGCGCCTTGGCCACCCTGCTGTCCGACGAAGGCACTGCCTCGCTCGAGGCGAATTCGCTCGCCGAATCGGATCAGGTCGCGCTTTTCTTGATCTCGAAGTATCCCGGCTGCTCGATTGAGCAACTTCGCGCGCCGTTTCGCCTGTCGCACTCGGGTTGTGTACGACTGGTGGACCGGCTGGGCGAGCAAGGTCTCGTGGAGCGCGAGAAGGGCGAGGATGGAAGAGCCGTATCACTTCAGCTCACGCCCCAAGGCCGAACCGCCGTCACGGGGGGCTTCGAGCGACGAGGAGAATTGCTCACGCGCCTGGTCAGCGTGCTCGACGCCGACGAGCGGGACGCGCTGTTCGCCATAGCGAACAAGTTGCTCCGAGCGGGCGCTCCGACGGAGCAGGCGATTGGCCGCACCTGCCGGGCGTGCGACTACAAGGCGTGCACCCGATGCCCATTTCACGGGTTCGTCGAGCCCTCCGTCGCCTGACTGCGTTCCTGTCCGAAGGAGCGGGGTCGCAGGTCAGGGCCAGTTCATCGCCGCCGCGCCCGCTCAGAGGTCCTTGACGACGTCGTAGTGCTCGCCGAAGTACACACGGCTGACCTGCTTGCCCATCTTGATGAGCTCGCGCGCGATCGCCTCGATCGCGTGGCGCTGGCACACGGGCTCACGCCGGGCGCTGGCGATGATGCAGGCGTTGATCGCGGCGTTCACGATGGCGCCACCGGCGATGACGAACTGGTTCGACAGGTAGCTGAGGTCGAGGTCCTCGCCGCGGGGAGCGTAGGGCGGGATCGCGCGATCCCATAGTTTCAACCTCTGATCGGGCGACGGCATCGGGAACTCGACGACCGCGCCGAAGCGGCGCAGGAAGGCCTCGTCGATGTTCTCCTGGAGGTTGGTGGTGAGGATCGCGCAGCCCTCGAACACCTCGAGGCGTTGCAGGAGGAAGCTGACCTCCTGGTTCGCGAATCGGTCCTGCGCCTGCTTCACTTCGCCGCGTGACCCGAACAGGGCGTCGGCCTCGTCGAAGAGGATCACGGCGGTGCCGCCCTCCGCGGCGTCGAAGATCTCGCGGAGGTTCTTCTCGGTCTCGCCGACCCACCGAGAGATGACGCTCGACAGGTCCACGCGGAACATGTCGAGCCCCAAGGTGCCGGCGATGACCTCGGCCGCCATGGTCTTGCCCGTGCCGGGGCCGCCAGAGAAGAGCGCCTTGATGCCGTAGCCGCGCGGCCGCACCTTGTTGGCGCCCCAGCGGTGGTAGACGTTTTCTTGTTCGGACAGGTAGTTGGTGAGGTGGCGGAGCTGCTTCTCGACCTTGTCCGAGATGATGAGGTCCCCCCACGAATATTGGGGGACGACGTGGAGCGCGAGCCCGCGGAACTCCGGCCGTGCGTTCTCGCGTGCCGCCGCCCAGAGGGTCTCGAGGGTGGGCTGGCGACCGCCGCTCTCGGCCTCGGCGCGCTCGAGCACCCGCTCGATCGCGGTGCCGCCGACCGAGTAGAAGCGCTCGGCGATGTCGGTCGCCAACGAGGCGTCCCAGCCCCGCTCGACGATGGCCTCGCCCCAGGCCGCGTTGCGCTCCTCGAGGGTGCTGCGCGCCACCTGCACGGTCACGCTCGGGCGCTCGGCCCCGAGCAGCGCGCTCACGGCGCGGCGGTCCGCGCCGGCGACGAGCACCGGGTAGGGCAGGGTCGCGAGGGCGCTGCCGAGCGCGAGGAACTGCATGCGCTGCGCAGGGTCTTCCTGGGCGCTCCCGACGTTGACGAGGAGCGGCAGCGCGCCGGTCAGGCGCAGCTCGCGGACGAGGTCCCAAGGTTCTTCGAGGTAGTTCCTGCATCGTTCGAGATCGACGCGCACGAGCATGCGCTCGCACCGCTGCGCGATCGACATCGCCACGGCCTCGCGCATGCCCACGGTGCCGCCGACCACCGCGACGTTGACCGCGCGCTGCAACGACGCGCCGAGATCCTCGATGCGCTTGCGGGTGGGGGACGGGACGAAGAGCTCACCTTCCGTGGGGATCGGCGTGAAGCCCGACGCGGAGGGGAGCTCCTCCTCCTCGAGCAGCCACCGGAGGAGCCGCGGCGCGGGGTGCACGCGCCGCGAGGTGTGGGTGTCGGCGCCCTCGGGCGGGTTCAGGAGCAGCAACCGGTACTTCAGCAGCGGGCCGCCGGGCATCAGCCGGGCCTGGAGCTGGAGGCGCTCGCGGCGCTCCTGACGGAGCACGCGCGTGGCGAGGTCGACCGTCAGCCAGGCGAGGTTCAGGTTGTCGTTGAGGTACGCGAAGATGCGGCCGTAGCCGGCGCTGATCTCGGGGGCGAGGGCGAGGAGGAGCAGGTCGGCGTCGTCGCCGTCGAGCTGAAAGGCCCGGCGAAGCCGCGCGAAGCGGCCGTTGGGCTCGTCGCGCAGGGCGGTCGACGCGACGACCGCGTCCTCCAGCCCGTCGGGGCCGCCCACGTAGTCGATCTCTCCGTGGGCACGGAGCAGCGCATCGACCTCGTCGTCGGTGATCACCGAGCCCCAGAACTGCCCTTTGGCGCGCATCGACGGCCGGGCCCGCTGGCGACGCACGGCGCGCAGGAGCAGCAGATCGGTGCGCCGCAAGCGGCGTGCGAGCTCGTCGAACACGGCGCTCATGCGCGGCCGTTCAGCGCCACGCGGTCACGTCGCCCGCGCGGTCGAACCGGCTGTCGCGAGACCCGTCGAGGCCCGCGAGCACCTCGCGCGCGAGCTTGTCGACGATGTCGGCGTGGCTGAGTCCCTCGGCGCGCATCGACTCGTAGCCGCGCTGCGCGGGGTCGTCTTCGCCACCGGCGGGCGACGGCCCCGAGCTGACACCTCCGCCGGTGGAGCCGCCCCCGGGGACCGCGTGGGACGCCTCGTGGCCCTCGACGCCGCCGGCCCGCGCGCGGTGCAGCACCATGCGCTCGACCGCCCGCGCGGCGACCTCTTCGGCGTCGCGCGACTCGCCGCTGCCAACCCCGCCGGAGTGCTCGACGTGGTGCATCTCGTGGGCGAACAGGGCCTGGTCTTCCGGCTTCGAGGAGTCGAAGTCGTCGGCGACGATGATGCTGCGATCGACCGTCATGGCGCGCGCGCCGAGCGCGTCGAGGGAGCGACTCGCGGCGGCGCCCTGAAAGACCTCGCCGCCGCCCGGCATCGACACACGCTTGAGCGCGCCGCGCTGCGCGCGGGCCGCGAGGCGATCGGCCGTCGGGGACGCGCCACCGCGCTCGGTGCGAGACGGACGATCAGCCATGGGAGCCCTCGGGAGGGCCCGATTGTACCCCGGACGATACCCCACGGCGATGCGGCACCTCCTCCCGTCCCTCACCTACGTCGACGGCGCCCTCCACGCCGACCTCGCCGTGTCCCTCGACGGCGCGCGCATCGCCGCGGTCGGCCCCGCGCGGACGTTGCGCCAGGGCCCCGACGACACCCTGGAGCCCCTCCCCGGCCGCGCGCTGCTGCCGGGCTTCGTCAACGCCCACAGCCACGCGTTCCAGCGCGGCCTGCGTGGACACGTCCAGTACGCCGACGGCGGAGACTCCTTCTGGACCTGGCGCGAGCGGATGTACACCCTCGCGACCTCCCTCGACCCCGAGAGCGTGGAGCGCGTGAGCGCGCTCGCGTTCGCCGAGATGCTGTCCGCCGGCTTCACGTGCGTCGGCGAGTTCCACTACCTTCAGCACCAGCCGGACGGCGCGCCCTACGCGGATCCCGACGAGCTCGCCCGGCGGGTGCTCGCGGCCGCCTCCGGCGTCGGCATCCGCATCGTCCTCCTCCGTGTCGCCTACGCCCGCGCGGGCTTCGAGGTCGACCCGAACCCGCGCCAACGCCGATTTCTCGATCGCGACCCGGACGCCTGCCTGGCCGCGCTCGCCCGCCTGCGCGCCGACGGCCACGCGGTGGGGCTCGCCCCCCACTCGGTGCGCGCCTGTCCGGCGGAGTGGTTGCGCGCGTTCGCGTCGTTCGACGGCCCGATTCACGCCCACGTCGACGAGCAGCCCGGGGAGATCGCGCAGAGCCTCGCGGAGCACGGGCGACGCCCGATCCACGTGTTCGAGGACGCCGGGCTCCTCGGCCCGCGGTTCACCGCCGTGCACCTCACCCACCCCGACGACGCCGAGATCGCGACGCTCCGCGCGGCCGGCGGGGGCGTGTGCGCCTGCCCCACGACCGAGCTCGATCTGGGCGACGGGTTCCTGCCGATCGAGCGGCTCGAGGGGGTCCCCTTGTCGCTCGGCACCGACTCGCACGCGAGCATCGACCCCTTCGCGGAGCTTCGGCTCGTGGACTGGACGGCGCGGGCGCGCCTCGGACGCCGCGCCGTCCTCGCGCACGATCCACACCCCGACGCGCTCGCCGCCCGCCTGATCGACGCCGGCACGCGCGGCGGCGCGCGCGCCCTCGGCGTCGACGCGGGGGAGATCGCGCCCGGACGCCTCGCGGATCTGATCACGATCGACCTCGATCATGTCGCGCTCCGCGACGCGCGCCCCCTCCCCGCGATCGTCTTCGCGGGCCACCCCGGGCTGGTGCGTGAGGTGTGGGTCGACGGGGTCAGGAGGGACGCGCGAGCGCCTCGATGACCCCGAGCCCCTTCACCGGGTGGCTGCCGAGGGACTCCCACCGGAGGGGGACGTGATCGGCGAACGCGCGGGACGCCAACGCCACGCGCCCCAACGCCGCGCACAGCCCTTCGAGGCGCGCGGCGAGGTTCACCGCGGGCCCGATGACGGTGAAGTCGAGCCGGTGCGGCGCCCCGATGTTGCCGTACATGACCTCGCCGTAGTGCAGGGCGAGGCCGTAGCGCATCAGCGGCGCGCCCTCGCCCTCCCGCCGGGCGTTCAAGACCGGGACGGCGTCGGCGAGGCGCTCGCTCGCCCTGACCGCAGCAGCGCACGCGACCGCGGGCTCGCCGCGGAACACCGCCAGCAGCCCGTCGCCCATGAACTTCAGCACTTCGCCGCCTTCGGCCTCGATGCAGCGTACCTGGACGTCGAAGGCGTCGTCGAGCAGGCGCAGGACCTCGTCCAGCGGGTGCGTCTCCGAGAGGGCGGTGAACCCCCGCAGGTCCGAGAACCAGATCGCCGCGGGAATCCGCTCGCCGTCGCCGCGGTGGATGGAGCCCGCCAGAACGCGACGGGCCGTGGCGGGCCCGAGGTAGGTCGAGGCGAGCACCTCCGCGAGCTCGGTGCGGGCCACGAGGCGCGCGGCGAGCGCGAGCGTGGGACGGACGGCTTCGAGCGCCTCGACGTCACGCGGGCGCCACGCGTCGCGCGTCGCGAAGGTGAAGAACGCGAGCGGCCGCCCCTCGTCGCGGAAGACCGTGGCGAGCACCTCGGCGTAGCCCTCCTCCCACAGCGCCGCCGGGAGCCCCACCCGGTCGGCCCCCGGAGCATGGTCGGAGAGGCGCACGTGGCCGAGGCGCTCGGCGATGTCGTCGAGCGCGCGAGACAGCCGGATCGAGCCCCGGGCGCCGAAGGGGACGGAGCGCGCCACCACCCCGCGCTCGAGCGTCCACACCGCTCCGGACGCCGCGAGCAGCGGGTGCACGGTGATGTTCGAGAGCCAAACCCGATCGAGCGGCAGTCCATCGGCGCGCAGGCCGGTGGCGAGCCCGCCGACGAGGTCAACGGCGTCACGCGGACCGGACAGGAGGAACGCGGTCGCGTGCGGCGTCATCGGTGTCACTCGGGCGTGATAGCACCCCCGCCATGCTGGTGCTCCTGCTCGCCGCCTGCGGCCTCACCGAGGACAACTTCCCTCAACGCCGGGCGGAGGTGTATTGCCCGAGGTACCTCGAGTGCGCGCCGCAGGACACGCTGGACGCGCTCGGCGTGGCCACCGTCGACGACTGCGTCGCCCTCCAGACCTCCGGGCAGGCCACCACCGAAGACTGCGTCTTCGACGCGCGCGCCGCGCAGGACTGCCTCGACGTCATCGAGGAGGTGTCGTGCGAGGACCTCGTGGCGCAGCAGAACATGCCGGCCTGCCTCCTCGTCTGCGGCTGAGTCACCGCCGCGGGGTGCTCATCATCGCGTAGAGGATCGCGTCGGACAGAGGGCCGCTCCCCAGCGCCGACCCGGTCGCCCACGTCCGGGTGTCCCCTCGGTCGGCGGGCCGCCCGACGCGCTCCGCGGTGGCGACGAGGCGCGCGACGGTGGCCTCGTCGCCCGCCGCGAGGCCCGCGCCGATCGCGAAGCCGGTCGCGGACACGCCGAGCCCGGCGACGATCGGCCCGGAGTCGACGTCCCCCGGACCGTCTTGCCCCGGCAGGTACTCCCGCATGCCCGCCACGACGCCGAGATCGCGGAACAGCGCGTCGCGGCCGCCCCGGTAGAGGTCGGCTCCGAGCGCGGGATCCCACCACGACAAGAACCACGCCGCGAGGAACGTACCGGAGCCCCGCGGGCGGTCGAGCGCGGTCGCCTCGTCGCGGAGCGATTGGACCAGCACGCCGTTCACGACCCATCGCGCCCGAAGGTGGGCGCGCCAACGATCGAGGATCTCCGGCTCGGGGTCGCCGCGCAGGCGCGCGGAGAGCCCCGCGGAGGCGACGGCCGCCGCGACGTCGACCGGGTAGCGCTCGCCCGGGTACGTCTCCGGCGCGAGCGACCGATCGAGGCGGGACAGGATCGCGCGCGAGAGGCGATCGTTGATGGCGTCCCAACGGCCATCGTCGACCACGGACCGCCGCGCGGCGAGCGCGAGGTTCGTGTAGCCGAGCCACGCCATGTGGCCGCGTGGGTCGTCGAGCGCGTCGAGCGGATCGACCCCCCACTTCATCAGGTCGAACGCCCGCCCTTCGGGCGCGAGCATCCGTTGGAGGCATCGGTCCGCCGCCGGAAGGAGCGCGTCCGCGCGCTCGGGCCGCGCGGCGACGGCCTGCGCGAAGCCCAGCACCGCCATCTGGCACGCGCCGAACTGCCACTCCCGGTCGAAGAGCGGGCTGCCGGTGACGAAGTCTCCTGTGCGAACCTCGGTCTCTACCCACCCGGCGACGCCGTTGCCGGCGCGGTCGAGCGCGTCGGGCGCGAGCGAGCCGGGCGCGGCGCGCGCCGACGAGTGTACGAGGGCGAAGCCGAGGAGCAGGGCGGTCGCGATCGCGACCGTACGTGCGTGAGGTTGCATGCGGGCACCGTACCCACCCCCTCACGGGCGGCCGAGGGGACGACGTGCAGATCCCGAGGCGGCCCCGTGCAGGGTTCGTGCAGCCCGGCAGGCTACTGCAAGCCCACCTTCGTGACGGAGGGCGTCCAGACGCCGGCGGCGTAGGTCCCGGGCGTCAGGCGCGCGGTGGTCTCGGCGCCGCCCCAGACGCCGACGCGCGCCACACCGTCGAAGTCGACATTCAACGTCGCGATCCCGGTGGCGTCCGCCACGGCGCCGACCGGCGCGAGGCCCGGCGCCCACGCGTAGACCACCGCGCCGGGCTGCGCCCTCGCGGCGATGGTGGCGGGCCCGCGCCGTGGTCCCGTCGGGAGCTGGGGCACGTCCGCGCGCGCGAGGAGGTCGGCGAGGGTCGCGAGCGCGGTTGGGTCGCCGCGCGGCTCCAGCACGGCCTGGGTGTGCGGCGCGACGACACCGAGCCCGAAGTGGCGATGTTCCTCCAGCAACCCGGAGAACCACGCCAGCGCACGGTTCGCCCCGCCCGCGTAGGAGAGCTCGTTGACGGAGGGCGGCAGCGGCTTCTCGCGTCGCATCCGCGCGTAGGTGTCGATGTTGTACCCCAGGCTCTCGCGGTCATCGACGAGCGGGGCCCCGGCATCCCGCATCGGCGCGTGCAACGTCGGGAACTCGCGGTAGGTCATCGCCTCGAGGTTCCAGAGGAACACGGAGGGGTGGTCACGCGCGTCCTCGACGATGCGGCGGTCGCCGTCGTCGACGAAGGCGGCCCAGGCCGCGTCCGGCGTGTGCGGCCCGTCCTTCTGGCGCCGCCCGTCACACCGCGGGGTCAGGATGACCGGGATCCCGAGCTCGTCGGCAGCGTCGAGGAACGTGCGTCCGAAGAGGGTCCCGTGAACCTCGACCGCGTTGAGGCCGACCGACGCCCACCGGGCGCCGATCGCGGCGAGCGCGGCCCGCGGCTCCGCGCGCGCGACGTCGACGCGGTGCGCCGCGAGGTACGTCGGCTCGCCGTCGAGCGTGAGGCGCGCGCCGTCGCGGCCGAGCGCCCGCGCGCCGAACCGCACCGCGGCGACCTCTCCCGTGGGGAGCGTGGCCACGAGATGGAGGAGCGTGACCCCGCCCGGCCCCCGCCACCGCGGGCCGCGCCACATCGCCGCGGTCTCGGCGACCCCGTCGCGCACCAGCGCCGAGGGCAGGGAAGCCACGAGGGCCTCGTCCCGGCGCACCGCGAAGCTCACCCGGCGACCTTCGGCGCCCGTGACGCGGGCCCGCGCACGCAGCAGATCTCCGTCCATCCAGACATCCACGTCGTCCACGCGCCGCGCCGCCCCGACGTCGAGGGTCAGCGCGCCGAGGGCGATCTCGCCGCGGCGCGGCTCCCCGTACACCCAGGCTGCGGGCTGCGCGATCGTCTGGCCGAGCACGACGTTGTCCGGACGCGCCGGCTCGAGCACGAGGTCGACCACGTTCGGTCCCGCGCGGACGTGCCCGGTGAGATCGAGCGCCATCGGGCGGATCCCGCCGACGTCGGACGCGACCGTGCGGCCGCCGATGGTCGCCGACAAGCGCCACCCCGTGCGCTCCGCGCGCAAGACGACGCGTTCGGCGTCGATGCCGTCCGGAAGCACGAACGTGGCCCGGAGCGGGCGCCCGGTCGACGTCGCTGGCCGGTGCTCGGCGAGCGGCAGCGCGATCGCGAGGTGGCCCGCCGGAACGGTCGGCTCCGCCGCGCACCCGATCAGGAGGGGGAGCATCATGGGGATGCGGGCTACGCGCAGCGCGCGCGCACGAGGCGCTCGACGACGTCTACCGCCCGATGAAGCTCGTCCACCGGGATGAACTCGTCGGCGCGGTGGGCGACGTCGATGCTGCCGGGACCGAACACGAGGGACCGGACCCCGAGCCGCTCGAAGTTCCCGCCGTCGGTGGCGAAGCTCGCCGCCCCTTCCTCGGGGCTCGCGGCGTACGGCAGGAGCGCCTGGTACAACGCCGTGCCTTCCGGGGTCAACATCGCCGGCGTGACGCGGAGCAGCGCCGCCTCCACGTCCCCCGGCGCGAGCGCCTCCACGCGGGCGCGGAGCGCCTCGAACCGGGCGACCGGATCGTCGCCGGGCAGGGGACGGAAGCCCACCTCGATCTCGCAGGCGTCGGGCACGACGTTGATCGCGGAGCCGCCGCGCACGGTCGCGACGTTGACCACGGGGTACGGCCGCGCGAGGAGGCCCTCGAACCGCCGCTCCGTCGACCACTCCGCGGCGAGCGCGTCGATCGCGAGCACGACCCGAGCCGCGAGCAGGATGGCGTTACGACCGAGGTCCGGCTTGCTCGAGTGGGCGGCCGCGCCGCGACAGCGCACGCGCGCGGCGGCGTGTCCCGGGTGCATGCGAAGCACCCGAAAGCTTGTCGGTTCCCCGATGAGGGCCTCGCGCGGCAAGGGGCGCCCGCCGAGCTGGTCGGGGAGGCGCCGCGAGCCGAGGCAGCCGACCTCCTCGTCGTGCGTCCACACGAGCACGAGGGGGGAGCGCAGGGCGCGCGCGTCGACGCGGTCCAGCGCCTCGCAGGTGGCGGCGACGAAGCCCTTCATGTCGGCCGTGCCGCGCCCGACGAGCCGATCGGCCGTACGGGTGACCCGGAACGGATCGCTCGTCCACGGCTGGCCGTCGACCGGCACGACGTCCATGTGGCCGGAGAGCACGAGCCCACCGGGCGCGCCTTCGGGCCCGGCCGAACACACGACGTTCGCCTTGCCGGCCTCCTCCGCCTCGAACACCTCGACGCGGAAGCCCGCCCGCTCGGCGCGCTCGGCGAGGTACGCGGCGAGGGCCGTGACCGGACGATCGCTCACCGTGGGGTAGGCGACGAGGCGCGCGAGCGTGCCCTCGACGCCGTCGGATGGGGCGTTCATCGACGTTCGGGCCTACTGCTTCGCCTTCGCGGGGGCCTTGGCCTGCGCGACCTCGGCGTTCGCCTTTGCGGCCTGGAGGGACGCCTCTTCTTCCGGCTTCTCCTGCGCCGCCTTCTCGGGCGCCGCGTGCGCGTCGGCCATCTCCTTCGCGGCGGCGGCCGCGCGAGCCTTCTCGGCGCCGCGGGCGGCCTGCTCCGCGCGCGCGGAGCGCTGCGCGTCGGTCTCCGGCGTCTTCGCGTTCGCCGCCGACTTCTTGGTGGCGGGGGCGACCTCGGCGACCCGCTCGGCCGACGGCTTCTTCGCGGCGGCCTTCTCGGCGGCGTCGGAAGCGGCCTTCTTCTTGGAGTCCGCCGCCTTGTCGGGGGCCTCCACCGCGGCGGTCGGTGCGGTCGCGGCCTTCGCCGGCTCCTTCGCCGCCACCTTCTTCTCGTCCTCCGCCTCGTCCGCACCCCACCACCCATGGCGCGACGGCTTCGGCGGGTTCGACACCTTGGGCGCGCGATCCGCCGTGCGCACGATCGCGTCCGCGAGCCGCATCACGGCCGGGGCGTGCGTCGCCGGACAGGTCGCGCCGTCGGTGGCGCGGTCGGCCTCGGCCGGCGAGCGGGCGGCCTGGCGTTCGGACTCCGGCAGTTGAACCTGGCCGGGAAGCGCCGCGAACGCCGCGGCTTCCGCGTCGGCGGCCTTGCGGACGAGGTCCGCGCCGCGCCCGAGATCGCCCGCGCACAGGGCGTCCGCCGCGCGGCGGTAGAGGAGTGCCGGCTCCCGCCAGCGCGTGGCGTCGGGCAGGGCGAAGCCCGTCTTTCCGTGGGCCACCTCGTCGAACCACACCCGCTGGTCCGCCATCGCGCGCACCTCCGCGGACTGCGCGCCCTTGACGCTGGCGAGCCGCTCGAGAATGTGCGCAAGCAGGCTGTCGCGCTGCTTCGTGGCGCCCTTCAACAGATCCGCCACGCGATCGTTGCCGACGGTCTTCGCGAGCTTGGAGAGCTCCTTGGCGCCGGACTCCTTGGGCGCGGACGCCGCGGCGCGCGCGGCGGGCTTCTTGGACTTCGCGGACTCGGCCTTGGCGCTGGTCTGGCTCACGGTTCACTCCGGACCAGGAGTATACGCCGACACCCGGATACACTCGCGGGGCATGGCGCACCACCCGAGCGACCGTTTGGCGAGACGGCTCCCCGGAGAGAAGCTCCGGGCCGAGATCACCGCGGTCGAACGCCTGCTCGAACGTGGCGACGCCCCGGCCGAGCGCCCGGACCCCGTGCCCGCGCGCGACCGCGCCGAGCTCCGCGTGCCCGTCGTGCGCGCGACGCGCCGCACCGCGACGACGGGCCCGAACGCGCCCCTCCTCAAGCGCCTCGTCGTCCACCCGTACGGGCTCCACCCGACCGGCCGTACGCGCGTGCGCATCGTCCCCGAGGCGCCGCCCGCCGACAAGCTCGTCCCTCGCGACGAGATCGCGGCGGCCCTTGCGGACCGCCAGCGAGTGCGGTCTACTTCCGCGGGTCGGACCCGCCCGCGCCCGTTCGCGGTCCGGCCGTCCACCTGGCGCCTGCTCCCTCCCTCAACGGACCCCGACGCGTGAACCCGATCGAAGCCGCAGAGAAGCTCCGAACGGCCGCGGGGCCCATGTCGGGCCGCAACATCATCGGGGAGACGACGGAGTCGCTGCACAAGTTCCTGCTCGACGGGTACAACCTGTCGCAGCAGCCGCCGCGCATCGAGGAAGACCTCAAGTTCGTCCCGAAGGATCGGGAAGAGGTCCTGTACGTCTACATGTACCGCGTGGCCCAGAACCCGAACCTGCAGAACCAGAAGCGGCTCCGCCTCGCGCCCGTGTTCGTCAAGGACGACCCCGCGTCCAGCCCGAACGTGTACTACCACCGCCCGCCGCTGCTGCTCGACCTCTTCTACCTGGTCGCCGTCCACAGCAAGTTCCGCAGCGACGCCGAGCGCCTGCTCGGCTGGGTTCTGCTCCGCTTGAACGAGGCGACGCACCTCGTCTATCGCCCGCGCCGGTTCCTCCTCCCGGACGGCCGCGAGGTCGACTCCCTCGGCCGGCCGTACGACGCCACCAACTTCGAGGGGCAGCAGGGCGACGACGACGACGACGACGGGCTGTTCGTCGAAAAGGTGGCGTTGGGCTTGGTCGACGACCTGACGGTGGGCGACGCTATCAACTTCTTCACGCTCCACGAGGCGCCGTACCGGCCCTTCCTGACCTACCGCGCGCGGTGCGCCCTCGACGGGGCGCTCTACCAGTCCGCCGGCGGCTCCGCGATCCAGTTCCCCCGCCTCGAGAACGCGTCCCGGTCGGCCCCCGCGCCCGGCGCGCCTGCCTCGGCCAACGGCCGGGTCCGATCCGGATCCGGTCCGAAGGCGCCCGCCCAGAAGCCCCCAGGGCCCACCCCCTTCCGTGTCCGCAAAATCGCGGACCCGGACACCGACACG
This sequence comes from Klebsiella pneumoniae, assembly GCA_945862325.1. Lineage (GTDB taxonomy): Bacteria > Myxococcota_A > UBA796 > UBA796 > SXON01 > CAMAXZ01. The sequence goes on from CAMAXZ010000057.1 coordinate 23,507, forward strand.
GAGGATTGACCTATGGAATACCATACCCCAGGCGTATACATCCGCGAGGTCGACAGCGGCCCCAAGCCCATCGCGTCCGTCGCGACGAGCATCCCCGGCTTCGTCGGGCTGTTCGAGTTCCAGCCGCCGCACGACGCCGTCGCCATCACCGGCAGCAACGGCAAGCGCCAGCTCCGCGGCAAGGTCCTCCCGGCCCTCGTCGACGAGAAGGGCGCCGTCAAGGGTGACGCGGCGGAGGCCACCACCGCGCTGACGACCGCGTTCAAGCTCAACCGCAAGGACGTCCGCGACGTCAAGAAGTACCTGGAGCTCCACGGGGCGCCGAAGGCCGGCGCCAACGCGCCGAAGTTCGAGGCCGGTCAGAAGGGCCGCGTCAAGGTCACCTGGGGCGAGAAGAGCATCGAGCTCCCCGAAGTGAACGTGTCCCTCGAGGGCAAGGTGGTCACCGAGGACGACGCCGCCGTCGAGAAGCTCCTCAACAGCCTCCACGAGACCTTCCCGCTCGAGAAGGCCCAGCCCAAGACCGCGGCCGACGTGCTCGCCGTCTACGGCTACGACGTGAAGTCCTCCGAGGGCACCGCGCTCCGCTCGGAGTACAGCGTCCCCCCGGTCGGCATCACCAACAAGGCCGAGTTCTTCCGCTGGCTCCAGAGCTACTTCGCGCAGCTCCTCATCGAGACCCGCCCCATCGAGTCCCTCATCGGCGAGGCCAAGTCCGACCCCGACGAGGCGGCGGACGCGGTGTACGAGGCCCTCGCCTCCGACGACGCCCTCAAGAAGGAGTTCCGCGACTGGCTCAGCCAGCCCACGGTCTTCAACTTCGTGGCCGGCGTCAACGGCTTCTACGACAACGGCGGCGGCAAGTGCTACGTCTACCTCATGGGTGCTCAGGACACGAGCATCTCCATCCGTGAGAACCAGGCGGACAAGCTCGGTCTCTACGCCTTCGACGACGTGGACGACATGGCGCTCATGGTGGCCCCGGGCCTCATGCCGCACCAGCAGAAGGAGATGCTCGAGCTCTGCGAGATCCGCAAGGACCGCTTCGCGCTGCTCGACGGCCCGCTCGTGTCCGACGGCTCGATGGACATCCCGGCCTCGAACAAGGGCTACGGCGCGATCTACGTGCCGTGGGTCAAGGTCACGAAGCCGAGCTGGTTCACCGGCAACCAGGATCACCTCAAGGTGACCGGCCCGAACCGCCGCAAGCTCATCAAGACCGAGAAGAACGAGCTCTTCGTGCCGCCGTCCGGCCACATGGCCGGCATCTTCGCGCGCGTCGACACCGAGCGTGGCGTCCACAAGGCCCCCGCCAACGAGATCTGCATGGGCATCACCGGCCTGTCGCAGAACATCAACCGCCTCGAGCAGGGCCAGTACAACGACCGCGGCATCAACGTGATCCGCATCTTCAAGGACCGCGGCATCCGCGTGTGGGGCGCCCGTACCCTCGGCACGATGTCCGACGCCTCCTGGAAGTACATCAACGTGCGCCGCCTGTTCATCATGGTGGAGCAGTCCATCATGATCGGCAGCCAGTGGGCCGTGTTCGAGCCGAACGACCACACCCTCTGGAAGAAGCTCACCCGTGACGTCCGCGCGTACCTGCTGCGCGTCTGGCGCTCGGGCGCCCTCTTCGGCCAGACCCCGGAAGAGGCGTTCTACGTCAAGTGCGACGACGAGACGAACCCGCGCTACCTCATCGACGCGGGCCAGGTCAACGTGCAGATCGGCATCTGCCCGGTCAAGCCGGCCGAGTTCGTGATCTTCTCGATCGGCCAGTGGGACGGCGGCGCGCTCATCGAAGAGTGAGCCGCGCGGCTGGATAAGCTCAGGCCGCGCCGCCCGACCGGCGGCGCGGCACCCTTCTTCCCTTCGATTCGCCGGAGCGCCCTGTGGAACTGAAGACCGAGTACGAGTTCATCCTCCCCCGTGGCTACGTGGACAAGGACGGGGTGCTCCACCGCGAAGGCGTCATGCGCCTCGCGAACGCGAAAGACGAGATCGTCCCCCTCAACGACATGCGGGTGCAGCGCAACCGCGCGTACCTCATCATCGTGCTGCTCAGCCGCGTGATCACCCGCCTCGGCAACCTCGGCGAGGTCAACACCGGCGTCATCGAGAACCTGTTCGCGGGCGACCTTCGCTTCCTCGAAGAGATGTACAACCGGATCAACGAGGACGAAGCGACCATCCAGGTCACTTGCCCCGAATGTGGGGCGAAGTTCGAGAAGGAGTTCGGACGCCTGGGGGAATCGTAAGCTACCCCTTGGAGAACATCTTCAAGGAGGTAGCGTTCGTGGCCTACCATTTCCACTGGGACCGGGAGTCCGTGCTCGGCATGTCGCACAAGGAGCGACATGCCTGGGTCAAGGAGATCTCGGCGATCAACGAGAAGATCAACGCGCCGCGGTAGCGGACGGACCTCATGCGACCCGGAATCACCATCCACCACGCGTCGTTGCCCGATCGTCCTCAGGACGTGGTGCGGTGCGACGTCTCGGGGATCATCGGGTTCGTACCGCGGGCGCGCTGGCCGGAGGGCGCCTCGCAGGGGGACTTCGTCGAGCTCGTGCTGCGCCGGGCCGCAGAGCTCGACGAGCACCCGCTCCGCGGCCTCTTCGACCGCCCGACCCGGCGCGCCGTGTGGGCCTACTTCGCCAACGGCGGGGACGTCTGCCACCTCTTCGGCGCGTGCGTCGAGGACGAGCAGGCGCTCCGCGCCCACGCCGGGGACGACGGCCCGCTGGCCCCGCTCTTCGACCGGCTCCGCGCGGAGGACGACATCGCGCTGCTCGCGGTGCCGGCCGCCGCCTACTGGCGCTGCGAGGTGCGGCGCAACGGCGACGTCTACGCCGAGGCGGACGCGCTGGTCGACGCCCTGATGGCGCACTGCCGGCAGATGAACAACCGGTTCCTCGTCGTCGACCCGCCACGCGGGCTCCACGGGGAGCTGCTCGCCCGGTGGGTCGCCCGCCTGCGGGAGCGCGAGGAGCTCGCGCGCGCGTTCGGCGCCGTCTACTACCCGTGGCTCGCCAACGGCGACGAGCTCCTCCCGCCGAGCGCCGCCATGCTCGGCCTCTACGCGCGCCTCGAGCGGGAGCGCGCGCCGTTCGGCATCGCGCAGCCGCCCGCCAACCAGCCCCTTCTCGGCCTGACGCACACCGAGGTGGCGCTCGACTGGGCCGAGGTCGGCACGCTCACGGACGCGGGGATCAACCCCATCATCGTGCAACCCGGCCGCGGCGTCGTGGTGTGGGGCGCCCGCACGCTCTCGCGCGACCCGCAGTGGCGGCACATCAACACGCGCCGCATCGCGGGGCTCGTCGCCGAGCAGCTCCGCCGAGACAACGAGTGGGCGGTGTTCGAGCCCAACGACGCGTCGCTCTGGAAGGTGCTCGAACGCGACGTCTCCGTGCGGCTGCGCCAGTTCTGGGAGGCCGGCTTGATCGATGGGCCTCGCTCCCGGCCGGAATTTTCGGTAGAATGCAACGAGGCGACCAACCCCGCGGCCGCCCGGGACGCGGGGGCTCTCCACGTCCAGGTCTCGTTGCGCCCGGTCGGAACGACCGAGCGAATCCAGATCGACCTGCGGCTGGGGGGCGGCTGACCGCGGGCTCGAACTTCGGCGTGAGGTGCGTGATGGCGGATTGGCGGGGACGCGGCAAGGGTCGACAGCCCGGTGGTACGGGTTCGAACGAGTTCCGCGGGGGACCGGGCCAGGGCGGTGGCCGCCCGGGTAGCCAGCCGACGCTGGACATCCAGGGTGGGCCGGGCCGCGGGCAGGGGCGCGCGGGCGCGCAGCCGAGCCTGCAGGCCAACGCGAGCATCCGCTTCGACCAGGCGCGGAGCTTCGACATCAAGGGCGCCGTCGAGTACGGCGGCTCGTCCAAGAGCTACCGCCTGAAGAGCGCGGCGAGCACATCGTCGACGCGCGCCGGCAGCGCCTTCAAGAGCGCCAGCGGCGAGAAGAACCCGCGCGTGGCCGACCCCGAGGGCAACTTCATCTTCTCCCTGGAGATCAACGGCCAGGAGGTCGCGCAGTTCCGCGAGTGCAGCGGGCTGAAGAGCACCACCGCCGTGTTCGAGCTCGAAGAGGGCGGCATGAACCAGGCCGTCCACAAGCTGCCCGGCCAGTCCCGCTGGGACAACGTGCAGCTCCGCTACGGCGTGACGAACAACACCTACCTCCTCGAATGGCGGGACAAGATCCTCCAGGACAGCTTCGCCGAGCGTCGTAACGGCAGCATCATCGTCCGCACCCTCCAGATGGAAGAGGTGCGACGCTACAACTTCGTGCAGGCCTGGCCCGTGTCCTGGGAAGGCCCCTCCTTCGACGCGTCTTCTGCCGACCTCGCGGTCGAGACGCTCGAGCTGGCCCACCACGGCATCACGGTGAGCTGAGATGGACACCGAAGCGCGCGACATCCTTGGTTCGAAGCTGGTCGGGCGGCTCGCGAAGCGCGAGCGGCGTCGGCCGCGCATCGGCTTCGCCCCCGCGTTCTACGCGCGCCTCGGCCTCGACGACCCGTGGATGAACGACGGTGCGTCCGCGCCGGACGGCGACGGCTTCGTCTTCCTGTCGGCCTCCCCGTACCACCGCATGATGGCGCGCCTCGCCGCGGCGTCGCGCCGTCGCGATCGCCGCCTGCGCGCCTACGCCGAGCGGGGTCACCGGTCGATCGTCCGCGCGGCCTCGCAGCCCTTCCCGGGCGAGCGCGTCAGCGCTCCCTCCCGCCTCGCCCGCCTCGCCGTCGACGCGCTGGTGCTCGCCCCGCCGCCGACCGCGGCGCCCGCGCCCGCCACGACCACGGACGACACCCCCGCGACAGCCGGCTTCGCGCCACGCCGCGTGAAGGCCGGCGTCCGTCGCGTCCGCGGCGCCGACGCCTGGTTCCGCGCCGAACGCCCGGAGCGCGCCGCGAGCCCGATTTCGGTCGTGCGCTCTCCAACCGACCTCGCTTCGGGCACGTCGCCGTCACTGCCCCGTACGGAGCGCGCGCGCCCGATGGATCGTGCCGGTGCGCGCCTGGCGCGCGCGGCGGCCGCCGCCTCTTCGGCCCGTCGGCTCGTGGAGGCGGCCCTCGGCGCGCTCGCGGGTCACCCGGACGTGCGCGCCGCCCTCGACGCCCTCGCCACGCTCCCCGAAGCAGACGCGCACGCCGCCGCCGCGCGCCTCCTCGCCACGCTCGAGCCGCGCGCTGCGCGCGCGAACGGCAGCGTCGCGTCTCGCGTCGCGTCGCGCTCCGACGTGCTGTCGCCCTCCACCCCCGGCGCGCCGCGCGCGGGCCTTCGCCCCGCGCTGGCGCGCAGCCCCGCGATGGCCTTGGCGGCCTCCGCCGACACGCATCGCGCCGAAGCCGGCACGCTCGCCGAAGCGGAGCGCGTG
>CAMAXZ010000058.1 GCA_945862325.1 Klebsiella pneumoniae
GCGGGCGAGAGCGGCGCGGGCGAGCGCGGCAAGGGGGCGGGCGGCGCGGGCGCGGGCGGCGAGGGAACCCCCGGCGAGGCCGGCGCCGACGGGACGGGCGACGCGGCGACCGAAGCCGGGGCGACCGAAGGGCCGCGGAGGCCCGCGGCGCGATCCTCGAACAAGACGTACAGGAACACCGCGAGGGCGATGCCTCCGACCACGAACGAGGTCGCGACCGTGCCGACGCCGAGCCCGACGGCGATCCACCCCGAACGAGGCGGATCGAGCGGAGGAACGGCGGTGCGCCCGGCGCGCGACGGTTCGGGGACCGGCGGCGCCGGCGCGCGCGCCGCCGGACGCGACAACGAAGGGGAGCTCGCCTCGCGGTAACCGGCGAGCCGACGCGCGATCTCGCGAACGCGGTCCCCCGTAGCCTCACGCAGCAGCGTCGCGATCGACGCCGCCGGCGCGGGCCCGCCGAGCGGCGCGAGGCAGCCCTCGAGCGCCACGCGCAGCGCGTCGGCGTCCGGGTACCGATCCTCGCGCCGCGTCGCGAGCGCCCGCGCGTGCACCGCCGCGAGCGCGCCCGGCTCCGGGTGGTCGAGCGTGGCGGGGAGCGACGGCAGGCGGCCCGAGAGGATGCGGTGGAGGATCTGCACCTCGGTGAGCCCCTGGAATGGGCTCTGCCCGGTGAGGAGCTCGTGCAGCATGAGCCCCACCGCGTAGAGGTCGGCACGGCCGTCGATGCCTTGCGACCCGTCGATCTGCTCCGGCGCCATGTACGCGAACTTGCCCTTGATCGCGTTTCCTTCGGTGCGCTCCAACCGGTCGGCGGCCTTCGCCACGCCGAAGTCGATGAGCTTCACCTCGCCGTGCGCGCTCACCATGACGTTGCGAGGGTTCACGTCGCGGTGGACGATCCCCATGGGCCGACCGAGCTGATCGACGCGGGTGTGCGCGTACTGGAGCGCCCGCAGGACGTTGCACAGCACGGTCAGCGCCACCCGCACCGGCAGGAGGCGCCCCTGCTTCGCGAGGGTGTTCTGCAGCCCGCGCAGGTCGAGCCCCGGCACGTACTCCATCTCTAGATACCAGTCGTCGCCGTCGCGACCGCTGGCGTACACCTGCGCGATGTTCTCGTGCGAGAGCTGCGCGTTGATCTTGGCCTCGTCGAGGAACATCCGCACGGCGGACGTGTCGGCGCCGCCCGCGCGGATGCGCTTGATCACCACGAAGCGGTCGGTGGCGTCGTCGTCTGCGCGCCGCGCGAGGTCCACCTCGGACATGCCACCGGCGCCGAGCCGCTCGAGCAGCACGTAGCGTGCGAAGGGCCGAGGGTAGTCCGAGGCGGTCACGCGCGGAGTGTACCGCCGCCCGGCGCGTTCAGACCCGCGAGAGGAGCATGAACTTGAGGTACCGACCTTCCGGGTGGGCGAGCCCCACCGGATGATCCGCCGGCTCCGTGCCGCGGTGAAGCACGGTCCACCCGCCCTTCAGCCCGTCCCGCACCTCGTCTTCCCAACGGTCGAACGGCAGCCGGGCCGTGCAGGAGCTCGTGGCGAGCAGCTCGGTCGGCAGCGCGCCCACGTGCCGGTGGAGGTCGCGGTAGGCCCGGCGCGCCGAGGAGTCGTGCGCCCGTTCGTGCGCGAGAGACGGAGGGTCGCACACGAGCAGCTCGGGCCGCTCGCCGGCCCACCGGAACGCGTCGGCAACCTCGAACCCGTGGCGGTCCGGGTCGAGCCCGTTCAAACGGAAGTTTTCGCGCGCGTCGTCAATCGCCGCGGGCGCGATGTCGACGCTCACCACGCGCCGCGCCCCGCCCAGCGCCGCCGCGACCGAGAAACCACCGTTATAGCTGAACAAGTTGACCACCGTCCGCCCGCGCGCCCAGTCCCGGACGAGACGGCGATGTTCCCGCTGATCGAGGAACAACCCTGTTTTTTGACCTGTCTTGACGCGGGCGAGGAGCCGCGCGCCGTGCTCGGTGACGACCACGGCGTCGCCGGGATCGGGCCCCCAGAGGGCCTCGCCTCCGTCGCGCCCGTCGACCCGCTCGACGCCATACCGGCGCCAGCCCGCGGGAAATCGAGGAGAAAGCTCCTGGATCAAGAGCGGAAGGTGTCGCTCCCACGCCTTGCTGTACAGCCGCACCACCGCCACCCCGGCGTACCGGTCGACCACGAGCCCCGGGAGCCCGTCCCCTTCTCCGTTCACGACGCGGTACGCGTCGCTCTGCGCAGCGATGGCCGCGCGGCGGCCCACGGCGGCGGCGATGCGCTTTCGAACCGTGGCCGCGAGGTCGCCGGGCTCTCGACTGAGCACGCGCACCGCGATCGCGCCCTCGTCGAACAACCCCCACGCGACGGCGCGCCCCGTGTGATCCACGAGGAGCACGCCCTCGCCCACCGGGGCCGAGCCGACCACGCCGTCGCGATACACCCACGGGTGCCCCCGCGCGACGGTGCCGACGGTGTCGCGGGTGAGAGGGAGCCGAATCACGGTCGCGCGCGTATCGCGCTCGAATGAAGTCCGGCGCGGCGCGTCGTAGCGCCAGGAGGTTTCACATGACGCGCCTGACCCCCACCGCCGTCGCCGCTCTCGCGTTCCTCGCCCTCCCGGGCTGCATCGTCTACGCGGACGAGCCGGGTCCGCGCCCGCTGAACGACGCCCCCGAGATCACCTACGCCGACGCCTCGTGCGGGTGGGACGACTACTACTGGGACGACGTCTGGTTCTTCGACGCCGACGTCGCGGACGCCGACGGCGACGTGGTCGAGGTCTTCGCCGACGTGTACGACGCCTACAGCGGCCAGTGGGTCGACGGCTTCCCCCTCGACTGGGAGGTCGGCGGGACGTGGTCGAGCGCCTGGGTGGGCTCGTCGACGTACCTGGCCTGCGGCTACCCCGACTACGTGGTCGACTTCACCGCGATCGACAGCTTCGGCGCGAGCGACGTGGTGACGACGTACCCGTGGGTCTGGTAGCGGCGGGCTCGGGTTAGACCCCCCTGCATGGCTGACGTTCGTATCTACACCACCGACTACTGCGGGTACTGCCGCTCCGCGAAGCGCTTCTTCGACGAGCGGGGCGTGAAGTACACCGAGATCGACCTGTCGGGCGACGACGCGGCGCGGGACGACCTCGCCGCGCGCACCGGCCGCCACACCGTGCCCCAGATTTTTGTGGGCACCACACACGTCGGCGGGTTCACGGATCTGGTCGCGCTCGAGCGCGCCGGCGGCCTCGCCCCCCTCCTCACCGCCTGAGATCCGGCGCGTGAGCCCGACGCAGGTCGCCGCGCTCGCGGCGGGCCTCGCGTACGCCGCCGCGTCCGGCGCGGCGAGCCCGCGCGCTGCCGGCACGCCGATCCCGGCCTGGCGCCTCGCGAAGGTGCTCCCGGCGCTGATGCTCGCGGGCGCGGCGCTGCCCGACCCCCTGGTCGCCGGGGCGTTCGCGGCTTGCGCCGTGGGCGACCTCCTCCTCCTCGCGCCGGCGGGCCTGCTCCCGGGGCTCGCGGCGTTCCTCGGCGGGCACCTCCTGTTCGTCCCGGCGCTCGCCGCGCGCCCACCGGCGCCCGGCACGCTCCTCGCGTGGCTCACCCCGGCCGTGGTCGCGATCCTGCTGCTGTGGCCCCGTCTACGAGCGCGCGGCGCCGCGCTTCGGGTCGCGGTGCCCCTCTACGCGGTCGTGATCGCGGCGATGGCCGCCGCGGCGACCACGCGCGGCGCCCTCGGCGCGCTCGGCGGCGGCCTGTTCGTGCTCTCCGACGCGTTGCTCGCCACGCACCGGTTCGCGCGCCCCCTCCCCGGCGGAGACGCGTCCGTCCTCGTCACGTACTACGCGGCGCTGATCGTCCTGTCGATCGTGCTCTCACCGGCCTGATCGCAAAGGCTGGTCCATCCGGCCGGTTCGAATCGCGAAAACGATCTTGCGCCCTACGGCTTGCGCGAGGTAGCCTCAGTCATCCCCCCGGTCCCGCGTCCCCCGCGGGCCCTCCCCCCTCCGGAAATCCCCCATGGCGTCCCCCGCCTCCGGCGCCCCCGCGGCGCCCGGGCACCTCCTCGGTGCCACCGATTCGGCGTTCACCGTGCGCAACACGGGGAGCTACCTCGTGCTTTCCGTCGTGCGCGGTCCGGCGTTCGAAGCGCTGCGCGCCGCGCTGCGGGCCGGCCTCGGCGCGGTCGACGGGGTCGAGCGCTTCCGCGGCGCCAGCATGCGCCTCGACGTCACGCAGCGCGACGTCGACCTCTACGAGCTCCGCCGCTTGATCCACTTCCTCAAGGACGAGCTCGGCATCCACATCGTCGGGGTCGTCTGCGCCACGGCCAACCTCCAGCGCTTCGTCGAGCGCGAGCTCAAGGTCAAGGTGCACCTCGAGGCCCCGACGCCGGTCGCGGTCCCCGCGCCCGAGCCCGCCCCCGAGCCGCCGACCTTGCCCGACGGGCCGCGCGTCGACGCCGACGCGCCGACCGTCACGACCGAACCGCCGGCCGCAGCCGAGGTCGTGCCCGAGCGCGCGGGCGCGAGCGAAGCGCCGACCGAAGTCGCGTCGGGCGCGGAGCCAGAGGGCAACGCCGCGGGCGGCGGCCGCGTGCTCACGATCGGCGGGACGGTCCGCTCCGGCGCCGTCGTGCGCTTCGCCGGGGACGTCCACGTGTTCGGCGACGTGAACCCCGGCGGCCAGGTCGTCGCCGGAGGCAACATCGTGGTGTTCGGCGCCCTCAAGGGCCTCGCGCACGCGGGCAGCCGAGGCGACGAGCGCGCGTTCGTGCTCGCCTTCGACATGCGCCCGAGCCAGCTCCGGCTCGCCGGCACCTTCCTCGGCGAGCGCCGCGCCGGCGCCGACCGCGACCACCGTCAGTTCCTCCCCGAGATCGCCTCGATCGTCGGGAGCGAGATCATCATCGAACCGTTCCGGGGCCGGCTGCCCGGCCACGTAAGCAAGGAGTCCGCATGAGCGAATGCATCGTCGTCACCTCGGGCAAGGGCGGAGTCGGCAAGACCACGACCAGCGCCAATCTCGGCGTTGCCCTGGCGCTCGCCGGCCACAAGGTCGCCGTCGTGGACGCGGACATCGGTCTGCGCAACCTCGACGTCATCCTCGGCCTCGAGAACCGCATCGTCTACGACCTGGTCCACGTGATCGAGGGGGAGTGCCGCCTGCGGCAGGCCCTCATCAAGGACAAGCGCACGGAGAACCTCTACCTCCTGCCGGCCGCGCAGACCCGCGACAAGAACGCGGTCTCTCCGGAGGGCATGAAGAAGCTCGTCGCGCAGCTCAAGGAAGAGTTCGACTTCGTCATCATCGACTGCCCCGCCGGCATCGAGCAGGGCTTCAAGAACGCGATCGCCGGCGCCGACCGCGCGCTGGTGGTCGTGACTCCGGAGGTCAGCTCGATCCGTGACGCCGACCGCATCATCGGCCTCGTCGAGGCCGCCGAGCTCCCCGAGCCTCAGCTCATCGTCAACCGCATCCGCGCGAAGATGGTGAAGTCCGGGGACATGCTCAACCGGGAGGACATCCTCGAGATCCTGGCGATCCCGCTCATCGGGATGGTGCCGGACCACGAGGACGTCATCAAGACCGCCAACCGCGGCGCGCCCGCGGCGTTCGACGCGAACAGCGTCGTCGGCGAGGCGTATCGCCGGATCGCCCGTCGCATCGCGGGCGAGAAGGACGTGCCCTTCGTCACCGACGAAGAGCCCGACACCGCCTGGACGATCTTCAAGCGCTGGATCGGCCTCGCGGCGGCGAAGGAGGTGGCACAGTGATGGGTCTCTTCGAACGTCTGTTCTCCCCGCGCGGAGAGCGCGCGTCCTCCAAGGAGGACGCCAAGGCGCGCCTCAAGGTGCTGCTCGTCCACGATCAGGTGGACCTGACGCCCGCCATGGTCGAGGCCATGCAGGCCGAGATCTGCGCCGTCATCGCCCGCTACTGCGACGTGGACCGCGACCACGTGGCGGTGCGCCTCGAGAGGGCGCCCGACGGCGTGGCGGTGGTGAGCTCCGTGCCGGTGCGCCGCGTCACGCAGCGCGGCAACCTGGCCCCCGTCGAGACGCTCTGAGCGACGCGCCCGCCGGCGACGGTCGCCGGCGGGTTAGCGCCCACCCATGATCAGGAACGGCTGAGCCGTGTTGCTGCTGGCGCACGGATTTCACCTCGCGCACGACCCGGCCGAGCGGGCGCTGGGCAAGCCGTACCCTCCCCTCGGCACGCTGATCAGCGCCTCCGACCTCGATCGGGCGGGCGTCGCGCACGCGTTCTACGACGCCACCTTCTCCGCGGACGCGGATCTGTTCGCGCGGGCGTTGGACGGTCACCGCCCCGGACACGTGGCGATCGTCGCCGATCCGCACGCGGTCCCCGCGAAGATGTGCACCCTCGCGCACCGCGCGGACGTGCTGACGATGATCGCCGCCGCGAAGTCGCGCGGCGCGGCGGTGTTCGTGGCGGGGCCGGACGTGTCGGATCATCCCGACGCCTACGCGGCGGCGGACGTGGTGTGCGTGGGCGAGCACGACGCGCGCCTGATCGCCTGGGCCCGGGGCGCGGCGATGGCGGGCGTCACCCCCCGCGGCGAGCCCCGCGACCTCACGGACCTCCCCTTCCCCGCGTGGGACCGCGTGGATCTGGCCGGCTACGCCGCCCGATGGAGAGGCCGGCACGGCGCGTGGGAGATGAACGTGGCCGCGTCGCGCGGGTGCCCGTGGCGGTGCAACTGGTGCGCGAAGCCGACATGGGGGCGCGGCTACCGGGCGCGCCCGGCGGAGGCGGTCGCGGCGGAGGTGGCGGCGCTCCGGGCGCGGGGGGTCGACCGAATCGCCTTCACCGACGACGTGTTCGCGCTGAAGCCAGGATGGTTGCGGAGCTACGCGCAGTCCAGCCGTGGCGGCGCGCTGCCGTACCGCTGCCTGACGCGCGCCGATCTGCTCCAAGACGCGGCGTTCGCCCGTGATCTCGCCGCGTCCGGGTGCGACGAGGTGTGGATCGGCGCCGAGAGCGGGAGCGACGCGGTGCTCGCCGCGATGGACAAGGACGGGACGGTCGCCGAGATCGAGCGCGCCGCGACGAACCTCGCCGCGCACGGCATCCGACGCGGGTTCTTCCTCCAGCTCGGCTACCCCGGCGAGTCGATGGCCGACGTCGACGCGACCATCGCGATGGTGCGGCGGGTGCGCCCGGAGGCCATCGGCGTGTCGGTGAGCTACCCCCTCCCGGGCACCGTCTTCCACGACCGCGTCGCGTCACGGATGCGAAAGCGCAACTGGGACGCGTCGATGACGAACGAGGTGCTGTTCGAGACCGACCTGCCGCAGCAGTACTACGACGCGGTGCGCGAGCTGCTTCGCGCCGAACACGCGATCGTCGGCTTCCGCCCCGTTCTCTCCCGGCAAGGCGCGCGCCGCGCGCTCGCCCTGCCGCGCCACGCCGGCGCATGGCTGGGCGCCGAGGCGCGGATCGCCCGCTACCGCTTCCCCTCGAAGGCCCGCACGAGCTCCACCCAGTCGAGCCCTACGGGCGCCGTCGGCGGGCGGTAGGTCACCGCTTCCCGGCGCAGGAGCTCGGCGCACGCGACCCACGCCGGGTGGTGCGCGAGCGCCGCGAACGCCCGGGTCGCCCCCTCCGGCTCGACGTGTCCGCGCTCCAGAACCGAGCGGAACCGGGCCACGAGCTCGCCTTCCGACAGCGCCGTGGCCGCCCGCACCCGTTCGAGCGAGGCCGGCGCCAGCTCTCCGGCGGCGGCCAGGACGATCGCGGCCTCGACCCATGAACGCACGAGGATCACGCGCGGCCCGAGCGCCGCGAAGGCGTCGAGCGCGCGCCCGCGATCCTGTCGAATGAAGATGCGATCGACGGCGTCGGCGTGCTCGACCCGGCGCAGGGCCGACAAGGCGTCGACCACGTGGTCAGGGTAGGCCCCGGCCGCCGCGAGGATCCGCGACAGCTCCACCGGGGCGATGCGCCCCGCGATGGCGTCCGCGTAGACGCTGTACACGAGGGCGTCGACCTCGGCGTCGTCGCCGAACAGGGTCTCGTGCACGAGCGGCCCGAGTCCGAACCGCCCGCTCAACAACGCGGGCAGCTTGTACCCGAACTGTCCGCGGACCGCGCGCAGTCGCCCCTTCCGAAGGTTGGCCAGGTTGTCTTTCAGGATCAGCTCGTCCCACCGCACCCCGTCGATGCGCAGCTTCTCCTCGAGCACCTTGCGCATCTGGGTCGGAGAGCCGGAGAGGATGAAGATTCTCGGCCTCCAACCAGGATTATCCTGGGCGAGCTCTTGCATGAGCGCCGTCGCCCCGGGGATCGCGCGCTTCGCGGACGCGGGCTCGACGGCGCTGCGCACGAGCGCGCGCAGGCTCCCGAAGTCCGTCTCGAGGTACGTCTTGTCGAGGTCCCAGCGGTAGACCCGCACGGCGCGCTCCCGGTCGGACGATAATCCGAAACGTCAACCTACGCGCTTCATGCCCTTCAGCGCCGCGTCGACGCGCGGGGCCTGCGCGGCGGCGATGGCGCCGTCGTGACCCGGCTGCGCCGCGATGTCGAACTCGACCGGCACGCGATCCGCGACACGGCTCAGCAGGGCCTTGCCCGTCGGGCCCGCGAGCATGGAGCCGCCGACCTCGACGCGGGTGACCCCGGGCAGCAGGTCGTGCAGCTCGTGCACCACGGCGACCATCGCGTCGCCGAAGCGGTCGACCGCCTCCCGGTAGGGCGTCTCGCCCCGCTCGAGCCCCTCGCGAAGGGCATGTCCGACGCGACGCGGATCGAACGGCGTGCCGAGCCGCCGCTCGAGGTCCATCGAGAGGCCGAGGTTGCTCAGGTACTGGCGCACGGCGCCGGCGATCGGCAGGTAGGTGTGCGGGATCGCGTCGGGCCCGGCGTCGATGATCAGCCGCCCCATCTCGGTGGCGTACACCGTGCCGTTGCTGTCGATCCAGCAGCCGCCGAAGCTCGTGCCGATCTGCAGGCGCACCATCCGTCGCGCGCCACGCGCGCTGAGGTAGCGGCCGAGGTTGGCGAGATCGTTGAACATGGCGACGGGCCCCAAGACCAGCCCGTCCGCGCAGCGGGCCGCGAAGTCGTCCAGGAGGCGCGGGTTGCCCACCTTGTCGCGCATGACCGTGCTCAGCTCGGTGACACGCCCGCCGACCGCCATCGGCGAGGCGAAGCCGATACCGAGCGAACCCGGCGTCTCTCCGGCGGCGACCTCCGCGATGAGCGCGCGCGCCCGCCGGATGAGGGACTCGACCCCCCGCTCGCCGTCCGGCCAGGTCGGCCCGCTCGCCACGCGGACGACCTGCCCGTCTCGGAGGAGGCACGCCTTCATCCCCGTGCCGCCGATGTCGAGGCCGGCCGCGAGCGCGTTCATGGGCGTGCGCCCCGCGGAGATGTCGACGCTCGGGATGTCCATCCCGTCCTCGTTCGTCGGCGGCAGCAGAGGCTCGCCGCGGAGCACGATCGGCACGTGGTGAACGTCGCGCAGGGCGCCGAGCAGGGGCTGCAGGCGCGCTTCGCCGACCGGCGCCTCGAGCTCGCTGAGCGCCGGGTTGAGCAGGATCATCGAGTTGTGGACCCGCGCGAGGACCGCGCGCGCCCCCTCGGCGTTCGCCGGCGCGAACCACTCGTACACCCGCACCGGCGCCGAGCCCGACCAGCCCGCATGCGAGCGGAGCGTCCACGCGACGGCGCGGGAGTTGGCGGCGAGCCCGAGCAGGTGGTCGTGCAAGGAGAGCATGTGCACGACTAACTGTGCGCACGCCCTGAACCGCGTCCTGACGCGTGGCGTGCACCACTGGATTGCGTCGTGCGTTGACACAGCGTCGAAATCGGGCTTTGCTGCCGGCGATGCTGGCCGGCTTGCTCCTGCTGCCCGCGTGCGGACGCCCCCTCGGCGGGCCCGCCTCCGCGCGCCCGGAGGCCGCGGACACGTCCGACACCGAAGCCGACCCGGACGACAGCGGCAGGCGCGAGGTTCGCGGGCGCATCGACCTCGGCGCCCCGGTGACCTGCGCGGACCCCGAGGCGCGCGCACGCCGCCTCCTGCGGCGCCCCGCGCCGCCGGGCAACATCGCCACCCTGTTGACGCGGGGCTCCCCCGAGGCACCGACCGCCTATGGGCTTGCGGTGGGCGACTTCGACGGCGACGGTCACGCCGATCTCTTCGTCCCCCACCGCGGACCGGCGCAGGTGTTCCGCGGCGACGGAACCGGCGCGTTCAACCTCGATTCGAACGCGCTGTTCGACGACGGCTCGGAGGTCTCCACGGGGGCGTCGGCGGCGGACATCGACGCCGACGGGGACCTCGACGTCTTCGTCGCCCGCCGCGGCCCGGACCGCCTGTTGCGCAACGACGGGGCCACCTTCGCGGACGCAACCCCCGGCGAGCTGCACGCCGACCCGTGGGACACGATCGGCGGCGCCTGGGGCGACGTCGACGGCGACGGAGACCTCGACCTCTTCGCGTCGAGCTTCTGGACGGCCGACCTCCACGCCGACGACGCGCCGGGCGACTGGCACGGCGACCAGAACACCCTCTGGGTGAACACCGATGGCGACCTCCGACAGGACGTGGCCGCCGTCGCGGGGAGCCGCGATGCGTCGCTCGGCTTCACCTGGTCCGCGGGCTGGTGGGACGTCGACGGCGACGGCCGGCCGGAGCTCCACGTCGTCAACGACAAGGGAAGCGAGGGTTTCCACAACGTGCTCCTGCGCTTCGAGGACGGCATCGGCACGGCGCTCGCGGCCACCGGCCTCGAGATCGTCGGCAGCGGCATGGGCCTCGCCGCGGCGGACCTCAACGACGACCGGATCCCCGACTTCCTCGTGACCGACTGGGGGCGCCTGCACCTCCTCGAGTCAGACCCGCTCGGGTGGTACGACACCACCGCTGCCCGGGGCCTCACGCTCCCGCTCGACGACGACCGCTTCGTCGCCTGGGGCGCGGAGCTCGCGGACGTCGACAACGACGGGGACAACGACGCCATCGTGGTCTTCGGCCCCGACGATCTCTTCGAGCCCGTCGTCAGCGAGGACGGCATCGCGAGCCCGCTGGAGCAGTTGGACGGGCTGTGGATCCGGGGCGACGACGGCCGCTACGCGCAGGCGGCGGCGGCCTGGGAGTTCGACGACCGCGGGACCGCGCGGGGGTTCGTCCTGACCGACCTGACCCACGACGGCTGGCTCGACGTGGTGCGCCGCGACGTGAAGGGCGGGATCGACGTGCTCATCCAGGCGTGCGGGCTCGAGGCCTGGATGATCGTCGACCTGAGCTGGGCGTCACCGAACACCGACGGCATCGGCGCGAGGGTCGAGCTCGAAGCGGACGGCCGGCGTTGGACCCGCTGGATCCACGCCGGGAGCACGAACGTGGCGAGCTCCGGGCCGCCGGTCGCGCACTTCGGGCTCGGCGACGTCGAGGCGGTCGACGTCACGGTGTACTGGCCGGACGGCGGCGTCCAACGCCATTCTTCGGTGGGCACGCGGCGGACCGTCGTGGTCCGCCGCGAGTGACCCATCGAGCTCAGACGGTGCCCCACTTCCCGATCCCGACGCTCGGGATCCGCTTGAGGAGCGTGCTCTTGACGATCTCCGACAGCACGGTGGCGCCGCCGAGCATCTCCATCAACTCCTCGCGCCCCTCGCTCTTGCTCAGCTTGCGGCGGATGAGGTCCGGGCGCAGGTAGAAGTTGAGGTAGGCCTTGGTCCGGTACTGGCGCAGGCGCTCGGCGGTGAAGGTCTCGGTCTCGAGCTGAGGGATGGGCCCTCCGCCGTTGATCGTGTACCGACGCCAGAAATCGCCGTCGACGTACCCGCGCTCCTGGGCGATGCGGTAGAGGTCGGTCGCCGGGAGGGCCGTCGCCACCGAGTAGCTCGCCCAGTCGAGGCCGATCGACGAGGAGAAGCGGATCATCTCCTCGACGTCGTCGGGCGTGGCGTCGTAGTAGCCCACCATGAAGTAGCCGCGGGTCTCGATGCCCACCTCGCGCGCGATGCGGAAGGCGCGCTCGGTCTGCTCGCGGGTGATCTGCTTGTTCATGATCTTGAGGACGCGATCCGTGCCGGCCTCGACACCCATGTGGATGCTCTTCAGGCCCGCGCGCTTCAGGAGCACGAGCGTCTCGCGATCGACGGTGTCCACGCGCGCCCGGATGTTGAACTTCACCTTGAGGTTCCGCCGGAGGATCTCCTCGGAGAGCTTCTTCATCCGCTTCTTGCCGATGGTGAACGTCTCGTCGAACATGACGATCTCGCGCACGCCGTACTTCTTCTCGAGGTGCTCCATCTCGTCGACGACGAGCTCCGGGCTGCGGAAGCGGAGCTTCTCGCTGTAGACCTGCGAGCAGTAGCCGCAGTGCCACGGGCACCCGCGGGTGGTCACCATCGTCGCGAACGGCTTGAGCAGCGTGAGGCAGTGGTACCGCTCGACGTTGACGAGGTCCCACGCAGGCATCGGGTACCGGTCGATGTCCTTCGGCACCGGTCGCGCGTCGAACTGCTCCGTCGAGCCGTCCTTGTGGCGAATGACGGTGCCCGGCACGCCGGTGAGCTCCGAGCCCGACTCGACGCGCTCGCAGAGCTCGAGGAACGTCTCCTCGCCGTCGCCGACCACCGCCATGTCGAAGCACTCCCAGGTGAGCGACTCCTTGGGGTAGATCGACATCTGTGGGCCGCCGACAACCACGACCGCGCGCGGCGTCGTCGCCTTCACCATCTGCGCGATCTCGATCACCGCGGGCCAACCGAGGGTCTTCGCGGTCAGCGC
Source organism: Klebsiella pneumoniae (assembly GCA_945862325.1). Classification (GTDB taxonomy): domain Bacteria; phylum Myxococcota_A; class UBA796; order UBA796; family SXON01; genus CAMAXZ01. The sequence continues at coordinate 12,747 of CAMAXZ010000058.1, forward strand.
GACGATGTCGGGGTCGTAGTCGCGCACGCGGCTCGCCGCGTCCGCCGGGTAGAGGTTCTCGGCGTGGAGGTCGATGACCTCGACGTTGAACCCGTGATGCCGCACCCACGCCGCGAGCTGGAGCAGCGCGAGGGACGGGAAAATGCCCAGCTTTTCAGCGGCTTTTTTGCTGAGCGGCTGTTGATCCGCCGCCTCGTGGTACTTGATGAAGAGGATCTTCGTCTTCTTCTTGGACACGCCGCCTTCCGGGAACAAAGCGATCGTAGCACCGCCGTCACATCCACCGCCCCCTTCGGCTGGTGTCACGCACTACGGGATGACGGATGCGGCGCGCACGGCCCGTCGGATTGCCCGGTCGCCGACGACGTGTCAAGCTCCGTCACGCGCGAGGGCTCCCATGGCGGACAGCGAGGGCGGCGGGGGATTCCCCAGCTGGATCTTCTACATCGGCATCCTGATCGGCTTCAACGTCATCAGCTACGTGTTCGACTGGGGCTTCATCATCTACTGAGCGCGCGCGCGCTCGACCTCGCGTTCGCCGCGTCGTTCCTGGTTCACGGGCTGCGCGCGGTGCTCGCGCCGAGCGCGCCGGGCCGGATCGCCGGCGCCCTCGAGCTGGGCGTGGCGCTGGCGTACCTCACTCGCCGCCCGACCGCGCCGGTGTCGGCCCGCGATGCCGTGGCGGCCGCGCCTTCCCTGGCGATCGGTGCCGCCATCCTGGCGTTCGCGCATCGCGCGTGGTCGGCCCCGGCGCTCGGGGTGGCCGCCGTCGGGGCGCTGTTCGCCCTCGTCGCCATGGCGCACCTGCGCGGCAGCTTCTCGGTGCTTCCGGCGGCGGCGGCCCTCGTCACCGCCGGCCCGTACCGGTGGGTGCGGCACCCCATCTACCTGGGCGAGGGGCTCATCCTGCTCGCGGCGGCGAGCGTGGACGGCGCGCGCGGCTTCGCCCTGCTCCTCCTGCTCGCCCCCGCGGTCGCCGTGCGCGTCCGGGCGGAGGAGCGCCTGCTGGCGCGATCGCCGGGTTGGGCGTCGTACGCCGCGGGCACGCCGTGGCGGCTGGTGCCGGGGCTCTGGTGACGCGGGCCCGTGCTATAAAACGAGGCCCTTTGGAGTCCAAGGAATGCTGCTCGCCCTCCTCGCCCCCTTCGCGATGCTCGCGTGCTCGGGCGGCTCGTCCAGCCCGGAAGGAGCGACCACGGGCCCGCAGGACACGCTCGTCATCGCCGCGCAATCCGACGCGAAGGACATGTTGTACGTCGTGTCGCAGGCCGCTTCGGACAGCCACATCATCGGCGCGACGAACTGGGCGGCGGTCGACAGCGACTTCGACTGCAAGATCAAGTACAAGCCTCAGATCGCGAAGGAGTGGACCTTCTCGGAGGACGGCAAGACGCTGTCGCTCACCCTCCGCGACGACCTGAAGTGGCCGGACGGCACTCCCGTCACCGCGAAGGACTACAAGCGCACGTTCGACCTCGTCGCCAACCCCGCGGTCGCGAGCCCGCGCATGGAGCACACCCGGCGCATGGTCGAGGACGCGCGGCCGAAGGTCATCGACGACCAGCACGTGGAGTTCCACTTCACCCAGGCCTACGACCGCGACACGATGCTCGCCCACGCGTCGCTCCCGTTCGTGCCCGCGCACCTCCTCGAGACCGCCGACGTGGGCTCGCTCCGCGCGCATCCGCTCAACGCGACGGCGCCGGCGGCGAACGGCCCCTGGCGGGTCGCGACGTGGGAAAAGAACGCGCGGCTGGTGCTCGAGCCGAACCCCACGTTCAGCGGGCCCGAGTCGCACAAGCCCAAGCTGCGTCGCGTGATCTTCAAGGTCCTTCCTGAGTACGCCACCCGTCTCGTCGAGCTGGAGAACGGCAGCGTCGACGTGATGGAGGCCGTGCTCGTCTCCGACGCCGACAAGATCGCCAAGGCCCACCCCGACATCCGCCTGCATCGTCGCGGCTGGCGCTCCATGGACTACGTCGCGTGGAACGCGATCGACCCCGCGGACTACAAGGCGGCCGCCTCGAAGACCCCCGACACCGAGAAGGTCGACGTCACCACGGTGAAGCCGCACCCGATCTTCGGCGACCGCGACGTGCGCCGCGCGCTGGCCAACGCCATCGACGTCGACAAGCTCATCAAGGACCTCCTCACCTCCGAGGCCACCGGAGAGGTGTACGGCCGCCCGTCGATCGGCACGCTCACCCCCGCCCTCTGCGGCGTGCACAACGACAACGTGCAACGCGTGCCGTACGACCCCACGGTGGCGCGCGCGCGGCTCGCGGAGCTCGGCTGGACCGACAGCAACGGCGACGGTGTGCTGGACAAGAACGGCGTCCCGATGCGGTTCTCGCTCATGACGAACGGCGGCAACGCGCGGCGCGCGAAGGCCGCCATCATCGTCCAGGCGAACCTCAAGGCCATCGGCGTCGACGCGGAGATCGAGACCATCGAGTCCAACACCTTCTTCGAGCGCCTGCGCAAGCGCGACTACGAAGCGGCGCTCTCCGGCTGGTCGGCCGGGCTGTTCGTCGACCCCTCCGCGATCTGGGGCGAAGGCAGCGAGTTCAACTTCACGAGCTACCGCAACCCCGAGGTGCAGGCGCTCATCGAGCAGGGCCTGAGCGAGCCGGACGCGGAGAAGGCCAAGCCGATCTGGATGGACCTCCAGGCGAAGATCTACGACGATCAGCCGTACGCCTTCCTCTACTGGATGGACGAGATCGTCGCCGTGCACAGCCGCTTCGAGAACACCACCGTCGACGTCCTGAGCCCGTACCGCAACCTCGAGCAGTGGTCGGTGCCCGCGGACAAGGTCAAGTACAAGCAGTGATCGCCTACCTCGTCCGCAAGCTGCTCCTCGCGGTGCCGCTCGTCCTGGGCGTCATGACGCTGATCTTCCTCCTGGTCGAGGTGTCCCCGGGCGACGCGTGCGACGCGTTCATCAACCCCGAGATGGACCCGAAGACCATCGCGGTGATCCGCGAGACGTTCGGGTGCGATCGCCCCGTGTTCGTCCGGTACGTCATCCAGATGACGAACATGCTCACCCTCAACTTCGGCACGTCGATCGCCCAACAGCGGCCCGTGATCGACATCATCCTCACGCACCTCCCGAACACGGTCCTCCTGTCCTGCGTCACCATCCTCGTCGCGCAGTCCGTGGGCATCACCGTCGGCATCGTGCAGTCGGTGCGGCAACGCCGGTTCGAGGACGGCGCGCTCAGCGTCGCCACGCTGTTCTTCTTCTCGATGCCGGGCTTCTTCCTCGCGTTGATGCTCCAGCTCGTGTTCACCTTGTGGTTCCCCGTCCTGCCGTCGTCGGGCATGACCGACGCGGTCATGTACGACTACATGACCGTGGGCGAGAAGCTGTGGGATCGCCTCACCCACCTGGTGCTGCCCGGCGCCGCGATGGGGCTCGCGGCGGCCGCGGGCGACGCCCGCTACATGCGATCGAGCATGCTCGAGGTGATCTCCCGCGACTTCGTCCGCACCGCGCGGGCGAAGGGGCTGCCGGAGCGGGTGGTCATCCTCAAGCACGCGCTGCGCAACGCGCTCCTGCCGATCATCACGCTGCTGGGCTTGAACCTGCCGTTCCTCTTCAGCGGCGCCGTGCTCACCGAGTTTGTGTTCGCGTGGCCGGGCATGGGCCGGGTCATCGTCAACGCCATCAACACACAGGACGTGCCCCTCATCATGGGGTGCTTCTTCGTGTTCACCCTGCTCGTCGTCGCGGGCAACCTCATCGCGGACCTGCTCTACAGCGTGGTGGACCCGCGCATCCGGTACGCCTGAATGCGCGCGCGCTCGATCGATTGGGTGTTCCTCGCGGCGTGGGCGCTGGTGCTCTTCGCCGCCGCGGTCATGGGCGCGCAGCGCCTCGGCGCCCTGTACGCGCCGCCCCCCGGCGCGACGAACGAGTGGACCCACACCGTCGTGGCGCTGCTGGCTTGGCCGCTGACCGCGGTGGCGGTCGGCATGTTCGCGCGGTCGCGGCTGCTGCCGCCGGTGGCGGCGGCGCGGGCCACGGCGTGGGACGACTTCCGCCGCCAGCTCTTCAAGAGCGGCACCGCCACCTTCGGGCTCTACGCCGCGCTCCTGCTCGCCGAGATCGCGGTCCTCACGCCGCTGCTCGCCCCTTACGACTGGCAGCTGATCGACGTCGGCCCCGCGCGGATCGCGCCTTCCTGGGCGCACCCCTTCGGCACCGACGACTTCGGGCGCGACCTCCTGTCGCGCTGTCTCTTCGGCGCGCGGATCTCCCTCGTGGTCGGGTTCCTCGCAGTGAGCATCTCGGCGAGCGTGGGCACGCTGGTCGGCGCGTCCGCGGGGTTCTTCGGTGGCAACGTCGATCGCGCGCTGATGTGGTTCACCGACCTCCTGCTGTCCCTGCCGCGGCTCGTGCTCCTGCTCGCGATCCTCGGCTTGTTCCGCTTCTCGGGGCCGGAGCGGATCTTCTTCATCGTCACCATCCTCGGCGCCACGGGCTGGATGGGCGTCGCGCGCATCGTTCGTTCACAGATCCTCAGCTTGAAAGAGCAGGAGTTCGTCAGCGCCGCGGTCGCTCTCGGCTTGCGCCCGTCGCGCATCCTCCTGCGCCACCTCGTGCCCAACGCGCTCGCGCCGGTCATCGTGTACGCGTCGCTCGCGCTCGGCGGCACCATCCTGACGGAAGCGTCGCTGTCGTTCCTCGGCCTCGGCGTCTCCCCGCCCACGCCGACGTGGGGCGTCATCGTGAACGAGGGCAAGGACCTGCTGCGCTCGGCCCCGTGGGTCACGATCTTCCCCGGCATGCTGATCTGCGCGGCCGTGATGAGCTTCAACCTGCTCGGGGACGGCCTGCGCGACGCGCTGGACCCGCGCCTGCGCGGGAGGTCCTGAATGGACGACGTCCTCGTCCACATCGACGGGCTGCGCACCGAGTTCCGCGGCGACGCGGGGGTGACGGTCGCGGTGCAGGACTTGACCCTGCGCATCCGCTCCGGCCAGACCGTGGGCCTCGTCGGCGAGTCGGGCTCCGGCAAGAGCGTGACCAGCCTGTCGATCATGCGGCTCCTGCCTGACGTCGGCGCGTCGATCGCGAAGGGTAAGGTCGTCTTTCTCGGAAAGGACCTGGTGTCCGTCCCGCAGTCCGAGATGCAGGCGATGCGCGGCAAAGACCTGGCGATGATCTTCCAGGAGCCGATGACCTCGCTCAACCCGGTGTTCACCGTGGGAGACCAGGTGGCCGAGGCCATCGTGCGCCATGAGCGCGTGAGCTACGCCGACGCCATGAAGCGCGTGATCGCGCTCTTCGAAGAGGTCGGCATCCCCGACCCGCCGCTCGCGGTCACGAAGTTCCCGCACCAGATGTCGGGCGGCCAGAAGCAGCGCGTGATGATCGCCATGGCGCTGTCGTGCAACCCCAAGATGTTGATCGCGGACGAGCCGACGACCGCGCTCGACGTGACGATCCAGGCGCAGATCCTCGAGCTCCTCCGCAAGCTCCGCGACGAGCGCGGCATGAGCATGCTGTTCATCACCCACGACCTCGGCGTCATCGCCGAGATCGCGGACGAGGTCGCGGTGATGTACCGCGGCGCCCTCGTCGAGTACGGCGCGGTCGTCGACGTGTTCCGCGCCCCGACGCACCCGTACACGCGCGGCCTGCTCAACTGCCGCCCCCGCCTCGAGTCGGATTGGCGGCGGCTCCCCACCGTCGCCGACTTCATGCGCACGGACACCGCGACCGACGGCACGGTCACCGTGGTGCCGCTCGACATGCCCCCCGAGCGCGTGGACCAGCTCGCGCACACCGGGCGCGGCAAGCAGCCGGAGATCCAGGGCGCGCCGCTGCTCGCCGTGCGGGATCTCCAGGTGTGGTTCCCGATCCGCAAGGGTGTGTTCCAGTCGGTCGTGGGCCACGTCAAGGCCGTCGACGGCGTGAGCTTCGAGGTCGGGAAGGGCCAGACCCTCGGCCTCGTCGGCGAGTCCGGCTGCGGCAAGACCACCACCGGCCGCGCGATCCTCCGGCTGATCGAGCCGACCGGGGGCCAGGTGACGTTCATGGGGCGCGACATGGGCGCGCTGCGCGGCGAGGAGCTGCGTCGGGTGCGAAAGAACATCCAGATCGTGTTCCAGGACCCGTACTCGTCCCTCAACCCGCGCCTGACCGTGGAGCAGGCGCTCACGGAGCCGATGGAGGTCCACGGGATCGGCGCCAACCACGCCGACCGCCGGGAGCGCGCCGCGAGCCTGCTGCGCGAGGTCGGTCTGCCGCCCGAGCACCTCTCGCGGTACCCGCACGAGTTCTCCGGCGGGCAGCGCCAGCGCATCTGCATCGCCCGGGCCCTCACGGTCGATCCGGCGTTCGTCGTGTGCGACGAGTCGGTCAGCGCCCTGGACGTGAGCGTGCAGGCGCAAGTCTTGAACCTCCTGAAAGAGCTTCAAGAACATCGAGGGCTTACATACATCTTCATCAGTCACGACCTCAGCGTCGTGAAGTTCATGTCGGACGTGATGGCGGTCATGAACGCCGGCAAGATCGTCGAGATCGGCCCGTCCGACGCGATCTACGCCAATCCCCGCGAGGCCTACACGCAGCGCCTCATCGCCGCGATCCCCGACGCCGACGTGGCGAAGATCGAGCGACGCCAGGCGCAGCGCGCCGCGGCCGCGGCGCGCCGGGCACGGTGACCTCGGCGTAGCGACTCAGGCCGCGTGATCGGCCGCGCGGGGCGCGGGGCGATCCTGGAGCTCGTCGAGGAACGCGTGCACGTCGTCCGGGTCGAAGTACGCGAGGACGAGCAGCGCCATGGTGAGGGAGAACGGCCCCACCGGCAACGCCAGGTACAACATCGCGTGGAAGACGACGGCCACGAGGGCCAGGGGCACGCGCAGCGGCCGGAACCAAAGCCCGACCGGAAGCGCGAACTCGACCACGATCGTGCCGATCGCGAGCGCCTGCATGAGGGGCGCGAACCAGCTCCCGGCGGGCGGGTCGGAGCCGAAGTAGTACGACAGGAAGTAGTGCTGCATGCGGACGCCCGACCAGAACGCGGGGTTGCACTTGTCGAACGCGCCCCAGAACCAGACGGACGAGAGCTGCAGGGCGATGAGGCCGAGCCCCCATGAAGGCCCTCGCTCTGGCGGCGGGGCGCCCCCGAGGCGGCGCGCGCGCCGCACCGCGAGCCAGCGATCTACCGAGTAGGAACCGCCCGAAGGCGTGAACGCGAGCAAGATCGGCGCGACCGTGAGCAAGAACGTGTGGTGGTGGGTCCACGGCTCGTGCCCGCCCTGCACGCCGATGACGATCCACATCCACACCATCGTCGCGCCGAGCAGGAGGCTCGAAAGAGACGATGCGACACCGACGAACGTCGCCGTCGTGAACACGAAGAAACAGGCGGCGACCCACGGATGCGCCCCGCCGATCGCCTTGAACGGGAGGAGCTCCCCGGCGAACCGGCTCCACAACAGCAGCGGCACGCCGAGGCGCATCAGCGCCGCGGAGCGCGTCGACCCCACCCGCTCGAACGGCTGGAGGAGCCGGATCAGCCGTTGCACGGCGTGTCCTCCCAGCGCAACACGCGCTTCCAACCCGTGCGGGTCGCGCAGCGCGCCTGAACCCGAACGTCCTCCCCCGAAGCCTCGCACATCCGACGGACGACGCGCTTCACGACGTCCGCGTCCGCCATCTTCACGACGGACTTCGGCGCGCTATCGCGCGCCATGCCGAGCACCGCGAACCGGTCGAGGCGGCGCCCGTCCTGCCCGCCGACGCGGAAGTCCGCGACACAGACGTCGCGCGCCGCGCCCGAAAACATGACCCACGCCCGCAAATAGTCGCTGCGCACGTCGAACACCTGCCGGGCTGCCGGCGCGGCCACGATGTAGGTGCCGAGCAGAACCGCCACGGCAACGCGCCCGGGGACGGGCAAACGGTCGAACATCCGCTTCGTCTATCCGGATTGCGCCGCCCCGCCCGCGCACCCCCTCGACGGCCGGCACACGATCGTAATACCGTCAACGACCAAACACGAGGGTAGCTCCGTGGCCACTGCCAGCTTCAACTCCATGGCCGAGATGTTCCACCACCGGGTGCGCAGCACCCCTGACACCGACGCGTACGGATGGCGCGAGGACGGCACCTGGAAGTGGATGACGTGGGCCGAAGCCGCCCGGCGCGTGCGCCGCATCGCCTGCGGCCTCCGCGCCCTCGGCGTACAGAACGAGCAGCGCGTCGCCATCCTGAGCGGCACGCGGCTGGAGTGGGTGCTCGCGGATCTCGGCATCCTCACCGCGTCCGCGGCGACCACCACGGTGTACCCGTCCAACACGCCGGAAGAGTGCGCGTACATCCTCAATGACTCCGGCACGGTGGTGGTGTTCTGCGACACCATCAAGCAAGTGGAGAAGCTCCAATCCGTCCGCGAGAAGGCGAAGTCCGTCTTTCGGGTGGTGCTGTTCGACGGCGCGCCGCCCCAGGACGACTGGGTCATCTCGTTCGAGCGCCTCGAGGAGCTCGGCGCGGCGTGGGACGCCGCCAACCCCGGCCAGTACGACGCGATCTCCAGCGCGATCCGGGGCGATCAGCTCGCCACGCTCATCTACACCTCGGGCACGACGGGCGTACCCAAGGGCGTCGAGCTGACCCACGACTGCTGGGTGTACGAAGGCGAAGCGGTCGACGCGCTCGGCATCATCACCCCGATGGATCGCCAGTTCCTCTGGCTTCCGCTCGCGCACAGCATGGGGAAGGTCCTCCAGAGCGCGGTCATCCGCATCGGCGTGCCGACGGCCATCGACGGCAACATCGACCGCATCGCCGACAACTGCGGCGAGGTGCAGCCCACGTTCATGGGCGCGCCGCCCCGCATCTTCGAGAAGGCGTACATCAAGGCGGTCACGAACGCCAAGGAAGGCGGCACCTTCCGCTTCGCCATCTTCAACTGGGCGATGTCGGTCGGCCGCGAGGTGAGCAAGCTGCGCCAGGAGGGCAAGGAGCCCTCCGGCTTCCTCGCGATCAAGTACCGCATCGCGGACTCGCTCGTCTTCTCCAAGCTCAAGGCGCGCTTCGGCGGCAAGGTTCGGTTCTTCATCTCGGGGGCCGCGGCGCTCAACCGCGACATCGCGGAGTTCTTCCACGCGGCCGACATCCTCATCCTCGAGGGCTACGGCCTCACCGAGACGAGCGCGGCGAGCTTCGTGAACCTGCCGAGCAACTTCCGCTTCGGCACGGTCGGGCACCCCCTCCCCGGCACCCAGGTGAAGATCGCCGAAGATGGCGAGGTGCTCATCAAGGGCCGCGGCGTGATGCGCGGCTACTACAACCTCCCCCAAGCCACCGCCGAGACCCTCACCCCGGACGGCTGGCTCAAGACGGGCGACATCGGCGAGCTGATCCCCGAAGGGCATCTCCGGATCACCGACCGCAAGAAGGACCTCATCAAGACGTCCGGTGGAAAGTACATCGCGCCGCAGGACCTCGAGGGTCGCATGAAGGCCCGGTGCACCCTGATCAGCCAGGTGGTCGTTCACGGCGACTCCCGCAACTACGTGTCGATGCTCGTCACCGTGGCGCCGGACACGGCCGAGCAGTGGGCGCGGGCGAACGGCGTCGCGTGGTCGGGCTACGCGAACTTCGTCAAGGACCCGTTCATCCACAAGACGATCGCGGCGGCGATGGCCGACCTGAACAAAGATCTCCCGTCCTACTCGACCATCAAGAAGTTCGCGATCCTCCCGGAAGACCTGAGCGTCGAGGCCGGCGAGCTCACGCCGAGCCTGAAGGTCAAGCGCAAGCTGGTCGAGAAGAAGTACATGGACATCCTCGACGGCTTCTACTCGTCGGAGTCCTGAGACCTTGGCCAGCTCGCGCATCCCCGGCTTCTACAAGCTCGATCCTGCCACCCGACTCGACGCCGCGCTCGACGCGGCCGCCGTGCCCGCGGACCGTTGGGACGCGACACGCGAGGCGTACGCCTCGGGCCTGTCCCTCGCCGCGGCGGACGCGATGATCGAGAACGTCGTCGGGCGCTTCGCCCTGCCGAACGGGTTCGCGGTGAACCTCCGCCTGAACGGCGAGGATCGACTCGTTCCGATGGTCGTCGAGGAGCCGAGCGTCGTCGCCGCGGTCTCGAACATGGCCCGGGTAGCCCGTGAGGGCGGCGGCTTCTACGCCGAGTCGGACCCAAGCTGGATGATCGGACAGGTGCAGGTGTCCGCGCCGGAGCCCGGCGGCGCCGCGCGGCTCCGCGCCGCGCTCCCCGAGCTGCGCGCGGCCTGCGCGGGCGTGCACCCCGAGCTCGAGCGGCTCGGGGGCGGGGTGCGCGACATGGAGGTGCGCGAGCTCCGCTACGACGAGCCCGGGTACCCGCAGGAGGAGCTCGTCGTGCTCCACTTCGTGCTCGACTGCGTCGACGCGATGGGCGCCAACATGGTGAACACATTGGCAGAGCGGCTCGCCCCCGCGGTGTGCGAGCTCACGGGCGGGCGCGAGGGGCTCCGCATCCTGTCGAACCTCGCGGACCGTCGTGTGGCGCGCGCGAGGGTCGCGATCCCGGTCGACGCCTTCGGGGCGGAGGGCGCCGCCGTCGCCGAGGGCATCGCGGCCGCGTACCGGTTCGCGTGGGCGGACCCCTACCGGGCGGCCACGCACAACAAGGGCATCATGAACGGCGTCGACGCCGTGGCGATCGCCACCGGCAACGACTGGCGCGCGATCGAAGCGGGCGCGCACGCGTACGCGGCGCGCGACGGACAATACCGCCCGCTCACCACCTGGCGCGTCGCGGACGGCGCGCTCCGCGGCACCATCGCGCTGCCGATGCAGGTGGGCACGGTCGGCGGGACCATCCGCGTGCATCCCACGGTCCAAGCCAACATCGCGCTCGCCCGCGTCCGCGGCGCGGCCGACCTCGCGATGCTCACCGCCGCGGTCGGACTCGCCCAGAACCTCGGCGCGCTGCGCGCTCTCGCCACCGAGGGCATCCAGCACGGCCACATGCGCATGCACGCCCGGTCGGTCGCGATGTCCGCGGGCGCGTTTCCCGCCGAGCTCACGACGGTCGTGGACGCGCTCGTCGCCACCCGCGACTTCACCGTCTCCCGCGCGCGCGCGGAGATCGAGATCCTTCGGGCGCGATGAACCGCCGATGATGACCCGCGCCTCCGCCCCGGGGAAGCTGATCCTCTCGGGCGAGCACGCCGTCGTGTACGGGCACCGGGCCGTCGCGGCCGCGGTGTCCCTCGAGACCACCGTGACCCTGCACGATCGGCCGGGCCCCTCGGCGATCGACCGCTCCGACCTGCGTGACGCGCGCCTCTGGCCCGCGCTCGCGCCGCTGATCCCGCCCGACGGCGTCGGCGTGTCGATCGCGTCGACCCTCCCGGTCGGCTGCGGGCTCGGGTCCAGCGCGGCGCTCGCCGTGGCCCTCGTGCGCGCGCTCGCGCGGCGCGACGGGCGCGAAGCGAGCTTCGAGGAGTGCTACGAGCGCGGCTTCGTCGTCGAGCGCGCGTTCCACGGCACCCCGTCGGGCGTCGACCACACCGTGAGCGCCCGCGGGGGGGTGCTCGTCTACCGACGCGCCTCCTCGACCTCCGTGGCGAGCTTCGCGCCCGTCGCCCTGCCGCGCCCGCTGCGCCTCGTCGTCGCCGACACCGGGTCGCCGGGCGACACCGCGGCGATGGTGGCGGCGGTGCGCGCGCGGGCCCCCACGGCGGCCCTCGACGCGATCGGCGCGTTGACCGAGCAGGTCGTCCGCGGGCTCGAACGCGGCGAGGCGGTCGGGGCCCTGCTGGACGAGAACCACCGGCTCCTGCAAGCGATCGGGGTCTCGACGGAGGCCCTCGACCGTGTGGTCGCGGCGATGCGCGCCGCTGGCGCCGCTGGCGCGAAGCTCGCCGGGGCCGGCGGCGGCGGCGTCGCCTTCGCGCTCGTGGACACAGAGCACGAGGCCTCGGTCGCCCGCGCGGCGCGCGCGTGCGGCTGCCGCGTGTTCGCGGTGGACGTGGCCCTTCCGCGATAAGCGGGGGCGTGCGCACCGCCACCGCCGTCGCCCACCCCAACATCGCGCTCCAAAAATATTGGGGCAAGCGCGACGTCGCGCTCAACCTGCCGACGAACGGGTCGCTGAGCTTGACGCTCGCGCCCTTCGAGACGCGCACCACGGTGACCTGGGGCGTCGAGCGGGACGCCGCGTCCCTCGACGGTCGCCCGATGCGGGAGGGCGAGGCCCGAAAGGTGTTCGCGGTGCTCGACCTCCTCGCGCCGGACCGGCCGCCGTGCGCGATCGAGACGGCGAACAACTTCCCGACCGCGGCCGGCCTCGCGTCGTCGGCGTCGGGCTTCGCGGCGTTGGTGGTTGCGGCGAACGCGGCGGGGGGCGTCGGATGCGACGCGGCGCAGCTGGCGGTCCTCGCGCGGCGGGGGTCCGGCTCCGCGACGCGCAGCCTGCACGGCGGCTGGGTGGAGTGGGCCCGAGGAACGCGCGCCGACGGCGCCGACAGCCACGGCGTCGCGCTCGCGCCGGCCGACCACTGGGACGTGCGAATGGTCGTCGCGGTCGTCGCCGGCGGCCCGAAGGCGACGGGCAGCACCGACGGAATGACCCACACCGAGGCGACCTCGCCCTACTTCGGGGCGTGGGTCGCCAGCGCGGAGAGCGAGCTCCCCGAGGCCCGGGCGGCGGTGCTCGCGCGGGACCTCGAGCGCGTCGGGCGCTGCATGGAGCGCAGCGCCATGCGCATGCACGCGAGCATGTTCGCGGCCGATCCGCCACTTTCCTATTGGCTTCCGGCCTCGGTGGCCGCGTGGGACGTCGTGCGCGGGCTTCGCGCCCGCGGGGTGGGCGCGTGGGCGACGATGGACGCGGGTCCGAACGTGAAGGTGCTGTGCGGCGCGAACGACGCGGCGACCGTGGCCGACGCGCTGAGCGGCGTCGTGTCGCGGGTCGAGACGCTCCGGCCGGGCGGCCCCGCGCGCGTGGTCGCATGACCGTCCGCGAAGCTCCGTTCACGGTCATCGCACCGGGCAAGCTCGTGGTCGTCGGCGAATACGGCGTGCTCGACGGCGCGGGCGCGATCGTCGCGGCGGTGAATCGCGGCGTGCGCTGTGTCGTCACCGCCGGCGACGCCGTCGAGACGCCGAAGGGCGACGACCGCTTCGTCCGCGCGGCGCTGCTCGGGGCGCCGGCGCGACGGTACACGTTCACCGACGACAACCCGGTCGACCTCCCCTCCAAGCCGGGCTTCGGCGGCTCGGCGGCGGCCACGGTGGCCGCCTGTCTCGCCGGCGGCTTCGAACCGGAGCGCGCCTACCCGGTTCACGCCGAGGTGCAGCGCACGGCGGGCGGCGGTGGGGGCTCCGGCGTGGACGTGTTTGCGTCCATTCACGGTGGAGTACGTCAGTTTCCGGACGGCCACGTCGTGCCGCACGGGGTGTTCGTCGCGGTGTGGAGCGGCGCGAGCGCGTCGACGGGCAGCCGGGTGGCCTGGTACCAGGCCTGGCACGCACGGGCGTCGTTCGTGCACGCGTCCCGCGAGCTCGTGTTCGGGTTCTACGAGCGCCCCTACGACGCGATGCGCGAGGCCTACGCCCGCCTTCGGGAGATGGCGTCGGCCGCCGGGATCGCCTACGACACCCCCGCGCACGCGCGCATCGCGGAGCTCGCCGACGCCGCCGGCGGGGCCGCGAAGCCGAGCGGCGCGGGCGGCGGCGACATCGCGGTCGCGATGTTCCCCGACCCCGAGCGCGCGGACGCGTTCGCGCGCGCGTGCGCGGCGGAAGACCTCCGCGTCATCCCCGTGCGGGTGACCGACGGCGCCCGGGTCGTCGACGAGGCCGCATGCACGTCTTGAGCACGGACGACCTCGAAGACCTCTGGGACGGCCTCGAGGAGTCGGAGGACGCGGACGAGCGCCTCGAGGTGCTGCGCGAGCTCGTCGAGGTGCCGACGGCGGCGCCGACCGGGCACGTGATCGTCGAGGTGCGCGCCGCCAAGCGGACGGTGTTGGTGCGCACGTGCGTCGCGCCGCTGCCCGAGCACGTGGTGGAGGACCTCGACGCCCTGGATCTCCGCCGCGGGCCAGAGGCCGCGAAGCTCGGCCCGCTGTGGGAGCGCGTCGCGCCGCGGCTCGAGGCGCTCGGGCTCGTCGAGGGAGCCCCCGAGCGGGCGTCCGGCGTGTCGGTCATCTACCGCCGGTAAGGGGAGTCGCCTTCGTCCATGAGGTCTTCGAGCTCGCACACGAACACCTCCTCGAAGTCGGCCCCGCACGCGTCGACGCCGTCTTCGAGGTCGCCGCAGGTGTCGTTGCGCACGCTCTCGAGGCAGCGCCGCGCGCGCGCGCTGTCGAAATCGCACCGCGCGTAGCGTTCGATGCGGTCCTCGAAGTCGAGGCGGCACTCGTCGTCGTCCCCGTCGTAGCGGTCCTCGAACTCGCCGAGGGCGCACTGCTCCAGGCGCATGCACCGAAGGCGCGCGTAGGTGCTCTGGAACCGCTCCACCCCGGGCGCACACGCGAGCAGCAGCAGCAGCGGGACCATCCGTGGGTGGTATCCCAACGCCCCGCGACCGCAACGACCGGCGCGTCGTCCCTTGCCGCCGCGCGCGCGGCGGGTCATCGGTGGCCGATGCCCGACGCCCCCGACATCTCTTCCCGCAAGGCCGACCACATCGCGCTCTGTCGCGACGAGGAGGTCGGCTTCCGCGACGTGACCACCCTGCTCGAAGAGGTGGGGCTCGTGCACGACGCCCTCCCCGAGATGGCGGTGGACGCCGTGGATCTCGGGACGACGTTCGCCGGGAAGCGCCTTCGTGCGCCGCTCGTCATCGCCGCGATGACCGGCGGCGCGCCAGAGGCCGCGGTGATCAACCGCGATCTCGCGACCGTCGCGGAGCGGTTGGGGGTCGGGTTCGCGTTCGGGTCCCAGCGCCCGCTGCTCGTACGCGGGATCCACGACGGGTATCACGTCCGAGATGTCGCTCCATCGACGTTGATCCTTGGAAACATCGGCGTCGTGCAGGCGCGGGAGACCCCCACGGCGCGCCTCGTCGAGATGCTCGACGTCTCGGGCGCCGACGCGCTGTGTGTCCACCTGAACCCCGCGATGGAGGTCGTGCAGCCGGAGGGCGACTCCGACTTCCGTGGCGGCCTCGACACGATCCGACGGCTGGTCGCCGAGCTCGACCGCCCGGTGATCGTCAAGGAGACGGGCTGCGGCCTCTCGCGCCGCGTGGCGGAGCGACTGGTGTCGGTCGGGGTCCGGCACGTCGACGTGAGCGGCGCGGGCGGGACGAGCTGGGTGGGCGTCGAGGCGCGGCGCGCCCGGGACGGGCGCGCCGCGCTCGGGGAGCGCTTCTGGGACTGGGGCATCCCCACCGCGGCGTCCGTGGCCCAGCTGTCCGACCTCCCGCTGGAGATCTGCGCGACGGGCGGGGTCGCGCACGGCCTCGACGTGGCCCGGGCGCTCGCGCTCGGCGCGACGGTAGGCGGGATCGCTCGCCCCTTCCTCAAGGCCCAGGCGCTCGGCGTCGAGGCGCTCGAGGCCGCCGTCGCACAGGTCATCGCCGAGGTCCGCGTCGCGTGCCTGCTGACCGGCGCGGCGTCGGCGAGCGCGCTCCGCGCCGCGCCGATCGTGCTCGGCCCTCGGTTGTCGCGGTGGGTGCCGCGCGGATCGACCCTGCTCAGTCGAAGCTGACGCGCCAGGACTTCGCGTCGCGGAACACCCCGACAATCGCGCGCGCGTCCAGGTCCAGCACG
>CAMAXZ010000059.1 GCA_945862325.1 Klebsiella pneumoniae
CGCACCGGCACGGGCGCGCGCGGCGCCCCGGGGGCGGCCTCCGGAGGGGGGGCGGTCGCGGTCCGCGCCGCCTCCTGCGCGGCGGCGGCGCGCTCACGCAGGCGTTCTTCCATGGACTTGCGACCGTCGGTGGACATCGTCCTCCCATCGCCGGAGCGCGCGGGGGCGCTCCCGAAGAGGTATTCGCAATATTCCGCGAGGTAGCGGGCCGGATCGCCGGCCACGCGTCGACGGAGGTCGTCAGCGGCGGCGCGCCCGGAGGCGTACCGCACACGGGCCCGCGGCGCGAGCAGGCGCGCGAGGATCGGCCCCGTGTCGGGGAGCCGTGCGGACAGATCCCGCACGGCGTCGTCCACGAGCCCGCCGTCGAGCGCGGCGAGCCACGCGGCCCGGGGGTCGCGAGCATCGGCAGGCGCCCGGTACAACGGCGCGCCCTCGAGCAGCTCGTAGAGCAGGGTGCCGATGGAGAACAGGTCGGCGGTGTGCTCCACCTCTTCGCCGCGCGCGGCCTCGGGCGCCACGCTGACCGCCTGGCCGGCGTTCACGCGTCCGCGGGTCGGGAAGGCGCGCCCGAGCCCGAGCCCCACGAGGCGCACGCGCCCGTCGCGCGCGACGAGCACGTTCTCGGCGCGCACGTCGCGGTGCACGAGCTGGAGCCGCTCGCCCTCCCGATTGACGCCGTTCCACGCGGCGTCCAGCGCGTCGCAGAGCTCCGCCCCGACCTGAAGTGCTGCTTCGACGAATACCTTCTCGCGTCGCGCGGCGCAGGTGTCGAGGATGTGGCGCAGGGTCCAGGACTCGGTGCCGTCCCACGCCACCGCGGGCGCGGGATCGCCCGGGCCGTCGAGCATCGACTCGCGGAGGGCGGGGAAGACGGCGTTGCGCACCTCGCCGGCGAGCTGGAGCTCGCGCGCCACCCGCCGAAGGGTGTCGCCATTGAGCGGCGGCAGCTCGCGGACCCACACCACGTGTGGGGACGCGGCCTCGCGCGCCGCCCAGAGGGACCCGTCCGGGCCCGTGGCGAGCTCGTGGGTCAACTCGTAGGTGCGAAGGGTGCGCGGCACGGCGGCCATCGTACTACGGCGGCCGCGCCGCGGCTCAGCGCTTCCGACGCGTGACGCGCGAGGTCATCGCGCGCCGCACGTTGAACATCGCCGCGGGCAGGTACGCCATCGCGGCGAAGAACGCGAGCAGGGGCATCAGGAGGGAGAATGTCCGGAAGAAGCTGCCCGCGCGCGTCCAACCTTCGGGGCCGGGCTCGCCCGACGGGGCGTCGAGCCACGCGCTGGGGAAGAACCGCAGGCTGGCGCTCGTACCTTGCAGGCTGACGAGCCGGAGCTTCGTCTCGAAGGCCCGCCGCAGGTAGAAGGGGTCGACCTGGTATCGGGCCTCGAACCAGCCGTAGCGCATCGCCGCGGCCGCCTTGCACGCGTCCGCGAGGCCGTCGGTGGGGTTGCTCACGAACGACGCGCCGCCACCGACGCGCGCTACCCACGCGAGCGTCCGATTGTCGACGCCGTAGAGCTCGAGCCCGCCGTCCACCCGCTCGTTCGCCCGGTTTCCGCACAGGATGCCGGCGGTGACGTCGATGCCCGAGGGCACGTCGAAGCGCTGTCGCCACGCCTTTCGGCCGAGGCCGACGGTGAACACCGTCGGGCGGTACCGCACGTCGGGGACGGACTCCCCGAGCCGCGCCGCTTGGATTCGGTCGAGCAGCTTCTTCAGCCGCGGCGCGTTCGATGCGCAGGTGTCGTTCGCGTCCGGGTTGTTGAACCCGTCGGTGAGCACGATGACCGTGGGCTGCTGCTTGTCGACCTGCACCGCTTGCTTCACTTGCGCGATCTCGAGCACGCTCGTCGCGGAGTACTCGATCGCCTCGTAGAGCGGCGTGTACCCGGTGGGGTCGCGCAGCCCCTCGCGGATCAGGCGGCGGTACTCCTTGGGGTCGCGCACCACCCACTCCGGCGAGAGCGGCTCGGGCAGGCGGCCCCCTCGGAACAGCAGCGGGACGACCGCGGTCTTGACGTCCTTCGGGAAGAACGACTCGACGACGTCCCGACGCAGGAGCGCGTCCTGCACCTTCTCCAATCGCGTGCGCTGCCCGCCCGGATCGACGAGCCCCATGGAGTACGTGTCGTCGATCATCAGGATGAAGAGCTGCTCGCCGCGGGTCGGATCGTGCGGGACGAGGGCGACCTTCTTGCGGCCGTCCTGGGTGACGCGCTGGTTCTTGTGGAACACCTCGACGTCGTCCGGGCCGAGCGGGACGGGCCAGGGCGTGCCGTCCACGCGGACCTGGAACGCGACGCGGACCTGGCCGCTGCGGCGATCCACCCAGGGCACGCAGTCGTCGGCGGCCATGGCGCCGACCGCCGTCGCGCAGGTCTCGCGGTCGTTGAAGATGTGAAGGCGGAGCTGCTGTTTTCCCTCCGAGCTGCTGGTCGGCTCGCCCACGCGCACGGTGGTGCCGGGCACGCGCGAGAGGTCGCCTTCGCACCCGGTCATGGCGAGCACGAGCGCGAGGATCACCGCTCTTCCTTCGGCAACATGACGAACTCGACGATCGTCGGGTTGTCGGCGGGCCCGAGGTGCAGGCGGTCGCCGGAGCTCAGCCGCGTCTCGAGCGGAGCGGGGCGACGCGGGTCGTAGCGAAGGTCGACGCGCTCCAGGAAACGCGCCACGACCGTTCGTTGGAGGGTGAGCCCGCGCAGGCGGTGCTCGTTCTTGGCGTTGACGAGGACGCTGACGTGCAGCTCGAGCACGCCGTCGTCCGCCGGGAGGAAGAGGTCGAGCCCGCGGGGGAAGTGCCCGACGAAGCGCTCGCGCGGCTTGCCGTCGGGCGCGTCGACGGGGATGCGATGGCCATGGCGGGTGTCGGTCACGACGCGGAGCCATCCGGCGTACAGGCTGTCGGGGATGCCCCAGGCGAGCAGCCCGAACATCCACCCGAAGCACAACGCCCCGACCGCGCCGCCGAGGTACGGGTCCCCCAAGCCGAGGCCGCTCAGCTCGCCGAGCTTGGAATAACCGACGACGTACCACCCGATCGCCCCGGCGAGGCCGGCCGCGATCCCGGCGCCGAGGTGCTCGACGATGCCCGTCCATCGCACCGCCAGCGCGCCGACCCCGGCGGACAGGCCCGCCACGACGAACGGCGCGAGCCGCCAGCGCAGCGACATCAGGGTCGCCTCGGCGCCGTCGGACTCCGGAGCGGAGCCGCCGACGATCGGCGCCACGCCGAACGTCCAGAAGGCGTATCCGAACAGGGTGAGCGTCACGGCGAGGGTCACCGCGCCCGCCGTCCGGCCGAGGCCGCGCAGCAGCCCCTCGCGGCGGAGCGTCACCTCGGCGTACACGCTGGTGCCGGCGGCGGCGGCGCTCAACGCACCGAGGTACAACGCGCCGTCCGCGCCGATCGGCACGAACGGCACCCACACCACGGCCGTCAGCGCGCCCCACCACGCGAGCAGCGCCGAGGCCGAACACACGAAGCCGAGCGCGAAGTGTCGGGCCCAGGTGTAGGGGAGCAGGAAGACGTTCACGGCGCGCCGACTGTAGCGGATCGCGAGCCGACGTGGGGGACGCGCTCCCCTCGCGCTATGCTCGCGGGCGATGGCGGCCGCGAACGACCTCGTCCTCTACCTCAAGCTGGCCCCCGAATTCGGTGGCACGCGCTTCGGCCCGTTCGAGGGCGTAGAGGCGCGGCTCGGCTCCGACGGCGATCGCTGTCACATCACGCTCCCCGCCAACCTCGGCGTGGCGGCCGAACACTGCAAGGTCATGCGGCAGGGGGGCGCGAGCCTCATCCTCGCGCCGTCGGAGCGCACCGCGGCCGTGTGGCTCTGGAAGGGCGACGCGCGCCGTCCGGTGCAGGTCCACACCCCCGTGGCCGTGCGTCCGGGCGACAGCTTCTCCCTCGTGACGCCCGAGGGCGCGCGCTTCATCGTCGAGCTCGCGCCCTTGCCTCCGGAGGTCCAGAAGCAGCGGGACGCGCAGCGGTCGAAGCGGGGCCGGCGTGGACTCTCCGCGGAGGGCCTCGCGAACGCGGGCAAGGACCTCGCCCTCGCGCGCCTGTACACCGTCGGTCCGGTCCAGATGTTCATGCGCGCCTGGCACTTCGTTGCCTCCGGCGCCATCCTCCAGCCGCGCATCCTGCTGCTGCTCATGTTGGGCGCGGCGGGGTACCTCGGCATGGGGGGCGCCGGCTGCGCCGCGCTGAGCTACCGGGCGCGCGGGGCCTCGCTCCAACAGCGGTACGACGAGTGCAACGAGCAGCTCGGCGCCGTGAAGGACGGCGGCAAGCCCCTCGCGAGCTACACGTACGCCGATCTCGCGGCTTCGATCACGGCCATCCCGCGCCTCGTCGCGGCGATTCAGGACGACAGCGATCTCGAGGCGGCGTTCGTGGCGAAGGCCCGCGCCATCAGCGAGGACGGCGAGGCCTACGCGTGGATGCTGGACAACTCGGCGCGCGGCGCCGAGTGGGCGACCTGGCGCGAGCGCGTGGGGAAGGCTGACGGCATCGACCCGGAGACGAGGAAGCTCCTGCCCTTCGTAGCCGCGATGCGCGATCGCAAGAAAGGCGAGTGGGATCGCGTCCTGGACTCGGGCGAGAAGGAGTCGTGCGCGCGCGGCCCCGCCCGACTGACCTACCGCCAGGCGCGGAGCCTCGGCATGACCGCGGTGCAGCCGGACGCCTTCGTCAGCGGCGACAGCACCGCGCTCGCGACCGACGACGCGCAGCGCGGCACCCTGATCGGGCAGGCCTACGCCGCGGCGCTCGAGACGCCGCCCAACCCCCTCCCAGCGAGCGGGCTGGACGTGATCACCGCCGGCTTTCAGTCCTGCGTCCGGGCCGATGGCGAGGACGACCGCACCGACACCGGCAAGGTCATCAAGACCCTCGTCGAGCAGATCGGCCGCTCGGGCAAGAACCTCCCCGACGCCGAGGGCAAGGGCGCCATGCTCGCGCGAATCGCCAAGCTGTACGCCGCGGATCTCCCGGGGTCGAGGTTCCACACCCCAAAGGAGTCGCCGATCCTCTTCAAGAAGACGGTGAGCGGTGCGCTCGCGGATATTCCTGGCTCGAAGTGGGTTGTCGAGCGTACGGCCGAGGTGCTGGCCCGCGCGGTGATGCTGCCGTGCAGCGGCGTGCTGGGCGATCCTCAGAAGGCCGAAGCGGTGTTCGGGACGCTCCCCGACCCGATCAACTGCCTCGTCATCAACTACAAGCTCACCCACTGACCGCGGCGGTTCAGCGCGCGTCCGCTTCGGCCGCGGCGCTCGTGCCGGCGACCCTGCCGCCGAGGATCACCGCGGTCAACGAGCCGGTGAAGCCGAGCTCGCCGACGAGCGTGCCTCCCGCCATGCCCGCGAGCTCGCCCGCGGCGTAGAGCCCCGGGATCACCTCGCCTTCGGTGGACAACACGCGCCCGGCGTCGTCGACGTCGACGCCGCCGAACCCCTTGGCCGGCGAGAGCGCGAGGGGGAAGGCGTAGAACGGCGGCATGTCGATCACCCTCGCGCCGGCGGCGGTTCGCCAGGGGTCGGCCGATTCACCGCGTGCGAAGGCGTTGTACGCGGCGATCTCTTCGGCGAAGCCCGATTCGTCCCAACCGTGCTCCGCGGCGAGCGCCTCGAGGCTGTCCGCCTCGGCGCCGACGCCGGCCTCGAGCAGGTCGGACATCGTCCAGGCCTCGCCCTCGACGGTCATGGCGCGCGTGCGCGCGAAGTCGTCTTGATCGAGCACGATCCACGCTTCTCCCGCCGGCTGCTCCGCCAGGTCCTCGGCGATGGGGAACCCGCGGAACTGCGACTCGTCCGTGAAGCGCGCCCCGTGCGCGTTGACCCACGGCGCCTCTCCGAGGGTGGTCAGCAGGATCTCGCCTTGACCGTCCGGGTGTCGCACCGCATGCGCATACAGCCCGATCGCGTCGAGGTTCTCCGTGGCGGCGCCGAGCGATTCGAGCGCGCGCAGGCCGTCGCCGGTCGCGCCGGGCCAGCTCGCGTAGCGGAGGTCGACGCCCTCCAGCGCCGGGCGCTCCTGGCGTACACGGTCGAGGTCGTGCAGGAAGCCGCCGGTGGCGACGATCACCGTGCGCGCCGGGCTCAGGTACACCTGCCCCGTGGCCCGATCTGTCCAGTAGACGCCGGTGATCCGGCCGTTTACCCCCTGCGCGAAGGACGTGGCCTCCGCGCCGAAGCGAAGGGTGGCGGGGGGCACGCGGTCGACGAGCGCCGCGACGAGGCCGGGCCCCTGCGTGGTCGGGGCGTGGACGCGCGCCGTCACCCCGGCGCTGGGGTCGAGGTTCGGGCCGTTGAACACGACGCCCCGCTCGACCAGCAGATCGTGCACCATGGGGACGTTCTGCTCGGCGAAACGGCGCACCCACGGGTCGGCCGTGTCGCCGCCGGTGATCGCCGCCCACTCCGCGAGGAGCGCCTCCGGGGAGTCCGTGACGCCGGCGGCGGCTTGCTCCGGCGTTCCGGAGAACATCACGAGGCCGCCCGACCAGTTGGCGCTGCCACCGGGGGAGTCTTCCCTCTCGAGCACGCGTACGAGGGCGCCGGCTTCGTACGCATCCCCCGCGGCGGCGAGGCCGGCGGGGCCGGCGCCGACCACGACCACGTCCCACGACAAGCCGGGACGCACCTCGGCGTCCCACAGACGGGCGTCGACCTCGAGCGGGTCGAGCACGGGTGCCCGATCCGCCGCGTCAAGCCGCGGTGAGGAGGTCGTGTCGCTCGCGCACCCGGCGATGAACAGCAGCGTGACGGTCATGCATGGACATCGTACCCCGCGTCCTCGACTGCGCGGACAATGAGCGCACGGTCGAGGCGTTCCCCCTCGATGATCGCCGTCTTCGTATCCAAGGACACCACGGTGCGCGCCACGCCGGGCACGCGAGCGAGCGCCCGCTCCACGCTCGCGACGCAGCCGCCGCAGCTCATCCCCTCGATTCGCAGCTCGATCGTCTCCATCACACCCCTCGCTCGTCGGCTGGCCAGATCACCTTGTGGAGCTGCATCTGGAACCGGACCTGCAGGCGATCCTCGAGGATCCACCGGACCAGATCGCGCGGCTCCACGCTCCCCCACACCGGAGAGAACAACACCGCCCGCACCTTCGTGTGCAGGGCGTGGGCGCGCACCACGTCGCGCGACCACTCGTAGTCGCGCCGCGAGGCGATCACGAACTTCACCTCGTCCTTCTCGCGGAGCAGCGCCACGTTCGACCACAGGTTCGCGCGCGCTTCGCCGGAGTCCGGCGGCTTGAGGTCGAGGATGACGTGCACCTCGGGCGGCACCGCGGAGATGTCGCGGCTGCCGCTCGTCTCGAGGAGGACCGTGCGCCCCCGCGCGACGAGCGCCTGGAGCAGCGGGATCGCCGCGCGGTGCACGAGCGGCTCTCCGCCGGTCACCTCGACGACGTCCGCGCCGCTCGCGCAGGCCTCCTCGACCACCTCGTCGATCGGGCGCTTCGTCCCGCCGGTGAACGTGAACGTGCTGTCGCACCACGTGCACCGGAGGTTGCATCCGGCGAGGCGGACGAAGGTGCACGGCACGCCCGCCCAGGTGCTCTCGCCCTGAACCGACGTGTAGACCTCGATCACACGCAGCATGCCGTCGGACATCGTCGGTACCTATCCGGGCCCGCGCGCGGATACGCTCGCGGGATGAAGCGCACACGGACGGAGCGGGACGCCCTCGGCGAGGTTCGGGTGCCGGAAGGCGCCTACTGGGGCGCGCAGACGCAGCGCGCGGTCGAGAACTTCCCGATCTCGGGCGAGCGCCTCCCGCGCCGGTTCATCGAGGCGCTGGGGCTCGTCAAGCGCGCGTGCGCGTTGACGAACGAGGAGCTCGGGCTTCTGCCCGTGCACCTCGCGGAGTGGATCGCCGCGGCGGCGCAAGAGGTCGTGGACGGGCGGTGGGACGACGAGTTCCCGGTCGACGTGTTCCAGACCGGGTCCGGCACCTCGACGAACATGAACGCCAACGAGGTCATCGCGAACCGCGCGATCGAGCTCCTCGGCGGCGCGATCGGCTCGAAGTCGCCGGTTCACCCCAACGATCACGTCAACCTCTCGCAGAGCAGCAACGACGTGATCCCGACGGTCATCCACGTCTCGGCGGCCGTCGCGCTGCACGAGGACCTGCTGCCGGCCCTTCGCGGCCTCGCGGCGGAGCTGCGTCGGAAGGCGGCCCGCTACGACCATGTGGTCAAGACCGGCCGCACCCACCTGATGGACGCGACGCCAATCCGCGTGTCGCAGGAGATGGGGGCGTGGGCGCATCAGGTCGAGGCGGCGGTCGGACGCGTCGAGCGCGCCCGAGACGCCTTGATGGACCTCGCGCTCGGCGGAACGGCCGTCGGCACGGGAGTCAACCGGCCGGCGCGTTTCCCGGGCCTCGCCATCGCGCGGATCGCGGACATCACGGGGCTCCCGTTCCGCGAGGCCGTCGATCACCCCGCGGCGCAGGCGGCCCCCGACGCCGTCGTCGAGGCCCACGGCCACCTGCGGACCGTGGCCGTCACCTTGACCAAGATCGCGAACGACATCCGTTGGGCGGCGAGCGGCCCGCGCACCGGGCTCGGAGAGCTCCGACTCCCGGAGACCCAGCCGGGGAGCTCGATCATGCCGGGCAAGGTGAACCCCGTGATGCCGGAGATGCTCTTGCAGGTGTGCGCGCAGGTCGTCGGCAACGACGTGACCGTCGGCATCGCGGGGGCGAGCGGCAGCTTCCAGTTGAACACGATGTTGCCGCTGCTCGCGCGCACCCTGCTCCAGAGCGTCACGCTGCTCGCGAACGGCGTTCGCGCGTTCACACGGCGCTGCGTCTCCGGGCTCGAGGTGGACGAAGCCGCGTGCGCCGCCACCCTGGAGCGCAACCTCATGCTCGTGACCGCGCTCGCGCCCGAGCTCGGCTACGACCGCGCCGCGACCCTGGCCCGAGACGCGCACCGCACCAACCGCAGCGTGCGGGAGGCCGCCGCGGGCCTCCTCCCGGACGAGCGGCTTACGATCCTGCTCGATCCTCGGCGGATGACGGAGCCGTAGGCGTCGCGCGCGGCGCTACGCCGCGACGGCCACGAGGGCGTCGCGCACGCGACGGCGCTCGTCGAGCGTGAGCCACGCGTGCACGGGGATCGAGATGCCCTCGCGCGCCGCGCGGTCGGCGACGGGCCAGTCGTCCGGGCGCCACCCGGCGTCGGCGAACAACGACGACCGGAACACCGGGGTCGCGTACTCGACCTTCGTCTCGACGCCGCGGGCGAGCAGCCACGCGCGCGCGCGGTCGCGCTCCGGCACGCGCACCACGAAGCTGTACCAGGCGCTCTCGACCCCGACCGCGGGCAGCACGGGGGAGAGGTGCGCGGCGCGTTCGAGGTAGTAGGCCGCGTTCGCGGCGCGGCGCGCCCGGGTGGCCTCGTAGCGGTCCAGCCGCGCGCCGAGGAGCGCGACCTGCAACGGGTCCGGGTAGGACGGGGTGCGCGCGGCGCGCAGGACGATCGGGTCGGCGCTGTCCGGGTCCCGTGCGGCGTCGGCGCGCGCGGCGAGCGCCGCGTCGTCGGTCACGATCATGCCGCCGTTGCCGGTGCCGCCGATCGGCTTCGAAGGAAAGAAGGAGAAGCACCCGGTCGGTCCGAGCGGCACCCGCCGTCCGGCGACCGTGCATCCGTGCGCCTGCGCGCAGTCCTCGATGACGTGCACCCCGAAGCCCAGCATCGGCCCGACCTCCGCGGCGTGGCCGTGCATGTGCACGGGCACGATCGCGCGCGTCCGCCCCGTCATCGCGCCGCGCACCGCCGCCGCGCGCAGGCACAGGTCGCCCGGATCCGGATCGACGAGGATCGGGGTCGCGCCGGTGTTCCGGATGGCGAGGACGGTCGCGGCGTAGGTGTGCGCGGACGTGATGACCTCGTCCCCCGGGCCGACCCCCGCGGCGACGAGCGCGATCTGCAAGGCCGCGGTGCCGGACGCGGTGCCGACGCTGTGCGCGCGGCCGCACCACCCGGCAAACCGAGCCTCCCACGCCTTGCCGATCTGCCAGAGCTCAAACGACGAGCGCGCGCCGAGGGCGCGCGACAGGTCAGGTCCGAGGGTGTTCACGATCTCCGCGTTTGCCCGGTCGAACGCCTCGTAAGGGACGACCGCCCTCCCGTAGAGGGCGCCAGCGACGCGAATCACTGGCGCCAGACGGGAATGATTCCGGAGGATCCATGCCTTCATCGAAGCATGGTACCGCGTCCCTGCCCGGCGTGGTGGCGCCGGGCCGCGGGCGCGCTCAGCGGGCGGCTTCGTACTCGGCGATCGCGGCCTTGATCTGGTTGGCGGAGGCCAGGTAGTACTCGCCCGGGCGGTTGACGCCGGACCAGATGACGCTCATGTCGGGGGCGAGGAGCAGGGTGGCCGGGATGCCGCCGGAGGCGTTGATCCAGCTCATGTCCTCGGCCGTGTTGTCGACCGGGGCGACGACGGGGATGCCCGCGAGGCCGAACTCTTCCGACCAGTTCTCGAGGGTGCGCTGCTTCGGGTTGGCGCCGCTGTTGTTCTGGTAGATGAGCTCGAAGAACGTGAAGTTCGGGTATTCGTTGCGGATCTTGTCGGTGTCCTTCGACATCTCGGCGGCGAGGGCCTGGCACGGGCCGCACCACTCGGCGCTCTGGGTCACCACGACGTAGTTGCCGCAGAAGGAGTAGAGCGGGACTTCCTGGCCGAACGAGTCGATGCCGCCCTCGGCGAGGTTGTGCATCACGTCGCCTTCCTGGTAGGCGTCCCACTCGGTGCCGCTGTAGGAGCCGATACCGGAGGGGCCGGTCGCGGTGGAGGGCTGGGTCGGGCAGGAGCCGACGAGGTAGTCGCCCTGCTCGTAGGGGTGCGACCAGGTCCAGGTGGGGGAGGTGCCGCCGTCGATCTCCTGCGCGTCGTCGAAGCCGTCGTCGTCGGAGTCCGCGAGCTCGGGGTCGGTGCCGAACTCCGCTTCTTCAGCCGCGGTGAGGCCGTCGCCGTCCGCGTCGGAGGCGGGATCGACGTCGGTGGTGGAGTCATCGGACACGGGGGTGCAGGCGACGAAGGCGAAGGCAAGAGCGAGCATGGGCGACCTCTCGAAGGTGACGGAGCGTAGCACAGAGGTTGACGAGCCGAAACAGGCTTCACCCAAGGCGACGTTTCGACGGGGTTGCTGACAGAATGTTGACGCGCTACGCGCCGTCGGCCCGCGTTCGCGGGCGTTCGCGTCCGTCGCCGATCAAGGGAGGCGCATGTTCGGGTTCCTCGTCGCCGCCGCCCTCGCCGCGGACCCAAGCGCGCCCCACGAGCACCAGGGCAAGCTCCCGGCCTTCAAGGGCGCGCCGCCGGCGGTCGTCCTCTCCGCCGACGAGCTCGCGCGGCTCGCGGGCGGGCAGCCGGTGCTGAAGCAGGTCGAGGGCGCCGGAGGCGGCCGGGGCGTCGCGGTGATGGACGTGCGCGCCACGCCCGCGACGGTGTGGAGCCGCATCACGAACTACGCGATGTACCCGAAGTGGGTGGAAAACGTGGCGGAGTGCGGGAACTACCGGACCGAGGGCAACACGCTCTACACGCGGTTCGTGCTCGACCCCTTGGGCATGAAGGTCGAGTACTACATCAAGCACGTCTACAACCCGAGCGCCGGTTGGCTGACGTGGACGCTCGACTACGCGCGCAAGTCCGACCTCGACGACTCGGTCGGGTACTGGCGGGTGACGGCCCTGACCGCCGACCCGCCCCGAACCCGCGTGGAGTACAGCGTCGGGATTCAGATCAAGGGGTGGATCCCTGGATTCGTGGCCGACATGATCGCCAAGCAGGGCTTGGAGAACGCGGTGCTGTGGGTGAAGCGGGAGTCGGAGCGGTAGCATCGTCGGGCGTCCGCCCGCAGTCCGTCACCGGTCTGCTACAATCGTCCGCAGGAGTCTACCCATGCGCGCTCTCTTTCTGGCCCTGTTCCTCGCGGGCGGCTGCGCCGACCCCTACGCCGACGCCGAAAAGATCGGCACCATCGAAGCGTGGGAGGCCTTCCTCGCCGCCGAGCCGTCCGAGACGCAGCGGATGAAGGCCGAGACGAAGCTCGAGGAGCTGATGGCCGAGCGCGCCACCACGTCCAAGACCGTCGCCGACTTCGACACCTTTCTCAAGCGCTTTCCGAAGTCCCGAAAGGTGAAGGAGATGAAGGCGGCGCGGGCCGACGCCGCGTTCGCGGCCGCCGAAGCCGACGGCACCGCCGACGCATGGAAGAAGTTCGTGGACGAGAACCCGGACGCCGACGGCTCGATGCAGAAGCGCGCCCGCGGGTACGTGTCGGTTGCCGAGTACGGAAAGCTCACCCTGTCCGAGCCCGTGGTCGCCCAGGTGAACCTGGCGAACGACCCGAAGGGGCCGCTCGACGGGTGGGGCTTCACCGTCGAGGTGAAGAACGAAGGCGACAAGGCGGTCGAGTACCTGAACCTCGAGCTGGTGTTCCTCGACGCCGCCGGCAAGAAGCTCGCCGCGAAGAGCTACCCGGTGGTGGCGCAGACCGGCCCCGGCGGCATGCCGATCGAGGAGATCTACACGAAGCCGCTCGAGCCCGGTCAGGCGCGTACGTGGAACTACACCACGGGCGAAGCGCCGGAGGGCTGGGACAAGAAGGTGCGCGTGGTGGCGAGCTCGGTGCGCTTCCTCGGCGCCGTGGCCGAGGCCCCGGCCGCGCAGTAGTCTGGGGTCGGTCGGGAGGGGCATGCTCGCGTCGCTCGTGCTCGCGGGGTGCTCGCCCGAAGGCCAGCTTCGAGCGCCCACGTGTGACCCTCGCGCGCTCGGCGACGGCGAGGTGCGCGCGCGGCCGGCGTTGTGCAGCGCGGAGCTCGTCGCAGGCGGAGAAGGCCGCACCGGCGACTGGATCCTCGAGAACGCGGTCGCGCGCTTCGTGATCCGGGGCGAGTACGCGTCGCTCACCGCGCTCGGAGAGCCCGGCGGGTCGCTGGTGGACGCCACCTGGCGCGACGAAGACGGCGTCTGGACGCCGGACCCGTTGACGGAGTGGCGTCCGGACGCGGTCCGCGTGCCCGTCGAGGTCGACGGCGACACGATCCGCGCCGGCGACGTCCGCTACTCCCTGGCGCCGGACGATCCGGTGTTGCGGGTCGACGGGGCGGCGGGGGGCTGGTTGCTCGGGACGGCCGACGCGCGTCGGGTCGGGGCCACGATCGAGGTCGACGGCGCGCTCTTCGCGCTCGACGGCGCCCCGGATCCCGTGGGCACGCCGACGGTCTATGTGGACGCTGTCACCCGGGTCGCCCCGCGGCTCGACCTCGCGTGGCCCGACGGCGCGGCGGTGGGGGGTGAGGGCGTCGACGCCGACGCGGTCGTCGCGAGCCTCGACGGGGTGGACGTCGCGCGCTTCGCGGTGTCGGAGGGCGCGTGGCAGGGGTGGGCGCCCGCCGGCGCGGCGCTCCGTGCGGAGCGGGACGGTTGCACCTACGCCGACGTTCAACGCGTCGCGTGCGCGTCGCTCGACGCCCGCGTGTACGCGGCGGCGGGCGCCGCGGTGCCCGCGGTCGTCACCGACGGCACCACGTTCACGCGGCTGCGTCCGACGGACGGTCCGGCGCCACTGGGGCCGGCCGCGCGTCGGCTCCATGTGTGGGCCGGGCCCGCCTGGTCGACCTCCGAGCTCGACTTTCCGGGTGTGGACGCGCGCGCGTCGCGGCTCGTCGTCCCGGCGATGGACATCGCGGAGTGGGAGCAGGTCGCGTTCGCGTCGGGCTGGCCGGACGCGTCGGAGGCCGGCGACGACGTGGGCCGTTTGTACGGCGAGGGCGTCGGCACGGTGATCGTGGTCGCGTCGGACGAGGTCCCGCGGCCGACCAAGGACGAGCGCGACGACGCCCTCCTCGCCTCGGCGGTGCGCACGAACGGCTGGATCTGGAGCTGGCCCCACACCCCGGTGGCGCGCAAGGGCGCCCACGGCGCGCCCGACGTCGCGGCGCTCGCGACGCTCGACCAGCTCGCCGTCGCGCGTGGCGGCGTGTCCGGCGCGCGCCGCACGGTGGTGTCGCCCGACTGGGTGGACGCCGCCTTCCTCGAAGCAGATCCGGCCGAGTGGGCGCCGGTGCCCGACGCCGTTCGGCTCGACGGGCCGGAAGATGTGGCGACCCTGCTCCGCCTCGCCGACGCGTGGGTGCACGTCGCGCCGGTGAGCGACCGGTTCTGGGTCCGGCGCCGCGGAGATCGCGGGCTCGCGGCGGTCGAGCAGGGGCTCGTGCGTGGGGAGACCGTCGCCGGGACGGGCCCGATCGTCCACCTGACGGTCACGCCGGGCGCGGAGGGCGCGCTCGTCGCCGACGTCCGCGTCGACGCTCCGGCGTGGGCCGAAGTGGACATGATCGAGCTTCGATGGGGTGAACGGACGATCACCGGGCCCTTGGACGCCGACGGTCGAGCGCGGTTCCTCGTGCCCGAGGGCGCGCCTTACCTCGTGGCGCTTGCGCGGGGGGCGCACGCGCGCCCATGGGGCGACGGCGAGGCCTGGGCGGTCGTCGGGCCGCTGTGGCTGCGCTGAGCGCCGGGCCTTAACGCGTCTGGGACGGCGGCATGCCCGGGGCGAGCGGCGCGTCGGCCTTGCCGAACGGCGTCGGGAAACACTCGAGGCGGAAGGTCCACGGCGCGACCTTGCTGATCGTGAAGCGGCGCCAGTGGTCGTGGTTCGGCTCCCGCGCCGAGAGCACGAAGGCCACCGACGAGGTGGGCGGCCCGTCGGTCCAGCCGGACAGCAGGTGGTCCAGGTAGGGCACGCTGCGCGACTCGACCTCGAACTTCAGCGGCTTTCCGGCCTCGCTGAGGCGGGCGAGCTTGGGGAGGAGGTCGCGGAGGGCGAGGCCCTTCTGGAAGGCGGACACGAGGGTTTGGCTCATCGGACGATCGTCTCCAGGCCGTCGTTGTGGTCCCCGCCGCGGTGCGCCGTGCCTTCGGTGAGGCGGGGCCCCACCCAGATCACGCCGTCGCGCTCGCGCACCGACCACGTCGCCAGGGGGCGCTCCGGGTCGGTGACGCAGGCACCGGTGGTGAAGTCGAATTCCCAGTCGTGGTACGGACACCGCACCTTGCAGCCCGTGACGGCGCCTTCGCCGACCGGGCCGTCTTCGTGCGTGCACGCGTTGTCGATGCACCAGAGGCGGCCGTCGTGACGGAACACCGCCACGATGCCGCTCGCCGCGGCGCCCGCCGGCAGCGGGAACGTGCCGCCTTTGCCGGGCACGACCTGCTCGGCGAAGGCGAGCGCCCGCCAGCCCTCGGCGTCGGCGGCGGTCGGCAGCGCGCGGCGCGCGTCGGAGCGCGGCGCGGCGCCGTGGGGCGCCCCCGACTTCGGGGAGGACGGATCGCCGCGCCCGACGAGCGCCTTGATCGCGTCACGAAGGCTCGCGCGCAGCCCCATCAGACCGGCTCGGCCCAGTCCGGCTTGCGCGGTGCGGACCAGGCGGCCTCGAGGGCCTCGGTGGCTGCCCACAACATGAGGAACACGCGGCCGGACTGCTCGCGCTCGAGCTCGACCTCGTTGGCCTGACGCTCCGCGCGCTCGAACAGGGCCTCGAGGGCCTCGTCGAGGATGTGCGGCTGCGCCCGGTCGGCGACGGCGCGCACGCGCTCGGGGAACCCTTCGTCGAACGGGAGCGTGGCCTTGGCGGCGGCCTGGAGGCGCGCCGTGGCGAGGGCGACCTCGGTGTCCCCCACGCGGCCGAGCTTGCCGCCGCACTGCTGGAAGATCCGCACGATGACCGCGAGGAGGTAGAGCGAGACCTCGCCGGACTGGTTGTCCATCTGCGGGAGGTTGGCCCGGAAGAAGCGGAGGAGCTTGTTCTGGTCTTCGAGGGCGCGCTTGGCGACGGGCTGGAAGCTGGCGCCGAGCTTGGCGCAGGCTTCGGACAACGCGTGGACGTGGGCGCGGGGAATGACGGCGTTCGGCAACGGGGCTCCGGTCAGCGGCGCCGTGCCTATCGCGATCCCGGCGCTCGCGCCCGGGCGCTCACGCCTCGAAGAAGAGTCGGCGTGCGAGGTGTCGGGCGGCCGCCTCGGCTTCGGCGCGGTTCGCGCGCCATTGGGCGTGCGCCTCCGGACCCACCCGATTGGTCACGCCGAGCACCGCGGACCACGGAACCGCCGCGATCGTGCACGCCCACGCCACCCCGTACACCTCCATGTTCTCGAGGTCGCATTCGCGGCCGAACATCGTCGCCAGCGCGGGGTCCGTCGTGATCGCGAGGTTGCAGAGCGCGCGCACGCGGGGGCTGCCCGGCGGGGCGAAGGGGGTCAACGGGCTGGGCGCGAGCGGGATGTAGCCGAGGTCCAGGGCGGCGGCGGGGGAGCCGAGCATCGCCTCCGTGACCACGAGCGCGTCGCCGATCGAGGGCGGGTCGGGGCGATCCGTCGGCAGGGCGCCGGCTGTCCCGACGAGCACCACGTGGTCCGGGCGGTGGCGCGCGAGGTGCGCGGCGAGCGTGGCGGTGGCGCGCACGAGCCCGACCCCGAGCTCCAGGCCGTCGGCGCCGCCGAGCTCGGCGCGCGCGGCGGCGACGAGGAGGGTGTCGGCACGGGGGTTCAAGGGGCGCTCCGGTGGGTGAGGGGCTCGCCGGTGGGATCGAGCGCGGCGGCCACGATCGCGGTCGCCGCGGCGGCGAGGCGCGCGTGGCCTTCGGCGCTCGGGTGATGCGGGTCGCCCGGCTTGCCTTCGAGCGCCCCTACGGCCCCGTCGCGGTAGGCGGCGAGGCCGTCGACGATCGGGACGCCGCGCGCGGCGAAGGACGCGGCAGCACGCTGCGTGATCTTGTAGTTTTCTTCGTAGAAGCTGTTTTTCTTGCCGTATGGCGCCGAGAGCGCCCCGGTGATGTCGGCCAGTGGCCACGGCGGGATGACGATCGCGACGAGCGGCGTGCCGCCGACGGCGCGGACGAGGCGGTCGAGCTGCGCGTCGAACGCCGGCCAATCGATGTCGAGCGCGCCGCCGCGCGCCGCCAGCGCCCGCGCCGCCGCGCCGCCCTCACCGTCGCGAAAGAGCGCGGACACCGCGTGCAACCGTGGGTCCAGGCCGCGGGAGAGCACGACGAACGGCCGCGGGACGGTGCCGACCCAACGCGCGCGGTCGCCCACGGTGATGACCTCGGTCGCCATGGGATCGTTGACGTAGAACCCGTACACCACCACGTCGGGGCTCCACGCGCGCGCGCGCGCCTCGAAGCTCGCCACCACGCTCTCGACGTCGTAGCCGTGCACCGCGAGGTTCCACGCTTGGACCTCGCGGCCCGCGGCGGCCCCGGCCGAGGCGGCGAGGCGCTCCGGCCACGTCTCGCCCGCCGGTACGAAGGCCCCGTGGGTGACGGAGTCCCCGAGGGCCACGAGGCGCGCCGCGCCGGCGCGCGGCGTCGGCGCCGGAGCGTCCGTGCGCTCGTACTTCAACGCCGGCAGGTCGAGCGTCAGCCGCACGGCGGACTCCGCCTCGCGGCGGCGGGCGTCGAGCTCCGCGAGCGCGGCGACGAGCGCGCCGAGCGCGACCACCGTCAACATCGCGGCGCGGACCCGACGGGCCATGGCACGGACCGACATTCGGCGGACTAACCTTCCGCGATAGGACGCCGCATGCTGCTCTCCCTCCTCGCCTCCGCCTTCGCCGCCCCCGTCACCCGCCCCGTCGAGTGGACCGTCGGGGACACCCGCTTCGAGGGCACCCTCGTGTGGGACGACGCCTCCACAGAGAAGCGGCCGGGCATCGCCCTCGTCCCGAACTGGATGGGGGTGACGCCTGCCGCCGTCGAGAAAGCAAAGGTGATCGCGGGGGATCGCTACGTCGTGCTCGTCGCGGACGTGTACGGAGCGACCGTCCGCCCCGCGAACCCGGGCGAGGCGATGAAGGCCGCGACGTCCGCGTACGCCGACCGCGCGGCGCTGCGGGCCCGCGCGGCCGCCGCGGTCGAGGCGCTCCGGGGCGCCGACGCGCCGGTGGACACCGACCGGCTGGCGGCGATCGGCTTCTGCTTCGGCGGCGCCACCGTGCTCGAGCTCGCGCGCGCCGGCAACACGGTCGTCGACGCGGTCGTCAGCTTCCACGGCAACCTCTCCACCAAGCTCCCGGCCGCGCGCGGCGCGGTCAAGGTCCCCGTGCTCGCGCTGCACGGGGCCGCCGACCCGTACGTGCCGGCGAAGGACGTGGCGGCGTTCCAGAAGGAGATGACCTCGGCCGGCGCCGACTGGCAGCTCGTCGTGTACGGCGGCGCGGCGCACTGCTTCGCGGAGCCCGACGCCGCGAGCCCGCCGGGGTGCGTGTACGACCCGAAGGCGGGCGGCCGCGCGATGACGGCCATGGAAGCGTTGTTCGCGACCGTGTGGTAGGCCGACCGCGGAGGGGCGATGCGCGGACGAGCCTGGCGCGAGGCGGAAGAGCTGTCGGAGGCGGCACGCTGGGCGGAGGCGGGGGCGGCGTGGTGGGCCATCACGGAGCGCGCCGCCGCGGAGCCGGTGCGCGCGCGAGAGTCCGCGCGACGCGCCGCCGACGCGTTCCGCCGGGACGATCGCCCCGCCGCGGCCGCCAAGGCCCTCGGGGTCGCGCTGGCGGGCACCACCCCGGCCGGCGCCGACGCGGCGCAGCTCGCCGCGGTGTTGCTCGACGCGGGCCAGGTGGAGGCGGCCGCGGGCGTCGCGGAGCAGGCGGTGCGCGGGCTGCCGCACGACGCGCCCACGGCGGAGCGCGCGATCGCCCTCGACACGCGGGCGGGGCTCCGGCTCGTCGCCGGTGAGGTGGAGGCGGCCCGGGACGACCTCGACGCGCTCGAGGCGCTCGGGGTGCCCGGGGCGGCGTGGTCCCATCGCTTCCGCGCGGCGCAGGTCGCCCGGCTCGACGGGGCGCTCGGCGCCGCGGACGCCGGCTGGCAGGCGCTCGAGGCCGCGCTCGGGGGGGACCGTCGGGTCGCCGGGCCCGCGGCGGCGTGCGCCCAGGAGCGCGGGGAGCTCGAGGTCCTCCGGGCCGCGCTCCGCGGCGTGGCGCAGCTCCCCGCGGACGAGGACGCCCTCGACCGCGCCCGCGCCGCGTTCGGCCGGGCCGCGGAGGCCTGGAACGCCGTCGGACGTCGCGCGGGGCTGTTTCGCGCCGAGGCGTGGCGCGCCCGGGTCGAGCGGCTGGCGGGCCTCGACGTGGCGGCGCCGTCGATCGATCGCGCGATCGCGTGGGCGGAGGATCGCGGCATGGTGTTGCTCCTGGCGGATCTGCGCGCCTGCCGCGCGGTCGTGCGTCACGACGCGGACGACGCCCGAGCGGCCGCGCGCCTGCTCTCCGAGGCCCCCGTCGCACGCGCGCGCGCCCTCGTCCTCGCCGCGGAGCTCGGCGCCGCGGACGTCGATCTTCGCGATGCGATGGAGCGCTTGCGGGTCGACGCGCCCTGGGGGGCGCGCGCCCTCGCCGCGTCCCCCGATCCGGCGATGCGCGGGCTCGCGCCGACGCGCGCGATCGTGTTCTTGTGAGGGACGCGACCGTGCGTTAGGGCGGCCGGCCCCAGAGGAGCCTATGCGCTACCGCGTCACCTTGCTCAAGGGCGACGGCATCGGCCCGGAAGTCACCGGAGCCACCTGTCGCATCCTCGCCGCCGCCGGCGCGCCCATCGACTGGGACGAGGCGCCCGCTGGCGCCGAGGCGATGGAGCGCTTCGGCGTGCCGATGCCCGAGGTCACCCTCGACAGCATCCGCCGCAACCGGCTCGGGCTGAAGGGCCCGCTCGAGACGCCGAAGGGCAAGGGCTTCCGCAGCGCGAACGTCACGCTTCGTCAGGAGCTCGACCTGTTCGTCGGTCTGCGTCCCGTGCGCGCGCTGCCGAACGTGCCGGGCGCGTTCGCCGGCGTCGATCTCGTCCTCTTCCGCGAGAACACGGAAGACCTGTACGCGGGCATCGAGCACGAGGTCACCCCCGGCACCGTCGTGTCGATGAAGACGAGCACGGTCATGGCGGGCGAGCGCATCGCGCGCTGGGCGTTCGAGTACATGCGCTACCGCGGCCGCCGCCTCGTGCACTGCTGCCACAAGGCGCCGGTCAACCCGCTCGCCGACGGCGCGTTCCTGGACGCGTTCCGCCGCGTGGGCGAGGAGTACCCGTTCATCCGTCAGTCCGACATCGGGGTCGACAACCTCGCCCTGCTGTTGCCGCTCGACCCGACGAAGTTCGACGTGCTGCTCCTGCAGAACCTCTACGGCGACATCCTGAGCGACCTCTGCGCGGGCCTCGCGGGCGGCCTCGGGGTCGTCCCCGGCGCGAACATCGGGTCGAAGGCGGCGGTGTTCGAGGCGGTGCACGGCACCGCGCCGGACATCGCGGGCCAGGGCAAGGCGAACCCCCTCGCGGTGCTCCTGAGCGGGCTCATGCTGCTCGAGCACGTGGGCGAGTGGAAGGTCGCGCAGCGCATCGAGCGCGCCGTGTGGGACGTCCTCGAGAAGGGAACCGACCTCACGGGCGACCTCGGCGGATCCGCCTCCACCGAGACCTTCACGAACGCCATCATCGACCGCCTGTAGGAGGCCGCATGTCCCAGGAAGTGACCTTGATCCCCGGCACGGGCCACGGCCCCGCCGTGGCCTCGGTGGCGCGCGAGGTGCTGGCGGCCGCCGGTGCGTCCCTCACGTGGGACGAGCAGCTCTGCGAGGGCGGCGACATCAGCGGCGCCGTCGCGTCGATCCGTCGCACCGGTTGGGCGCTGAAGGGGCCGATCGCCTCGGAGATCCGCAAGGGGCAGCTCCCTCCCACCGTGCGCCTCCGTCGCGAGCTCGGTGTCTACGCCATCGTGCGCCACGTCAAGCACGTCCCGGGCCTGCCCGCCCGCGCGCCGCAGACGGACCTCGTGGTCGTGCGTGAGGCGAGCGAAGACATCTACGCCGGCTTCGAGCACGAGAGCGCGGACGGCGTGTTCGAGTCGGTCAAGGTCACCACGCGGGCGGCGTGCGAGCGCATCGCCACGTTTGCCTTCGATTATGCGCAGACCCACGGGCGCGGCCGGGTGACGACGGTGCACAAGGCGAACATCCTCAAGAAGGCCGACGGGATGTTCCTCTCGGTCAGCCGTGAGGTGGCCGCCCGTTACCCCGGCATCCGCCACGACGACATCATCGTCGACGCCCTCTGCATGCGCCTCGTGCGCCGTCCGCGCGACTTCGACGTGCTGCTGTGCGGCAACCTCTTCGGCGACATCGTCTCCGACTGCGCTTCCGGCATGGCGGGCGGCGTCACCGTCGCGAGCGGCGTCAATTACGGGCCGGGCGTGACGGTGTTCGAGGCCACCCCGGGCGTCCGCGGCGCGGATCTGCCCGAGGGCGCGGCCAACCCGTACCCGATGATCCTCCTCGCGGCGGAGCTCGCGGACGCCCTCGGCCACGCCCAAGCGGCCGGTCGCGTGCGCGCGGCCGTGTCCGCGGCGCTCACCGCGGGCGTGACCACTCACGACATGGGTGGCGTCGCGGCGGTCGACGCCGTGCGGTCCGCGGTGCTCGGCGCCCTCTGACCGCGGCGCCGCGCGCCCTCAGCGTCGCGGCACGATCAGCCGGGTGACCACGTCGGGGGTGCCGGGGAAGGTCATCTCCACGCGCGTGCCGACGCGGTGCACCGTTGCGTCGGCGAACGCGGTCGCGATCGCGTCGTCGCCCGCGCCACGGCGCCCGCGCCACGCGTGGAGCAGCATCGAGGCCTGGACCGCGGACGGGGTGTCGGCGCAGCCCACCCGGAGTCGGAGCGCCGACGGGCTGCCGAGGTCGAGCGAGAGCGCGAAGGTCTGCACGAGGCGACCGATGATCGCGAGGTTGCCCGTGGGCTGCCGCAGGCGTCCGGCCCAGCGCTCGGCCTGATCGCCGCCGGCGGCCTCGAGGCGCTCGGCGGCCTGGGCGAAGAACACGTCGGGGCGCAGCGCGGCCAGCCAGGCGTCGCCCGCCGGCACCGCGAGGTGGAGGCGTTCGGCCGAGAAGCCCGGCGCGCCCGAGCCGAGCAACGGCCAGAGGCGCCAACCGGCGTGCGTGGCGGAGGGGCGCGCGTCGAGCGCTTCGCCCGGGGCGAGCCACGCGGCCACCGCTTCGAGCCACGCCTGCGCGCGCGGGTCGGCCGGATCACGCCCGCCGAGGAGCCCGGTCGTGTCGGCGGGCACCGGCACCGGCCCCGGGGTGAGGTCGACCGCGTTGGCGAGGGAGGCGGCCCCGCTCAGGGCGTTCGCGGCGTGCCGGAAGGCGTGGAGCGGATGGAAGCGACGAACGGGACCCTCGACGGCGCGTACGCGAGGTCTATCAAGGATCGCCGCCAGCGTGCGCGCGCGACCGGTCGAGCCACGCCCACGTCCACCACGCGGCCGTGCCGACGCCTGCCCCCACGTGCCACCACGCGTGCAGCTGGAGGGCCTGCGCCGGATGTTCGCACGGGAGCACCAGGTGCTCCGGGACCCAGAACAGGAAGAATCCCTCCAGGTACGCCAAGATCGTCAGCCACGCGGCGCGCTGGAGTGCCGCCGGCCCTCCGCTGCTGAGCCACGCGGTGCGCACGGCGAGCCAGCCGACCATCGTGCCATAGACGAGGAGGAACAAGACGAAGGCCCACGGCACGGCCGCGTAGGCGAGCGTGAACACGGCCCCGAAGGCACCGAGCACGGCGGCGAGCCCGGCGCCCTGGCCCGACGGGCGGTCGCGCTGGGCGAGCGTCCACATGCAGGCGAGCCCGAGCCAGATCATCGGCAGCTCGTCGGCGGCCTGCGCCCACCGCGTCAGGGTGCCGTGGAACAACGCCGACCCCGCGCCGACCACGGCGAGGCCGAGCATGCCGGCGCGGAAGCGTCGGCCGTCGAGCCACGTCGCGCCGACGACGCCGAGACCGACCAGCAGCAGGCTGGAGGCGGTGTTCCAGCCCTCGGCGACGAGCGTGCTGAAGGCGTAGTTCGGCTCGCACCAATCGACGAGCGCCGGCTCGGACCACATCGCGGGCGCGCATATCGTGGCGAGGATCTCTCTCCGAGGTGCTAACGTGCGCCCGCCATGCTGATCCTCCTCGCCCTCGCCTGTTCGCCTTCGCCCGCTCACCATGCCGGCCGCGTCGTCGACCTCGACGCGCGACGCGACCCGAGCCTCCCGTCGCCCACGGAGCACGTGCTCACGGACGACGCGGAGAAGAGGGGGAACAAGGCAAGAAAGGCTTGGTTCAAGGAGCGTCATCGGGCGCCGCCGGACGTCGACTGGGAGATCGTGGAGCGTGACAACGGCCTCCGCATCCGCGAGGCCCGACGCGCCCTCCGGGAGCGCCGCCCGATCGACGACACCCCGAGTCGTTGGGTCGAGCGGGGCAGCGACAATCAGGCCGGCCGGATGCACCTCGCTCGCCTGTCCGCGGACGGCGAGCGCCTCTACGCGGGGTCCGCGCTCGGGGGGCTCTGGCGCGGGACGCCCGAAGGCGACGATTGGACGCCACTCTCGGACGATGTGTACGGTGGCGTGGCGCTGCTCGCGGTGTTCCCGCCGGAGACCTCGACCGGACCGGACGTCATCCTGATGGGCACGTCCTGGGGGTCGGTCAGTCGGTCGACCGACGGCGGCGCCACCTGGGTGACCCCCGCGGACATGACGTCCATCTCGAACTTTCGGCGCCTGCGCGTCGCGTCCGACGGCTCGCACGTCGCGTGGGCCGTGTGGCAGCAGGACAGCGCATACGGCCTCTACCGCAGCGAGGACGCGGGCGCGTCGTGGACGAAAGTCCACAACTTCTACGACTTCGGCGGCGACGTCTGGATCGAGCGGGACGGCGGCTCCGGCGTGTGGGTGCTCGACGACGGGCGCGTCCTGCACAGCGCGGACGGCGGGCCGACGCTCGTGGAGGTCGGCGCGGCGCCCACGGTCGGCGGCTCGGCGGAGCTGACCGGGTCGGAGGCGGGCGCGCCACGCCTCTGGGCGATGATCGACTCCACCGTGTTTCGTTCCGACGACGCTGGCGTGACGTGGGCGCCGATGCAGACGGCCACCGACTACTGGGGCACCATCGGCTCGAGCATCGTCGACCCCGACGTGTTCGTCTGGGCCGGCGTCGAGGTGCACCGCACGGTCGACGGCGGCGCGTCCTTCGACGTTCAGAACGCCTGGTGGGACTACTACAACGCCCCGGCGGACTTCCTGCACGCCGACGTCTGGTCGGCCGACGTCGTGCCCGACGGCGAGGGCGGCGAGGTCTGGTACATCGGCACCGACGGTGGGCTGTTCCGCTCGCGCGACACGCTCGCGACCACCCAGAACCTGTCCCTCCGCGGCTTGCGCGTCAGTCAGTACTACGGCACACACACGTCTTCGGCGAACCTCTCCCACGTGGCGGCCGGGTCCCAGGACCAGGGCTACCAGCGCTCCGGCGAGCGCGGCGACGGCGTGTACGACTTCGACCAGTTGTTGAGCGGCGACTACGCCCACCTCACCTCGACCGACGGCTCCCACGACTACGTCTTCTCGGTGTACCCGGGGTTCATCCTCGTCCAGGTGGGTGAGGACGCCCCGTACCTCGACTACATCGACTACCCGGCGGGGGTGGGCAACGCGGCCTGGCTCCCGCCGATCGTGGCGGACGCGGACTCCGAGATGGACTTCTTCTTCCCGGCGGAGAAGATCTACCGGTACACCGCGCGCCGCGGCACCTGGCAGGCCGAGGTGTGGTCGGAGCAGTCCTTCTCGCAGGATGGCTGGGAGTACGTCGGCGCGCTCGAGTTCAGCCCGACGAACCCTCAGAAGGCGTGGGTGGTGACGAGCTACGGCCGCCTGTTCTACAGCGACGACCACGGTGTCACCTGGGACCGCTCGCCCGACACGGGGCCCGGTGGCCAATACTTCTACGGCACCGCGTTGCTCGCGTCGTCGAAGCGCGAGGACACGGTGTACGTCGGCGGCTCCGGCTACGGGAACCCCGCGGTGTACCGAAGCACCGACGGCGGACGGCGCTGGTCCGCGTGGGGCGAGGGGCTCCCCGACACCCTGGTGTACGCCCTCGGGGAGGCGCCGGACGGCACGATGTACGCCGGGACCGAGACCTCGGTGTACGCGCGCGGGCCGGACGACACCGTGTGGGAGGACATCACCGTCGGCGAGGCGCCGGTCACCATCTACTGGAGCGTGGAGACCCTCGCGGATGGCTCGGCGATGCGCTTCGGCACGTACGGTCGCGGCGTGTGGGACTACCGACTCGACGTGTGTGACGGCACGACCGACGTCGACGGCGACGGCGCGGTGTGTGACGTGGACTGCGACGATGACGACGCGGCGCGCGCGCCCGGGTTGGACGACGTGTGTGGCGATGGGATCGATCAGGACTGCGATGGTTCCGACGCGTCATGTGACACCGACGACCCGAGCGACACCGACGACACCGACGACACCGACGTCACCGACGACGGTGGTGACGACGGCGACCCCGCCAAGGACGAGGCGGGCACGTGCGGCTGTGCCACGGGCGTGAGCGGGTCGTGGCTCGTCGCTCTGGCGGGCGCGGCGCTGATCAGCCGCCGTCGGAAGCCGGGCGCGCTCGCGGGTTGCCGGCGGTAGAGGCGGGTTCTACCTCCTCTGACGAGGGAGGTGGAAGTGCTCCTGCGACACATCTTGGGTGGCGCGGTCGGCCTCGGCTGTCTTCCGCCCGGGCCCTGGCCGGCGGGCGGTGAGGACTCGCGCGAGCGCGTCGAGGCTTCCGTTCCCTCAGCGGACGCTTGGGTGCAACCGGAAGCGGCGTCTGGTTGTCTGACGGTCCGTTTCGCGGCAGAGCCTTTGGACGTCCTCCTGCCGGACCTGGGCGGCGACGCGGGCCTCGACACGTTCGGGGATGGTGAGGGTGACGCCGGGGCGTGGGTGTAACGCGATCTCGACGGAGATCGGCGGGCAGACCTCGTGTTCACGTGGGCGAGCGACGACCCCGGTGTCGGGCGCACGACGTGGAGGTGGTACCGGGGCGTCGACGGCGGCTTCGCGGACCCTGCCGTTTGGCGTCTGCCGCTGCCCGTCGCGGCGTGGCAGTCGGCGTCGACCGTCGTGCGCGACCTGGACGCCGACGCTCGGCCCGATCTGCTCGTGTGGGACGGCGCGGACTGGCGGTGGTATCGTGGCGTGGACGGCGGCTTCGAGGCTGTTTCCCGGCCTTGGGCGCTGCCGGAGGGGATCGACCACGCCCCGTTCGGTCGCCTGGGCGACGCGGCCGGGGAAACGTTCGAGTGGGACCTCCGCGATCTCGATGGCGACGGCGTGCCGGACCTCGTCGTCTACGTCGACGACGCGCGGCCGGAGGTCGGACAGACGGTCTGGCGAAGCTGGGCCGGCTCCGCCACGGGGTTCGTGGGGCCCGAGCGCCCCTGGGCGCTCCCGGCGGATGGATTGGACCATTGGGGCTCACCGCGCGGCGCGCCGTGGGCCTTGGTGACCTTGGACCGCCTGCCGCGGCCCGAGCTGGTGCTCCGCTCGGAGCCTGCCGACGCGACGGTGGGCACGACCCTCTGGCGTGTGTGGAGGGCGGGGCCCGACGGGTTCGTCGCGCCGGCCGAGGGCTTCGACCTGCCGACCGACTACACACCCGGCTTCTTCGAGGGTGTGGACGGGGGCCTTTGGACCGCCCGGGATCTCGACGGAGACGGCGCCCTGGACCTCGTGGTCACGGAGTCCGACGACGCGGCGGCGGTCGAGCCGGGACGGACGGAGTGGCACCTGCATCGGGGCGATCGCGCGTGGTTCGACGCGCGCCCGCGCTCGTTCGAGCTGCCGCCGGCCTACCCGGTCGGCACCTTCGCCCACGCCGCCGGCGGCCACGGGCCGACGATCTGGGGCCTGACCGACGTGAACGGCGACGACCGACCCGACGTGCTCGTCACCTCATGGGACGCCGGCACGTTCGAAGGCCTCGGGGTGCGGCGGTGGGTCGCCCACGTCGGCGTGTGCGCGCCTCAGTAGGTGACGTACCGCTGGTCCCAGGTGTACCGGAGCGTGAAATCAGCGTCCACCCAATCGACGAAGGTGGCGGACGCCCAGGTGCGCCCGTTGTACATCAGCAGCGCGTCGGCATGACCCAGGTAGTCGACGGCGACGCCGATCGACCGCGTGGTGCCTTCGATCGCGGCGATGGTCGCCGCGTCGTAGCCTGCGGCCTCGCACGCGGTGTCCAGGGTGACCGTCGGCGCCCCGAGCACGACGTCGAACGCCCACACGCACTCGGAACAGTCGTCACGCCGGCCAGTGGACGTCACGGTGTACTCGACGCGACACAGCTCGTCGCCGAGGCCGAAGTTCGTGAGGAGCACGACCGCCTCGGTGCCCACGTACGACTCCCCGACATCGGCGGCGCCTTCGAAGCGCAACAAGCCGTCGTCGTTCACCGCGGTGTCGGTGTCGGTGTCGGTGTCGGTGTCGGTGTCGGTGTCGGTGTCGGTGTCGGTGTCGGTGTCGGTGTCGGTGTCGGTGTCGGTGTCGGTGTCGGTGTCGGTGTCGGTGTCGGTG
>CAMAXZ010000060.1 GCA_945862325.1 Klebsiella pneumoniae
GGCGTCGCGGCGCGCGCCTCCGGCGCGCGCCTCGACGGCGTCCGAGAGCCCGAGGGCGAGCGACAAGCTCGCGAGGAAGCCCTCGCCGCCGCTGAGCGTGGCGACGCTGCGCGGCCGGCCGCTCCACGCGTCGTGCACCTCGATGTCGAGCCCGGCGCGGCGGCGGCGATCCTCCACGCCGCCGGCGCGGGCGAGGCAATATCGGCCGCGGCTCATGCGCGCGAGGCGGCGGTTCGCGTGGTCGAGCACCTCGTCGAGCAAGGCGGCGAGCACGTAGCGCTCGAGGTCGGGGAGCCCGCGGCCCCCGTTGAGGGCGTCGGAGAGGCGCTTCGCGCGGCGCCACGCGGCTTCGGCGGCGGTCGCCTCCCGCTCCGCTTCGTCGACGTCGCGGATCGCCTGCTCGACGGCGTCTTGCGCGCGCCGCGCGTCGTCGAGGACCCGCCGCGCGCGCCCCTCCGCCGCCACGGCTTCGTCTCGGAGGCGCGCGGCCGCGTCGACGTCCGGGCGCTCCACGCACGCCGTGGAAGCGGCCGTGTCCTGCGCCTTGGCGTCCGCGGCGATCCAGTCGCGATCCCACGCGTCGATCCGCGCCGCCAGCTCACCACGCTCGGCGGGGTCGAGGCGCGCCGCCCGCCACTCCGCGTCGTCTGCGAACCCAGCGGCCTCGCGCGCGTCCGCCCAACGGGCGGCCTCGGCCTCGGCGCGCTTCTCGGCCGCGGCGCGCGCCGTCGCGGCGGACTCTCCGCGGAGCCGCTCGTCCTGGACGGCGCGCTCTGCCTCCGCGACGTTGTCCTCGGCCGCGCGCACGCGCGCCTTGCGGCGTTTGAGCGCCGTCCGCGCCTCGCCCAGGGCGGCGCGGAGGGCGCCCGGGCCTCGCAGGTCCTTGGGGACGCGGGCGAGGAGTGCCTCGAACCGGGCCTCGGCGCTCGCCTTGTCGAGCGCTGCGCGCCGGTGCTCGTCGAGCGCCGCTTCGTGCTCGACCTTCGCTTCGTCGTGCTCCTTCGTGCGGGCCTCGGCGGCCGCGCGCAGGCCGGGGAGCGCGCGTACGGCCTCCTCGGACGCCGCATGCGCGCGGCGCAGGGCCGCGAGGTCGGCCTCCTCGCTCGGCGTGTCGTCCAGCGCGCCCAGCGCCGCTTCGGCCCGAACACAGTCGTGTTCGGCGGTTCGGGCTTGCTCCGCCGCGGCGTCGCGACCCTCCTCGGCGGTGCGCGCGGCGGCGTCGAGGGCGTCGAGGTCGGGCGTGCCGTCGGCAGGGGTGGGCTCCGACGGGCGGGGTGCGCCCGGGTGGTCGAGGCTGCCACACACCGGACACGGCTCGCCCGCCCGCAGGGCGGCGGCGATCGCC
Source organism: Klebsiella pneumoniae (assembly GCA_945862325.1). Classification (GTDB taxonomy): domain Bacteria; phylum Myxococcota_A; class UBA796; order UBA796; family SXON01; genus CAMAXZ01. The sequence goes on from CAMAXZ010000060.1 coordinate 1,346, forward strand.
CGCGCGTGGTCGGCGAGCAGGGCTCGACGGGCCCCGTCGAGCGCGGCGCGCGCGTCGGAGAGCTCCCGGTGAGCCTGCTCGGCCCGCTCCTTGGCGTCGGTCCACTCCTGTTGGGCGCGCGCGTGCGTCGCTTCGGCCTCCTGCCGTGCCGTACGCCGCTCGGCGGCGCGCTCGGCGTCGGCGAGCGCGCGCGCCCGGAGCTCCAAGGCCGTCGCACGCTGCTCCGCCCGGCGGTGCGCCTCGGTGGCGTCGGCGGCGGAGGTCCGGGCGGTGCGCTCCTCTTCTTCCGTCTGGCTCGCGGCCGCGCGGGTCCGTGCCTCCTCGTCGTCGGTCTCGCGGAGGCGCTTCCGCGCCTCCTCGATGGCTGACTCTTCGTCGACGAGGCCGCTCATCTCCAACACCGTACGCTCGAGCACGGCGACGTCCGGACCCTCGGCCAGGATCGTCTCGCGCGTCTCGTTCGCCGTCGACAAGGACTGCTCGGCGGTGCGCAGCGCGCGTTCCGCCGTTTCCAGCGCCTTGATGCAGCCTCGTGCCTCGGTGGCGCGCTCGTCGCGCACGCGGTCGTCGGACGCGAGGCGATCCGCGGCGTCCGCGGCGTCGCGGCGCGCACGATCGGCGTCGATCCGCTCGCGTTGGCCCGCGAGCGCATCGCGCTCGGCGCCGCGGGCGTCCGCTTCGGCGTGCAGCCGCGCGGCGGTGTTCGCGTCCGCCAAGGCGTCGCCCGCGCGCTTGGCGTCCGTCTCCGCGCCACGGCGCGCCTCTTCGCACGCGGCCACGTCGCCCACCGCCTCGTCCGCGCGCGTGACCAGGGCATGGCGGGAGTCCGCCTCGTGACGCTTCAGGAGCGCGTCGACGCTGGCGCGGCCGCGCTCGGCCTCCGCCTTCGTGTGGGCGGCGCGGGCGCGCAGGGCCTCGAGCAGGCGCGCGAAGACGTCGGTGCGGAAGAGCTGGGCCAGGGTCGCCCGGCGCGCGTCGCCCTCCGCCGTGAGCACCTCGCGAAAGCGACCTTGGGGCAGGATGACGACCTGGCGGAACTGCCCGGCGGTGACCCCGACGAGCCGCTGCACCTCGTCGGCGACGGCGCGGTTCTTGGAGGCGAGCACCTCGCCGTCGGCGTCGTCGGGCGCGTCCGCGGTGCGCCGCCAGAGGGTGGCGCGGGCGGCCTCCCGCGCGAGCGCCCCTCCGCGCTCCTGCTCGGGCGAGCGACGGATGCGGTAGTTGACGCCCGCGATCTCGAAGTCGAGCTCGACCTCGGTGCGCAGCTCGGGGGGCGCGCGGTCGCTCCGGACGTGACGCGCGGCGCGCTCGTCCCCGCTCGACTCGCCGTACAGCGCGTAGCAGATCGCGTCGAGCAGGCTGGTCTTTCCAGAACCGGTAGGCCCGTGGACGAGGAGGAACGCGTCGCGGGGGAGGGGACGGAGGTCCACCACGGCTTCGCGCGTGAAGGGGCCGAAGGCGCGGAGGACGAGGCGACGGGGCCGCATCAGGCCTCCCGCTCCAGCTCGCGGAGCACCTCGTCGAGCAGCGACCGATCGTCCTCGGTCATCGACTCGCCGAGCACCTCCGCGAAGAAGTCCTGGGCGAGGGCGATCGGGTCCATGGCGCCGCCCGGCCCGAGCCGCGCCGCGGCCGGGCGCGCCGAGGGGGCCGCCTCGGCCGTCGCGTCGACGCCGAGGAGGTTCGGCCACACCCCGCGCAGGCGCGCGGCGGCGTCGAGGTGAGGACCGTCGGTGAGCCGCGCGAACACGTAGTCGTCGGTGTCGGCGCCGATGGCGGGACGGAGGAGCGCGTGGAGGGTGCCCTCGATCTCGCGCACCTCGCGGGTGCCCCCGAGCGGGATGCTGCGGGTGGCCACCGCCCCGAACGCCGAGATCTCGGTCAGGAGCACCCCGCGCTCCTGGCCGGCCTCGCTCCGGGAGTACGGCATGAGCGAGCCGGGGTACCACGCGGGGGTCGGGGCTCGGACGCGCTGCGGGCGGTGCACGTGCCCGAGGGCCACGTACGTCCAGCCGTCGAGGGTGGAGCCGGGCACCGCGCCGGTCGTGCTCGGGGCGAGCGGCCGCTCCGACTCGGTGGGGCTGGCGCCGTCGACCCAGGCGTGCGCGACGAGGATGTTCCGCGCGTGCGCGGACGCGTGCGCGCGCGCGGCGTCGAGCTGCGCGCGGAACGCCGACGCGTGGTCGAGCGCGGCGAGGGGCCGCTGCTCGCGCACGACCACGGGGTCGGCGTAGGGGACGGCGTGGATGGCGAGCGGGCCGGTGGTGGTGTCGAGCACCCGGGGCCGGCGGTCCGGGTCCCACGGGCCCACGAGGAGCAGCCCGTCGGCGACGAGCCGCGCGCCGTAGCCGAGGCGCTCCGGCGAGTCGTGGTTGCCCGCGATGACCACCACGGGGAGTCGAAGATCGAGGACCAGCCTCGACAACACCTCGTCCAAGAGCTCGATCGCGGCGACCGGCGGCGCCGCGCGGTCGTAGACGTCCCCCGCGATCAGCACCGCGTCGGGGCGCTCATCGGCCGCCACGCGCAGGAGGGTCTCGAGCCGCTCCGCCTGGTCGGTGAGCAGGTCGCGCCCGTGGAGGGTGCGGCCGAGGTGCCAGTCCGCGGTGTGGAGGAGGCGCGCCACGTCAGAACGGGCGGTAGTGACCCAGCCAGGCCGCGACGAGCGCGAGGAGCGGCACGGCCAGCCACAACAACCGGGCGTAGGCGGGGAAGCGCGTGGGGATGACGATCGCCGCGCCGAGCACGAGCCAGATCACGAGCTTCACCATCGCGAACCCCGGAACACCGGCGGTGTACCCGCCCTTTGCGAGGAGCCCGAAGCCCGCGACCAGGAGCAGGAGCATGGCGACGCCGTGGCTGATCGCGCCGAGGCGGCGCACCGCCGGATCGAGCGGCTGCTTGGCGAGCGCGGCGCCCACCATGCCGCCCATCGACATCAGCAGGAGGAACACCGAGAACAGGTGGACGAAGCGGTAGACGTCGATGGGCATGGCGACATCTCTAACCCCATGCGCCGCGACAAGCAGGCGCGTGTCGACTACGATCCGGGGCGATGGATCTCGCGGGTACGGCGGCGCGCACGGCGCCCGAGCGGCAGGTTTGGCGGTGGCACAGCCCGCTCGTGGGGCGCACCATGGGCGTCGCGCGGTGGGGCCACTACGGTCGGCCCCTCGTGGTCTTCCCCACGGGCGGCGGCGACGTGCTGGACATCGAGAGCTTCGGGCTCGTGCGGGCGCTGGGACCCCGCATCGCCGCGGGTGCCCTCAAGGTGTACGCGGTCGACTCGGTGGATCGTCAGGCGTGGACGAACCCGTCGGTGCCCCCCACCGAGAAGGCCGCCCGGCAAGCCGCGTACGACCGTTGGCTCATCGAGGAGGCGGTCCCGCTCATCCGTTCGGACTGCGCCGGCACGACGCAGCGCTTCGCGGCGGCGGGCGCGTCGATCGGCGCGTACAACGCCTTGGTTGCCGGCACGAAGCACCCCGACGTCTTCGAGCTCGTCGTCGGGATGAGCGGCACGTACGCGATGGATCGTCGCATGGCGGGCCAGTGGTGCGAGGACTGGTACTACAACGATCCCCTGCAGTTCGTCCCGAACCTCGGTCCCGGCCCGCAGCTCGACGCCCTCCGCGACAGCCGCTTCGTCCTCGCGGTCGGCGCGGGCCACGCCGAGAACCCGTCCTACACGGTCCGGGCCGCGCGGGCGCTCGCGTCGCGGGACATCCCGCACCGTGTGGACGTGTGGTGGGACGGCGACCACGACTGGCCCACCTGGCACCGGATGCTGCCCGCGTACGTCTGACGCCCCCCGTCGGATCAGTAGTGGGGCGGAACCTCGTACTCCAACGCGCCTTCTTGCGGCTCGGCGGGGGAGGTGCCCGGCGCCCGCGCGTCGCGAAGGCGGGCGAGCTCGATCTGCAGGCGTCCCACCTCGTCGCACACCCCACGCACGACCGCGTCGAGGTCGAGCAGGTACCGCTCGAGGTGCGCGAGCTTCTCTTCGATCGCGACCATACGGTCGTCCATGGAGCCTCCGGGCGGCAGCCTAACCGCTCGACGAAGGCCGGGGTTCAGTCGCCGAGGCGCGCCCCGAGGGCGCGGATCGCGCGCACGTGCCGCTCGAAGGGGGCCCAGTCGTCCCGGGCGGCGATCGGGTCCCACACCCGCTCCACCTCGGTGATCAACGCGGTGACCGGGGTCTCCTCGAGGCCGCCCACGCGCTCCGCCACGCCCGGCCGCGGCGCGTAGGCTTCGACCACCTCGCGGACGCGCGTGGCGTCGGGCCACGCCGCCAGGCCCGTGGCGGCGCGGCTCGTCGGGCCTCCCCACCAGTCGTGGAAGAAGCGGTCGATCGGGGCGCGCGTCGCGCCGAGGTAGGTGTACACCGCGTCGGTGAGCGCCGTGTCCGCGGCTTCGCCGAGCGACGACACCCCGAGTCGGCGCAGCGTCACGGCGCGCAGGCCGGCGTGCCACTCCCGACCGAAGCCGTCGAGCGCGCCGTCGAGCGGAGCGCCGAGCAACCGGAGGGCGTCCTGCAGGGCGTGGAGGTTCCACCACACGGCGTCCGGCTGGCGTCCGTAGGCGTACAGCCCGTTCTCGTCGAAGTAGGCCGCCACGAACGCCGGATCGAACACCGGCGCGAAGCGCCAGGGCCCGTAGTCGAAGCTCTCGCCCGTCACGTTCATGTTGTCGGTGTTGAGCACCCCGTGCACGAATCCCGCGCCGATCCACGCGCCGCAGGTGCGCGCCACGGCGGCGCACACCGCGGTCAAGAACGCCTTCGGATCGAGCTCCAAGCCGGGGAAGTAGTGTTCGATGGTGTAGGCGAGCAGGCGCTCGGCGCGCGCCTTGTCGCGGCCGTACGCGAGGCGCTGGAACGTGCCGAAGCGCACGTGGCCGTGGCTCAGGCGTACGAGCACCGCGGCGCGCGTGGGGGAAGGCTCGTCGTGGCGCTCGAGGGACTCACCGGTCTCGAACAGGCTCAAGGAGCGGCTCGTGTCCACGCCGAGCGCCTCGAGCATCTCGGTCGCGAGCACCTCGCGCAGTCCGCCCTTCAGGGTCAGTCGGCCGTCGCCCCCGCGCGACCACGGGGTGGTGCCCGACCCCTTGGTGCCGAGGTCCATCAGGCGGCCGCGGGTGTCTCGCACCTGCGCGTAGAGGAACCCCCGCCCGTCCCCGAGAGAGGGGTTGTAGTGCTGGAACTGGTGCCCGTGGTAGCGGAGGGCGTGCGGCGCCGGCAGGTTGCCCTCGAACGCCTCGAACCTGGCAAAGCGGCGCGCCCACTCGTCGGCGCCGAGGGTGTGCAGCCCCACCTCCTCCGCCGCGCGGTCGTTGCGCCAGCGCAGGAGGTGCTTCGGGAACCGGGCAGCGGCGACGACGTCGGAGTAGCCTTCACCGAGCGACAGCCAGCGAGGATCGTGCAGGGGGACCGGCATCCGCTCGGGCTATCCGGCCGCGCGCGCGCGGCGCCGGGATGGCGCCCCGCGCGTGAGCTCACTCACACAGGGCGGCGGCGAGCTGCCACCTGGCGACGCCGACGTTGGCGTCCGTCGCGTTGCGGGTGACGACGAGGTCGGGCGCGGCGTCCTTGTCGAGCGCCATCACGGTCCAGGCGAGCCCGTCGGTCGGGGTGAGGTCGTAGAGGGCGCCGAACGGCGAGGAGCCGACGTCCGTCGGGAGCGTCCACGAGGCGGCCTCCTCGATCTTCCGCGCCCCGCCGGCGTACACGCGCCACTCGGTCAGGCCCACGCTCACGTCGGCGGTGTCCTGCGTGACCACGAGGTCCGGGCGCGCGTCGCCGTTGAGGTAGGTCAGCGTCCAGTCGACGCTGTCGTCGTCGAGGTCGACGAGCGCGTCGAGGGTGCCCTCGGGGAAGCCCGTCGGCAACGTCCAATTCGTGCTGTCGGAGAACGCGCTGCCCGAATTCGCGTACACGAGCCACCGGGTGGCCCCGATGCCGCCCGCGCCAGAGTCGGTCCCGGCCACGACGATGTCGGGGCGCCCGTCGTCGTTGAAGTCCCAGAGGCCCCACACCACCTTGTCGGTGGTCGACGAGTCGTAGAAGCGCGCGAAGGTGTCCGGTTCGAAGTCGTTCGGGAGCGAGAAGTCGGTGGCGGCGCCGAACCCCGAGCCGGTGTTCTTGTGGAGCACCCACTTCGAGGTGCCGATCGTGGCGGTGTCGGCGTCGGTGTCCGACACGACGAGATCGGGCTTGCCGTCGCCGGTGAGGTCGATGAGGGCCCAATTGACGCCGTCCGCCGGGTCGACGTCGCTCAGGGTGTCGAGCGCGCCGTCGTAGCCGTCGGGCAACGTCCAGTTCGTCGAGGCCTGCGCGAAGCCGTCTTCGGTGTTCTTGTAGAACAACCAGCGGTTCGTGCCGATGCCGCCCGCGCCGGAGTCCGTGCCCGCGACGACGATGTCGGCGCGATCGTCGCCGTCGAGGTCGGTGAGGCCCCAGACGACCTTGTCGGTGGTGCTGGCGTCGTACGGCAGGGCGAAGGTGCCCGGCTCGAAGTCCGGCGGCAGGGCGACCTCGACGGGGTTCGCGCGGAAGCGGGCGCCGGTGTTGCTGTGCACGAGCCACTTCGTGGTGCCCACCGCCGCGTCGTCGGGGCTGGCGGTCACGACGAGGTCGACGCCGCCCACGCCCACATCGAACACCGACCACGCGAGGCCGTCGGTGGGGACGTCGTCGTACGGCGTGTCGAAGGTGCTGTCCGGGTATCCCTCGGGCAACGCCCAATCTGCCACGGAGGTCGCGAACCCGGTGGAGACGCACGCGTCCGTGTCGGCGTCGGTGTCCGTATCGGTGTCCGTATCGCTGTCGGCATCCGCGTCCGCGTCCGCGTCGGCGTCCGTGTCGGTGTCGGCGTCCGCGTTGTCGTCGTCGTTCGAGGTGTCGTTGGACGTGGTCGGCGTGCAGGCAAGCCAGAAGAGAGACAGGATCATGCGCGAACTCCGAGGCGGACCGGACTATAGCCGCCTGCGCGGCCCGCGGCTGGAGCGTACGGGGTGGTGGGCGCGCCTACACACGTCACCGCGCGTCATTTCCACGCGTCGCAGGTGTCGGGCGCCAGCGCGTCCGTAGCTTGAGGGTGTGGCCGCGTCACATCCCGTGGCGCCCCACGGAGCCCCCGTGATCAACCAACTCAAGACCATCTTCCTTCTCGGCGCGATCAGCGCCATCCTCGTGGCGCTCGGCGCCGTGATGGGCGGGAGCTGGTTCTGGGTCGCCGTCGTCCTGGCCTTCGTGATGAACGTCGGCTCGTACTGGTTCTCCGACCGCATCGTCCTGGCGATCTCCCGCGCCGTCCCCGTGGACGAGGTCGAGGCGCCGCGCCTGCACGCCATCGTGGCGGACCTCGCGCGCCGCGCGGACATCCCCAAGCCGCGCGTGTACCGCATCCCCGACGCGCAGCCCAACGCGTTCGCGACCGGGCGCAACCCTGCGACGGGCGTCGTCGCGGTGACCGACGGCCTCGTCCGCCTGCTCGACGAGCGCGAGCTGCGCGGCGTCATCGCCCACGAGATCGCCCACATCCGAAACCGCGACGTGCTCGTGAGCTCGATCGCGGCGGTGATGGCGGCCGCCATCTCCTCGGTGGCGAACATGCTCCAATGGTCCACGATCCTCGGCGGCAACGACGAGGACGGTCCGAGCCCCGTGGCGGCGCTCGCCGTCGCGATGGTGGCGCCGTTCGCGGCGATGCTGATCCAGTTCGGCATCTCGCGGCAGCGCGAGTACCTCGCGGACGAGTGGGGCGCCCGCATCTCCGGCGACCCGATGGCGCTGGCGTCGGCGCTCGAGAAGCTGCACCATGGGGCCGCGCTGGTGCCGAGCCACGCCGCGCCCGCGACGGCGAGCCTGTACATCGTCAACCCCTTCGGCGGTGGGCGTCGTTTGATGCAGCTGTTCAGCACGCACCCCGCCGTGGAGGTGCGCGTCGACCGCCTGCGCCGCATGTCGGTCGACCCGCGCTTCCGTTCGTGACACGCTCGTAACCTCCGCGCAGGGCGGTTAGCACCCGCGCATGACCGCCCTGCTCCTCGCTTTTCCGCTCCTCTCGGCCTGCTCGGACTACGACCTGCGGGCCAAGGACACCGACAGCCTCCGCGACGGCGAGGACACCTCCGGCGACGACGCGGACACCGACGGCGACGACGCGTCCGCGTGCGACCCCTTCGACTTCCCGGCGGACGACTGCGCGGCCTCGGACGCGTGTGACTACGAGGTCGGCGGCTTCGAGCCGATCGTGGAGTGGGACGTGCCGGGCGAGAACATGACCTCGCTGCCCGCGGTCGGCGATCTCGACGGCGACGGCATCCCGGAGATCGTCGCCAACTTCGCCTTCCTCAGCGCGGGCAAGCTCGCGGCGTACCACGGCGACGGTTCCGGGAAGCTCTGGGAGGTCGCGGCGAGCCGCGCGAAGACAGGGTTCGGGGCCCACCCGGCCATCGCGGACCTCGACGACGACGGGCTGCCCGAGGTGTTGATCGTCCGCGAGTACAAGAGCGAGGTCTTCACGTTCGGGGGCGGCGAGTACTCGGTCGTCGCCTACTCGTGGGACGGTCGTGAGCTCGCGGAGAGCGAGGTGTTCACCGACGACGAGATGGATCACGCCACGGCCGTCGCGGTGTCCGACATGGATCACGACGGCAGCCCGGAGGTGGTGGCCGGGCGCATCATCCTCAACGCCGATCTCACCACGCGAGGGGAGGGGCGGTACGCGCGCGGCGCGAACATGTACGCGGGGATCGGCATCTACGGCGAGGGTGGGCACCCGGCGATCGCGGATCTCGATCTCGACGGCGAGGAAGAGGTCATCGTCGGCAACGCCGCGTACACGCCGGATGGGGCGCCGAAGTGGCGCAACCGCGACGTGTCCGAAGGGGCGGTGGCGGTGGGCAACCTCGACGACGACCCAGAGGGCGAGTTCGTCCGCGTCCTCGGCAACGAGATCTCGGCGCACGACACCGACGGCACCTTCTTGTGGGGCCCCCTCCAGAACGGCTCGGCGAACATCTTCCCGGTGCCCGCGATCGGCGACGTCGACAACGACGGGTACCCGGAGATCGTGGTCGCCGGCGGCAACGTGCTGTGGGTGCTCAACCACGACGGGTCGCTGCTCTGGGACGCCGGCGTGACCGACATGTCCGGGGCCACCGGCGCGTCGATGTTCGACTTCGACGCCGACGGCGTGCTCGAGGTCGTCTACGTGGACGAGGTCCAGATCGTCGCCTACAACGGGGTGGACGGCGTGGTGAAGTTCCGATCGAACGAGCACGCGTCGGCGACGATGTACGACTACCCGGTGGTCGCCGACGTCGACGCCGACGGGCACGCGGAGATCGTGGTGGCCCACGACGCGTACGGCGTCGGCTTCAGCGTGTACGGCGACGCGACCGACTCCTGGGCGCCCGCGCGCAAGCTGTGGAACCAGCACGCCTACACGATCACGAACATCAACGACGACCTGAGCGTTCCGGTCACCGCCACGCCCAACTTCACCGTGTACAACAGCTACCACTCCGGCCTGGCCGGCCCGCCCGGAGCGTCCCTGGCCGACGATCTCGGGGTCGAGGTGCTCGACACGTGCGCGGACGACTGCGGGCGTGGGGTGTTCCGCGTGGCGGCGCGCGCGTGGAACATGGGCAACGCCGACATCGACGCGGGGCTCTCCTTCGCCTTGTACGCGGTTGGCGACTCGGGCAGCACGCTCGTCGGGGTCGCGGTCACCACGTCCGTCGTCCCCGCGCTCCGCACCACCGACATGGTGGAATTCGAGGTCGACGCGGACGATCTCGTCGGCGCCGAACACCTGCTCCTGCGCGTCGATGACGACGGCACCGGCACCGGCGCCATCGCCGAGTGCCTCGAGACCAACAACGAGGCGCGGGTCGACGGGCCCTTCTGCCGGTAGGCGCGTCAGAGCGCGTCGATCGCCGCCCAGTCGTCCGCGCGCATCTCGTGCCCGCCGGGGCGCAGGCTCCACTGCAGGGCGTCTGGCGCGGCGCCGAACATCGTGAACACCGGGCGCGCCAGGTCGGCGGCCTCCTCCGCGCCGCTCGGGTTCGCCCAGGCGTCCTCGTCGCCGTCGGTCAGCACCACGCGGCGCGGCGCGACCAGGGCGAGGAGCAGGTGCTGATCGACCGGCAGGCGGTCCTCCGCGTGCGCGAACGCGTGGAACTGGGGCGCGAACCAATGGGGGAACAGCGCGTTGATCGCGGCGACGGTCTCCCCCGTCGACCCTCGGTTCAGGGCCGCGCCCACGATCCCGGACTGGTGCGCCCACACCCCCGCCACGCGGTCGTCGTTCGCGGCCGCCCAGAGGGCCGTCTTGCCGCGTCGCGAGTGGCCGAAGGTGTGGATTCGGTCGAGATCCAGCTCGCTGCGCGTCTCCAGCGCGTCGATCACCCGAGAGAGGCCCCAGGCCCACGCCGCGACTGTTCCCCACGCGTGCGCGGCGGGCACGTCCGGGGCGAAGGTGTCGCGAAGGCGGCCCGCGCGCGCGGCGTCCTCTGGATCGTCCGGGTCCAGGTCGGACTGCGCCACGGTCGCCACCGCCCAGCCCGCGTCGAGCGCGGCGTCGATCGGCCACGCCGCGGCGTGCGCGCCACGGCCGGCCTCGGTCGCGTCGTCGCCGCAGTCCGGGTCGCGCCAGCTCGTCGGCACCGGCACGTCGGGGTCCGCGGAGACCGTGTGGTTTCCGCACTTGTTGAGGCCGAGGAGGACGGGCGCGGGTGCTCCCGCCGGCACGAAGAGCAGCACCGCCGCGCGCACGGGCCCGATGTCGACGTCGAGCTCGACGAGGCGCGCGTCTCCGAACGCGCGGGCGGCGCGCTCGGTGACGCTGACCTCCGGCGGCGCCGGCGCCTCGCCGTACACGTAGTGGGCGAACAGGGCGCGGAGCTCGGGGGCGCGGCGCTCGGTCCAGTCCGTCGTGTCGCGGATCTGCTCGCCAGTGGAGAGCAGCTCGAAGGGGTCGGGAGGCTCGGGCATCGACGGCAGCTCGTCGAACGGCGGGAGGGACCACGACGCGGGCGCCGTGTCGGAGGCGCCGGTGTGCGTGCACGCGATAAGTGATGTTAGTACGCCGATACTGTGCAAAGCGTGGACTCCTTCGGCAACAGGGCTGCGCGTCGCGACAGGGCAGGATAGCGCAAGGGCAGCTCTGGGGGTGTTCATGGTCAGGCCCGTATCGGCTGTCGGCACCGATCCTGTCGAATCGCTCTACATCTGGCGCGCCATCCAAGAGGCGATGGTGGAGATGTCCCGCAACGCGCGCGTCACGGTCAGCGCCGGCGCCGAAGAGATGAACGCGGACGTGCGCGTCACCTTGTCGGACGCCGCGCGCTCCGCCGAGGAGTTCGCGGAGAACGCCCAGGAGTCGGCGGAAGACGCGGTGGAGCGCGCGGAGGACGCACGCGAAGCGATCAACAACCCGCCCGCCACGGTCGAGTCCGGCCTGCTGGGCATGAACGTGGCGTCCTACGGCGTCGCGGCCAGCGCCGGCGCGGTGGCCGCCGAAGAGACGACGTTCCGCAGCCTGATGGACACGGTCGCCCGCGGCTAGGCGCCTTCAGAGGCAGAGCCCGAACCAGGGCTCTCCGCGCGCCGCCTCCTGTCGACGGCAGCGCGTTCCGCGGGGACAGGTGTCCGTCGCGTCCGGATCGCAGAGGGTGTAGCAGGTCGCGTCGATGAACGAGCAGAACAGCCCCGGAGCGCACGCCGCGTCGGCGTCGTCCCAGGAGCAGGCGTCGCCGGCCTCGCGCGGGCCGCCGTACCAGCACGTGGTCGTGTCGACGTCGAGCGGAACACACGCCTGTCCGTAGGCGGCCGGCGCGCAGTCCTGCGCGTACAGATCGCACTCGACCTCGGCGTGGCAGACCCCGTCCGTGCTGTCGAGGCCGTCGGCCGGCATGCACCAGGAGTCCTCGTCGCACGCGCCCCACGTGGCGTACGTCGGCGAACACGCGTCCGCGCACACCCGGTGCACGGCGTCGCATCGTTCCGACGCGCCGCAATCCTCGTCGTCGAAGCAGGGTTCGCCGTCGACCTGGAGATCGACCGCGCGGAGGTCTTCGCGCGCGTACACGACGCCGGCGCGCACGACGTGCGTGAGGGCGCGCAAGGCGCGGACGTCCGCGCGAGGGTCGGCCGGGAGCAGGAGGAGGTCCGCCGGCGCGCCGGCGCGGACCTCGCCGCCCTCGAAGCCCAGGACGCGACGGGAGGTCCACGTCGCCGCCTCGAACGCCTCGGTGGACGACCACCCCGCCGCCACGAGCGCGTCGAGCTCGTCGTGCAGACCGAGGCCGTGCGGCTGGAAGTAGTACCCGGCGTCGGAGCCGGGCAAGATCGTGCCGCCGGCGGCCCGCAGCGACGCGACGTTCGCCCGTGCGTGGGCCGCCCATTCGGCGCTCGCCTCGACCCACCCGTCGAGCAGGACCTCCGGGGCGCTCCGCACCGCCGTCCAGCTCGCGACGACCCCCGGCCCCACGATGAGCCCGGGGTCGTCGAGGTCGCGGGTGCCGTCGAGCAGGGCCCCGACCGCGGCGAAGGCGCCCACGGTGCTGTGGACCGCCGCCGCGGCGGCCACCGCGCGCGCGTCCGCGTCGCCCAGGGGGGCGTCGAACGGCGGGTGCGCGAGGACCCACGCGCCGGCGTCGAGGGCGTCGCGCGCGTCGTCGGCGGTGTCGACGTGCGCGATGACGGGCAGGGGGCCGGCCGCGATCGCGCGGAGCGCCTCCACGTCGAGCCGCGGGGTGCCCCACGGCGTGAACGCGGCGTCGGCGAGGGCGACCTTCACGGCGTCCGCGCCCGCGTCGGCGCGCGCGCGCGCCGCCGCGCCCGCGTCTTCGGGCGTCACGAACACGCACAGATCGGGGTCGGGCCAGGTCTCGCAGGGGTGGCTCCCCACCGCCGTGAGGAAGGGGCCCGTCACGCGCAGCGCGGGCCCGAGGGTGAGCCCGGCGTCGATCCGATCGCGGAGGGCGAAGAGGTGATCCGGGCCGCCGACGTCGTAGACGGCGAGGACCCCGTGGTAGAGCGACGCGCGGAGGTTGGCCTCGAGCGGGTCGCCCGGCCACACCGTCGCGCCGGAGTGCGAGAGGTGCGCGTGGGCGTCGACGAGCCCCGGCACGACGAAGCCGCCGCCCTCGACACGCGCGGCGTCCCCGAGGGGCCCTCCCGTGGGTCGTACGGCCCAGATGTCGCCGTCGACCAGGATGACATCGACCCCCTCCTGCGCTCCGCGGTGGTCGACCGCGGTGACCCCCACGAGCACCGTCGCGCCCGCGGGCGGCGGGTCGTCGCCGCCGGTGTCGGTGCCCGTGTCGGAGTCCCCCTGCGTGTCGGTGTCCGTGTCGGCCGTGTCGACCGTGTCCCGGGAGGTGTCGCCACCCTTCGCGGGCCCGGGCTCCGCGACGCTCGCGCACGCGAGGAGGAAAACGAGGTTCACAGCGTGAGATCCACGAAGACGGGCAGGTGGTCGCTCGCGTGTTCGGTGGCGTAGGGGTCGTCGGGGATCGGTCCCGGCTTCGGCAGCCCTTCGTCCGCGGCGTCGTCCCGGGAGTCGTACACCTCGGCGACGATCGCCGCGTCGCCGGCGGCGAAGCAGTAGTCGATGCGTCGCCCCGACGACGCGCGCGTGTCCGAGCGTCCGTCGAGCTGCAGGGCGTCGACCATGTCGAGCCCCGCGTCGGCCATCGTCACGAAGGGGCTGTACGGCAGCCCGTCGCCGTCCACGCGGGCTTGGAGATCCTCGCCGAGCGCGAAGCCCGACGGCATCCCGCTCGGCACGCGCTCGTACACCTCGCCCGCGTCGTCATCCGCGAGGTCTTCGTTGACGTCGCCGCAGACGATCCGGACGTCCGCCGCCACGCGCTCGGCGAGCTGCGCCATGCGGTGGCCGTCGACCGCGCGCCGAAAGCGATCCGCGGACTCGTAGCCCGACTTCCAGTGGTTGCCGGCCGCCGCCACGGTGCGCCCGCCCACGCTCAGCACCACGTGGACCGGCAGCCGCGTGAGGTCGTTCGCCGCGTCGTCGCTGGAGAGCGCCGCGCTGGTCCACACACGGTCCTCGATGACCGTGCCGCGCGCGACCACGCCGTTGTGCAGGCTCCCGAAGGGGTTGTCGTCATAGTCGAGGGTGAACGGGTAGTCGAGGGCGTCCGCGAGCGCGGCGAGCCCGTCGGCGTCGCCCTCGTCGAGCTCGTTGAGCAGCAGCACGTCCGGCGACAGGCGCCGCACCACCGCGACCGCGGCGTCGTGCTCCTCGGAGCCGACGCGACCGAGCCCCTCGACGTTCCACGTCATGACCCTCACCGTGACGGGCGCCTGTGGCCCTCCCGTGTCGGCGGAGTCCGCGCCCGTGTCGGATGGCCCGGTGCAGGCGAGCAGCGCGAGGAGCGTGAGCATGCCGAGCGGATATCGGACCACGCGACGCGCGACACCCTCCGTGTCGATCGCGCGGCGGTCACGCCTCGAAGAAGTCGACCTCGCACGGGGGCAGCCAGCCGGCGTCCGCGCCGCGGCGCAGGAGCTCCACGACTCCGAGGCGGCCGTCCGCGCCGTAGTCGACCGTGTCGGCGTTCGCATACAGGCTGAGGTAGTGGTCGATCTGGGCGGCGGTGCGCAGGGGGCCGCCCGCCGCCACGCTGCGGGCCAACAGCCAGGCGATCGCGGCCTCGCGATCGGCCAGTCCGTCCGCGATGCTCGCGCGCACGACGGCGTCGACGTCGCGCCGCACCTGGTCGGGAAGATCACGGCGAAGCACGTTTCCGCCGAGGGGGAGGGGCAGCCCGGTCCGCTCGGCCCAGGCGACGCCGAGGTCGAGGCGCTGCTCGAGCCCGTGCGCGCCGAAGGTGAGGCGCCCTTCGTGGATCAACAGCGCGGCGTCCACCTCGCCCGCGGCGAGCGCGTCAAACGCGCGCGACGCGGGCACGATGGGGATCACGACCGGCGTGAACACGGGGACGAGCAGCCGAAGCACGAGGCACGCCGTGGTGCTGAGCCCCGGCACGCCGATCCGCGCGCCGCGAAGGTCGAGCGCGCGGCCCGGCGCGGCCACCACCACGGGGCCGTAGCCGCGGCCGACGCTGCCGCCGTGCGTCAGCAGCTGGTACGCGGCGCGCACCGCCGGGTAGTGCGCGATGGAGATCGCCGAGACCTCGGGGCCGTCGCCGGAGGCCATGCGGTTGAGGGCCTCGGTGTCCGCGGTGTCGACCACGAAGTCGAGCCCGCGCAGGTCCACCCGGCGCTCGGTGATGCCACGGAACATGAAGAGATCGTCGGCGTCCGGGCTGATCGCGCAGCGGATCGTCGTCACACCAGCTCGCTCGTCTCGGTGACCAGCGCGTTCGTTTGACGCAGGCGGCTGCCGAGCACGCGCAGGAGCTTCCACAGCAGGATGGTCCCCAGCTCGGGCTCGACGCGGCAGAACTCCGCGAGGTTGTCCGAGGAGAGGGAGACGGCGGTGCCGAAGGTGGTGGCCACGACGGAGGCGGAGCGCGGCAGGTTGTCCGCGAGCGAGAGCTCGCCGAAGTGTTCACCGGGACCGAGGCGCGCGAGCTCCGTGCCCGCGGCGCGCACGGAGAGGTTGCCTTCGAGCACGATGAACATGCTGGTACCGGGGGTGCCCTGCTCGACGAGCACGTCGCCGGGGGCGAAGTAGT
The DNA here is from genome assembly GCA_945862325.1 of Klebsiella pneumoniae. Taxonomy (GTDB): domain Bacteria; phylum Myxococcota_A; class UBA796; order UBA796; family SXON01; genus CAMAXZ01. Next base: position 17,021 of record CAMAXZ010000060.1, read on the forward strand.
GCTCGCGCATGACCCGGCTGACCTGGAGGCGCGCGGCGAACGGCATGTCCTCGAAGAGGAAGAGGTTCTCGAGGTGCTGGGCGCGGGCCGTCGTGGCGTCGAGCCGGCCTTCCCAGGCCGGATCGGCGAGGACCACCGTGATGTTGTCGGGGCCGCCCCGGTCGAGCGCGGCGCGGAGCAGGACGTCGACGGCGGTCTCGAGGTCGAGCTGGCTCGCCTCCGCCGCGACCCGCTCGGGGTCGACGACGTCGGACAGGCCGTCGGAGCAGAGCAGGAGGCGATCGCCGGGGAGGAGGTCGACCGAGCCCAGAGACGGCTGCACCGTGGGGTACAAGCCGACGGCGCGGGTGATGACGTGCCGGTGGCGGGACGCGCGCGCCTCCTCGTACGACATCTTGCCGGAACGAACGAGCTCGTTGACCATCGAGTGGTCTTCCGTGAGCTGAATGGGCTCGCCGCCGCGGATGAGGTACGCGCGGGAGTCGCCCACGTGGCAGACGAAGCCGGTCGTGCCCGCCGTCGCCACCGCCACGAGCGTCGTCGTCATGCCGACGCGACCCTCCGCCTCGGCGGTCTCGTAGATGGCGCGCGACGCGCCTTGGGCGATGCGATCGAGCGCGAGCAGCACGTCGTTGCGCGACTCGAGCGACGGGGCGCGCGTGTAGGTGTCGAGGCGCTCGCGCAGGAGGCTCTCGCCGGCCCGGAACGCGTCGACGCACATGGCGCTGGCGACTTCGCCGCAGGTGCGGCCGCCGACGCCGTCCGCGACGACGAACACCCCCGTCTCGGGCAGCACCGCGTAGCTGTCTTCGTTGTGGCTGCGCTTCTTGCCCGGATCCGTGCGGGCCGCGAACTTGAGCATGAGGGCTCCCGACCGCCTTCTACCACGCGCCACGCGTTCGCGGTCCCGTCGCGTCGCATGTCTCGAAGGCGGCGCGGCGCCGTCCAGCGAATTCAGTCTTGACTGAACTGTACCGCACATTATGACGGCGGTACATGTTGGACGCTCCGCTGTCACCGTCGATGCAACGCGCCGCGGACCTCTTCGCGCACCAGTTCGAGGCCCAGGGGGTCCCTCGCATCGGTGCGCGTATCCTGGCGTTGTTGCTCCTCTCTTCCCGGCCGCTCCACCTCGACGAGATCGCGCGGGCGCTGCGCGTCAGCCGTGCGTCGGTGTCCACGAACACCCGCGTGTTCCTCCATCTCGGGCTCATCGAGCCCGCCGAGGTCCGCGGCGATCGGCGCCGGCACTTCCGGCTCGCCGAGCACGCGTGGGAGAACCGCCTCGTGGCCATGGCCGCCGTGGGCGGGGCGTTCGCGCGCGGCTGCGCGGCGGCGCGCGCCGTGCCGGACATCCCCGCGGCCGTGGCCGAACGTCTTTCGATCGTCGAAGAGTTCGCCGCGTTCCTTCAGGAACAGAGCGTCGAGCTGATGGTCCGCTGGCAGGCGCGCCTCGCGGCGCGGGGCGGCGCGGCGTGACCCCCGTCGACGCGGAGCTGGGCGGCTACGCCGAGGTTCGCGGGAGCTGGCAGTTCGGGGTCGACGGGCAGGAGTGGAACCTCGTGGAGCGCGTGCGTCCGCGCTTCGAGATCGCGCCCGCCGAGCGACTCACGGCGCAGGTCGTGGTCGAGGCCGGCTTCCAGCAGGGGCGTGACGTCGCGTTCGAAACAGCGGATCTCCTGCTCGACTCGCCCGTCGGCGACCTCCTCGACGCCGCGTCGTGCACGTACGTGGACACACCCGTCTACGGGCAGGCCTCGGAGTACCTCCGGGTCGAGCGCCTTCACGTCGACCTCAACCTCCCGGCGATCGACCTCACGATCGGCCGCCAGGCGGTCAATTGGGGCTCCGGCCTCGTGTTCCGCCCGAGCGACCTCTACACCGAGGTGGTCGCGACGGAGCCCTGGCGCGAGCGGCGCGGCGTCAACGCCATCAAGGCCGAGGTGCCGATTGGCGATCACTCCATCGTCGGACTCGTCGCGCTCGACGACGACCTGACCGGCCTCGACGCGGAGGAGCCGGAGCTGCCGATCAGCGGCGCGCTGCGGGTGACCGCGCGCGTCGGCGGGATGGATCTCGCGGCGGTGGGCCGGGCCGACTGGCTCGGGCGGTGGTTCGCCGGGGCCGACCTCCGCGGCACCCTCGGGGTGGGCTGGTGGGTCGAGGGCGGTTGGCGGGACGACGGGGAGGGGGTCGACGGCGCCGTCGAGGTCGTGGCGGGGGTCGACTACAGCTTTCCCGTGCTCCAGGTGCTCTACGTCGCCGCGGAGTACCGCTACGACGGCTCGGGCAGCCTGCCGGACGACTACGACTGGTCGACGCGCGCCGGGTTCTCCACCATGCCCTTCGACTGCGCGTTCCTGCCCGACACCCCGCCGGGCACGCGGACGTCGCTCGGCGTGCACTACCTCGACGGGTCGCTGCGGCTCGGCGTCACCGAAGACGTCAGCGTCGCCGGCGTGGTGATCGCGAACGTGCTCGACGGCACCGGCATCGTCGTGCCCAACGTGTCCGTCCTGGCCGGCCCGCGGGTGACGGTGAGCGCGGGCGCGCAGATCCCCTTCGGCGTCGACGGCGAGTACCGCCCGGGGGAGGACGTCACCACCGTCACCGTCGGCACCGCCACGGCCGACCTCTCCAGCCTCCTGCCCGTCGCCACCGCCCAGGCGTGGGTCCGCTACGCCTTCTGAGGTTTCCAATGGCCGATCGTCCCGACACCCACCCCGCCTCCGCCCCCCTCTGCGAGGTGCGCGGGGTCCACAAGATCTACCCGATGGGCGAGCAGCAGGTCGTCGCGCTCGGGGGGGTCGACGTCACCTTGTCCTCCGGCGAGTTCACGGCGTTCGCGGGGCCGAGCGGCTCCGGAAAGAGCACGTTGCTCAACATGGTGGGGTGCCTGGACCGCCCCACGAAGGGCAGCGTGCGACTGGAGGGGCGCGACGTGGCCTCTCTCGGCGACGACGCCCTCGGCGACATCCGGGCGCGTCGCATCGGGTTCATCTTCCAGAGCTTCAACCTCATCCCGGTGTTCACGGCCTACGAGAACGTCGAGCTGGCGCTCCGGCTCTCGGGCGCCGCCGGCGATCGCAAGTCCCGGGTGGAGCAGGCGCTCACCCAGGTCGGGCTCCAGGACAAGATGCACCACCGGCCGACCCAGCTCTCCGGCGGTCAGCAGCAGCGCGTGGCCATCGCGCGCGCGCTGGTCAAGACGCCGGCGCTGGTCATCGCCGACGAGCCGACCGCCAACCTCGACTCGAAGAACGGCACCGCGATCCTCGATCTCATGCGCGAGATGAACGCGCGTGACGGCGTCACCTTCCTGTTCTCCACGCACGACCCGGCGGTCATGGAGCGGGCGCGCCGCATCGTCCGCCTGCACGACGGACGTGTGGTCGGCGACGAGGTCCGGTCGTGAGCCTCCTGTTCCTGCTCGCGTGGCGAAACCTCGTCCGCAACGCGCGGCGGACGGTGCTCACCGGCGTCGCCGTCAGCTTCGGCGTGGCCTTCACCATCCTCGGCTACGGCCTCGTCTCGGGCCTCGACGAGAACGCGATCCGGTCGGCGGAGGGGTCCGTCGTCGGCAACGTCCTGCTCCGGCCAGAGGGCTACCCGATCGACGGTCTCGACTTCCCGCTCGACGAGGCCGAGGCGCCGTCGCCCGCGCTGATCGCCGCGCTCGACGCGGCGGTGGCCGGAGGCGGCGCGTGGACGGCCCGGACCGCGTTTCCGGGCCGGCTCGTCAAGGGTGCGGACGCGGCGCAGGTGCGCGGCTGGGCCTATGACCCGGTGAAGGATCCGCAGGTGTTCCCTCGGGACGCATGGGCGGCGGACGGCGCCTGGCCGGACCCCGCCGCGGCCACGCCGCAGATCGCGGTCGGGAAGGGGCTCGCGCGCCTGCTCGGTGTCGCTCGGGGCGACATCGTCACCTTCCAGCTCCGCACCCGCGACGGCGCGCAGAACGCGCTGCAGTTCGAGGTGTCGGCGATCGTCTCCACCGACAACGCCGGCCTCGACAACGTCGGGGTGTGGGTCCCGTTATCGTCGGCGGACGGCCTCGTGAGCCTCGGCGGGGCGCGCACGCACGTGGCGGTGCGGCTCCCCGGGGGCCGCGCCGCGGCGCCGGCGGCGGCCGCCGCGCTGGCCACGCACGGATGGACCGCCCGGCCGATCCTCGACGAGGTGGCGGACGTGCTCGCCCTGAACAACATCCGGCGAAAGTCGCTCGTGATGATCGTGGGCATCGTGATGGCGATCGGCGCGGCCGGCATCGCGAACACCGTCATCATGTCGGTGTTCGAGCGCGTGCGCGAGATCGGCACCCTCATGGCGATGGGCCTCCGCCGCGCGCAGATCCGCGCGATGTTCCTCATCGAGGGACTGCTGCTCGGCGTGGGCGCCGGGGGCGTCGGCGCGCTGCTCGGCGGCGCGGCGACGTGGTGGTGGCAGGAGGAGGGCATCCACCTCGGCGACGAGGTGACGGCCCGCGCCGGCGAGATCGCCATCGGCGCCACGCTCTACGCCCGCCTCGAGCCCGGGGCCGTGCTCGGCGCGTTCCTCTTCGGCGTGGCCGTCGCCGTGGTGGCCTCCATCTGGCCCGCGGGCCACGCCGCGTCCCTCAACCCTGCCGACGCCGTGAGGGCCGAATGAGCCTGCTGCTTCAGCTCGCGGTGCGCAACGCGCTCCGCAACCAACGCCGTTCCGGGCTCACCGCGCTGATGGTCGCGCTCGGCGTCTCCATGCTCACGGTGGCGATGGCGTGGATTCAGGGCGTGCTCGGCGGCGGGCTCGACGGCGCCGTGCGAAACATCGGCCTGGTACGCGTCACCGCGCCCGACTTCGTCAAGCGCGAGCAGGTGCTGCCCATCGACGCCAACCTCGCCGAGAGCGCCCCGATCGAGGCCGCCCTGCGCGCCGTGCCGACGGTGACCGCGGTGTACCCGCGCATCCAGATGGGCGTGACCGCGGGAGCCGGCGACACGATCGGCGAGCGCTTCGGCCTGCTCAGCGGCGCCCCGACGGCGTGGTACGTCGAACAACTCCGCCTTCCGGAGCGTCTGCTCGAGGGCGAGATGCTGAGGGACGACAAGGACGTGCTGCTCGGAAGGGCGATCGCAGAGCAGCTCGGCGTCCACGCCGGCGATGAGGTCGTGCTGCTCGGCACCACCCAGGACGGCAGCCTCTCGCCCGCGAAGCTCCACGTGCGCGGCGTGGTCGACATGGGCGGCGGTCAGCTCGGGCGACAGATGTTCGTCACCCTCGAACAGGTGCGTTGGATGGCGGACATCCCGGACGGCGCGACCGAGCTGCTCGTCTATGGGCCGTCGCGCTCGCAAGGCTCGACGCTCGCCGCCGCCCTCCGCGCGCGCCCGGAGACGGCGGCGCTGTCCGTGCAGTCGTGGGACGAGCGCAGCCCGTTCGACTCGATGCTGAGCCTGATGAACACCGTTCAGAGCGTCGGCGCCGGCGTCGTGGTGTTCATCACCGCGCTCGGCGTGCTGAACACGATGATGATGAGCGTGCTCGAGCGCACCGGCGAGATCGGCGTGCTGCGCGCGCTCGGCCTCAAGCGGCGCGAGGTCGCCGTGCTCTTCGTGACCGAAGCGGCGGTGATCTCCCTCATCGGCGGAATGGCCGGCGCGCTGCTCGGCGGCGCCATGGCGTACTACCTCGAGGTCGTCGGCGTCGATCTCGGCACCGCGATCGACAAGGTGAACACGCCGCTCCCGTTCGATCGCGTCGTTCACGGCGACCTCACGATCGCCATGTTGCTCGGCTCGGTCGTCCTCGGCCTCTTCATGGCCATCGTCGGTGGCCTTCTCCCCGCGCTCCGCGCCGCGACGGTCCAGCCCGTCGAGGCGATGCGCGCCCGTCGCTGATAGGAGTCCCCATGCGTCCCTTGATCGTCGCCCTCGCCTCGCTGTTCGTCGGCTCCGCGCTCGCCGCCACGCCCGCGGTGGACGACATCCTCAAGCGTGTCGACGCGAACCTCACGTACGACACGCGCGAGTCCACCACCAAGATGACCGTCACCAAGGGGGACCGCGTCAAGGTGTACCGCATGCACAGCTTCGGCAAGGGCGCGGACATCGGGGCCGTGGAGTACCTCGAGCCGGCCCGCGACAAGGGCACCCGGATGTTGCGGAAGTCCGACGAGCTCTGGATGTACATGCCCTCGGTCGAGAAGACCCAGAAGATCTCCGGCCACATGCTCCGGCAGAGCATGATGGGCAGCGACATGTCCTACGAGGACATGATGCAGGCGGCGAGCTGGATGGACATGTACGACGGTCAAGTGGTCGGCGAGGAGCCCGTCGACGGCCGCAAGTGTTGGAAGCTGGACGTCAAGGCGGTCAGCGCCGACGTGGCGTACCCCCGCCGCGTCATCTGGGTCGACCAGGAGACGTCGATCCCCCTCAAGCAGGAGCTGTACGCCCTGTCGGGGATGCTGCTGAAGACCTGGACGATGGGGGACATCGTGCTCGTGGGCTCGCGGCAGGTGGCCCGCCGGATGGTCATCGAGGACAAGGTCCAGGCCGGCTCCAAGACGGAGCTCGTGATCGAGGACATCAAGTTCGCGATCCCGCTGCAAGACGAAGTGTTCACGACGCGGTGGCTGGAGCGCTGAGGGCGTGGCGTTCCGCATCGCCCTGATCGCCGCGCTCGCCGGGGTGGTGTGGTTGTTTCGCCCGTTCCTCGCCACGCTGCTCGCGGCGACCGTGGTCGTGATGGTGGCGTGGCCCCTGCACGCGTTCGTGCTCCGGCGGCTGGGCGGTCGGTCGATCCTCGCCACCGCCACGACGATGACCCTGCTCGTCGTCGGGGTGTTCGGCCCCATCGGCACGGCGATGTGGATCCTCGCGACCGAGCTGGGTGAGCTCGGGCCCACCGTCGCGGAGTCCCTCCGCGCGCTGCCGGCCCAGGCCGCGGAGTGGCTGCAGAGCCCGGTGGTCGAGCGGCAGTTTCGCCGGATCGTCGGCGACGATCGGGACCCGGCGCTCGTGGTCGGCGAAGCGCTGCGCGACGCGGCGGCCCCAGCGCTCCAACAGCTCGGCAACGGGCTCGGCGCGGCGGTCGGGAACGCGGGGGTCGCGCTCATCAACACGCTGATCTTCTTCCTCACCGTGGGGACCTTGTTTCAGTCCGGCCCGGACCTCGCCGATTGGGCGCGCCGGGTCAGCCCGGTCGAGCCCCGGGTGCTCGAGCGCGTCTGGATCACCCTGTCGCGCTTCTCGCGCGGCTTCGTGCTCGCCGCCCTGGTGACCGGCGCCGTGCAGGGCCTCCTCGCGGGGCTGTCCTACGCGGCGGCGGGCGTCGAAGGCGCGCTCGTGTGGGGCGTGCTGACGGGCTTGTTCAGCGTCGTGCCCGTGTTCGGCACGGGCCTCGTGTGGATCCCCCTCGTCGCGATCGAGCTCGCGCAGGGCAACACGATGGGCGCCACGGGGATGTTGATCTGGTGCGTGTTCGTGGTCGGCACGATCGACAACGTTATCCGGCCGCTCATCATCGGCGAGACCTCGCAGCTCCACCCGCTGCTCGTGTTCCTCGCGGTGTTCGGCGGGATCCTGACCCTCGGCGTGTCCGGGCTGCTCGTGGGGCCCATGCTGGTCGCGACGCTGCTCGCGCTCCTGTCGCTCTACGAGCAGGACCTCGTGCGGCAGATCGCGCCCCTACCGGACCTCCACCGGGACGCGTGACAGCACCGTGGTCACGCCGTCTCGTACGGCACGCACCTCGATCGCCCCCCAACCCGACGCGCCCTTCACGTTGGGCGTGAACTGGTGCTCGAAGCGGGCCGACGCGCCCGCGGCGAGGCGGGTGTCGGTCAGGGTCCGCCAGGGCGGCGCCGGCTCGACCGTGCGGGCGAGGGTGTTGGACCAGACGCCCGCGAGGTCCTTTCCCACCGCGTCGACGAACGCGACGTCGACACGCAGCGGCGTGAACGGGTTGCCGGTCGGCACGTGGTGCCCGGCGCCGGTGTTCTGGAGGACGAGGGTGACCGCGACCGGCTGACCGCGTTGCGGGACGGCGGGTTGCAGGTCGATCAGCGCGGAGAGGGCGCGCGAGACGTCGGCCGGCACCCCGTGGCCGGCGATCCCTCCCTCCGCGCCGAGGGCGCGGGCCCCCATCGGCGCCATGTGGCAATCGACGCACGACACCCCGGCCTTGGCGTAGACGCTGCCTTCCCACTCGCTGTGCGTGGCGTAGAACGGGCGATCGCCGCCCGGCCAGCTCAGCTCGTGGCAGGTGGCGCACACGGTGTGGCCGTCGGCGAGCTCTGCACTCACCGCGACGGGGTGCGGGGCGTCCGGCGCGGCCTCGCTGGCGACGATGGTGTCGCCGCGGACGTGACACGCGGCGCAGGTGACGCCTTCGCCGCGCAGGGTCGGGTCGAAGCTCGGGTTCTCCTGGAGCCGGGGCCGCGTGGGGTCGTCGTCGACGTAGCCGGCGGCGAGCTCCGCGTGCTGCGCGGCGAGCGGGAGGTGACACTGCTGGCAGGCGGTGCTGTCGCCGGCGGCGCGCACGGCCGCGCGGAAGGTGGCGGACCGGAGGCCGTGGTTGTGCCCGCCCGCCTCCCATCCGTCGTGCGCGGCCCAATGGCACGCGTTGCAGCCCTGCGCGCTGAGCGAGGCGAGCCCTGCGGGCAGGGTGTCGACGACGACCGGCAGGCCGTTGGGGAACAGGGGCGGCGCCTGTGGCGGCGGGGGCGGCGGCGCTTCCGCCTGGACGGGCGCGGGCTCGGGAGGAGGCGGCGGCGGCGGCTCGGGCGCCTTCCGGCCACGCGCGAGCGCGATCCCGGCGAGCAGGGTGGGGAGCGCCGCGCCCACGGCGAGTCGTCGAAGGAGGACCGACATCAGAAGTCGATCACGGTGGGGTCGTCGCCCGTGGGCCGCGCAGGGACGCGCACGCGGGCGTCCTCCGGCGCGTAGAGCGCCACGTACGTCGCATAGTAGCCGGTGACCTTCTTCACGTAGTCGCGCGTCTCGGGGTAGGGGATCTGCTCGACGAAGTCGTCGGTGCGGATGTTCGTGCCCCAAGGGCGCAGCCACGACGACACGTTGTGCGGACCGCCGTTGTAGCTCGCCACGGCCAGCGGGAACGCCCCGTCGAAGCGATCGAGCAGGCGGGACAGGTACCACGTGCCGTAGCGCACGTTGACCGCCGGGTCTTCGAGCCGATCCGGCGAGTAGGACGGGTCGCCCATGAGCGCCGCGACCCGAGCGCCGGTGCGCGGCATGACCTGCATGAGGCCGATCGCGCCGACCGGCGACAGGGCCCACTGGCGGTACACGCTCTCTTGGCGCATCAAGCCCATCGCGAGCAGGGGATCGACGTCGAACGCCTCGCCGTGGCGGAACAGGGCGTCGGCTTCGGCGGTGGGGAAGGCGCAGCGGAGCGCGTCGCGCCGCTGGGCCTCGTCGCGGGCGAGCTTCGTCGCGCCCCAGCACGCCTTCGCGGCGTGGTGGTCGTCGCGGGCCCAGAGGAAGATCTGTCGCCACTCGCCGAGGTCGAGATCGACGCCCTGCGGGTCGGCGTCGATCGCGTCGTACGCCCGCGCGACGAGCGGCGCGGCGTCGGCCCACGCCCCGACCCGCGCGAGGTCGGCGGCCGCCGCGAGGTCGGGGAATCGGGCCTTCTGCGCCTCGGCGAGGGTGGACAGCAGGCGGTCGGCGTCCTCGGGCGCGTACAAGAAGCTCGGCCGGTGCGCGTCGGCCCGCACGACCGGGTCCGGCGCGCGCGGCGGCGACGCGGCGACGGGCGCCGCGGCGTGGCCTGCGGCGGCGACAGGGGCGG
>CAMAXZ010000061.1 GCA_945862325.1 Klebsiella pneumoniae
CGGCGCCGGACGCGCCGCGGCCGGCGGCGGGCTGGCCTCGGGCCGGCCGGGCGGCGCGGCGGTCGCGTCGACCACCGGTCCGGTGGATCGTGTCGGGCGCGTCGGCGGATCGCTCGTGTCTTCCTCGACGGTCACGCGCGCGGGCGACGCTGTCGCGCGCAGGACGAGCTCTCGGAAGCGCTGCGCGAGCGCCTCGAACTCCGCGGCGAGCTCGAGGGGGTCGGTGAACCGCTCCGCCGGATCGATTCGCAGCGCGCGATCGAGGAGCAACGTCGTGTCCGCGAGGAGCGTCGCCTCGAGGGTCGGGTTCGGATCGCCGAACACGCCCTCGAGCGCCTGTGCGACCGCGGCGCGGTCCTTGTCCGGGATGCGGTCGGGCGACTGGAAGGCCGCCGGGTCCAGCGCGCGGTCCGCGAAGATCGTCGGCTTGCGCTGCTGGAGATCGCCGACCAGCGCGACGCGGTGCGTGCGGAAGTGGTGGGCGTGGGTGCCGTTCGACGGCATCCGCCCGCCGCCTCGGAGGTGCGCGCGCACCCGCAACAACGCGAAGAACGAGCACGCGATGCTCCAGGTGTCCATCGCGGCCGGGAACGGCTTGCGCGCGTTGAACAAGGCCTCCGGAGCGATGAAATTCTCGGTGCCGAGGATCATCCGCGTGGCGGCCCAGGTCTCCTCTTCGACCGGGCGGGCCTTCGCCGCTCCGAAATCGGTCAGGAGCCAACGCCCGTCGGTGCTCCGCAAGACGTTCCGCGGCTTGATGTCCGCGTGGATGACCCGCTTCCCGAGCGTGAGCTCGGCGACGGCAGCGTACTCCCGCACGCGTCGGCACACGTCCGCCATCGCCTCGCAAAGATCGACGAACGACCGGGGCGCGCTCCAGTGGGACTCCCACCAGCGCTCCATGTCGGTCGGGCACCACTCCATGACGAGCGCCTCGGCCGGCTGACCGACGACGTCGTAGAGGCGCGGGCACGGCGGGCTGCCCGGCGACCGCGAGAGCGCCACGAAGGTGTCGACCTCGCGCGCGAGCGCCTCGCGCGCGAGGACGTCCTCGCTCCGGGCGAGCTTGATCGCGAGGATCTCGCCCTCCGGGGCCGTGCTCGCCCCGGTCGGCGGCCCGTCCGCCCGTACCCGGCGGATGCTCGCCATGCCGCCGTCGCGGCGCACGTCGTCCTGAACGAGCGTGTAGACGCGGCCGGTGCGGCCTCGCCAGCGGTTCGCTAACTCAGAAGTGGCCGGCAACGCCGACTCCGGCGCCACCGTCGAGGATCACGCCCCAATAGCCGATCCCCAGTCCCGCGAGCAGCACCCCGCCGGAGGCGAGCACAAGGGTGTTCGTCGTCTGGCGGAGCTGCTCGGCCTCCTCCGTGGTCTGCGCCTCGTAGAACTGCTGTTGCGACAGATAGGACGCGGCGTACACCCCGCCGGCGCCGAGCACTCCCGCGACACCCACCAGGATCAACGGAGTCTTCTCGGGAGGCCGCTCGCGCTTGGCGACCATGACCTGCACCGCCGAGCCCGTCGTGGCGCTCGCGATCTCGTCCGGCTTCCTGGTCTTCGTCGGCTTCTTCTTCTTGTCGTCGACCGCTTCTTCCGCGAGCGCGGCGTCCTTGAGGAACTGCTCCGGGAGCGCGTTGCCCTCGATGAGCCACGAGCCGCGGAGCGACTTGTCGCTCGCGCCGACCTGCTGGAGGATGTGCGGGCGATCGAGCGTCGCGGCAGCCGCGTCGATCGGGCGACCGTCGAGGTAGAGCTTGGAGCCGGCGGGGCTGGCGAGGAGCTTGCCTTCGATGGGCGTGGGCGCGATGGGCGCCGTGAGCCGCTCCTCTTCGTACAGCTTGCGCATCGGGTGCCCGAGGTCGAGCTCGGCCGCGTCCCAGTTGTGGGTCGCGTCGATCTCGAGCGCGACGCGGAACCACCGCCGCGCGCCGGCCTCGTCGTTGAGCACGAGGTACCGATAGGTGCCGATGTACCGATACGCGGACGCGAAGATCGGCGACGGCGCGCTGCTGGACAGGCACACCATGCCGGCCTCGAGGCGCTTTCCGGCAGTGCCGAACGTCGTGTCGTCGAGGTTGCGGAGCGCCAGGGACAGGGTCTGGAGGTCGGCGACGAGGGTGTCGCCGGTGTACGGCGTCGTGCACTCGGCGCGCGCCACCGGCGCATAGGCCAGGATCGCGGCGAGTCCGAGCGCGGGGACGAGATGGCGCATGACGGCTCCGTGCAGAGGTCGGCGAGAGAATAGCACCATGCGCGCGCCGCTCAGGGACGGAGCCACGCGATGACCATGCCGGCGCTCACGGCGGCCCCGTCGGCGACCGCGTAGCGCTCGAGCACCCCCGCGACGGGCGCCTTCACCGGGGCGAAGGTCTTCATGACCTCGACGAGCCCCACGGTACCCTGCGCGTCGACCCGCGCACCAGGAGTGAAGAACGCCGGATCACGCGGGGACGGACGCGACCAGAACGTGCCATCCGTCGCGATGGTGACGGCGACGAGCCCAGGCTCGGGCGCCTCGATCGGCGCGACCGTCGTCGCGGCGGCGCCGCCGGTCGGCGCCGCCACGCCGCCGCGCGACAACGCGACGAGATCGTGAAGGCTCCAGATGCGCGGGTTGCGCGCGCGGCGCGGCGCCTGCCACGCCATCTCGACGAACGCCTCGAGGTACGCCCGGATGTCACGAAGTGACACCACCTCGTCGGTGTCCATCCGCGCCGCGGCGGCCACCGGATCCATGTCCGCCTCGATGCGCTCGGCCGTCTCGGCCATGGCGCGCGCGACCGACGCCCGTTCGTCCGGGTCCGTCGCGGCGATCTCGAAGTCGTCGTCGAGCTTCGTGTTGAAGGCGGCGATCGCGAGGGTGCGCCCCTCCATCACGGCGAGCCGCGTCAGCGGGGTGCTCAGCTGAAGCAGCGGCTCGTAAGGGAGCCCCGCCATCGCATAGTACCCCGCGCCACTTGCCTTTCGCAGCAGGATCGTCGCCATCGGGACGGTGTTCGTGCTGTTGGTGTAGATGAGCGAGCTGCCGTACCCGAGGAGCCCCTGCGCCTCGGCCTCGACGCCGATGTCGAAGCCCGCGATGTCCTGGAGCCACACGATCGGCAGGCCGTCTTCGTTGCAACTACGGGAGAACGCCGCGACTTTTGCGATCCCGTCGCGGTAGAGGATGCCGCCGGCGCGCATCTGTCCCGGCACCTCGGGGTGCGGCGTCGGCTCGAGGTTGTTGGCGATGAGCCCGCACCAGAGCCCGCGGACACGGGCCACCCCGCAGATCATCTCCGCGCCGCGCTCCGCCATCACCTCGGCGAAGAGGGAGTCGTCGACGAGGCGCGCGATGACCTCGCGCATCGCGTAGATGCGACGGTGATCGTCCGGGAGGATCGCGGAGAGCTCGCCCGGATCGAGGCGCGGCGCCGAGGGCGCCGCGCCGTGACGGTAGAAGTCCGCCGCAGAGGACGGAAGCCGCGCGATCTCCCGGCGGATCATCGCGATCGCCGTGGGGTCGTCCGGCACGCGCACGTCGGCGCAGCCGCTCTGGTGCACGTGCACCTCCGGACCGCCGATGTCGAGGCTCGTGAGGCGCTGCGCCTTCGCCCCCCGAATCAAGGCGGCGCCGGCGATCACCATGTACGCGGACTCCGTCATGTAGACGCGGTCCGAGATGATCGGCATGTAGCCGCCGCCGGCGATGCAGTCGCCGAACACCCCCGCGACCTGCGGCACGCCGTTGGCCGCGAGCAGGCTGTTCATCTTGAAGATGTGGCCGGCGCCGGTGCGCCCGGGGAAGGACAGGGACTGTTCCGGGAGGAACAGGCCCGAACAGTCGACGAGGTAGATGACCGGTACGCGCAAGCCCAGCGCCATCTGCTGCGCGCGCTCGATCTTCTCGGGAGACAGCGGCCACCACGAGCCGCTGGCGACCGTGTTGTCGTTCGCGATGACGACGCACCGGCGCCCCTCGACCACACACCAGGCGGTCACCACCCCGGCGCCGGGAGCGAGCTTCTTACTCCCTTTGAAGCTGCGGCCCCAGTTGACGTAGCTGCCGACCGGCAGGACCTCCGTGCCCGGGTCCGCGAGCAGCGCGATGCGCTCCCACGTCGGGAGCTTCCCCTTCTCCCGGACGCGCGCCGCGGACTCCGCGCCCCAGCCCGCGCGAACGACCGCCTGCCGGTCGGCCAGGATCGCCTCCTTCGCGCCAACGCGGGCGACGGCGTCGAGATCGGCGGCTGCGAGGGGCGTACCGACGGGGCGCAGCGAGACGTGTGCCATGGACGGGCTCCGGTCGCCGCCAGGGTATCCGGTCCCGGCCCGGCCATCCCGAGCCGCGCGGGACGGTTGACGGAGGGCCGCCGGCCGGCGTACCTTCGACACCTCTCGAGACGCCCCAGCGCATGCTCGCCCTCGTCCAGTTCGCCGCCGCCGCCGCCGTCACGGAGATCCCGCCGTTCCTCCGGGGCGACGTGACGATCGGGTACGCCGCCGACCAGCTCACGGGTCACCTCGCCGAGCGCACCGCCGACGGGGACGTGCAGCTCGCCGCGCGCTCCCTGACGGATCATCGACTTCACTACGGCGTCGCGTTCGGCGCCGGCCCCGGGGTGGCCGTCTTCCTCGACGTGCCCCACTACGCCGCCTCGACCGTGGCGTACTCCGAGCGCACGGCGATGGTGTTCGAGCCGGCGACCGGGTCGGGCACCTACGCCGGCACCAACCCGGCCGACGACGGCGTGCTCGTGTCCGGCGCGGGCCTCGGCGGCGTCTGGTTCGGCGTTCGCGGCACGCCGTTCTCCGAGGCCTTCCCGCGTCGCCAGAGTCGCGTCACCTGGCTGCTCGAAGGCGCGTTGCGCCCGGCAGACCCGACGAGCGTGTGGACCGCGCAGGACGGCAACCGCGGCGCGGGCACGGGCGGGTTCGCCGCGCGCATCCACACGGCGTTCTCCAAGCGCTCCGGCACCGCCGAGACCTACGTCGCGGGCACGTACACCCACGAGGGCGCGCGCGAGCTCGACACCGTCGACTACGACGACGCCACCACCCTCGCGCGCAAGGTCGAGATCGACCCGCCCGACGCGGCGAAGATCCGGATCGGCGTCGAGGCCGAGCTCGCCAGCAACGCGGCGAGCGGCGGACGGTCGTCCTTCGACATCCACTTCGACGGCAACTACTCGAGCTGGGGCACGATCGCGAGCGGGGTCTACCTCCCCGACCCCCTCGACAACACGCGCGGCCGCGCGGTGCAGACCAGCGAGAGCTACGAGCTCGGCACCGGCGTCGCCTTCCGGCTCCGTCCGATGCAATACTTCGACGTCGCCCTCTTCGGGGACATCGCCTACCGCCTGCCGCAGCGCGTCGAGAGCCCCTACCCGGTGTACACCGGCGCCGACACCGTCCACTGGGTCGCCGGCACCGACCTGACGTTCCGCATCCGCTGACCGCCGCCGGGTGGGACCGCCGCCCCGACGTCAGCCATCGAACGCATCGTCGACCAGCCGCACCACGCCGTCGGGCGCCACGAACGCCACGAGGAACGCGAGGTCGTGCGGGTCGAGCCCCGAGTGGCTCAGCAGCCACGCACGGGCGGCGCCGCGCAACCGGCTGCGTTTCGACGCGGACACCGCTTCGTCGCCGAGAGGGTCGGCGGGATCACGCAGCTTCACCTCGACGAAGCGCACGGCGACACCGCGCGCCACCACCACGTCGAGCTCTCCGCCCCCACCACGCCAGTTGCGGGCGAGGACGGACCACCCGTCCGCGGCGAGCAAGGACGCGACGCGCTCCTCCGCGTCCGCGCCGGCGCGGAGCGCGCGGCGACGGTCATCCGGCGAGCGGGACATCCCGACCGTTCAGACGCGCGCGGCTTCCTTGAGGCGCGCGGCCTTGCCGGCCAACCCGCGCAAGAAGTAGAGCTTGCTACGGCGCACCTGGTGGCGCGTGCGGACCTCGATCTTCTCGACGATCGGGGCGAGCAGCGGGAAGATGCGCTCGACGCCGACGCCGAAGCTGGTCTTGCGCACGGTGAACGTGGCGCCCGCGCCAGCGCCCTTGCGCGCGATGACCGTGCCTTCGAAGATCTGGGTGCGGGACTTGTCGCCGTCCTTGATCTTGACGTGCACGCGCACATCGTCGCCGATGCGGAAGTTCGGGGTGCGTCCGTTGACGATCTCGGACTCGATTTGCTGGAGAAGGTTCATGGCAGTTCCGAAGCCCCGCGGGGTTATCCGAAGGGAGGCCCGCCGTCAAGCGTCGTCGGGGGGGTTTCGAGCGTCGCGGCCCCTGCCCTGCGGGCGGCCACGCGGGCGATCGCGGCCGGTCGGCTGACCGAGCGGCACGGCGGTGCGCGCGGACGGCGTGCCCACGCCGACGATCGCCTCGCCCTCGAGGAGCAGCCACGGTCCGGTGGCGCCGGCTGGAGGCGGTGGCAGCACCCCGCTGGTGCGGAAACGCCGCGCGTCGATGGCGTTCAGCGGGATCTGCGGCAGGTGACGCAGCGCGTCGCGCGCCGACACCAGCCACGGCTGGAGCCCCGCGAACACCTCCTCCCGCGGGCGCCACTGCACGCGCTCCTCGCCGCGCGCGGGCCGAAGCACGCGGTCCCACGCAGGATCTCCCGCGACGACCTCGGCGATCCTCGAGAATCCGACGGAGTGCTCGATCTCGAACGGCCCGCTCGCGAGACGCCGCAGCTCTTCGAGGTGGCCCACCGTGCCGAGGGCCTCGCCGATCTCTTCGGCGAGCACCCGCGCGTACGTACCGCGCGAGCAGCGGATGATGACCCGCACGCGGGGCGGCGCGAGCTCCACGAGCTCCATCGCGTCGATGCGCACGGGGCGCGCCTTGGCCTCGACGCTCTCGCCGCGACGCGCATAGTCGTACAAGGGCCGACCCGCGACCTTCACCGCCGAATACTTCGGAGGGGTCTGCATGCGCGTGCCGATGAAGCCCGCCAAGACGCGGAGCAGCGCGTCGAGCGTGATCGGCGGCACCTCCTTCTCGGCGACCGCCACCCCGGTGGGGTCGCCCGTGTCCGTCGCGACCCCGAGGCGCACGACGGCGTCGTAGACCTTCCGATCTTCGTCGAGGTACTGGATCAAACGCGTCGCGTTGCCGAGCGCGAGCGGGAGCACGCCCGTCGCGAACGGGTCGAGGGTGCCGGTGTGCCCCACCTTCTCGAGGCCAGTGACGGCGCGCACCACGGCGACGACGTCGTGCGACGTGACGCCCGGCGGCTTGTCGACCACGAGGAAACCGTCGCGCATCATTCGGAGTCCTCCCCGGTGGGCTTCGGGAGGCGCGAGAGGACGTCGTCCATGTGCGCCGCGTATTCGATGTTGCGATCGAGCTCGAAGCGGATCTCCGGGGCGTGACGGGTGCCGAGGGCCCGCCCGAGCGGGCCGCGGAGCGCACGCGACGCGCGGTCGAGGGCCTTGGCCATCGCGACGCGGTCGCCGTGGCCGCCGAGGGGCAGCCAGCACACACGGGCGACCGTGAGGTCGTCGTTGACGCTCACCTCGGTCAGGCTCACGTCGGCGACCGCCGGGTCCTTCACGTCCTCCCGCAACATGCGCGAGAGCTCCGCGAACACGGTGGACGCCACGCGGTCAGCGCGTCTCTTCGACATGTAGGCTCCGTCGTCGCGAAAGGGCCGGGGGCCTAACACGTTCGGGCGGGCCCGGCCCGCTACGACGACGCGTCCACGGCGACCTGCGCTTCGAGCGCGCGCACGCGCGCCTCGAGCGCCGCGATGCGGGCCTGATCGTCGGCGATGCGGCGTCGAAGGTGCCGGATGAGGGAGGTCGTACGGACCTGCACGTCCCGCGAGACGGTGGACGGCGTCGGCGCGAGGTCGAACGCGCTCTGCGGCACCACGTCGACCGGGTGGCGTCGCAGACGGAGCGCCCGCCCGAGCGGCTCGGTGTTGATGCGCCCGGGGTCCGTCGTCCGCTCGGACGCCCCGGCGACCTCGCCACCCTCGTCCCAAACACCCGCGTCCAACGCCGGCCCCGTGCTGAGGTGCGAGACGATCGGCGCCGCGCGCGGGTCATGCGCCCGCACGGTCGCCACCACCTCGTGCTCGTCGGTGTCCGCCGCGGCCTCGATGGGCTCCTCCTCGGTCGCCGAGCCGGCCTCGATCGGGTCGTCTTCTCCGGTCATGGCGTGCAGTCGGTCGCGGCCTCGCTCGACCAGGGCGGCGACCTCACGCTCGAAGCCCTCGAGCATCAGGCGCTGATCGGCGGCGCCGGGGGGTTGTTCCTCGATGATCGGGCGCGTGAGCGCCCCGGAGTCGAGCACGAGGAACGACGCGGTGCCCTCGCGATGGGCCGCGAGGCGCGTCCACTCGTCGGTGCGCACCCGCTCGAGCATCAGGTCTTCGAGTCGCTCGAGCGACCACGTATGGCGCACCCGACCGGCGTCCGCGACGTAGAGGAACCGCGTGGCCCGAAGCGCCGCGCTCGTCATCCGATCCTCCGAGCCGGTCGGGCGGGCGGGCGGGTCGATGAGCATGCCGGGGCGCTGCACCCGCAGCAGCCCTTTGCCCTGGCGCGTCTCGAATCGCACCGACCACGCCGACTCGCCCGCGCCGCGTCGGATCCAGAGTTCGAAGGCCTCGGCCGTTTCGGACACGCCCCCTCCTGCGGCTCGCGTGGTGTATCCACTTGTTCCACGATTCGTGTGTCCTCGCCCTCGTTGCGCCGCTCCGCCCGCGGCGCTACCCATGGCGCACCAGGAGGCTCCGTGGGCACGACGACCGACTTCCTCCGCGCGGTTCGCGAGCGGATCGTGCGCCGCTACGGCGAGCGACTGGTGTCCAGCCTCGCGGACACCTCCTCCGACGCGCCGAACAATTTCGCCGCGCCGAAGCGCGACCTGTACGACAAGCTCAAGGCCGAGGGCCAGCTGGATCCCGAGAAGAAGGACCGCTGACGACACCGCCGCGCGCGATCCGCTGCGCCTCCGCCAGGCGCTCCTCCGGCACATAGACCCGCGCGATGTGGCGCTCGTCCTGGTAGCGCTCGAAGATGCGCGTGGCGGACTCGAGGGGCACGGCGCGAACCCCCTGCCCCGGGCCGCGCTGCACCACCCAGATGCTCGGCGCGCGCTCGCGCTTTCGGCCCATCGCCGCGTATCGGCTCAGTTTTCCGGTTGAGGTCGCGGACATCGCGTCGATACCGGCGTCCGCGAGCCTCGCCAGGGTGGGGGTAAGGTCGACCTCCTCCGGCGTCCCGTGGAGCTCGAGGGCGCGCCGGTACGGGCGACGTTCGGAGACCCGCCGGCACCACTCGTCCACCCCGGCGCGGAGGTACGCGTGCAGGTGGATGTCGTCGAGCGGCAGGTACGACGGCGCGTCGGCCGGGAACGAGTATTGGCACGAAGGCCCGGTGAAGTGACGCTTCAACGTCTCTTCGTACACCACCGACTTGTGGTGGAAGTACACCTGCATGAACATGTGGAAGCGGGCGATCATGTAGTCGTCGAAGGCGTAGATCGCGCGGTGATCCAGCGCGAGCGACACGTCGCCGGAGGCCGCGTCCTCGTGCCACTCGAGGTTTCGGAGGAGCCAGTCGACGTCGACCTGTCCGTACCGAGCGCCCGAGAAGTACGAGTCGCGCACGAGGTAGTCGAGGCGATCGACGTCGAGCTCGCTGCTGATGATCTGGCTGAGCACACGCCGATAATCGCGCCCGTCGACGATGAAGAGGTCATCCGGCGCGCGCACCTCGCGAGACACGAGCGCGGCGACATGGGCGCCGGTGAACCCGAACGTGCCGGCGATGCGCTCGGCGAGGGGGGATCGGGTCAACAGGAGGACGGTGTAATCCTCGTGAGACGCCGACAAATCGAGACGGTCGGCGACGAGGTCGGGCACGTAGGCGTCGAGGGCGAGCGCGCGCAGCGGCGGCATCGCGAACTCGGTGCAGTGCGAGAACGGGGCGTGCCCGAGGTCGTGGCAGAGCGCGGCGACCCGGATGAGGCTGCGGAACACCGCGCGGCGCTCCGGGGGGAACGGGTCGCGCCGAAAAACGGCGTCGAACGCACGACCTGAGAGCTCCATCGCCCCGAGCGCGTGGGCGTACCGCGTGTGGACCGCGCTCGGGAACGGCAGCTCCGAGAAGCCCATCTGCTTGATGCCCCGCAGGCGCTGCACGTACGGGTCGTCGACGATCGCGGTCTCGTCGTCCGAAACCCCGATCGCCCCGTGAATCGGATCGCGCACTTCCACGGGCACCTCGCGGGGCGGCGGTATAACCCCGCGGGTCATGAACCCGATCGCCACCGCCGCGTCCCTCCGACCGGGGGACGTGCTGCACCATGCCGCCTTCGGGTTCGCCATCGTCGAATCGGGCGACGCGGAGGCGGTCCGGATCCGCTGGGAGACCTCCGGAGCCGACCGGCCCGTGGTCGTCAGCCGGGCCGCGCTCGCGACGGTCTGGAAGCGCTGCGCCGACGGCGGCCTGCTCGCGCGCAGCGTCTCGGAGCCGACGGCCGCGCGCGCCTGGCTCGAGCACGACCCGGTCGGCGCGCTCGCCGCGCTGATCGCCGAGCTCGAGTCGCCGGTGAGCGTCGACGACGTGCGCGACTGGCTCACGTCGCGTCAGCTCGTCGCCGCGGGCCGCTTCCGCGCCTGGTGGGAGGCGGTCGAGGCGCTCGCCGAGCGCGATCCGCGGCTCACTCGCACCGACGGGGCGTGGTCCGCGCTGGCGCCCGACGCCCCGCCAGAGCTCGAGCTGCCGTCGCCCGGCAGCCTCCCCGACAGCGCCGGGCTCGACCTCGCGCGGTCCTTCGCCCTCGCGCTCGGGCGTGTGCACGCCCGCGGCCGCTCGCCGGCGCACACGCGCGCCGACGTGCGGCTGACGTCCGACGGGCCGCGGTTCGGCGCCGAAGCCCCCGCCACCGACGCCTCTCGTCGAGACGACGTGCGGTGGGTGGCGCGACTCGTGCTCGAGCAGGTCACCGGTCCCCTCCCCGACCCGGAGATCATCGAGGCGCCGCTCATCCCGCTCGTCGCCGGGGCGTGCCCCGGTCTCCACCCCGAGCTGCTCGGCATCCTCACCGAGGCGCTCGCGAGCACCCCCGAGCTCCGCCCGTCCGACGGGCTGAACCTCGCCGAGCGCCTGGAGATCGCCGCGGCCTGCGCCACTCTGCGCGCGCGCCTGGGGTGGGTGCGCGGCTGGCGCGCCGTCGCCGGCTTCGACTCCCACATCGGCCTCCTGAAGTCGCTGCAGTCGCAGACCAACCAGGACAGCTTCCTCGCCCTCGGCGAGCCCCACATGTCGCTCCTCGCCGTCTTCGACGGCATCAGTCAGAGCAACGCGGGCTCCGGCGACCTCGCGAGTCAGCTCGCCGCGCGCGCCGTGCGGTCCTGGTGGGTGGCCTCGACCGCCGAGCTCCGCCACGCCGACAGCCCCGC
This sequence comes from Klebsiella pneumoniae, assembly GCA_945862325.1. Lineage (GTDB taxonomy): Bacteria > Myxococcota_A > UBA796 > UBA796 > SXON01 > CAMAXZ01. The sequence continues at coordinate 11,411 of CAMAXZ010000061.1, forward strand.
GGTGCTCGATGCGCTCGACGACGCGCTGGCCCGCGCGAACGAGGCGGTCTGCGAGGGCGCGCGGCAGATCGCCGGGGCCGACCTCGATCGGATGGTGCCGATGGGCACGACGGCCGTGGTCGCGGTCACCCTCGGCAACCGCGTCCACGTCGCCTCGCTCGGCGACTCGCGCGCCTATGTGGTGGGCCGCCACGGCGCCGCGCTGCTGACGAGCGACGACAACGTCATCGGCGAGCGCATCCGCGACGCGATCCGCACCGGCGGCCGGGCGTGGAGCGGCGACGCGCGGTTCGCGCTCACGGGCTTCCTCGGGCGCTTCGACGACGCCATGATGGCGGAGCGTCCGACGCCGTTCACGCGGGTGTTCGACCTCCTCCCCGGCGAGTGGCTCGTGCTCTGCTCGGACGGCCTGGTCGACTACGCCGCCGAAGAAGAGGCCGCGATCGCCCACCTGCTGCGCTCGACCGTGGCCGCCGGCGCGAACGAGGAGCGCCCGGGGCTCGCGGTCATGCAGGCGAGCCGCACGCTCGTCAACGCGGCGAACCGGGGCGGGGGCGGCGACAACATCACCGTACTGGCGCTCACGCTGGTGCCGGACTTCGACGACACGGCGGCGCCCGAAACGCTAGCCTGACAACACGAGTGATGGAGACCGATGGGTCCGGTTGACTTCAAGGACGCGCTGACGAACCGCGTGGTCCTCTTCGATGGCGCGATGGGCACCGAGATCTACGCGCGCGGGGTGTTCATCAACCGCTGCTACGACGAGCTGAACCTCGGCCAACCCGAGATCGTCCGGGAGATCCACGCGTCTTACCGGAAGGCCGGCGCGGACGTCCTGACGACGAACACCTTCGGCGCGAATCGCGTTCGGCTCTCGGCGCACGGCCTCGAGGACCGCCTGCGCGACATCAACGCCTCCGGCGTGAAGCTCGCGCGCGCCGAAGCGGGTGGGAAGTGCTGGGTGGCCGCCTCGATCGGCCCAACCGGCGCGCTGCTCGCCCCCGTCGGCAAGCTCACGCCGGGCGACCTGTACCAGGTGTTCCGCGAGCAGGCCGAGGTGCTCGCCGACGCGGGCGCCGACCTGTTCGTTCTCGAGACCTTCACGCGGCTGCCGGAGCTGTGGCAGGCGGTTCGCGCGGTGCGCGCCGTGTGCGACCGGCCGATCATCGCGTCGATGTCCTTCAACCTCGTGGGGCCCGGCCAGCAACAGATCGAGGGAGAGAGCCCCGAAACCGCCGCGCGCACGGTGCGCGCGTGGCCGATCGACGCGTTCGGGACCAACTGCAGCAACGGCCCGCGCGGCGTGCAGCACATCCTCGAGCGCATGGTGCCCCTCGTCGGCGACATGAAGCTCGCCGCCATGCCGAACGCCGGGTTGCCCCAGGTGATCGAAGGCCGCACGCTGTACCTGGCGGCGCCCGAGTACATGGCCGAACACGCCCGGCGCTTCGTGCAGCTCGGGGCGACCGTGGTCGGCGGATGCTGCGGGACCACGCCGGACATGATCCGCATGATGCGGAGCTTCGTGCGCGCCGTACAGAACGAGCGACGCCCGACGACGCTCCCGGCGGAGCCCGCGGTGGCGGAGTCGGAGCCCTCGCAGCCCACGCTGCCGCCGCCGGGCGCGCACCCCTCCGAGAAGAGCGACTTCGGACGAAAGCTCTACGAGGGAAAGTTCTGCGTGTCGGTCGAGCTCGACCCGCCGCGCGGCATCGACGCGCTCAAGGCGGTCGACGGCGCGGCGATGTTGATGGCCGCGGGCGTCGACGTGGTGAACATCGCGGATGGCCCGCGCGCGGTCGCCCGCATGGGCCCCGCGGCGCTCGCGCAGCTCGTGCGCCAGCGCTGCGGCATGGAGTCCGTCGTCCACTATTGCTGCCGCGACCGCAACCTGCTCGGCATGCAGATGGACCTGCTCGGCGCGAACGCCCTGGGACTGAGGAACATCCTCGCGATCACCGGCGACCCGCCGAAGATGGGCACCTACCCGAACGCCACCGCGGTGTTCGACATCGACTCCATCGGCCTCATCACCTTCATCCAGATGATGAACCGCGGGCTCGACTTCTCGGGTCAGCCAATCGGCGGCCGCACCGAGCTGCTCGTCGGGGCCGGCTGCAACCCCGGCCACATGGACCTCGAGCTCGAGGTCGATCGCTACCGCCGCAAGGTCGAAGCCGGCGCCGAGTACTTCTTCAGTCAGCCCCTGTTCGACTCCGCGGTGCTCTACCGGTTCTTCGAGCGCACGAAGGACCTCCCGGCGGTGCCGTTCCTCGTTGGCATCATGCCCCTCGCGAGCAGCAAGAACGCCGAGTTCCTGCACAACGAGGTGCCGGGCATGCAGGTGCCCGAGCCGATCCGGCGTCGCCTCGCCGACGCGGGAGATCGCGATGCGCAGCGCCTGGTCGGCGTGGAGGTGGCGCGCGAGGCCCTCGCGGAGGTCGCGCAGCACCCGCGGGTGAACGGCGTGTACGTCTACCCCCCTTTCGGAAGCTACAAGGCCGTTTTGCGGGTGCTCGACATCATCCGGGACCGGTGGGCACCCGCCCACCCGGCGCACGCCCCATGACCGGATCGCGCACGCGGTAGTCCGTGACCGCCCAGACCACGAGCAGGCCGATCCCCGTCGCGACGTAGAGGTTTCGCGGGGCGTCGGCGTCCGCGAACCCGAACACCCACGGCGACGCGAGGAGCGCGAGCGCGACGAGCAGCTCGAGCGCGCCGTGCACGGGGAACCGCATCATTCGGGCGACGCCGCCCGGATAGTCCGTGACCAAGGACAGGATCGCCTGGGCGGCGGCGAGCACCCAGACCACGGTCGCGGCCACGCCGCCGAAGTCGAGCACGAGCGGCGACACGGCGAGGACGACGACGAGCGCGTAGTCCAGCCACGCATGAACACCCGGAGAAAGCAGCTTCATGGAGCCCCCACGCGCTTCAAGCTAGGCCGCGGGCGCGCGGGGACAACGCCGCGCTTCATCCGCGTCGCGCCGTCCTGCGGTGCCTACGATGCCCCAGACGGGAGGAGCACGACGTGCGTTGTGAAGACATCATGAAGCGGGACGTGGAGTGTTGCGGCAAGGAAGACCCGATCCAGGACGTGGCGGTCCGGATGCGCGACCGGAACATCGGCTTCGTTCCGGTGTGCGACCCCGGCGGACGGGTGCTCGGGGTGGTCACCGACCGCGACATCGCTGTCCGCGTGGTGGCCGAGGCGCGGGACCCGAGCACCCCGGTGGGACAGATCATGTCCACGGACGAGGTGGTGAGCTGCCGGCCCGACGACGACCTCGCGCGCGCGCAACAGCAGATGGGGCAACGTCGGAAGTCGCGATTGCTGGTGATCGCCGACGATGGCACGTTGCGCGGGGTGATCAGCCTGTCGGACATCGCGCAGTACGAGACGCCGAGCGTGGCCGGCGACACGATGCGGCAGGTGACCGACCGCGAGTCGCGGATTCAGTGAACACCACGTAGAACCAGACTCAACGGCCGCGCGGGTGCGCCTCGGCGTGCACGCGCCGCAGCCGCTCGCGCGCGACGTGGGTGTAGATCTGGGTCGTGGTGATGTCGGCGTGGCCGAGCATCGCCTGCACGGCGCGCAGGTCGGCGCCCCGGGACACGAGGTGCGTGGCGAAGGCGTGGCGCAACGTGTGCGGGTGTACGTCCGGCAGGCCGGCGCCGCGCGCGTGGGCGCCGAGGCGCTCCCAGAAGTTCTGGCGCGTCATCGGCTTGCCGAGGCGACTGAGGAACAAGGCCGGGCATCGACCGTCGGGGTCGAGCTCCGGCCGCCCGCGCGCGAGCCAGTCGACGAGCAGCGACGCCGAGGCGTCGCCGAAGGGGATCTGTCGGCTGCGATCGCCCTTCCCTCGCACCCGCAGCAGGCGGGCCCCCATGTGCACGGCCGCCAGCGGCAGCCCGACGAGCTCGCTCACGCGCAGGCCAGACCCGTACATCAGCTCGATCATCGCCGCGTCGCGGAGGCCGAGCAGGGTGGTGCGGTCGGGCGCCGCGAGGAGGGCCTCCACCTGCGCTTCGGACAGGGTGTCGGGCAGCCGGCGTCCCGGCGCGACGGCCTCGATGCGCGCCGAAGGGTCCACCGCGACGCGCTCTTCGTCACGCAGGTGGCCGAAGAACTGGCGAAACGCGCTCCGGTGCCGCGCGCGCGAGCGCGGGTCGAGGCCCTCGTCCGCGAGCACCGTCAGGTAGGTGCCGAGCTCGCCCGCCGTCACCGCCTCGGGGGTCGGCACCCCGCGCCGGGCGAGCCAGCCCCCGAGACGCCGGAGATCGGCCGCGTACGCGGCCACCGTGAGCTTCGACCACCCACGCTCGACCTTGGCCCAGCCCAGGAACGCCTCGGTCGCCGCGGTCCACGCGTCGGTCGGGCCGGCGTCGGCGGACACGCTCACCCGAGGAGCGCGCGGAGGCGGTAGAGCGCCTCGTGCGCCTCGCGCGGGGAGAGGCGGTCGGGATCGAGCGCCGTGATGGCGGTCCGAAGTGGATCTTCGAGAGGCGCGGCCGCGGGCGGCTGCGGCGTGACGTCCGGGGCGGCGGGCGCGCCGAACAGGGCCATCTGTGTGGCCTCGGCGCGCGGACGACGTCGCTCGAGCTGCTTCAGCAAGGCGCGCGCGCGCGCCACGACCGGGTGCGGGAGCCCAGCGAGCCGCGCGCACTGGATGCCGTAGCTGCCGCTCGCGGGCCCCTCCTTCACGCGGCGGAGGAACACGATCTTTTCGCCGTGCTCCGCGACCGAGACGTGAAGGTTCCGCACCTGCGGGCAGCTCTCCGAGAGGGCCGCGAGCTCGTGGTAGTGCGTGGCGAACACGGCGCGACAGCGCACGCGATCGTGGAGGTCCTCCGCGACCGCCCAGGCGATCGCCAGCCCGTCGTAGGTGCTGGTGCCGCGACCGATCTCGTCGAGCAGCACGAGGCTCTTCGCCGTCGCGCCGGCGAGGATGTTCGCCGTCTCGCTCATCTCGACCATGAAGGTCGATTGTCCACGGGACAGGTCGTCGCTCGCCCCGACGCGGACGAAGATGCGGTCGCAGACGCCGACCGTGGCGCGGGACGCGGGCACGAAGGACCCGGCCTGGGCGAGCAGGACGACCAGCGCCACCTGGCGCATCAGCGTGCTTTTTCCCGCCATGTTCGGCCCGGTGAGCACGACCACGCGGCCCCGCTCGTCGAGGCGCAGATCGTTGGGGACGAACCGCTCGTCGCGCAGGGTGGCCTCGACCACCGGGTGCCGCGAGGCCTCGAGGTCGAGGCTGAAGCCCGGTCCGACGTCGGGGCGGCACCATCGGTGGCGCACCGCGAGCTCTGCGAAGGCGCACAGCGCGTCGGCGGTCGCGACCCCGGCGGCGAGGCGCTGCAGCCGGACGATGTTCGCGGCGACGCGCGCGCGGAGCTCCCCGAAGCGCGCGGCCTCGAGCCGCACGCGGGTGTCGTCGGCGCCGACCACCGCCTCTTCGTACTCCTTGAGCTCCGCGGTGATGAAGCGCTCGCCGCCCGCCACGGTCTGCTTGCGGTGCCACTCGGTCGGCACACGGTGCAGGTTGGCCTTGGTGACCTCGATGAAGAAGCCGAACACGGCGTTGTGTCGCACCTTCAAGCTCGCGACCCCGGTGGCGTCGCGCAGGCGCGCCTCCATCGCGGCGATCGACCCGCGCGCGTCCCGCGCGAGGGTCCGGAGCCGGTCGAGCTCGGGGTCCGCGCCGTCGCGGATGACGTCGCCGTCGGTCAGCGTCGCCGGGAGATCCTCCGTGAGCCACGCGCTCAGGTCGTCGAGCACGTCGGCGCAGTCGTCGTCCGCGAGGTGCGCGGCGACGGCCGCCGGGAGGGCCGCGCGCAGGACCGGCACGCGCGCCAAAGACCCCCGAAGCGCGCCAAGATCGCGAGGAGTGGCGGTGCCTTGCACCACCCGACCTGCGATCCGTTCGAGGTCTGCCACCCCGCTCAGCGCGTCGACCGCCGCCCGCCGCGCGTCCCCGCGGTCCACGAGCGCTTCGACTGCGGCGTGGCGCGCGCGGATGGCCGCCACGTCGACGAGGGGCGCGCCGAGCCAGTCACGGAGGGCGCGGCCCCCCATCGCCGTGCGCGCCACGTCGACGAGGCCGATCACGGTGCCCTTTCGCCCAGCGCCGCGAAGCGGCCGGAAGAGCTCGAGGTTGCGGCGGGTCGCCTCGTCCAGGCCGAGCGCGGCGCTGGCGACGTACGGCCGCACGTCGAGGACGTGGGCGAGCCCGGCGCGCAGCCAACGCTCCGCGTAGCCGAGCGCCATCGTCACGGCGACAAGCCCCGGATCGCCGACCGCCGCGAGTCCGTCGGGGTCGAACCTCGCCTGGAGCGCGCCTCGATCCAGCGCCGGCGCGGCCATCGGGGTCACGCACGCCGCGCCGAGGGCACGGCGGAGCTCGGGCTCGTCCACCTCCGGCGCCAGCAGCGCCTCCTTCGGCTCGACGCGGGCGAGCTCCGCGAGCACCTCGTCGGCGGAGGTCAGCTCGGTGACCCGCAGGTCGCCGGTGGAGGCGTCGAGCGACGCGAAGCCGTACGCCCCCGGCCCGCCGGCGACCGCGACCAGCCACGTCGGCTCGTGCGCCTCGGCGTACTCTCCCACGAGCCCCGGGGTGAGCACCCGCACGATCGCCCGCTTTACCAGTCCTTTCGCGAGCTTCGGATCCTCTACCTGATCCGCGATCGCGACCTTCTTCCCCAACTCCAACAGCCGCCTGAGGTAGCCCTCGGCGGCGTGGTGCGGCACCCCACACATCGGGACGGCGTTCGGGTCGTCCTTGTTTCGGGCGGTCAAGGTCAGCTCGAGCGCGCCCGCGGTGTACACGGCATCTTCGCCAAACAGCTCGTAGAAGTCCCCCATGCGGAAGAACAGGAGCGCGTCCGGCACCTGCTCCTTCAGCTCGAAGAACTGCCGGAACATCGGTGTTTCGAGCGGGTTCACGCGGGCGGTCCCGCGGGGGCCCGCATCCGCGCGGCCCAGAACACGTCCGCGCCGTCGGGCGACGGTGCGTTGTCGAACACGGCCTCGATGGGCCACCCGAGGCTGCGCGCGACCTCGACGCCCTCCGCGGGCTCGGGCGAGCACACGGCGTACACGATCGCCCCGCCGGGCCGCACCGCGCGCGCCACCGCGTGCAGGATCGCTCGCTGTCGATCCGCGTTCGCCACGAGATCTTCGGGCCGGCGGCGCCAGCGGGCGTCGGGGTGGCGCCGCAGGGTGCCGAGGCCGGAGCACGGGGCGTCCACGATCGCCGCGTCGAACGCGCCGTCGACCGTCGCCCCAGCCTGCGCCCAGTCGACGGCTCGGACGGAGAGCGCGACGCCGAGGCGGCGCGCCCCGTCGCCCAGGCGCTCGAGGCGCCGCTCGTCGACGTCGGTGGCGAGCACCTCCGCGCCGCGGCTGGCCAGTCGGAACGTCTTGCCGCCCGGCGCGGCGCACGCGTCGAGCACGCGCAGCCCGTCGACCGGCCCGAGCAGGTCGGCCACGGCGACGGCCGCCGGGTCCATGATCCACCAGCGCCCCTCGGCATAGCCGGGCCACTCTTCGGGCCGCCCCGCCCCTTCGGGCACGCGGAACACGCCCTCCGCGGTCGCGCCGAGGGCGACGCCGGCGTGTTGGAACGCGCGGCTCACCCCGGCCGCGTCCTCCTTCGCCACGAGGAAGATCGGCGCGGGGAGGTTGTTCGCGTTCATCCAGGCGTCGGCCGCCTCCTGGCCGTACCGCGCGCGCCACGCGTGCACCAGCCACGCCGGGTGCCCGAGCGCGGCCTCCGGGTCGGGCGTGAAGCCGTGCTGGTTCCGCAGCACCGCGTTCACGAATCCGGCGGCGTGCCCGACCTTCAAGGCGCGGGCGAGCTCGACCGCCTGGTCGACCGCGGCGTGTGGTGGGGTGCGGGTCTCCCGGAGCTCGAACACGCCGACGCGCAGGACCGCGAGCACCGCGGGGTCCAGCGTGCGCACGGCGCGCCTCGCCGCCTGGCGGATCAGGTCGTCCAACGCCGAACGGCGCCGCAGCACCCCCAACGCCGCGTTCCAGGCGAGGGCGCGGTCGGCGCCGTCTGAAGGGGCGAGCCGCGCGAGCGCGTCTTCGACGTGCTCACCCGACTCGACCGCGAGCAGGGCCTCGGCCGCCGCGCGGCGGCCGGGATTGACGGTGGTGCGGCGGGCCGCCCGTTGTGTGCTCACGAGGGGCTCCCGCCGACCGGCTCACTCGCCGCGTTCGCGCATCCGGCGGGACAGATCGCCCATGATGTCGCCGAGGCGCGCGGAGCTGTCGCCCTGACGGCGCAGGATCTCGCGGACGTCGCCGCCCTTCGCGCGATCCACCGCGGAGCGCTCCGACAGGCTGACCTTGCGGTCGTGCGCGTCGATGTTGATGATCTCCGCGCTGATGGGCGCGCCGTCGACGTACTGCGCCGGCCAGTCCTGGCCGCCGTTGATCAGCTCGGAGTGGTGCACGAGGCCTTCCACGCCGTCCTCGAGCTCCACGAACACGCCGAAGTCCGCCTTGTGGACGACCTTCCCGTTGATGACCTGGCCGAGGTAGTAGCGGCTGGGCACCGACATCCACGGATCTTCGGTGAGCTGCTTGATGCCGAGCGAGAAGCGCTCCGCGTCGACGTCGACGTTCAACACGCGCGCCTCGACCTCGTCGCCGCGCTGGAAGCGCTCCGACGGGTGACGGATGCGCTGACCCCAGGACATGTCGGAGATGTGCACCAGGCCGTCGATGCCCTCTTCGATGCCGATGAAGATGCCGAAGTCGGTGATGTTGCGGACGCGGCCGCGCACGATGGTGCCCACCGGGTAGCGGTCGGAGGTGACCTCCCAGGGGTTCTGCTCGAGCTGACGCATGCCGAGGCTGATGCGCTTCGCCTCGAGGTCGATGCCGAGCACCTTGGCCTCGACGACCTGGCCGGCCTCCACGAGCTTGGAGGGGTTCTTGACCCGCTTGTTCCACGTCATCTCGGAGATGTGGACGAGGCCCTCGATGCCGTCCTCGAGCTCCACGAACGCGCCGTAGTCGACGATGGACACGATCTTGCCGCGGACGATGGCGCCGACGGGGAACTTGTACTCGGCGTCTTCCCACGGGTCGGGGCGGATCTGCTTGTACCCGAGGCTGACGCGCTGGCTGTCTTCGTCGAACTTGAGGACCTTGACCTCGATCTGCACGCCGACCTCGAACATCTCGCTGGGGTGCTGGATGCGCCCGTAGGACATGTCGGTGATGTGCAGGAGGCCGTCGATTCCGCCGAGATCGACGAACGCGCCGTAATCCGTGATGTTCTTGATGGTGCCGAGCATGATCGCGCCCGGACGCAGGCTCTTGAGCGTCTCGGACTTGCGCTCTTCGCGCTCCTTCTCGAGGAGCACGCGGCGCGAGAGCACGATGTTGCCGCGCTTCTTGTTGAACTTGATGATCTTGAACTCGTGGGTCTCGCCGAGCAGACGATCGAGGTTCTTGACCGGACGGAGATCGACCTGCGAGCCGGGGAGGAACGCCTTCACGCCGATGTCGACGGCGAGGCCACCCTTGACGCGCTGCGTGATGGTGCCGCGCACGGTCTCGTCGCGCTCGACCGCCTTGGAGATCTCGTCCCAGGCCTTCATCAGGTCGGCCTTCTCCTTGGAGAGCTCGAGCAGGCCGTCTTCCTCGCCCATCTGGTCGAGGTACACATCCACGCTGTCGCCGACGGCGATGGTGATCTCGCCGGCTTCGTTCACGAACTCGTTGCGGCGGATCACGCCTTCGGCCTTGAAGCCGATGTCGACCGTCACGAACTCGTCGCCGATCTCGATGATGGTACCGCGGACGACGCTCTGCTCACGCACGGAACGGTTGCCGAGGTAGTCGTCGAAGAAGCTTTCGAAGTCTTCGCGGGAGAGCTGATCGATCGGGGCGTCGAGGTCGATGTTTTCGAAGTCCATGCGGGGATTTTTCTCTCGCCGGCGCGCCGGCGGACGGAAGGAGGCGATGAGGATGGGGGCTCGTTCGGACGACCGCCACGATGACGGACACCCGCCAGAGACGAGCGCGTCCTCAACTCGCGCCTGACCCGGCCCGCCGAAGCTCGGCGGCGGCGCGGTCCTAATTCACGCGTGCTGGCTCGTCAACGGTTGTTTGTGCGCGATCCCGGGCACCGCGCGCCAACGTCACGATGATGCTCACCACCTCGTCGATCGTCAGGGCCGTCGTGTCGATGTGGACCGCGTCGTCGGCCGGGCGCAGGGGCGCCACGGCACGGCCGGCGTCCTGCGCGTCGCGCGCGGCGAGATCGTCGCGCACCTGCGTGTACGGCACGCCGGGGTGTTCGCCGTGGCGGCGTCGCGCGCGCTCGTCGAGCGAGGCATCGAGGAAGATCTTCAGCTCCGCGTCGGGCAACACGACCGTGCCGATGTCCCGGCCGTCCATCACGACCCCGCCCGCGACGCCGAGGTCGCGCTGGGTCTGGAGCAGGGCCGACCGCACGCCGGGGTGGACGGCGACCGCCGACGCCGCGCGGCCGACGCCCTCGGCGCGGATGCGCGCGGTCACGTCGACGTCGTCGCGGAGGACACGGAGCGCGCCGCCGACCCGCTCGAACCGCACGCGGAGCGCGCGCGCCACGCGGGTGGCGCCTTCGGCGTCTCGTGGATCGACGCCGATCTCGATCGCCCGCTCGCCGACCGCCCGGTACAGCGCGCCGGTGTCCACCCACGCGTAGCCGAGGGCGTCCGCGACACGACGCGCGACGGTCCCCTTCCCGGACGACGCCGGTCCGTCGATGGCGATGGCGATCTCTCGGGTCCGATCAGGCACGCAAACGCTCCAGGGTGGCGACGAAATCGGGGTAGGACGTGGCGATGTTGTCCGGGTCGCGGATCCGCGCGCCCACGCGGGCGCCCGCGACGGCGAACGCCATCGCGATGCGGTGATCGCCTTCGGAGGCGACCTCGCCGGCGTGAAGCGCGCCGCCACCCTCGATGATCATCCCGTCGGGCCGCGCGTCCGCGGCGCACCCGAGCGCGCGCAGACCCGCAACCGTCGCGGCGACGCGGTCGGACTCCTTCACGCGCAGCTCGGCGGCGTCGCGCACCTCCGTCGTCCCCGAGGCGAAGGCCGCCGCGACCGCGAGCACGGGGATCTCGTCGATCAGGCGCGGGATGCGCGCGCCGGACACGATCACGCCGCGCAGCGGCGCCGCGCGCACGCGCACGTCGCCCGCGGGCTCGGCGCCGCCGTCGTAGGCGTGGACCTCGAGATCCGCGCCCATCTCACGGAGGACGTCGATGACCCCGGTGCGCGTCGGGTTGAGGCCCACGTTCTCGAGGACGAGGTCGCTCCCCGCGACGATGCTCGCCGCGACCATCCAGAAGGCGGCGCTGCTGATGTCGCCCGGCACGGTGACGTCGAGCGCTCGGAGGGGGCCCGGCCATAGGGTGACACGCCCGTCCACGGCCTCGATCGTGGCCCCCATGGCCGTGAGCATCCGCTCCGTGTGATCGCGCGTGGCGATGGGCTCATGGTACACCGTGGGGCCCTCGGCGTGGAGGCCGGCGAGGAGCAACGCCGACTTGACCTGGGCGCTCGCCACCTCCGCCCTCCAGTCGACGCCACGGAGCGCGGCGCGCCGCACGCGGAGCGGCAGGGTCGGGGCGGCGTCCACGTCGGCGCCCATGGCCGCGAGCGGACGCGTGACGCGCGCCATCGGGCGACGGCGCAAGGACGCGTCGCCGTCGAGCGTGGCGGTGGCGCGCCCGGCGAGCGCGCCGAGCACGAGGCGGGCGGTGGTGCCGGAGTTGCCGCAGTCGATCGTCTCGTCGGCGTCCCGCCAGGGCCCACCCTGGACGAAGACGTCTCCTTGTTCGCGCCAGACACGGCGTCCGAGCTGCGCGACCGCGCGCGCCGTGGCGCGCGTGTCCTCGGACTCGAGCAGCCCGCGGATGCGCGTGACCCCCTGCGCGATGGACCCGAACAGGAGCGCGCGGTGCGAGACGGACTTGTCGCCCGGGACCCGCACCCTGCCGCGGATCGGACGCCCCGGGCGTACGTCGAGCACGCTCAGGCCCCGAAGCCCTGGCGCTCCTCGAAGGCTCCGAGGCGCCGGAAGCGCGCGTAGCGGTCGGCGCGAAGCGCCGCGCGGGAGAGCCCGACGAGCGCGTCGAGGTGGCGCTCGACGGCGACGCGGAGGTTGGTCGTGGCCCCGACCGGGTCGCGGTGCGCGCCTCCGGCAGGCTCGGGCACCACTTCGTCCGCGACGCCCAGGGCGTGGCAGTCGTAGGCGGTGATCTTCAGGGCCTCCGCGGCGCGCGGTCCCTCGGCGCGATCGTGCCAGAGGATCGCCGCGCAGCCCTCGGGCGAGATGACCGAGTACGTCGAGTGCTCGAGCATGAGCACGCGGTTCCCGACGCCCAGGGCGAGCGCGCCGCCGCTGCCGCCTTCGCCGATGACGCAGGCGACGACGGGGACGCCGAAGGTGCTCATCTCCTGGATGTTCTTGGCGATGGCCTCGGCCTGTCCGCGCGCCTCGGCGTCGAGACCGGGGAACGCGCCCGCGGTGTCGATCAGGGTGATGATGGGGAGGCCGAACCGCTCGGCGAGCTGCATGAGGCGCAGGGCCTTGCGATACCCCTCGGGGAGGGCCATCCCGAAATTCCGATGCACGTTCTCGCGGGTCGTCCGGCCCTTCTGGTGCCCGATCACGCAGACCGGGCGCTCGCCGAGCCGGCCGATCCCGCCCACGATCGCCGCGTCGTCGTGGCCCGCGCGGTCGCCGTGGAGCTCGGTCCAGTCGGTGAGCCACGCCTTGACGTAGTCGAGGGTGAAGGGGCGCGCGGGGTGCCGAGAGAGCAACGCGCGCTGCCACGGGGTGAGCCCGGTGAAGATCTGCTCTTGAAGGCGCAGGGCCTGCCGCTCGAGATCCTGGATGGAAGCGGAGAGATCGATCCCCTGGCGCGCCTGCAGCTCACGGAGCCCGTCGATGCGTCGCCGGAGTTCGACGACCGGACGTTCGAAGTCGAGGACGAGATCCATTCGGCTACTCGTGCTCGTGGATCTGCTGAGACAGGTAGTTCTCGAGGCCGACCTGCTTGATCGTCGTGATCTGGGTCTCGAGCCAGTCCGTGTGCTCCTCTTCGCTGACGAGGATGCGCTCGAGGAGCTCGCGGGTGCCGTTGTCGCCGGCCGCGCGGCAGAGCTCGATGCCCTTGTTCAGGCGCTCGATCGCGGTGTATTCCAACGCGAGGTCCAGCTCGAACTGCTCGGGGACCGTCTCGCCGACGTTCACCTTGTTCAATCGTTGGTAGTTCGGCACCCCGTCGAGGAACAGGATCCGCTCCGTGATGAGCTCCGCGTGGCGCATCTCGTCGATGCTCTCCTTGCGAACCTCCCGGTGCAGCCGGCGCAGCCCCCAGTTCAAGCACATCTTCGCGTGGATGAAGTACTGGTTGATCGCCGTCAGCTCGGCGCTGAGGACGTCGTTGAGCACTTCGAGGATCTGCGGGTCGCGAGCCTTCACGTGGCCTCCCGACGCCGTCGTATCACTTCGCGGCGAGCTGTTCCTCTCGCCGGGGCCCGCCGGGCCGCTCCGCGCGCAGGATCCGGGCGAGGTCCGCCGCGCAGGCCCCGCAATCGCTCCCGGCCCCGCAGGCGCGCGCCACGTCGCCGACCGTGGAGCAGCGACCGTCGCGCGCGAGCTGGCGCACGGTGCGGTCGGACACGGCGTGGCACAAGCAGACGATCATGCGGCCCCCCGGAGACGGGTCGATGGAAACGACTTTCGCTTTCAATATCAAGATGACGCGCGGCGGCGTGCCCGTCAAGCCCTTGGTGCGCGACGCCTCAGGACAGCGCGCGTCGGCCGGCCTCGACCGGATCGCCGCCCGGCGACAACCCGAGACCACGTAAGAACATCCTCTGTTTTCGCGCGAGTTGACGCGTGTCCGTCTTGGTGCGTTCGATCGCGTCGGCGAGGGAGAGCTCGCCGGCGAGGTGGGCGGCGAGGTGCGCGTAGCCGAGCGACTTCATCGGCTTCAACCCGCGGCCGTACCCGGCGTCGAGCAACCCGCGCACCTCGTCGAGGTACCCGTCCCGGATCATGCGATCGACGCGGGCGTCGAGTCGCTCGAACAGATCATCCCGGTCAATCCAGACGATCTCGCACGGGCGCCGAACCTTCGGGTCCGCGGCGTGCAGCGCGGACAACGGGCGCCCGGTGAGCGCGTGGACCTCCAGCCCGCGCACGATCCGCACCCGGTCGTTCGGGTGGAGCCGCGCCGCGAGCGCCGGATCGACCTCGGTGAGTCGCGCATGGGGATCGGGGAGCGCCTCGAAGGCGGCCCGGAGCGCGGCGTCGGCGGGCGGGGCGGCGACGAGCGGGTCACGCCAGGCACGGAGGTAGAAGACCGTCCCCCCGCAAAGGATCGCGCGCGAACCGACGGACTCGACCTCGGCGGCGAAGTCCGCGGCGGTGAACGCCTCGTCCGGGTCGCGCACGTCGATGCACCGGTGCGGCACGCCGCGTCGCTCGGCGATCGACAGCTTCGCGGTGCCGATGTCCATGCCGCGGTACACCTGCATGGCGTCCATCGACACGATGTCGACGCCGTGACGCAGCGCGAGCTCCACGGCGACGTCGGACTTGCCCGCGCCGGTCGGCCCGACGATGGCGAGCGGTCGCGCCTCAGGCACGGTGAAAGCGACGTTCGAGCTCGTTCGCGCCGACACGGATGGCGACGGGGCGTCCGTGCGCGCACACCGAAAAGTCGACCTCGTCGAGCGCGACGAGGATGGCCCGCATGTCCTCGTGGTCGAGGCGCTGACCGGCGCGGATCGACCCATGGCACGCGCAGGTGGCGAGCGTCAGGTGGAGCCGATCGCGCACCGCTTCGGGCCCCTCTCCCTCGGCGTAGGCGTCGGCGAGGTCGGCGAGGAGCGTCGGGAGGTCGACCCGCGCGAGCGCGGCGGGGACGGCCTGGACCCCGAAGCTCGCGCCGCCGAGCGGGCTCAGGTCGAGTCCGAACGCCGAGAGCTCGTCGACGCGCCCGGCGAGGACACGCGCGCGTGCCGGCCCGAGGGTGATCACGTCCGGGACGAGGCGCCGCTGCGGAGGGCCGAGGGCGCTCTCGGGGTCGCGGAGCAAGCGGTACAAGGTGACCCGCTCGTGCGCGGCGTGCTGATCGACGACGACGAGCTCGCCCGCCCCCTCGCAGAGGATGTACGTTGCAGCGAGCTGACCGACGACGTGCAGGTCGCGGAAGCGCGGGACGGGAAGCAGGTGCGCCGGAGGCGCCGGCGCGTCGAGGGACGAAGGCGCGGGCGGCGCGGCGAGGGGCGGCGCGGCGAGGGGCGGCGCGGCG
>CAMAXZ010000062.1 GCA_945862325.1 Klebsiella pneumoniae
GAAGCCGCGCGCGGCGACGCGGCCGGAGGTGGCGACGCAGCCGGAGGTGGCGACGCAGCCGGAGGTGGCGACGCGGCGGGCGCGGCGGCAGGCGCAGCAGCGGAACCCGCAGGCTCTCCCGCCATCACCGCAGCGGCCGGGGAGGCGCCGACGGCCGCGGGCGCACCGGCGTCAGGGGCCGCGCCGGCAGCGGGGGGGTCGGTCGGCGCAGCGGCGTCGGGCGCGACGATCGCGGCGCCCGACGGCGCCACGCCGGACGTCGCGAAGTAGCCGAACGCGGCGACGGCGGCGGCGCCGCCCCCACACAGGAACAACAGGGCGACGACCCCGCCGATGATCAGCGGGAGCCGGCTCGGCGCGGGCGCGTCGACGAAGGGATCGTCGTCGAGGGCCGAGCGCGCCGGCGCGAACGGCGGCGGCTCCGGCGCGCGCGGAGGGGGCGCGGACCTGTCCGCCCGCGGGGGATCGTGACGCGGGGGATCGTGACGCGGGGGATCGTGACGCGGGGGATCGTGACGCGGGGGATCGTGCCGCGGGGGAGGCTCGGCCCGGATCGGTCGCGGAGGATCGAGCGGCCGCGCGGCGGGCAGGTCGTCCGGCGGGGCGAAGCGGGGCGACGCGACGGGGCGGGCGCCGCCGAGCGGCTCCGGATCCCGCGCGGGCGGGCGACTGACCGATGCGTCGGGCACCGGCGGCTCGCGACGGGGCGGAAGGCGCGCCGGAGGCGCGTCTTCCGCGTCCTCCTCCGCGAGCATCGCCGCGATCTTCTCGCGGCTCCAGAACGCGGTGCTCTCGCCCTTGGCGGCGGGCGCCTGCCGTCGTGCCGGCTTCGCGCCCCCACCGAAAGGCCCCGCGACCGCGACCGGGCCGCCCAGGCGCTCGGTGGGGCTCGGCGGCGGGACGGGCGGCAGCGCGCGTGGGGCGGGCGCGCGCGCCGCGCGACCGGCCCACGCCGCCAGCGTGTCGCCAGGGCACTGGGCGGCGACCGACGCGAGGACGTTCGCGGCGTCGAGCGGGAAAGGTCGTTCATCGTCGTGGAACGCCAGAATCTTGCACAGGAAGTTCCGCACGTCCTCGAGCCAGCGGCGGCCCTCGACCGTCCGGAAGTCCATCGCGAGCACGCGATTCACCACCTCGTCGTCGTGCGCCTCGGCGTCACCGGGCAGCCGGCCCATCGTGTCGGACGCGAGCATCGCGTGCATGACGAGCCCGAGACCGTACATGTCGGCGGCCGGGCTGACGCCGCCGCCGGGGCCCGCGGTGACCGCGCGCCCCACTCCCCAGCCGTCGACCGCGACGCGCCCGTTGACGTCGACCTTCACCCACGCGGTACGAATCTCGCCGTGGACGAACCCGTCCTCTTTCGCGATGCAGAGGATGTCGGCGAGCGCGGAGCCGATCTCCAGCGCCGCTCGGAGCGGGGGCCGCTCCCGCGTGAGCAGCGTGTCGAGCGCGAGGCCCTCCGATTCGCCCTCTCCCGGGACGATCGCCCCCTCGGAGCCGGGCTCGCGGGCGTAGAAGAAGATGCTCACGGGCTCTCCCCAACTGACCGGTGTGTCGAGCGCCATATCGCGCCCGCGCCGCGTCGCGCCGCGCGCTCGCCACCCCCGCCGCGCGATAGACCGCGCCTCCGGAGGAGCACATGTCGGTCCAGAACGCGCGCGGCACCCGAGACCTCATGCCCGAGGCGATGCACCGCCGCCTGCACGTCATGGGTCGCATCCGGGACGCGTTCGCCCGCGCGGGCTTCGAGCCGTTGGAGACGCCGGCATTCGAGAACATCGAGACCCTCACCGGCAAGTACGGCGACGAGGGCGAGAAGCTGATCTTCCGGATCCTCGAGCGCGGCGAGGGCGGCCGCGAAGGACGGGCGGACCTCGCGCTGCGGTACGATCTGACCGTGCCGCTCGCCCGCGTCGTGGCGATGAACGGCAGCTTGCCGATGCCGTTCAAGCGGTACCAGATGCAGCCCGTTTGGCGCGCGGACAAGCCGCAGCGTGGGCGATTCCGCGAATTCTACCAGTGCGACGCCGACATCGTGGGCTCCACGTCGCGTGTCGCGGACGCCGAGTGCGTCGCCCTCGCCGACACGACGATCGCCGCCCTCGGCTTTTCGGCGTTCGAGGTCCGCCTCAACCACCGCAAGCTCCTCAGCGCGATCGTGGCCGCCGCGGGCGCGGCCGAGCGCGAGTCCACCGTGCTCGTCGCCATCGACAAGCTCGACAAGATCGGCCGCGACGGCGTCACCGCCGAGCTCACGGAGCGCGGCATCGCCGCGGACGCGATCGCGCGCCTGTGGGACCTCCTCGCCGCCCCGACCGACCTCGACACCACGGCCGAGCTCGTCGGCCCCACCGCGGGGGCCCACGCGGCGGAGCTGCGCGAGGTCCTCGAGCACGCCGAGGCGCTGGGCGCGCGGCACGTCGCCTTCGACGCCACGCTCGCGCGGGGCCTCGGGTACTACACCGGACCGGTGTTCGAGACGGTGCTCACCGACGGCGGCATCGGGAGCGTGTCCGGCGGTGGCCGGTACGACGGGCTCGTCGGCATGTTCGCGAAGCGCCAGGTCCCGGCGGTCGGCGTGTCCCTCGGGTTGGAGCGCCTGCTCGTGGTCATGGAGGAGCGCGGGATGTTGCCCGGCACCACCACGGAGACCCGCGCGATGATCACCGTGTTCTCCGACGAGACCCACGGCGACGCGCTCCGCCTCGCGGGGCGCCTGCGCGCGAGCGGCATCCCGACCGAGGTGTGGCTCGGGCCCCCGGGCGCGCTCGGAAAGCAGTTCAAGCAAGCCGGCAACAAGGGGATCCCCTTCGCGATCGTGCGCGGTCCGGAGGAGATCGCCGCCGGCACGGCGCAGCTGAAGGACCTCCGCACGGGCGCGCAAGAGACCGTCGCGCTGGACACGGTGGCCGCCCGCCTGCGGGCGTAGCGGCACCCCGCGCGGCACCAAAAGCGCGAAGGGCGCGGGCCTTACGACCCGCGCCCTCACGCGTGAGCGCTCGCGCGCCTCAGCGCTCGCAGTCGCCGTACAGGCCGTACTCGATCTCGACGGTGGCGCCGCCCTCGGGGATGCTGGTCTCGTCGAACACCACCGCGTTGCCGGCGGGGTCGTACTCCCAGCCCACGCTGACCGAGAGGCCGTTCACGCGGACCTCGATGGTCTCGGGCACGGGGTACTGCGTGAGCTCGAACTCATCGAGGTTCGCGCCGGACTCTTCGGCGAGGGCCTCGAGGTAGGACGCCCAATCGGTGGCGCAGATCGACAGGTAGAGGCCGCCCGTCGCCGAGGTGATCTGGTAGTAGCCGATGCCGGCGTCCGCCGTGGCGCAGCCGCTCGGGTAGTCCCCGGCGATGCTGTGCCAGATCACGTCGTCCTCGTCGTCCTTGAGGGTGTGGAAGTAGTCGAGGTAGTCGGACCAGGAGTCGCGGCTGGAGTCGACCTCGTCGGAGACCGCCACGAACACGAGGCGCGCGTCGTCCCGGAGGAAGTCGCTGCCCGGGCCGGCGTCTTCGCCGGACTGCGTGGCGTTGTACGCCATCTCCATGCCGCGCTCGTCGCCCGAGCCGCTGATGCCGGCGTTGGCCTGCGCGACGAACTCGCCCACCGGGTCGCTCATGTCCGGAGTGACGATGTCGCCTCGGAAGCTCGCGTTGTCGGTGGTGATGACGCCGATCTGGTAGTCGACCGCGCTCTCGGTGAACTGCTCGATGAAGGCCGAGAAGTTCGCCACGAGGCTCGACTGCTCTTCGGACATCGAGCAGGAGTTGTCGATGATGAACAGGATGTCGGACGACGACTGCGTGGGCTGCACGTAGTTGTCGAGGTTCCGGCCGGCGATGCGACCGGTGGCGCTCTGGCTGGCCTGGGTGCTCGGGCGGAGCGGATCGTTGCTGGTGACGGCGAGGTAGCCCTCGTCCGAGTACTCGTCGATCGGCGCGTAGTCGACGTAGACCTCGACGCTCGCGCCGGGCTCGATCGACCAGGGGAGCGCGCCGTTCACGTCGTCGTTCCGGTCGAGCGAGAGGTCGTTGCTCGCCGTGACGTAGTCGAGGCGAGACACCTCGAGGGGGGCGGTGCCGACGTTCGCGATGGTGATCGGGAGGGACTCGGGGCAGCCGACGTAGGGCTCGCCGAAGTCGTAGGAGACCGGCGACACCGAGATGGCGGGCGCGGTGCCGAGGCCGGTGAGCCGCACGGCGACCTCGGCATCGACCGGGTCGTTGCTGGGGATGAACACGCGGGTGTTCGCGTCCACCGCGGTGACCGGGTCGAACGTGACGGTGAAGTTCGCGGTGCCGGCGGGCTCGACGAGCACGTTGCTCAGCGCCGAGAAGGTGAACGGCGCCGTGGTGTCCTCGAGGCGGAGCGCGCTCAGCTGAAGGGCCGCCTCCCCCACATTGGACACGGTGACGACGCGGCTGACGGACGCATCGGTGCCGACCTGCACCGTTCCGAAGTCGATCTGCGTCGGATCCACCTCGATGTCGGGCACCGCATCGTCTTCGCCGCCGACGATGAGATCGCCCGTCTTGTTGACGGCGTAGTCGGAACACGCGGCGAGGATGGACAGAAGTGCGAACGACATGGGGGAACTCCGCTTGCCCGGATGATAACGCAGGTCGACGGACGGGTGTGACACATTGTTTCGCGCCGCACACGCCCGCGTGCCGATTCGCGCTTCGGAGTCTCGATGCACCTCGGTCCCTTCGAACTGCACGCGCCCATCGGTCGAGGCGGAACGGGCGTCGTGTGGGAGGGGTCGCATCGCGCGCGCCGCGTGCGCGTCGCGGTGAAGGTGCTCACCGCGGCCGCCGCGCGCGGGGACGGCGTCGCGACGGCGATCGCGCACGAGGCACGGCTGGCTGCCGCTTTGGACCACGACAACATCGTGTCGGTGCTCGAGCACGGGGTGGTGCCCGAGGACACCGCGAGGGCGTCGGAAGGGCGGCTCCCCACAGGCGCGCCTTACCTCGTCATGGAGTTCGCCGGCACGCGCAGCCTCACGGACCTCTGCGGACGCGTGCCGTGGGAGCGCGGGTCGTCGATCCTGATGTCGCTCCTCGACGCCCTCGGCCACGCCCACGCCCGGGGGGTCGTGCACCTCGACATCAAGCCCGGCAACGTGCTCTGGTCCGAGGACGGCGTTCCGCGCCTGACCGACTTCGGGCTCGCGCACGCGGTCGACCGCGACACGACCCACGAGGGGGACCGCGTGCACGCCGGCACGCCGGCGTACATGGCCCCCGAGCAGTTCGACGAGGACGAACGCCGCATCGGGCCGTGGACCGATCTGTACGGGCTCGGCTGCGTGGCGTGGTCGCTCATGACCGGCGCACCGCCGTTCGGCCGCGTCGGACCGGCCGCAGGGCTCGTGGCGCACACGCAGCGCGCCCTGCCACCGCTCGAACCCCCGGTGCCCGTGCCTTCGGGCCTCGAGGACTGGCTGCAGGCCCTCCTGGAGAAAGACTCGCGGCGGCGCTTCGCCCGGGCGGCCGACGCGGCCTGGGCGCTGCGCGATCTCGGGCGCTACGTGGCACCCCGCCGCGCCGCGGCGAGCGCCGCGCCGATTCCCGACGCGCCCCCGACCGTGCCGATCCAGGTCGTCCGATCCGGGGCCCGGGGGATCACGGCGGACCTCCCGACGATGCCCGACCTGTCGCCGCCGGTCGGCGCGCGCCCGGCCCCTCGCCGGGCGAAACCTCCGTTCCCGGAGATGCCGACGGGCGAACGGACCCGCCGGCGAGGCCTGCCCGACGTCGGACAGAGCCTGTTCGGCGCGCGGAACCCGCCGCTCATCGGGAGGGACGCCGAACGACGCGCGCTGTGGTCGGCCCTCGGCGCGGTCCACCGCACGAAAACCGCGCGGTGCGTCGTGCTCCGCGGGCCGGACGGATACGGAAAGAGCACGCTCGCGGCATGGTTGTGCGAGAGCGCCCACGCCGCCGGCGCCGCGAGCATCCTCGTCGCGCGCCATGAGGAGACGCCCGGCGCGACCTGCGGCATCGTCCCGATGTTCCGGCGTGGGCTACGGGCGCGCGCGGCGCCCGTCGACCTCCGCGCAGCCCTCACGGAGCTCGTGGGCGAGGCCGAGTCGAGGCCGCTGACCGCCTGGCTCTCTCCCGCCGCGGCGAACGAAGCGCCACCCTTGCAACGGCGCACCGAGCTGGCGTTCCGGCTCCTGCGCGCCCTCGCGGCGGAGGACCGCCCGCTGGTGATCTGGATCGACGACGGGATGTGGGGCGAGGAGGCGCTCGCGCTCGCCCAGCACGCGATGCGCGCCGCCGCGCCGGTTCCCGCCCTGTTCCTGGTCACGGTCTCGGACGACGCCGCGCCCCAGCCGGCGCAGGAGGCCCACCTCGATCGCCTGATTGCGGATCCGCGCACCACCCGGGTCGCGGTCGGGCCGCTGACCCACGACGCGCACGTGCGGCTGATCCACGAGCTGCTCGGCCTCGACGCCACCCTCGTGCGCCTGGTCGCCGAACGCACCGCGGGGAACCCCCTGTTCGCCGTGCAGCTCGTCGGGCACTGGGTGCAGCGCGGGCTGCTGGAGCCCGGTCCGGACGGCTACCGGCTCCGCCCGGGCGCGACGCCGGACCTCCCGGACGACCTGCACGCCGTGTGGACGGCGCGGGTCGAGCGCGCCCTCGCCGGGAGCCCGTCGGAAGACCGCCGCGCCGTGCAGCTCGCCGCGGTGCTCGGCGCGGAGGTGAACGAGGTCGAGTGGCGCGTGGCGTGCGCGGAGGCGGGCGTGACCCCGTCCCACGGGCTCGTCGACGCCCTCGTCGCGACGGGCCTCGCCCACGCCGGGTCCCCGGGGAACTGGTCGTTCGTGCACCCCTTGTTGCGGGAGGCGGTGCTCCGGCTCGCCGACGAAGAGGGCGCCGGCTCGGAGCTGCACGGCGCGTGCGCGCGCACGCTCACGATGCTGGGGCGTGACCCCGGCCGACGGGCCGCGCACGTGGCGGCGAGCGGCGACCTCCCCACGGCGCTCCCGCTCTGGCGCGACGCGATCGACCGGAGCCGTCGATCCGGCGATCTGTCGACCGCCGCCGCGATGTCCGCGCGCCGGCACATCGCGATCGCGGCGACGCCGGTCGCCCCGTCGGCCGAGTGGGGCCGGGCGCTCGTGCAGGACGCGACGCTCTCCATCGAGCTCGGCCGGGTCGACCGCGCACAAGAGCTCGCGCGACAGGCGCTCGCGGCGGCGGAGGCGCACGGCTGGGACGCGGTCCGCATCGGGGCGCGCCTGGCGATGGCGCGCGTCCTCCGGCACCGCGGCGAGCTCGCGGCCGCGGACGCCGAGCTCGACGCATGCCGGGACGCGGCCACCTCCCCCGACCCGCACCTCGGCGCACAATTCGTGCTCTGGCGGGCGCTCGTGGCCCACTCCCGCAACCGCAACGTCGAGGCGGAGTCGTTCGCGTTCGATGCCTTCGGACGCTTCGAGGCCCTCGGGGCCGCGGAGGATTGCGCCCTCGCCGGCTCGCTGATGTTGTCGATCGCGCGCGACCGCGAGGACTACGCCACCGCCCGCGAATGGGCGTCGCGGTGCCTCGACATCCGCGAGCGCGCCGGCCTCCGCACGGTCGATCCACTCGTGAACCTCGGCGACGTCGAGCGCCTGACCGGCCACCCCGTCGAGGCCGAGCGACGCTACCGCGAGGCGCTCGAGCTCGCGCTCGAGATCGAGACCATCATGGCCGCGTTCTGCCGCGCGAACCTCGGTCTCGCGCTCCAGGAACAGCGCCGGTGGGCCGAGGCGCTCGCCGAGTTCGAGCTCGCACAGGCGGCGTTCTCCGATCAACAGCGCGCGACCTACTTCGCGATCGCGCGGCTGTGTCCGCTCCCGTCGTATGTGGCGATCGGCGCGACCGAGCGCTTCGACGAAGCCCTCGCGACGTCCGGGCGCGCGCTCGACGACGCGAACATCGGCGAGCTCGACGTGGCGCGGGCGGCGACGGCGGCGGCGGAGCTCCTCGACGCCGCCGAGGACCCGACGCGCGCCGCGCGCGCCCGCGGCCTGGCCGAGGCCCACCGCGCGCGGCTCGGCCACACGCGCGGCTAAGGGGTTAGGCCGCCCCCGTGACCCCCCAGCTCCGATCCCACTGGCAGCCGGTCGTCGCCGTGACCGACCCGCAGGCGCGCATCAGCGTGGACGGCGTGGGCCCGTTGTACGCCGACCGCGAACGCACGCCCAGCCGCGACATCGCGGACCAGCTCCTCGTCGAGCTCGGCACCGTGCGCTCGCGCTTTCTCGTGTGCGGAGCGCGCGGCAGCGGCAAGTCCACGGAGCTGGTCCGCCTCGCCGCGCTCCTGCGGGACGACTTCACCGTGCTCCACATCGACGTCGCGCCGATCCTCGAGGGCGGGCGCGGCACCTTGACGATCGTGCTCGCGGTGGCGCTCGAGGCGGTGCGGCGCGTCGCGGAGTGGGAGGGCTACACGCTCGAGCGCATCGCCGATCACGACATCGGCGGCCAGCTCGCGCGTGGGTTGCGCCGATGGCAAGACGACGTCAACCTCTCCGAGCTGATCCGCGCCGTGGGCGCCCTCGTGGCGGCGGCCCCGGGCGAAGCGCCGTTGCTCGTCGGGGGCGCCATGCAGATCGTCGGCAGCCTGAGCAACAGCGGCGTGCTCTTCACGCGCGCGCTTCGGCCCCTGAACGACCTCGTCAAGGGCGCGATCGGCGACCGCGTGACCCTGTCGCGGAGCGACGACGCGCGCGCCCTCGTCGACACCGCGAACAACGCGCTCGCCCGGCTGCACGGGCTCACCGGCAAGCTTCCGCTCCTGCTGATCGACGGGCTCGACCGCCTGAAGGATCCCACCGAGGTCGAACAGGCCCTCTACGACGACGAGCGCCTGCGCGATCTCGAGTTCCCGTTGGTCCTCACGGGGCCGGTCACGCTCCGCGCCGACCCCCGCTTCAACACCAAGGCGCAGGCCACTTTTCACACCGCTCTCCTCTACAACGTGCCGGTCGTGCACCCCGACGGCACCCCCGACCCGCGGGGGGTGGCGAACATGGCCGAGGTGTGGCGACGACGCGCCGAGCACGCGGCGATCGACCCGGGCGTGCTGCCGGCGGACGGCGTCGCGTACGCAGCGCGCATGAGCTCTGGAATCTATCGCGAGTTCCTCGGTATCTTGAAGCGCGCCGCCCTCAACGCGCTCCGCGCCAACCGCCGTGTCGCGACGCGTGCGGACGTCGACCTGGCGGTCGCGGACGTCCGGAACGCGCTGCAGAACCAGCTGAACGACGCGCGCATCCACATCCTCTCGCGGGTCGCCACGCGGCGCACGCTCCCCGACGCCGCGGACACCGATCGGCTCCTGTTCGAGAACTTCATCGCCTGCTACCGGAGTACGGACATCTGGTTCCGCCCCCACGAGACCCTGGTCTCGTACGTCATGGAGCACGCGGTTCAGGGCAATGGCGGCGCCTAGAGGCGTCACGGGCGACGTCGCGCGGATCGTCGAGGCGCTGGCGTTCGAGCTGGAGATGACGCCCGGTCGCGCCGTGTTCGCGGAGCTGATCGTGCCGCTCGCCGAGCGCCCCGCGCTCGAGGCGGCGTTGGGGTCCCTCGCGCCGGTGCCCCGGATCATCGAGGTTGATCCCAATTCCTCGCGCCTGGCGTCGCTCAACTTCCAACGGGACCTGCTCGCGCGTGAGCTCCGCCTCGTGCTGGTGGTCGTCGGCGACGCCGATCACGCGCGCCTGGTCGCCGACGCGGCCCCGGACTTCTACTCGTTCCTGGACCTCGTCGGACACGTGCGGCCGGCGGAGACGCCGCTCGAATGGGCGGAGCTGGCCGACCGACTGCGCGCGCGGCACCGGGACCCGATGCTCGACACGTCGGACCTGCTCGTCGACGCCGCCCGCCTGCCGCTTCGAGACTACTACCTGGATCTCGCCCGATTCCCACAGCAGAATCGGCGCCCGCGCCTCTTGGTGGGCGACCCCGGCGCCGGAGCCACGACCTGGCTCCGGCACCTCGCCGCGGACACGGCGAGGACGGCGCTCGTCCCGCTGCTGCTGCCCGCGAGCGCGCTGGCACAGCACGGCTTCGCGGCGGATCCGGCCGCGGCGTTGGTCGCGGCGGTACGCGAGACGCTGGAGATCCCGGGCCCGGGTGCGCTCGCCGATCACCTGTCGGAGCTGATGCTCCTCGTCGACGACGTCGACGGGCTCCGCGGGCCCGAGGAGCGGACGCTCATGTTGCGTGCCCTGGCGCGCGCCGCGCGGGGCCGGCTCGGCGCGGTGGCGGCGACCGCCCGCGCCGGCGTCACCGAGCGCCTCGCCGCCGGCGAAGATCGCGCGTGGAATGTCGGGCGGCTGGCGCCGGTGCGCCCCCGGGCCGGCGAGCGCTGGCTGAGACGGCTCGGGGAGGCGCTCGGACGCGACCCCGCGACCGCGGCGCGGGAGGCCCTCGCGGTCCGGCGCACCCTCCGCCGGGAGCCCGGGCTCGGCGTCACCCCGCTCGTGCTCCTGTTCCTCGCCGCGACCCACGCGCGGGACGGCGGCGCGGCCCCAATCCGACGGCTGGCGTTGTACCGTTCGATCTCCGCGTTGGTACTGGCCCGGTACCGTCGGGGCCGCATGACGCGGATCGCGGCCGGCGCCGGCACGAACGAGCTCGAGCGCGTGCTCGGCCTCCTCGGACAGGCCCTCGCGGCCTCGGGGCCGTACGCGTCGGCGGATGCCCTGCGCGGCGCGCTCGCGGGGGCGTTCGCGCCCACGAGCGCCACGGTCGACGAGGCCGTCGCGCGCGCCGAGAGCTGGCTGCAGACCTTGATGCGCGGGGTCCTCGTGCCTGGGCCGTACGGCGGGTGGGGCTTCGTCCACGCGTCGCTCGGGGATTTCTACGCCGGCCTCCGCCTCTCGCGCGACCCGAGCGCCCGGGCCGAGGCCCTGCGCGACCCGTTTGCCCTACCCCACCGGGAGCCCCTCGTGTTCTGCGCCGCGGTCCTCGGCGAGGAGCGCCCGGACGCGCTCCCCGACCTCGTAGCCGCCGTGCTCCGTCGCGCCCGGCGCGCGCGCCGGGACGACGCGGCGGACGTGACCACGATCGCCGCCCTGCTCGACATCGATCCCCCGTTCCGCCCGTCGGACGCGCGGCGCCTGATCGAGCGCGTGTGCGCGCGCGTCTGGGGCACCGCGTGGAAGCACGACGCGTCGCGCGGAGACGCCGACCGCGCCGCGGTGCGCCTCGCGCGTGTCGCTCCGTCGCGGGCGTGGGGCCTGGACCTCTCCCGTGCCACCGCGCGATGGCTCGCGCCGCGCGGCGCCCCTCGGGTGGCGCCGGAGCGATTCACGCCGGGAACGTCGAGCGCGCCGTTCGCGTGGGTGCTGCCCCGCCTGCTCGAGCGGATCGACGTCGATCCTTCGCAGCTCGTCGACGGGTGGTGCGGCGGCCCGGATCCGGCGCTCGCCGCGTGCGGATGGGCCTGGCGCCTCGACCGGGCGGCCCCCGAGCGCCAGGACGCGGTGCTCGCGGCCGCGCGGGCCGCCCTGGGCGATCCGGGCTTCGGCGAGGCGAAGGTGACCGCCGCGCGCCGGCGTGTCGCGCGGGTGTTCGGCGTGACCTACTTCTCGCCGAACGTGCGCGTCCGACGCCCTACTTGACGACCGTGCCGGGAGGCACGTCGGTGGCGGTCGTGACCAGCGCCGCCACGTCCTCGCCGCCCGCCGCGAGCAGCATGCCGTGGCTGACGATCCCGCGCATCTTGCGGGGCTCGAGGTTGATGACGCACACCACGCGCTTGCCGACGAGCTCCTCCGGCGCGTAGACCTTCGCGATGCCCGCGAGGATCGTGCGCGGCTCGGCCTCGCCGACGTCGACGCTGAGCTTGAGGAGCTTGTCCGCGTTCGGGTGGCGCTCCGCCTCGCGGACGAGCCCGACGCGGAGCTGGATCTTGGCGAAGTCGTCGTAGACGATGTTCGGCGCGGGGGCCTCGGCGGGCGTGGGGGTCGTCGGGGTGTCGGACACGGGCGTGTTCTCCAGAGCGGGGCGTGAAGGGGCGGTGCGCGACGGCGGGGCGGCGCGCGGTGGTTCGGGCTCGTTCGCCTCCTCCGCCGCGATGTCGATGCGCGGGAAGAGGGGATCCCCCGCCGCGACGACCGTGTCGGCGGCGAGGACGTCGAACCCGACGCGGGTGTCGGGCGCGGCGACGCCGAGCTTCGCCAGGAGCGCCGACGACTTCGAGGGGAGCACACACGCGAGGTACGACGCGGCGATGCGCACGCACTCGAGCGCGTTCCGAAGGATCGCGCCGACGCGCGCGAGGTCGCCGGACTTCGCCACGGCCCACGGGGCCTCCGTGTCGATGTACTTGTTCCCGGCGGAGATGAACTCCCACAGGCCCTCGAGGGCCTGCTTGAACTGGAGCTGCTCGATCTGCGCGCGGAAGGTCGCGGTCGCGCGCTCGCCGACCTCGAGGAACGCGGCGTCGGAGGCGGTCAGCGGAGCCGGCGACGCGACGCGGCCCCCGAGGAACCGATCGTGCATGCTCAGCGAACGGTGCGCGAGGTTGCCGAGGTCGTTCGCGAGATCCGCGTTGTAGCGGACGAGAAACGCGTGGTTGGACCAGTCGCCGTCTCCCCCGAAGGGGATCTCGCGCAACATGAAGTAGCGGAAGGCGTCGGCGCCGTGACGGTCGATCACCTCGTTGGGATCGACCATGTTGCCGGAGGACTTGCTCATCTTGGCGCGACGCACCGTCCACCACCCGTGCGCGTACACGCACCGCGGGAGCTCGAGGCCGAGGGCCATCAGCATCGAGAACCAGTACACGGTGTGGAAGGTCAGGATGTCCTTGCCCACGATGTGCACGTCGGCCGGCCACCAGGCGTCCCGATCGGCCCCGAGGGCGCTGACGTAGTTGGTGAGGGCGTCGAACCACACGTAGGTGACGAAGTCCTCGTCGAACGGCAACGGGATGCCCCACGCGAGGCGCGCGCGCGGCCGGGAGATACAGAGGTCCTCGAGCGGCTTCCGCAAGAACCCGAGCACCTCGTTCCGACGGTTCTCCGGGCGGATGCAGCGGGGGTTCGCCTCGATGTGGGCGATGAGCCGCTCCTGGTAGGCGCTCATGCGGAAGAAGTAGTTTCGCTCGGTGAGCCACTCCACGGCGTTGCCCGAGTCGGGGCAGCGCCCCGGCACCCGGCCCGCGGTGACGTCCTCCGGTGTCGCGCCCGCGGGCGTGACCTCCTCCGTCGTCCAGAAGCGCTCCGCCGACGTCGAATACCAGCCCGAATAGTCGCGCGCGTGGATCTCGCCCGCGTCCCAGAGCTTGGTCAGGTTGGCACGGACGACGTCCACGTGCCGGGCCTCGGTCGTGCGGATGAAGTCGTCCTGGCGGACGTCGAGCCGCTTCCACAGGTCGGAGAAGCGCACGTGGAGGGCGTCGACGTGCTCTTGAGGCGTGCGGCCGAGCTTTTCTGCCGCACGCGCCACCTTCTGGCCATGTTCGTCGGTGCCGGTGAGGAACCGGACCTCGCGCCCGGCGAGCCGGTGCCAGCGCGCGAGGGCGTCCGCCGCCACCGTCGTGTACGCGTGGCCTACGTGCGGCACGTCGTTCACGTAGTAGATCGGGGTTGTGACGTAGAAACGAGCCAAGCTGCCCCCGGGTGCGGCCGCCCAAGGTATCCCGCCGAGAAGGCACCGCCCTCCGCGTCAGGATAGCGACCGGCGATGATCCGGGCCTTCGGCTACTGCGACCAGACGTTCGACCCCGCCACGCCCGACCGCCTCTGCCGGGGTCGGGAGCGTTGGCTGGACGACCAACCCGAGGGACAACCTCCCCTCCTCCACCGCACGATCTGCAGCGGGGCCACGTTCACCGACGACAGCGCCCGCGACGCGATCCGCGGGCTGCCGTCGAGCGGCGTCGACGCGGGGGCGCTGCTCTCGGCGATCTTCCCCCGGCGTCCGTTCGCGGCCTTCAGCGAGCAGGGCGATCCCCGGGCCCTCCCCGACACCTTGTGGTTGGAGGAGGAATTCGTGGCGGCGCTTCACGGGGGCAAGCGCCAGACCCCCGCCGTGCGGTGGGTCGCGCCGGCGCGCGCGACCGACATCGCCCCGTGGATCGCGGGCGAGCGCGACGGGCTGGCGGGGCCTCACGTCGACGGCATCCTCGTCGGAGCGACCGCCGTGACGCCGGGACTCTCCGAGGCCCTGTTCCGCCTGTGCGGCTACGCCCAGCGCGAAGACCGCCCCGCCCTGCGCTACGTGCCCAGCGCCATTCCCGAGGTGCTCGAGCACTGCCACGCCGTGGTGCTCCTGCACCTCGACAAGCACGCCCCCGCGATCGGCATCTACACCCACGAGCCGCTCGAGAGCGCCGGCACGCTCGAGCTCGTGGCGCGCGCAGCGGGCGCCTTCCCGGTGCCGTTCGACATCCCGCCGATGCTCGCGCGTTGGGACCGCGCGATCGCCGACCTGCGGGCACGTTGGGACGAGGCGCTCGACGGAGAGTTCCCGGTGCCTCCGGCCGAGGACGGCCGGTACGGCCGGCGGCGGCGCCGCACGGTCGAGACCCAGGTCGCCGCGGGCGAGGAATGACCACGGACATCCTCGCGTGTCCGACCCCCGCCCGTTGGCTCGGGCGCGCGCTGGGCGACCTCGACACGCTCCTCCTCGACCACGCGCACAACGAGAAGAAGGCGGCGAGCACCGTGCTGTCGCTCGTGTTCCGCGCGCCCGACCCGGAGATCTCCCCAGCGTTGTCGCGGATGGCCCGCGAAGAGCTGACGCACTTCGAAATGGCCCTCCGGCAGCTCGAGCGCCGCGGCGTGCGCTTCGAGCGCCTCGAGCCGGCCGCGTACGCGGGGCGCCTCGCGGCGTCCGCCCGCCGCAAGCCGGAGCCCGACGCCCTGTGCGACGCCTTCGTCGTCGCCGCGCTGATCGAGGCGCGGTCGTGCGAGCGCATCCACCTGCTCGCCGACGCCGCCCCGGACCCCGCGCTCCAGGCCTTCTATGCGGCGCTCGCGCCCGCGGAGGAGCGCCACCTCGCCCTGATGCTGGAGTGTGCCGCGCGCTTCGGCGATCCGGCGCCCCGCCTCGCGCACCTGCGCGCGGTGGAGGCGGAGCTGGTGCGGACGGGTGAAGACCTCGTGAGGATGCACGCCTGATGTTCAAGGTACGGCCGGTGCACGAGGCGATCGTGGTCGCCGTCGCGCTGGCCGTCCTGCTCACGTGGCCGCTCGCGCTCGACCCTACCGGCAGCCTCCTCGGTCACCCCGGCAACGACGTCTGGAACCACGTGTGGGGGTATTGGTGGGTCGCCGAAGAGCTCGGCGCCGGGCGACTGCCCACCCGCACCGACCTCATGAACATGCCCGACGGCGGGCGGCTGTTCTTCATCGACACGTTCGGCGCGCTCGCGAGCCTGCCGATCCAGCTGCTCGTGGGCCCTGTCGCGGCGTACAACGCCGTGATGGTGGGCTCGTTCGTGGTGGCCGCGCTCGGAGCGTGGGCGCTCGCGAGGCACGTCGTGCGCACCGCACGTGGCGACGCGCCGGCGGTCGACCAGGCGGCGGTGTTCGCCGGAGTCGCCTACGCGTCGTCCCCGCACCTGATCGCGCAGGCCTACAACGGCATCACCGAGACGATGTTCGCGGCGGGGCTCCCGATCGCGACGCTCGCCGTCCTGCGGCTCACCGAGCGGCCGACGGTGCTGCGCGCCCTGGCCGCGGGGACCGCCGTGGCGCTGTGCGTCCTGGCGAACTGGTACTACGGGTTGTTCGCCGTCATCGGCAGCGCGATCCTCCTGGTGTCCGCGGCCGTCGCGCGGCGCGAGCGCATCCACTGGGCGGCCCTGCCCACGCGGCTCGCGGGCGCCGTCGCGATCACCGCGGCCCTCGTGACGCCCGTCCTGATGGGCTTCGCGGCGAGCATCGACGAGCAGGACGCCCTCGTGCGACGCGACCCGGCGTTCGTGTGGCAGTCCCTGGTGACCCACAACATCACGGACCTCGTCAGCGTGTTTCGACCCGGCCGCGTCTACAGCCCCGATCTCAAGGCCCTGCACGGTGAGGACCTGCTGATCGTGACGTACGTCGGCTGGGCGCTGACGACGGGCGCGCTCTGGGGCCTCTTCCGCATGCGGCGCTGGCGCGATCGCCTCCCCTGGATGGCGTGGATCCTCGTCTTCTTCGTGCTGATGCTCGGGCCGTACCTCAACATCGGCGGTGAGTACGTCACGGTCGCGGATCGCCGCATCCCGCTGCCGTTCCTCGCGTTGTACGACGCGATCCCCGCCTTCCAACGTATCTCCCACCCCTTCCGCTTCGTCGTGCCCGTGCAGCTCGGCCTCGCCGTCCTGGCGGCGCGCGGCCTCGCGGACGCCCCGCCGGTCCTGCGCATCCTCGCGCCCCTCGTGGTCGTGTTCGAGGTCTGCCGCCTGTCGCCCGCCCCGTGGCCGATCGCGCGCTCCGACGCGAGCGTCCCGACGTACGTGAGCGCCCTCGCGGAGGGGCCGCCCGGGGGCGTGATCGACCTCCCGATCACCGTGCCGAACCTGGAGCGCGCCGTCTACCTGTACTGGCAGACCCGCCACGGACGGCCGAGCCCGTACACCTTGAACGAGCCCTTGCCCGGGTTGCTCGCGCGCTCACACCTCGCGCGCGTGCTGCTGGTCGCGGAGGCCGGGCGCCTCGACAGCCTGCCGCCGGTGCTCCCGCACCTCGACCTCGTGGTGTCGGCGCGCGCGCTCGGCGAGGTTGGCGTACGCTATGTCGTCGTGCACGAGCCCCTCTACCCGCCGGATCGCCTCGCCACGACGCTGACGATCCTGCGCACCGCGCTCGGCCCGGAGCTCGTCCGGACCGACGACCACCGGCGCATCTGGAGCGTCGCGCCGCCCGCCCGCTCCGAAGAGGGCGCGGAGTGACGCGCCGCGAGTCCGTCGGTGGCCTCGCCGCCCTGCTCCTGGCGTTGGTGTCCGCCATCGTCGTCACGTGGCCGATGGCCCAGCACATCGACGAGGTGGTGCTCGGCGGCGGCGAGCTGGGTGGATGGCTGTGGCGGTACGACTGGCACTATCGCTCGCTCGACGGGGTCCTCGCCTCGGGGCTCGGCCCGGTGGCGACGTGGCGCGAATTCGTCGGGCTCGGCCGCCACCCGGAGACCGGCAACATCCTCGACGTGCTCGCGATCAGCTACCCGCTCGACCGCACGATCGGGTTCCCGCTCAGCTACAACGTCAAGATTCTCCTCATCCTGACGCTCAACGGCGTGTGCGGCTACGCGATGGCCCGGTACTTCTCCGGCAGCATCTCCGCGTCGCTCGCCGCGTCCGTCGTGGCGGTGATCAACCCCCTCACGCTCACGGAGGTCCAGGCGTGCGGCCTGCGGCAGGCGCTGCTCTGGTGGGTCCTTCTGTACCCCGCGCTGCTCGACCGCGCGCTCCGCCGACGCAACGTCGCGGCGGGGGTCACCGCGGGCGCGTGCCTCGGCATCGCCGCGGCGTTCTATTGGTTCTACGGGCTCTTCACCGTGGTGTTCTCGGTGGTGTGGTTCGTCCAGCACGTGGTGGCCGAGCGCGCCCGCCTGGACCCCCGAGGACTGTCCCGCGCCGTGGGCGGGGTGGTCCTCGGCACGCTGCTCGGGGCCGGCCCCTTCATCCTCCCCTACGCCTTCCCGGAAGGCGGCGGCGGAGGCACGGGAGGGACGCGCGCGGCCCTCCCCGAAATGACGTTCTTCCTCCCGTTCCCATCGTTCGACACGATCTCGAACGCGCCCATGCGCCCCCAGACCTACGCCGAGAACATCCTCGCGTCGATCAACCGCACGATCGGCTCGAGCTGGAGCTCGACCTACCCGATCGACCCGACGCTCGACGAGTCGCTGCCCCTCGTCGTGCTCGTGCTCGGCGTGGTGCCGGCGCTGGTGCGACGCCGGTCGTGGGGGTGGTTGGCGGTGTGGCTGTTCTTCTACGTCGGCACCCTCGGGCCGTTCCTGCGCATCGGCGACGGGGACGCGCGCGCCGTGTACCGGGTGGCCGACGAGTACGTCGTCCGCCTGCCGTTCACGCTCATGTTCCAGTTCATTCCTGGAATGTCACGAATGTTCGCGCCATACAGGCTCGCGTCGTTCGTCGTCGTCGCCTCGGTCGCGCTCGTCGGCATCTCCATCGCGCGGCTGCCCGGCAGGCGTTGGCTCGCCGCTCTGGCGATCGTCGGGGCGATCCTGCAGCCGATGTACCGGTGGGACAAGGGAGCGGTCAACGAAGGCGACGCGGACTCCCGCATCTGGCGGTCGCCGATCAAGGCCAACCGTGTGCGCGTGCCGGAGCTGTACGTCGGCTACGGCGCCGACCGGGAGCTCTGGGGCATCGTCGAGCTCCCGCTGGAGCAACAGCAGGACCTCATCTGCTATTACCAGATCGTCCACGACAAGAAGGTCTACCGAAGCTGGGCTTCGCCAGGCGCGATCCCACCGGCGCTCCGCGCCCCGAAGACGGGCGGCGCGCCCGGGGATCTGCTGCGGTACCAGGCGCGGCCGGACGTGGTGAACGGGCCGGTGCCGGAGCTCTGGCAAGCGCTGAGCCGCACCCCCGACGGGGTGGAGGACTCCTTGGGAGCGGCGGACATCGCGCGGTGGGGCGCGTCGAACGCCTACCGCCGGGTGATCGTGCACGAGCGCGGGTACTACCTCGTGGACCCCCGCCGTGGCGCGACGCTCTACGAGGCCGCCGTCACGCACTTGTCGCGCGCCTTCGACGCCCCCGTCGAGCACCTCGTCGAAGTCCGCCGCGGCGACCCGACACGCCCCGTGTTCGGCGTGCCGCACGCCGGCGATCTCCTGCCTTGGACGTCGCAACCCGCGGACATCCCGCCCGAGGTGGCGCCGGCGGTCTTCCGGATGGCGGAGTTCGTGATCCCCGTGCTGGAGGCGGCGCCGACGTCCGCGGGCGCCGGTGCAGCCGCGCGTCCCCCCGACGAACCGCTTGACAGTCCGACCGGGTCCGTGGATTGATCGTGCCCGAAATGCGCCCGTACCTCATCGCGTTGCTCCTCCCGCTCACCGGCTGCGCCGGTCACGCGGCCTACCTCCTGTACGACGCGGAGAAGGCCTACGACCGCGCGCTCGAAGCCGGCGGCCAGGAGCGAGCGCCGTACGAGTCCGAGATGGCCCGCGCCTTCCTCATGAAGTCGAAGGAGGAGGTCAACGGTTCCGACTTCGGAGCCGCGGTGACGCTCGCCAAGAAGGCGAAGGAGTGGTCGGGTGAGGCCTACCTCCGCGCCACCGACGAGGGCCGACCCGACGTCAGCGGCGCCGACGAGTTCGTCCCCGAGATCCGCGTCGAGAGGCCCAAGGAAGCGAACGACACCCTCGACATCGACCTGGACGACTGATGCGCGCCCTGCTCCTCTTCGCGCTGCTGACCACCGGCTGCGCCAGTCAGGCCCTCCTCGCGTCCGAGTACGCCACCCTCAAGACAGAGGTGGAAGCTGCGCACGCGCGGACCGCCTGCGACCCCCTCTCCCTCGCCGTTGCCGACAGCGAGCTGACCTTCGCGGAGCTGGAGCTCCAGCAGGGGTCGACGCGTCGCGCGAGCGAGCACATCGCCGCCAGCCGCGCCGCGGCGGCGAAGACGAGCGCGTGCGCTGCCCCCGCGCCTCGCCCGGTGGAGCGGGGCCCCACGCCGCAGCCAGCGGCGGCGGCGGCCGTGGCGGCCGTGGCGCCCGCGGCCGTCGCGACCGACACCGACCGGGACGGCGTGTCGGACGAAGACGACCGCTGCCCGATGGACCCCGAGGACCTCGACGGGTTCAAGGACTCCGACGGCTGTCCCGAGCTGGACAACGACATGGACGGGGTGTCCGACATCTTCGACCGTTGCGGCGCGGACGCGGAAGACCGCGACGGCTTTCAGGACGAAGACGGCTGCCCCGACCTGGACAACGACATGGACGGCGTCGCGGATGCCCAGGACAAGTGCCCGACGGAGCGCGGCGCCCCCGCCGACGGCGGGTGCCCCGTGTACGACCGCGACAACGACGGCGTGGGCGACAGCTTCGATCGTTGCGCGGAGGAGCCGGAGACTAAGAACGGCTACCTCGACGAGGACGGCTGCGCCGACACCAAGCCCCAGCGCGTCGAGATCACCGCCGACCAGATCGTGATCAAGCAGCGCATCAACTTCGCGACCGGCAAGGCCACGATCCTCCCCGACAGCTTCCCGGTGCTCGACGACGTCGCGACGGCGCTGAAGGACTACCCCCAGCTCCGCGTCGAGATCGGCGGCCACACCGACAACGTCGGCGACGACACGGGCAACCAGCGGCTCAGCAAGTCCCGCGCCGACGCCGTGTTCGAGTACCTCTTGTCGAAGGGGGTCGCGGCGCCGCGCATGTTCACCGTCGGCTACGGCGAGACCCGCCCCATCGACACGAACATGACCGACACCGGGCGCAACAACAACCGGCGCGTCGAGTTCGTGATCATCAACAACATCGACCGGCCGCAGGCCCCGCCGGCGGGCGCCCCGCCCGTGGCGCCGGCGCCGAACCCCTGGGGGCCCTGACCGACCGACGGCGCGGGCGCCGGCCGCGCGCCCGGTTCAGGCCTTCAGGACCGTATTCTGACGGACCGCAGCCGCCCCGCGCGCGTCGAGGTCCCTTCGCGTGCTCTCGAGGCTGAGCGGGCCCGTGAGCACGGCGTTGACTTCGTCGATCCCGACGCGCCCGTCCGTGGCCTTTCCGAAGAGGTAGCGAAGTGAGATTCGCTCATGATCGGCCGCGTCGGGCTGCGTGCCGTGAAGGGTGCACGCGTGCCACATCCCGACGAAGCCAGCACCGCCCGTGAGGACTCGCTGCTCGACGGTCGTGGTGCCGTACGCTCCGTTGTCGTACAGCCAGGTGGTCGGACCCACTCGGGCGAGGTTGTGCGGGAAGATCGACCCGCCGAGTCGATGGCTCCCTTCGAGCAGGTACAGCGGCGCGTCGGCCTCCGTCACGGTGTGAAGGTACACATACAGCGTGACGAAGTCGGCCTCGCGACACTTGTAGTCGATCAAGTCCTGATGGAAGTCGATGCCGTAGAAGTACGTCACGTCGCGGTACTCGGGCTTCACGAACGGGCCGAGGTTGTTCACCGGGTTCCCGTGGATTCGGCGGCGCAGCCACTCTGGCACGCTTCGCGCCGGCACCCCGCAGACGACCTTCTTGTTCAGGATCTCGTAGCCGTCGCCCAACAGGGCGGTCAGCGATGCGATGACGGCGGGCGCCGCCTCGACGAATCCGAGCCGGTCTTCGAACCTCTCCAGGAGGTTGCGACCGGGGATCGGATTGACGCCGACGTAGCGCGGGTTCGCGTCGAACTCGTCCTCACTGAGAAACAGGCTGTGGTCGAACCGACGAACGGCTCGCAGATCCGCGAGCAACGCCGCGGCGGCCTCGGGATCCACGTTCGCGCCGTGGAGGTGCGCGCCCGTGCGCACGAAGTCCGCGACGACTCCGTCGAGGGGGCCGGGGGTGGTCGTCGACTCAGGGTGCGCCATGTCGCTCATGGGGTAACCTCGGGCGGCTCCGGCAGCGCCGCGGGGTCGAGCCCCTTCGCGCGCAGCCGCGTCTCCACCGCCGGCCGCGCCGCCTCCCAGTCCGAACGGAGCATCCCCAGACCGATCACGTCACGGAAACGGCCGCCCTTGTACACGTGCTCGCGATACTCCGCCTCGCGCTTGAAACCGAAACTCTCGTGCAACTTCCAAACGGCGTCGTTGTCCTTGAACACCTCGCACCAGAGCTTGTTGAAGCCCATCGGGCCAAAGACGTGGCGCAACATGATGAACTCCACCTGCGCGCCGACGCCTCGCCCTCGCGTCGAAGGGTCCGCAAGGTAGTATGCCCACTCGCAGCGGCGCGACAGGACGTCGATGCGCGCAAGGTTCACCAGGCCGACCGGTCGGTCATCCAGCTCGACGACCCAGTAGCGTCGGTCCTCGGCGATGAGCGTCGCTGCGAACCAACGTTCGTGCTCCGCTTCGCTGATCCGGTGGTCCGAGTACATGTACGCCGCGACCTCGGGCGAGTTGCGCCACTGCAACAGGCGCGCGGAGTCGTGACGTTCGATTGCGCGTAGGCGGAGGTTCATCGGTTCACCCGCGGTGGAGCTATTGTTTGATGAGGTACCCGCCCGGCGCGGACGCCCAACCGAACTTGCGGATGCGCGGCGGCTTGCCCTCGAAGAACGCCTCGACCGCCTCCGTTTCGCCCGGCCATTCGCGGATGGCGAACTCGTCGAACAGAACGACGCCGCCGGTGAGGAGCCGAGGCCAGAACGCCTCGAGCGCCGCGAGAGTCGGCGCGTAGAGATCCATGTCGAGGTGAAGGAGCGACACTCGAAGACCAGGGTTGTCCGCCACATACTTCGCCGCCGTCCGGCACACGTCGCCGTCGACCAGCTCGACCCGCGGGCGAACCTGCACGAACGCGTCCTTGTTGAACGCGTCGACCAGGGCGAACAGGGTGTCGCGGAACTCCGACGGATTCCAACCTTCGGCAGTGTTGCCGACGCGGGCGTCGCTCCCGTCCTTGTCGGTGCGGTCGGCGAGGCCGCGGAAGTGGTCGAAGCCGAGCACCTTCCTCGTACGATCGCCCGGACAGGCGGTCTCGAGGAACCGCGCGAAGCTGAGCAGAGAAGCGCCCTTGTACACCCCGCACTCAACGATGTCGCCAGGAATGTCCTGGACGAGCTTGAAGACCTCGTAGTGGGCGAACGACTTCATGAAGTGCATCCGTCGTGCGAAGCTGCCCAGATTGGCGATCAGGTCATGATCGTCGATGTGGGCGCGCAGAAGCTCGCGGAGGGTCTCGTCGGCAGGGATCATGGGGGTTCCTCGTAGTGGACGAGTTCTGGAAAAAGCGTCTTGAACGTATCAAAACCGTCCGCGCGACGGTTTCGCCACGTACGGCTCACCATCTCCGGCGCCATGAGGTCGCCGAACCGCACCTGAACCGAGAA
Organism: Klebsiella pneumoniae; assembly: GCA_945862325.1. Taxonomy (GTDB): domain Bacteria; phylum Myxococcota_A; class UBA796; order UBA796; family SXON01; genus CAMAXZ01. The sequence goes on from CAMAXZ010000062.1 coordinate 22,978, forward strand.
GCGATGGCGAGGGCCGCGGTTGACGCCGGAACGATGCACGAGGCGGTTGTGAAACAGAGCGACGTCTCCCGGGTCGAGGACCAGCGTGTCCGCGTGGGCGTCGAACGCAGCTTGCAGCCCCTCGACGATGAAGGCGTCGCGCGTGGCCAACCTTCGACCGTCGCCGTCCCGTTTGTACCGAATCTCGACCGGGTGCAGCCGATCCGACATCGTCGGGGCGACTTGGATCGAGCCGTTGTGCGGCCCGACCGGCGTGAGCGGCAGCCAGGCGGTGACGAAGGCGTCGCTCAGGACGTTGTACGGATAGTCTTGATGCCAACCGAAGCCTCGCCAGGCCTCGCCCGCGAGATCCATGCGAAAGACAGCGTGCTGCAGCGGCATGTGCAACCTGGAGGCCCCCACCATCCCCTGAGCCACCGCGACCAGCGCCGGCGCAGTGACGATCCGATGAAACACGAGCGTCTCGCGAAACGCATCGTAGATCCCACCCAATCGTGACCGGTCGCGGACCCGCGCGGCGTCGACCAGCTCGTCCAGATCTGCGTCGATCGGGGCGCCGGGGTCCACCATCTCGGCGAGCGTCTGCTTCGCCTCCAGGATCAGCGCCGTCGGAACGAGGCCGCGCTCAATCCGAAGCGGCGCGGCGGCCGGGGCGGCGGGCGGGTACGGCGCTTCAGAAGGCGTCATCAGGGTCGAGCGCCCGTATCGGCCTCCCCGAAGCTCCGCCACCTCCCGCCCTCACCCCACCACCGCCCCGAACGTCCACGCCACGGTCGCCAGAGCGAACCCGCCGTAGACGACGCCCTCGAGGAGGCGCGCCCGCTCCGCGACCAGGGCACGCCTCACGACCCGGCGCACGCGGGCCTCGTCGGCGAGGGGCAGCGGGCCGAGCAATGCGCGCAGGGCTTCGTCGGTCATGGGAGCACCTCCTCGAGCGTGCGCCGTGCACGCGCCAGCCGCTGACGGGCGGCCTCCGGTTGAATACCAAGTACCGACGCCGCTTCTGTGGGGTCGAGCCCCTCGACGACGACCAGGAGGAACACCTCGCGCTGGGCGACGGGCAGCGCCCGCACCGCCCGCTCCGCGGCCTCGAGCAGGCGCCCCGCCGCGGCGTGCTCCGCCGGGCTCGTGTCCCGCGGGCGCGCGGCGGTGTCGGCCCACTCGAGGATCCGCGCCCCGTCGAGCCACGACCAACGCCGATGCGAGCGCCAGAGGTTGCGCGTGACGGTGTAGAGCCACGCCCCGAGCCGCGTGTCGGGCGCGAGGCGCGCCGCGTGGCGGACGAGGCGCACGAACGCCTCCTGCACCAGCTCCTCGGCGACCACGGGCGACGCTCCCAATCGACGCAGCCACGCGTTCAGGCGGGGCGCGTACGCGGTGAAGGCGAGGTCGAAGGTCGCGGCATCGAGCGCGCGCAGCCGCGCGAGGTCGATGTCGGGGTCGTCGAAGGGGCGGCTCACGCGAGGACCAACTCTCCTGCGTTGCCAGCGTGACGGCGCCGCCGAAGAAAAACAAATGTGCTCCGCCGCGTCACGCGCGCCGACGAGCGCGGTTGGGGAGGGTGGAGGTGTTCGATGTGGTTCTTCCTGATCGGCGGGTTTCCCATGTGGCTCGTCACGTTCTTCGGCGCGCTCGCCCTGTTCAACGCCGGCCGGTACGCGTGGGCGCCGTCGCCCGGGCGCCTGCCCCACACCGTCGCGCTGGGCGTCGTCGTCGCGCTGTCGGGCGTGCTCGGGGTGGCGACCGACTTGATGACGGTGGCGCTCCAGGTGCCCCAGAACGAGGAGTGGGCGCGGTCGCCGGAGGTCGCCATGATCGTGCTGACGGGTGTGGGCGAGTCGCTGGCCCCGGCCGTGCTGGCGAGCGGGCTGTTGGTCGCGCAGGCGCTGCTCGTGGCGCTCGGGCTGCGGCGCGGGGAAGGCGTCTGACCGTCGGCTTCCGGCGCCCGCGCCCGCCGCGGTGATGCCGCGAGGCGCCGCAGTCGGCTACAACATGGCGATGCCCGTTCAACGCGCGCTCGTGGTCGACGCGGACCCTGTGACGACGGCCCTCGTCGACCAGACCCTGCGCGCGATGGGGTGGGACGTCGTGACCGAGCCCGATCCCGCCGCGGCCCAGGCCCGGCTCACCATGCTCGCTCCCGCGCTGGTGGTCGCGACGTTGCCCGCGGGCGCCGGGCTCTGCGCCGCCGCCCGCATCGCGCCGCGCGATGGGCTCCGCGTGTTGGCGACGTCAGACCTCGATCGGCGCGAAGAGGCCCGCGCCGCGGGCGCGCACGGATTCCTCCGGCGGCCCTACGGCCCGGTGGCGTTGCGCGAGGCGGTCGAGCGTTTGTTCGCCGATGCGCCTGCGCGCCCCGCGCGCCTCGAGACGGGCGGGCGTGCGGGTGCGCTGCGGTTGAGCACACCCGGTCGCGAGCGCGAAGATGCGACGGCCACGACGTGGGAAGCGCTGCTGATCGACGCGTTCTCGCGTGGCTTCACGGGCGTGCTCGAGGTCGGCGGCACGCGGATGTTCTTCGACCGCGGCCGCCCGGCTGCCGCCCGCGGCGGCGGGGCGACCGAGCTCGGCGCGCTGCTCGTGGAGCTCGGCATCGCGGACCCGGCCGAGGTGGATCGCGCGGCCGAAGACGCGCGTCGGACCGGGAGGATGCTCGGAGAGCTCTTGCTCGCCACCGGCATGATCGACGCGAGCGGCCTCGAACGGGCGCTGCGCGAGCAGGTGGTGCGACGGGCGCTCGCGGTGGGTGACGCGGTCGACGGGGGCGCCCGCTGGCACCTCCTCCCCGCCGAGGTCATCGGCCTCGCCGGCCACGGCGTCCACCCGGCGGCCGTCCTGTTCCGTGCCGACCCGGACGCCCCCGCCGACCTCTCCGCGCACGATCCCGAGCAGTTCTTCGCACCCGCGGAGCCCGACGAGCTTGCGGACGTGACGGCCCTCGCGGATCCCCACGGTCAGCACGCCGCGGCGCGCGCCCTCGTGCTCGGCGGCGCGACCCTCGCGGAGCTCCTCCGCGCGGGAGGCCTGGGCGC
>CAMAXZ010000063.1 GCA_945862325.1 Klebsiella pneumoniae
GTTCGCGCCAGTGTCGGCGTCCGGCCGGCGACATGCGAGAAGCGGCAGGAGCGCGAGGACCACTCGGGGAGAATACCACCGCAGCCCGGACACCGTCACCCGTCCACGCCGAACACCCGCGTCAACAGCTCGGCCCAGCCCGGCCGCGCCGAACGCCGAGCCGCCTTTACCAGGCGCAGCGCCGCGCGCGCCTCCCGCGTCGACTCCGCCGAGCTCGGCACCTTCGGGATTACCTCTCAAGGCTCCGCCAGACGTTCGTCATCCCAGGGCTGTCCAGGGCCGCCTCACGACGCACGCCCGCCGCCTCGCCCCAGGTCGCCGACGGGTACCGCGCGTTAGTCGCTCTCCGTGTGGTCTTCCCCCGGTGCCGTGTTCATCGCCGACGATCGCGGGCGCATGCTCGACGTGCTCGAGCTGGCCGACCAGCGCGTGCTGTGCGTCGTCGGAATGTACCCGTCGGAGGAGGTTCTGCCGCAGCCGCTGGACGTCACGCTCGCGATGCACCTCGACACCCTCGGCGCGTCCCGCGACGACGGCTTGTCCCGCAGCGTCGACTACGCGCGCGTGGCCGGTGAAGTTCGTTTTCTACTCGAGGCGTGCCGGTTCCTGACCCTCGAGACGGCGGCGCAGGCCCTCGCCCGGTACCTGCTCCTGCCGCCCTCGGCCGACGTCGCCCGTGCCCAGGTGGTCGCGGTCGACGTCCGCCTCACCAAGCCCAAGGCGCTCGGCGGCGCGGGCGCCGGCACGCCGAGCCTCGCCATCCGGCGCCACGCCGACGCGCAGACCTACGTCGTCGAGGACAAGCCGTTCGGGCAGGTCGACGTGGTGCACGAGGCGCTCGGCTGCGGCATCTACCGCCTGCGCATCGCGCCGGGGCGCGGCATCCCGACCCACCTGCACCGGCGGATGGACGAGAGCGAGCTCGTGCTCGGCCCTGGGCTCCTGCTGCAAGGCCAGCCCATCCGAGCCGGCACGGCCCACCACTGGCCGCTCGGCCTGGCCCACCGCTACGACAACCCCCTCGCCTTCGAACAGTCGGTGCTGTGCGTCGACCGTCCACGCTTCGTGGCCGCCGACGAGGTGGAGGTGCCCGAACCGGCGGGCGGGCTGGTGCTGCCCGAAGGGCGGTCGTACTACCCGCGCGAAGCCACCGTGGCCGCGAGGCTGCCGTGACCCTCGGCGCCAGCCACGTGCTCGTGACCGGCGGCGGGACCGGCATCGGGCGGGCGATCGCCGAAGCCGTGGTCGCGGCCGGTGGGCGGGTGGCGATCGTGGGCCGGCGCGTCGAGCTGCTCGAGGCGCTCGCAAAAACGCACCCGCCCGGCACGATCCTCCCGCTCGCCGCGGATCTCGAGGCGCCGGAGTCACGCGCCGGGCTCCTCCGGCGCGCGAAGGAGGCCCTCGGCGGGCTCGACGGGTTCGTGTCCTGCGCCGGAAATTGTTGGCATCAACCCCTCGGAGACGTCCAGGAGAGCGCGCTGCGTTCACAGCTCGAGCTCAACCTCGTGGCGCCGCTGCGCCTCGCCGAAGAAGCGCTCATCGAGCTCGCGCCGGGCGGCGGCATCGTGTTCGTGGGCAGCACCCTCGCGGACCGGCCGGTGCGCACGAGCGCGGTGTACAGCGCCGCGAAGGCCGGCCTCGTGGCGCTGGCGAAGGTGGTCGCGCTCGAAGGGGCGCCGCGCGCCGTGCGCGCGAACGTCGTGGTGCCCGGGGTCGTGGACACGGCGATGGTCCGCGCGCCTCGTGAGGCGCGCGCGACCGACGCGGCGGGTGAGCCGGAGGCGCGGCTCGAGGCGCTGCGGCGTCTGCACGCCCTCGGTCGCCTCGGCGCTCCAGAAGACATCGCGCGGACCGTCGTCCACCTCCTCACCGCGAGCTGGGTCACGGGGAGCGCGTGGACGGTCGACGGCGGGCTTCTGCTCCGCTGACGCATGCGTGTCGTGAGCTGGAACGTGAACGGGATCCGCTCGGCGATCCAACAGGGGTTTCTCGACTGGCTCGCCACGGAGACCGCCGACCTCGTGTTCCTGCAGGAGGTGAAGTCGAGCGCCGCCGACCTTCCGGCGGCACTGCGGGCGCACCCCGGCTGGGGGGCGCATTGGGCGTTCGCCGAGAAGCCAGGGTACTCCGGCACCGGGCTGCTGGTGCGGCGAGGGTCGCTGGCCGAGCCCTACTGGGTCGACGTCGGCTTCGGCGCGCCGCGGCACCTCGCCGAGGGGCGCGCGCTGGTCGCCGAGCTGGGCGACATGCTGGTGGTGGGCGCGTACTTCCCGAAGGGCTACGCGGACAAGCCGGAGAGGCTCGCCTACAAGCTCGAATTCACCCGGGACCTGCTCGAATGGGTCGCCGCGCGCCACGCCGAAGGCCGCGCGGTCGTGCTCTGCGGCGACTTCAACATCGCGCACACCGACCTCGATCTGGCGCATCCGGCCGAGAATCGGCGGTCGAGCGGGTTCCTCCCCGCCGAGCGGGCCCTGATCGACGGGTTCCTCGCGGCGGGCATGGTCGACATCTTCCGCGCGCGCACGCCAGGCCGCGGGCACTACACGTGGTGGACCCACCACGCCGACGCCAGGGCCAGGAACCTGGGCTGGCGGATCGACTACTTCCTCGTGAGCCGCGCGCTGGTCCCCCGTGTCACGAACGCCGGCATCCACCCCGAGGTGCGCGGGTCCGACCATTGCCCGGTCTCCCTCGACCTCGCGGGGCTCTGACCCTCGTCGGCCCGGTTACCCCGGCGGGGATGACCGTCGCCGCCCCGTCTGTCGACCCGACCGCCCCCGACGCCGCGCGCGCGGCCTTCGACCGGTGGCGCGGGCGCGTCGCGTCCGACCCGCTGGCGGACGACGCGCACCTCGTTCACGTGCTCCGCGGCGCGGGCCACGCCGACGCGCTGGAGACCCTGCGCCCGTTCGCGCGGCGCTGCGCCACCGCCCTCGACGCCTGGGCGATCGAGACGAACCTCCCGGAGAACCTCCCTTCCCTGCGCCGCTGGTCCGCCACGGGCGTCCGTACCGAATCGGTGGTGTTCCACCCCCTCTACGACGCGATCGGCCGCGAGACCTGGGCGACAGGCGTGATGGCGCGCTACGCCACCCCCGGCCAGGAGGTGGTCAGCCTCGCGACGGCGTACCTCCTCGGTCAGAACGGGGAGGCCGGCCATTGCTGCCCCCTCGCCTGCACCGCGGGCATGATCAAGGTGCTCCAGGCAGCCCCCGGCGCGCCGCCGGCATGGCTCGAACGGCTGCTCGACCCTGCCTGGGAGGGCCGCTGGCACGCGAGCCAGTTCCTCACCGAGGTGCAAGGGGGGTCGGACGTCGGCGCGAACGCACTGCGCGCGGTCGAGGGGCCCCCGGAGGCCTTGGCGGACGGGGTCACCACCCCCTGGCGCCTCTACGGCGAGAAGTGGTTCTGCTCGGTCATCGACGCGCGGCTGTTCCTGGCGACCGCGCGGCCAGAAGGGGCGCGCGCCGGCACCGCCGGGCTGACCGCCTTCGTCGTGCCCCGGTCCTTGCCCGACGGGGCGCCGAACGGGTTCACGATCCGTCGTCTGAAAGACAAGCTCGGTACTCGTTCGATGGCCAGCGCCGAGGTGGACTTCGTGGGCGCGCTCGCCCTTCCGGTGGCCGACTTCCGCCTCACGCTCGACCTCGTCCTGAACACCTCGCGCCTCTACAACGCCGTCGTCGCAGCGGGCGTCCTGCACCGCGCCTGGCGCGAGGCCGCGGCGTACGCCGCCGAGCGCCGCGCGTTCGGTAGCCGTCTCCTCGACCTCCCGACGATCGCGCGGGTCGTCGCGAACCTCCGGACCGAGGCCCACGCGGCCCGAGGGCTCAGCTTCGCGCTCGCCGAAGCCGCGGACCGCGCCGCCGTCGGGCGAGCCGAGCCGGGCGAGCCGGAAGCGAGGCGCTTCCTCGTCAACTGCAACAAGATCTGGACGGCGACGACGTGCCCCGCCGGCGTCCGCTCGGCGATCGAGGTCCTCGGCGGCAACGGCGCGATCGAGGCGTTCAGCGTGCTCCCCCGGCTCCTCCGCGACGCGATCGTGCTCGAGGCGTGGGAGGGCGGCCACGGCGTGTTGTGCGCGCAGCTCCTCCGGGACGCGCAGCGCCTCGGCCTCCACCGCCCCGCCTTCGCGTGGCTGCGGCGGCAGCCCGGGGCCGACCTCGGGGCGCTGGACGAACAGCAATCGAGGTTCGAGCGGGTCATCGTGCGCCCCGACGCCGAGGCCCACATCCGCGACGCCGTCGAGTCCCTGCGGCCGGTGGCGCAAGCCGCGTGCCTCGACCCAGCGCGCGACCCGGTCGAGGCCGCCGCGCGTCGGCACCTGCTCGTAACAAACGCGCGCGGTTGGGATCCGCTGGAAGATCCCGATCTATCTGCGCGAGTCGCCACGCTCGCCGGCTGAGCGCGTCACCCGGGCGCCTCCGAAACCGACGGGACTCGGATAGCCGTTGGCGCGGCCTGCACCGCCGCGCTCGCCCTCACCGCCGACTCCCCGAGGAAGCCACGTGGAACGCCTCATCTCCGCCTTCGGCCTGTTGGCAATGGTCGCGATCGCCTGGGCCATGTCGGAGGATCGCACGAAGGTGCCGTGGCGCGTCGTCGGCTGGGGCCTCGTCCTCCAGTTGCTCCTCGGCCTCGCCGTGCTCAGCCCGGCGGTGCAGGAGCTCTTCTTCGCGGTGGTCGACAGCAGCGTGCGGCGCCTGCTCTCGTTCGGCGAGAGCGGCGCGCAGTTCGTCTTCCAGAGCGTGCGGCCGCACACCATCACCCTCGCCGACGGCTCGGTCGAGACGTTCGTCGGGCGCATCAGCCCGCCGGTACAGACCTTCGCGTTCTGGATCCTCCCGACGATCGTGTTCTTCTCCTCGCTGACCGCCGTGGGCTACCACACCGGCGTGCTCCAGGTCGTCGTGCGCGGCATGGCGAATGTCATGCGCGTGACGATGGGCACGAGCGGCGCGGAGACGCTCTCCACCGCGGCCAACGTCCTGCTCGGCCAGACCGAGGCGCCGCTGCTCGTCAAGCCCTTCGTCGCGACGATGACGCGCTCGGAGCTGTTCTGCGTGATGTTGGGGGGCTTCTCCAACACCGCCGGCAGCGTGCTCGGCGCCTATGTCGGCTTCCTCCACGACATCCCGGGCATCGCGGGCCACCTCGTCACCAGCTCGATCCTCTCGGCGCCCGCCACGCTGGTCATCGCGAAGGTGATGGTGCCGGAGCGCGAGGTGCCGGTCACCTCGGGCGCGACCCCGGCGGACGCCCCGAAGATCGACCGCAACCTCATGGAAGCCGCGGCGCGCGGCGCGACGGAAGGCATGGCGCTCGCCATCAACGTGGCGGCGATGCTCATCGCCTTCATCGCCCTCACGGCCATGTTGGACGCCTGCCTCGCGGTCGTGCCGGTCTCGATCTGTGAGGGGACGCCGGTGGGCGGTTGGGTCGAAGGCTGCGGGCCGCTCTCGATGGCGACCGTGCTCGGCTGGGTGTTCTTCCCGCTCGCGCTGTTGATGGGGGTGCCCTGGCAGGACGCCGGCACGGTCGGGGTGCTCCTCGGCGAAAAGATCGTCCTCACCGAGTTCATCGCCTACGCGCACCTCGGCGACCTCCTGAAGGTCGACGGCGCGCTGTCGCCCCGCAGCGCGGTCATCGCCAGCTACGCCTTGTGTGGCTTCGCCAACTTCGCGTCGGTCGGCATCCAGATCGGCGGCATCGGCGCGATGGCGCCCAACCGCACCGCCGACCTCGCCGAGATTGGCCTGAAGGCGATGGTCGGTGGGTCCCTCGCCACCTTCATGACGGCGTGCGTGGCGGGCATCCTTCTCTGACGCCGCCCGGCCCGATCGGATACCGTGTGCGAATGCTGGCCTGGTCGCCGCGCCCACCCCCGTCGCCGCTGCTGCTCCTCGCGGGCGCCGTGGTGGCGGGGTGCACCGACGCCCCGCCCGGCGTCGACCCGCCGCGCCCGGACACCGCGGTCGAGCCACGGCCCGCGGAGTGTGCCGCGCCCCGATATGCCCTCGCCCAGGAGTGGCCCCGGGAGAGCCTCCCGAACACCCACGTGTTCGAGGGGACGATGATGGGCGTCGCCTTTGGCGACGTCGACGGGGACGGCTGGCTCGACCTCCTCTTCGCGCACGGCGGCGGTTCGATGGCGCTGCGAAACGATCGGGGCCGGCTCGTGGACGACGGCGCGCTCACCGTGGACGGCGGGCCCCTCCCCTGGGGCCAGGCTGTCGCGGTCGCCGACCTGGACGGCGACGCCGACGTCGACGGCTACCTCGGGCGCTGGGAGGGAGAGAGCGACCTCATCCTTCGGAACGACGGTCAGGGCCACTTCACGTCGGAGCCGCTCCCCGGCCCGCCGGGCACCGTGTACACGGGCACCTTCGGCGACGCGGACAACGACGCGGACCTCGACCTCTACGTGGCGCGCGCCGCCACGGACATGAGCTTCGAGGCGATCGCGTCGGGGGAGCAGGTGGGTGAGCCGAACGAGCTCTACCTGCTCGGAGAAGACGGTCGGTACGAGCGCACGGTCGGGCGGCTGCCCGAGGACACACGGTACGGGTTGACGTTCCAGGGTGCGTGGTTGGACGCCGACGGCGACGGGGATCAGGACATCTACGTCGCCAACGACGGCGGCCCCTGGGTGGACCCGAACCACCTGCTGCTGAACGACGGAAACGGGTGGTTCACCGAGAAAGAAGACTGTTTCTGCGACATCGCGATCTACTCGATGGGCGTCGCCGTGGGCGACCCCGACGACGACGGCGACCCCGACATGTACATCACCGACGTGGGCGGGCCCGACTACCTCGTCAACCAGGGCGACGGGTCCTTCGTCGACGCCACGTTCGCCACCGGCGCGGACATCCCCGCGACGGAGACCAGCATGACGTCGTGGGGCACGAGCTTCGTCGACGTCGACCTCGACCGCGATCTCGACCTCGTCGTGACCTTCGGGCGCTCCGGCGAGAACTTCGAGGCCGCCGGGGTGCCCGGGGTGGACGGCGAGGAGCAGCCGGACGTGATCCTCCTGAACGACGGTGACGGCACGTTCACCCGCGCGCGCGACATCGGCTTCGACGACCCCGAGCGGACGCGGGCGGTCGCCGTCGGGGACCTCGACCGCGACGGCCGCCCCGACCTGGTGACCACCGGAAAACACTTCTTGAAGGTGTGGAGGAACGAGGGTGGCTGCGACACCGGGCTGACCATCCGCGTCGACGCGGGCGGCCGCAACCGCTCCGGCTTGGGCACGCGCGTCGAGGTCGACGTCGGCGGCCGTACCACCACACAGTGGATGTTGCCCGGGGTCACCGGCTCGTCCAACGCGCCGGAGCTGTACTTCGGCCTTGGGGGATGGCCGGAGGCCGACCGTGTGGCGGTGGTGTGGCCAGACGGCGCGCGTGACGAGCTGTCGTCCGTGCCCGCGGGGGCGCTCGCCCTCGCACGCTGACGATCAGCGCTCGATCGTCAGGAGCTCCCCCGCGCGCACGGGGACGTCGTCGGTGCGGCCCCCGTCCGGCCAGAGCACCGAGATCGAGCCCTCCTCGGCGTCTCCGAGCCCGAACACGAGCTCGAGCGCGTTGGAGGAGTGCGTGGACGACGGGAGCATCCACATGACCTCGTCACGTCCGCCGGCGCGGAGCGTGACCCGCGCGCCGATGGCCGCCGGGTTCTCCCCAGGCTGCGACAGACGCACCGTGGCGCCGTTGTCACACCCGCCGCCGCCCATCCAAACGCGCACGAAGTGTTTGCCCGAGGTGATGAGGTCGGCGCGGCCGTCGCGGTCCAAATCACCGACCGCCACCGCCCGGTCCCGATCGAGGTACCGATCGAAGTCAGAACCCTCCAACCGCTCGAATCCGGGCTTGCACGTCCCCATGAGGAGCACGTTTGCCTGCATCTCCGGGTCCGTCGCATCTTGCGGCAGACCGTCGTAGTCGAGGGACACGTCGGCGGACAGGCGACCGAACGCGATGGCGATGTCCGTGCACCCGTTCCGGTCGAAGTCCAAGAACGACGCCCCCCACGACGAGAAGTTCGTTTCGCTCGGCATCACGGCCGCGCCGTAGGCGAGCGTCGCGTCGGCCATCACCCCGCCGTCGTTCACGAACAAGCTCGGGGTGTTGAGGTTGGTGACCACGAGGTCGGGCTGGCCGTCGCCCTCCACGTCGCCGACGCTCGCGCCCATCGCGTACATGGGGACCTGACAGGCACAGTCGGGTTGTACCGTGAAGTGACCCGTGCCATCGTTCTCGAGGTAACGATTGGGCGCGACGTAGTAGCCCCAATCATTCGCCTCGTACACGTCGAGGTCGCCGTCGCTGTCGAGATCGACCAGCGGAGCGTGAAAAGTGAGCCCCAAGCCCCCTTCCTCGGGGATGCGCGCGTCGCTCTCGCGCACGAACCGGCCGAGGCCGTGGTTCATGTAGACCTGGTTGGGTCCAGGCTCGATCGTGCCGTCGAGCACCGGCTCCGGCTCGAGGTTCGGAACGAGCATGGCCACGTAGAGGTCGAGATCGCCGTCGCCGTCGAGATCGCCGAAGGTGCCGCTCCACGGGCTGAATCGAGGGTCGCCCTCCCAGATCCGCTCGCTCGTGAACCTCCCCGTGCCGTCGTTCCACAGGAGGAGGTCGCCCGTGGGGTACTCGCCCATCCACGCGTCGAGGTCGCCGTCGACGTCGAGGTCGGCGATCGCCACCGACAGGCCCCGGACGACCGCGCCGCCGTCGATGTCCATCGTCGGATCGACCACCATGGTGCCGGACCCGTCGTTCCGCATGCCGAAGGTGCCACCCGCCCAGGCCACGAGCGCGTCGAGGTCGCCGTCACCGTCGAGGTCTCCGAGCGCGATGCCGTGCTCGGTGTGGTTCAGGCTGTCGTACGCGGGAAGGTCGGGCTCGCGCAGGTCTTGGGTGAGCGTCAGCGTGGGCTCGGCGCACTCGGGCGCGACCGGGTCGACCGCGGCGGTGTCGCGCGCGCGGCCGTCGTCGGCGACGCAACCGAGAAACGCCTGGAGCGCGAGGAGCGAGCCGAGCAAGGAGGCGATCATTTGCCGAGCGTAGCAGGCGCCGCGCGCGGGCGCCGCGCGGAACGGTGCAGCGCCTCACAGGCTCCGCAGGAACGCCTCGAGGTCGTCCATCTCCGCGTCGGACAGATCGCCGGTGTACCCCATGCTACCGTCACGTCCGCGCTCGAGGACGTCGCGCAAGGTCGCCGCGGAGCCGTCGTGAAGGTAGGGCGCCGTCGACGCCACCCCGAGGAGGGAGGGGGTGTCCACGCCTTCGAGGCCGAACATGTCGTGCGGCGCCAGGTCCGTGTACAGCGGCGCGCGGTGGCACGCGACACAGTTGACGTTGCCGCTCTCGAAGATCGCGCGGCCGCGCTCGATCGCGTCCGACGCGGCCCCGCGCATCGGATGGTCCGCCGCGGGCAGGTACTCGATCCAACCGGCCACCGCGTCGAGCTCGTCCTGCGTCGCGCCACGGCCGCCGAGCCGCACCTGGCTCGTGATGCGCGCCTCTTCGGCTACGGTCGGCACCTGCTCCGTCCACGTGAACGGCGCGGTTCGTGACAGGCCCCCCACGAGCGAGAGGGTCTGGCGGTCGACGGTGTCGAAGTCCGGCCAGGAGAGCCCGTCCTCGCGGCCGTCGAAGTGGCAGGTGGAGCAGGACACCCCGGAGGCCGTGGTCGACAGGTGCGCGTTCGTGGACGAGGAGAACAGCAGGCGGCCGAACATCAGCGCGTCGTCCAACACGGGCGGGCTCGACGCGCCCTCGTCGTCCGCGACCAGGGTCGGGGTGCCCTCGAGCCACGGCGGCTCTTGCGCGTCGAGGGCGGCGCGCATCGTGTCCACGCCGACCGAAGAGAGCTGCAACGAGTACGCGTTCAGGAACCACGCCCGCTCGTTGGACCACGCGATGCCGCGGGGCCCGTCGCCGGCGATGAACGCCGCGATCGGGCCGGTCTCCATCGCCGAGAGCGCGTCGTCGGGGGAGGACCGATCGACGTCGAGGGCGAGCACCACCCGTGAATTCTCGAGCGCGGCCGTCACGATCGAGCCGTCCGGCGACCAGGACGCCGCGCTGATGAAGCCCCGCAACACCCGGGTGTCCGCGGGATCGACGGGACCGGACTCGCTCGTCGCGTAGCGCAGGCGTACCTCGCCGGTGGGCACGCCGTCGGTGGGATCGACCACGACGAGCACGAGGCCCGGGTTCATCGGGGAGAGCCCGAGGCCGATGCGGTCGTAGCCGGCGGCCGGATCGACCTCGACCTGCTCCTCGGGCGAGCGCCGGGGCGGCGAGGTGTTGTCGACCCAGAGCGCCGGCGCCGCCAGCAGGGCGCCGTCGGGGCGCACCGCGAGGTCGCCGGTGAGGCGCGGCGTGTAGTCGAGATCGTTCTCGTGGCCGGCGCCGGACACCGGCGGCGGCGTGACGATGCCCCCGAGGGTCGCGCCGTCCCGCAGGTCGAACCAGGTCACGGTGGCGCCCACCATCGACGCCACGTACAGGGTCGACTCGCTCGGGTGCAGCGCCAGCCACGACGGGCGGCCCGCCACGTCCAGGGCCCGCACCGGCCGCAGGTCGGAGTCCAGCTCGACCACCTGGTCCGCCGCGTGCAACGCCACGAAGACCCGCGTTCCATCGACCGTGGCGACGACGCCGAGCGGCTCGGCGCCGACCTCGACCCGATCGACCTCGACCAGCGCGCCGTCACGGTCGTCGAGCACGACGAGCGCCCGCTCGCCGCGCAGGGTCACGAGCCAACGCCCGTTCCACCGCGTGACCCGAGAGGGCCGCGCGCCGAGCTCCGTCACCACGCGGGCGCCCGACTCGGGGTCGACGCGAACGACCAACCCCTCGTCGTAGAGCAGCCCCACCAGGGAGGATCCGTCGTCGGATGCCACCAACGCCTGGTTCGCCGCGAAGTTCGGCCCGGACGGGACGACGTCGCGCACGTCCGGGTCGGGCGCGCACGCGGCGAGGAGGGTGACGAGCATCAGAAGCTGAAGTCTACACCGGTGACGGTCGCGCCGTCCGACACCGTGACGAACCCCACCGACGAGACCCGAACCCCCGAGTTGGTGGTCGACGAGTCGCCGTCGGGGTCCACCACGACCGCGAACCCGACGTCGGTGGACGTGCCGATCGGCGCCGAGAGGGAGTACGCGGTGGGGATCGTCGCCGTCGGGCAGGTCATCGACGTCATGCTGACCGGCGCCCCGGAGGGCTTGCCGTCGGACCCGAACGCCGAGCGGTCGTAGATGCCGAGGTCGCACGTCGCGGCGGCGGGCATGACCGACGCGGTGATGGTGCCTTCGACGGTGATCGAGGTCGGACCTGAGGTGTCGGTGTCCGGCCCGGTGTCGGTGTCCGGCCCGGTGTCGGTGTCCGGCCCGGTGTCGGTGTCGGGCCCGGTGTCGGTGTCCGGCCCCGTGTCGGTGTCCGGCCCGGTGTCCGTATCCGCGTCGGTGTCCGAGTCGGTGTCCGAGTCGGTGTCGGTGTCGGTGTCGGTGTCGGTGTCGGTGTCCGAGTCTGTGTCCGAGTCGGTGTCCGTGTCCGCGTCGCCGGTGTCGGCCCCGCCGGTGATGGGGTAACAATTGCCGTCGTCGGCGCGGCCGAAGCCCTCGCCGCACGGCGCGCCGCAGCCGACGACGGACGCCAAGAACAACGTGGCGATCACCATTTGGGAGTCTCCGTGCCCGGGGACTACCCGTGCTCGGCGCGTTCGTCAACGGATTCGTGACGGCGGAGCGGTCGGACGCCGCGTTTCGCGCCCGCGCGCCGTCACGGGTCAGGTGTCCGAAGGCACGGAACTGGTAGTTGTCAGGCTTCACGAACGCGAATTGGAGCACCGACGAACGCGCCGGAGGTTACGCCGGCACACGTTCGTGATATTGATGTCCAATGCGTGCCGTGGTCGTCTGCTGCCAGTCGCTCGTGCTGGCGTTGGTCCTCTCGTGGCCAGCTTCGACCTCGTTGCCGGCAGGCACCGTCGTGGGGGCTCCGGGCGGGGACGCGGCGAAGCACGTGTGGAACTTGTGGTGGGCGCGCGAGGAGCTCTGGCGCGGCCGGGGCGAGCCACTGACCTACCTGATCAACTTCCCCGACGGCGTGGGCCTGCACCCCATCGAGCCGGTGCACCAGCTGCTCGCCGCGGCGTGGCCGTTCGACGTGGTGGCGCTGGCGAACGTGCTCGCGGTCGCCAATGTGTTCCTGGTGGGCGTCGCCGCGGCCGGGCTCGGCTGGGTCGTGACGCGCCGCGTCGCGCCGAGCCTCGTCGCCGGGGCCTTGGCGCAGATGTCCTCGTTCGTCGCCTTCACCCTGCACGTCGGTGTGGGTGAGCTCCGCCAGGTCTGGTGGATCCCGCTCGGGCTCACCGCCGCCGTCCTCGCCCAGAAGCGCGGCGGCGACGCCCCCCACGCGTGGGTCGGGCTCCTTGCCGCCGTCGCGACGATCAGCTGCTTCTATCACGGCTTCTTTCTGAGCGCCGCCCTCGCGGCCTTCGCGCTCGCGACCTGGGGCCGCGTGGAGCCCACGGCCTGGTCCGAGCTCCCTGCGGCGTCTTCTCCGCGGCGTTGGGCGGTCGTGTTCGGCACATTGGTGGTGCTCGCGCTGCCCGCGGCGCTCATGTTCGCGCGCTCTTACGGCGCGCCGGACGACGAGGCGCCGATCGGGCTGGACGAGGGCGCCTCCGCCACGCTCGCGGAGCTCGTGTGGCCCGGCGCGCGCGAAGGGGCGTACGGCGGCGGGCGCTACCTGGGCCTCGTCACGCTGCTCCTCGCCGGCGCCGGCCTGGCCGCCGACCGCCGCGCCGCGGCGCCGTGGGCCGCGGTCGCGGGCGCGGGCGCGGTGCTCGCCCTCGGCCCCTGGCTCGACCTCGGGTGGCTCCGCGTGCCGCTCCCCTTCGCCGCGGTGAACGCCGTCCTCGCGCTCGCCGCGGAGCCGATGAACTTCCCGTCCCGGTTCCTCGTCCTGCCGGCCATCGCGCTGCCGGTGCTCGCCGCCATCGCCGTCACCCGTTGGCGCGTCCTCGGCTGGCTCGCCCCGCTCGCGCTGGTAGAGGCCCTGACCCTGCACGACGTGCCGTGGCCGCGGCGCACGACCACGCTCGCCGACTTTTCGGCCCTCCGGCCACCCGAGGGCGCCGTGGCGGACCTCAGTCACGTCACCCGCGGGAACGGCACGCGCCCGGACGCCATCGGTCCCACCGGCGCCAGCATCGTCAACTGGGCCAACTCCGAGACGCGCACCATGGCCATCGCCGCGCAGATCACCCTCGGCCGTCCGTTCAGCACCGTACCGGTCGATCGCCTCGACCTCTGGGCGAGCTCGTCGCTGCTGTGGACCGCGGCCCTCCCCCTGAGCGGCGCGCTCGCCGGCTACAACATCGCGAACGAAGAGATCCGAGAGAGCGTGTTCCTGCTCGGCGAAGCCGGGTTCGGGTCGGTCTTCGTCAGCCGGCCGTGCGGCACGCGCCGCGGGCCGAACACCGAGGTGCTCGATCGCCACCTCGGCCCGCCCACCTCCGCGCCGTGCGGCGAGCTCTGGCCGGTGCCGGTCGTCCCGGCAACCGAGGAACAAGCCAGCCTGTGGCGCGAGCGGCACCGCGAGCGCGTCGCGCGGCTCGCGCCACCGAAGCTGCTCCGGATGGTGGCGAACGCGCCCGCGCTGGCGAACTCCCCGTGATCCTGCTCGCGTACGCCCTCGCGTGCGCCCCCCCCGCGCCGACCGGCATCGTCGTCGTCAGCCTCGACACCCTCCGCGCCGACCGCCTCGCCGCGTGGGGCGCGACCAGCGGCGTGACGCCGAACCTCGACCGCTTCGCCGCCGAGGCGGTCGTGTTCGATCAGGCGTACGCGAACGCCAACGAGACGACGTACAGCCACGCCGCGCTGTTCACCGGCCGGCGCGCCTCCCGCATCGCCCCGCTGGACGAGCGCTTCGCCATCCCCTCCCGCGTCCAGACGCTCGCCGGCACCTTCGCGGCGGCCGGCTGGGACACCGCGGCGTTCGTCGCCGGCGGACACCTCGCGAGGGCGTTCGGCCTGTCCGACGGTTTCCGGGTGTACGACGACGACGCGTCCTGGGGCTCCCTTCAAGACACCGTGCCCGACGCCCTGACGTGGCTCGACGCCGGCCGCGACGTGTCTCGGCCGTTCCTGCTCTTCGTCCACGGCTACGACGCGCACGACCGGTACCTCAAGCCGACGCCGTTCGGCTACGCGGCCGCGTCGGCCCGCCACGACGGCGTCGCGGCGGACGTGGCGCGTCGCGTCGGCGCAACGTCCGCCATCCACGCGAACCTGCGCACCACCCGCCTCGACGAAGCGGCGATCCTCGCCCTGTCTCACCCGCGCTTCGCCCGCGGTCACGCGCTCGGCGCGCTCGAGCCGGACGCCCCGCCGCTCGGCGACGCGGGGGTGGCGCACCTCACTGGCGTCTACGACGGCGCCGCGCTGTGGGCCGACGCGTGGTTCGGCACGCTCATGGCGGGCCTCGACGCGCGGGGCCTGCTCGACGAGGTCGCGGTCGTCGTCCTGTCGGACCATGGTGAGGAGCTCGGCGAGTCCGGCGTCTTCCACCACCGCTACAGCCTCGGCGACGACACCCTCCGCGTGCCGCTGATGGTGCGGCTGCCGGGCGGGCGCGAAGGCGGTCGACGCGTCTCGGGGCTCACCGAGCTCGTCGACGTGGCGCCGACCTTGTGGGCGCTCGCGGACGTCCGAGGTCCGACGGACATCGACGGCGTCTCCCTCGTCCCGGCGCTCGACGGCGAGGCGTGGGCCGGGCGGGCGTACGCCTACGCCGAGGGCGCCCTCCGCCTCCGATCCGCGCGCGGGCCGACCGCGCGGCTGACGGCCGAGGGTCTCAGCATCGAGAACGGCCGCGCCGCCGCCCTCCTCGCCGCGGCGCCCGTCGACGGCGTGTCGCTCCGCCTCTCCGGCGACCCGGAGGCGCTGCCCGCGCTCCGCGCCGCCCTCGTGGCCGAGGCCTCGCGGTGATCGTCCTCCTCCTCGCGTGCGCGGAGCCGACCCCGACCTGGACCGAGGTCGGGGCGTACGAAGGTGCGCACGCCCGCCTCGACGCCGACCACGACGGACGCGTCACCAAGCCCGAGTGGGACGACCGCGTCTGGAACGGGCCCTACTTCTGGAGCGCCGACGCCGACGGCGACGGCGACGTGTCCGCGTCGGAGCTGCGCAGCCTCGCGCGGATCCAGCTCGCGAGCGGGTTCGACGGGGCGCCGGCGTCGGGCGCGGGGGCGGTCGACGTCGGCCCGGTGCGGCCCACCGGCGACGCGCGCGACGCGTGGGAGGTGCTGGTGTGGATGTCCGACGCCTTGCGGGCGCGCGGGGTCGCGGGGCTCGACCCCGCGACGGTCGCGGCGGTCGTCGACGCGGGGGGCCTGGAGACCCCGGCGGGCGCCGCCGCGTTGGCCACGCTCCGCGCACCCTGGGAGGCGGAAGGCTGGGTGTGGCCCTTCGGCGCCTCGGCCGCCGCCACACCGCCGCCGAGCCCGCCGGCCTCCCCGCCGGCGCCGCGCGCCCCCTCCCTCGACGAGCCTCCCGCGCCGCCGGCGCTGGCGGGCGCCGACCCGGGCGCCACCGTCGCCCAGGCCGTCCGAGCGCGGTTCGACGCGAGCATGAACGCGAGGTTCGTCCCCGGTCAGTCGCCGCCGGGCGCGGGGTCCGGCACCCAATAGCCGCGCGCCCGCAGGGCCTCGCGGGCCTCGGGCCCGAGCTCGGCTCCGGCGATGCGCGACGGGACCCGACGCCCCGCCCACTCGACGATCCGCCGACGCAGCGGCTCCGCGCGCGTGAGGTCGGCGCCGCCGACCGTGTACGAACGCCCGTCTCGACCATCCGCGAGCTCGGCCCGGCCGTCGTCGAGGGGCCTCGCCGCGAGGTCCGGAGCCCCCCATGCGAGGCGCGCGTCGCGCAAGGTGAGCCGCCCGGCGTCGTCACGCACGCTCACCTCGTCCATCACCCCTTCCGCGAACACCGCGGTGTCTCCTCGATCCCACAGCGTCCGGGTCTCGGCGCCCGCCGGGGGCGTGCCCCCCGCGGCCGCCACCACGGTCGGCAACACGCGGCGCAGCTCCACGAGGTCGGGCCGCACCGCGCCGGCGGGCACACCCGGCCCCGCGACGACGAGCGGCACGCGCAGGGTGGAGTCCCACAGCCCGGCGCGGTGGTTGACCCAGCCGTGATCGAGCAGGTCCTCGCCGTGGTCGGAGACGACGACGACGAGGGTGTCCGAGAGGTCGACATGCGAAAGGAGCACGCCGAGCCACACGTCCGCGTAGTGGACGCCCGCACGATAGTGCTCTTGCAAGTGCATGATCTCCCCGTCCACGAGCCGCGCCACCGGCTCGCCCGGCGCCGGGTCGGCCGAGAGTCGGTAGAAGTCGGTCGCGAGGATCGTGCGGCCCGCGGCGTGAACGAAGTCCGTCGGCGTGCGCTGCGGGAACCAGAGCCGCCCGCGGATCTGCTCCGGCGCCAGAGGGTCCGCCGCGATGCGCTCGATGCGGGTGCTCGCGGAGCTCGTCGGCCACGGGTGCCGGAACGGCCCCGGTTGGACGTAGGGCGAATGGGCGTCGTAGCCGTGGACGAACGCGAACCAGGGCGCGTCGCCCGCCGCGCCGATCCACGACAGCGCCTCGGGCACGCTGTCGAAGAACGAACCGAAACGCGCGGCGCCCGGCGCCGAGAAGAACGTGTCGAAGCCCTGGTCGAACCCGAACTCCGCCACGATGTGCCCGCCGCCGGTGAACGCGCCGGTGCGGTACCCGTACGCCCGCAGGGCGGTGGCGAGGGTGGGCACGTCGGGCGGGACCGCGAACGACGCGTAGTCCGCGACGGCCACCTCGGAGGCATACCGGCCGGTCAGCAGCCCGGCGTGCGCGTAGAGCGACTCGTTTCCGACGCTGAAGGCACGGTCGAAGCTCGTTCCCAACGCGGCGAGGCGCGCGAGGTTCGGGGTGGTGTCCCACCGACGCGCGAGGGACGTCGCGTCCCAGCGCGTGGTGTCCATCGACACGAGCAGGATGTTCGGGCGACGCCCGGGCGCCTGGGCGGGCGGCGCGCCCGGGGCGGCGTCGGCCACGGGCGCCACCGGCGCGACCGCGCACGCGAACTGCAGGACGAGCGCCGCGCCGTTCATCGCGAACGCCGACGCGCGACGAAGGCGCCGCTGACCACCATCGCGACGACGACCCCCGCGATCGTCGGGGCCACCCACCGACGCGTCGCGGCGGGAGTGACCGACGCGCCACGCGCGGGCGCCGCGCCGCGCGCGTTCGACGGACCCGGCGGCGGACCCTGAGGGCCTGGCGGAGGACCCTGAGGACCCGACGGCCCCCCGGGCGCCGGCCCCTGCGGGCCGCCGCCGTCGGGCGACCACGGCGACACCCCCATGGCGGGGTCGATCCCCACGGCCGCGACCGGCGTGCCCGGCGGCGGCCGCGGCGTGTCCGGGCGCGGGGTCGTCAGCTTGAACCAGGCCCCGAGCTCGGCGGGGGTCACCGACCCGTCCGCGTCGGCGTCCATCCGTCCGAACGCCCCGCCGGGGTCGAACACCTCGTACTCGGCCGCGGACAACCGCCCGTCGTGATCGCCGTCCATGCGCGCGAGGACGCGGGCGAACACCTCGGCCTCCGTCGTCACGGCGGCGCTCGCTCCCCCCACGAGCAGCGACAGGAGCAGGCTGATGCACATCTCGACGCCAGGGTATCCTGTCGCCCATGCGTGATGTCTCCGCACCCCGGACTCGCGACGATGTGCTCGCCGCGCTGCTGCTCGCGGCGCTGGTCGCGGGGGGGCTCGTCGCCCACGCCGCGATCGTCGGGCCCGCGCGCGCGGAGCGCGCCGCCGCGTTGCGCGACGGGTCGCGCACCGCGCCGCCGCCGATCACCGCGGGCGGCACCGCCGAGCTCCAGGACCGCCTTTGAGCCCGGCGGATCGCCGCGGGGTCGCCGTGCTCGCCTGGCTCGTCGTGCTGCTCGCCTCGGCGAACCTGCTCAGCGGCGCGATGGGGTGGAAGTACCTCCAGGTCGTCACCTGGCCGACGGACCTCTACATCCTCGGCCAGCTCCGCGATCCGCGCCCCGTCGACGTCGGCGTGGTGGGGTCCAGCCGCTCGCACTACGCCTTGTCGCCGTCGGCGATCGACCAGTGCCTCGGCCGCACCCTCGGCCGCCCGACGCGCACCGTCGCGGCAAACCGCCTCGCGGCGTCGGCCTACCAGGTCGATCTCACCGCCCGTGACATGTTCGCGGGGCGGAGCGCCCCACGCGTGCTCGTGCTCGAGGTGGCCCCGGACGCGCTCGCGCGGGATCACTTCGAGCTCAACTACAACGTCTCGTCTTCCGCGGACGTACGCGACGTGCCGGAGTGCCTCGTCGCCGCGGTGCGCGGGCGCCCGCGGGCCGCGGCGTGCCTCCGCCCGCTCGTCCGAGGTGTCGAGAACCTGGCGTTCCTCCTCGTTCGTGCGGTGCAGCCCACCAACGCGCACGTGCGCTGGATGGCGGTGCACGAGGACGGCGGCAACTACTGCTTCGGCGACCCCGCGTGCGAACAGCGAAACATCACCTTCGACCGGGACTACGCTTCGCGGTGGGCGGCGCGTGAGCGCCGCGTGCTCCCCAAGATCCGCAGCGAACGCTTCAAGGACTACCAGATCGAGGGCGGCCTCCCCGCGCGGCACATCGTGGCGGCGATGAACCGTGGCCGCGAAGACGGCGCCGCCGTGTTCGTCGTGAACCTCCCCGTGGCGGAGGCCTACGCGCGGGAGATCCCGCCCGAGCACGACGCGGCCTTCCGCACCTGGATCGCGCGGGCCGCCGCCGCGTCCGGGGCCCGCCTGCTCGACCTCGACACGCCGGACCGGCGCGCGCGCCCGCTGTTCATCGACCCCGACCACGTGAACGCCGTCGG
The DNA here is from genome assembly GCA_945862325.1 of Klebsiella pneumoniae. GTDB lineage: Bacteria > Myxococcota_A > UBA796 > UBA796 > SXON01 > CAMAXZ01. Next base: position 18,950 of record CAMAXZ010000063.1, read on the forward strand.
AGCGAAGCGCTTGAGCGAGACGCTCTGCGCGGAGGTCGCCGGTGCGCTTCACTGACCTCGACTACCTGTTCTTCCTCGCGATCGCGTACGCGGGGTCGGTCCTCATCCGCGCGAGCGGCCGCGCGCCGTGGACGTGGCTGCTCGTGCTCAGCCTCGGCTTCTACGCCGCCTGGGACGTTCGCTTCATCGGGCTGCTCGGGGCCGCGACCCTGCTGGACTTCGCGATCGGCGCCGCGCTCGGGCGCGCCACCGACCCCGGCACGCGCACGCGGCTCGTGTGGCTGAGCATCGTGGGCAACCTCGGCATGCTCGCCGTGTTCAAGTACGGCGACTTCGCGCTCGACAGCGTGGCATGGGCCGCGGGCCTCGCCGGCGCCCCCTTGTCGCTGCCGCGCCTCGGGATCGCCCTCCCCATCGGGATCTCCTTCTACACCTTCCAGACGCTCAGTTACAGCATCGACGTCTACCGCGGCACCATGCCCGCGGTCCGGAGCCTGCGCGACTTCGCGTTCTTCGTCGCGTTCTTCCCGCAGCTCGTCGCGGGACCCATCGTGAGGGCGTCAGACTTCGTCCCGCAGATCGAGCGGCCGCCGCGTACGGACGCGGGCGCGATCGGCGAAGGGCTGTTCCGCATCGCCGTCGGCATGGTGAAGAAGATCGTGCTCGGCGACGGCATCGGGCGCGCGCTGGTCGACCCCTTCTTCGCGGATCCGTCCGGCTACAACGGCGCGGAGGCCCTCCTCGCGGATTGGGCGGCGTACTTCGCGCTCTATTGCGACTTCTCGGGGTACACCGACATCGCGATCGGGTCGGCCCTGCTCTTCGGCTTCGTCCTGCCCGAAAACTTCGACCGCCCGGCGTTCGCGCCGAGCCCGCTCGATCATTGGCGCCGCTGGCACATCACCCTCGGCACCTTCCTGCGGGACTACCTCTACTTCCCGCTCGGCGGCGCGCGCGTCTCCGCGACCCGCCACTGGTTCAACCTCTTCCTCACGTTCTTCGTGTCCGGCGTCTGGCACGGCGTCGGCGCGTCGTACGTCCTCATGGGGCTTTGGAACGGGCTGTTCGCCGCCACCTGGCGGCTGATCCGGCCCGCTCCGTCGCGGCGCCCGATCCCGCGCGCCGTGGAGTCCCTGATCGCCTTCCAGATCACCGCGCTCTCGGTCGCCCTGCTCCGTCCGATCTCCCTCGACACGGTCGGCCAGGTCGCCTCCGCGTTCCTTCGTTGGGGCGCGCCGGCGGGCGGGCTGTGGGACGCGACCGGGGTCGGCCTGCTCGGGTTCGTGATCCTCCTGCACCTGAGCCCGAGGGCATGGCGTGACCACCTCTACGCCGCGGCGCGCGGCGCCCCTCCGTTCGCCGCGGCGACGATGACCGTGGTCGTTGGCGGGTTCTGCGGGCTGTTCGCGGTGTGGACCCGGGACTTCTACTACTTCCAGTTTTGACACCCGCGCGAACGCATGTATATACAACCATCATGCACCCCGGGGCCCGCCGCGTCGCCGACACCTGCCTGCTGCTGCGGTCGCGTCGCCTCGCGCGCGTGTTGACGCGCACCTACCTCGATCACATGGCGCACCACGGCCTCTCGGTCGCGCAGTTCACCCTGCTCGCGGCGGTCGGGAGCGCGCCCGGCGCGCGCGCGGCCGACCTCGCCCCGGCGCTCGACCTCGAAAAGTCCACCCTGTCTCGCGAGCTCGCGGCGCTGGTCACCGAGGGGCTCGTCGAGGTGCGGGCGCTCGACGGCCGCTCGCAGGGGCTGTTCTTGACCGACGTGGGCACGGCGCGGCTCGACGCGGCGCTGCCCTCGTGGGAGGCCGCGCAGGACGCGGTCGAGCACGCGCTGGGCGGGCTCGCCGTAGCCCTGCGCGAGCGCTTTCCCGCCCCCTGAGCGGCGCGGAAGCCCCACGCGCCCCCATTCCTGGACAAATAGTTGTATCTACAACACAAGGAGCGACCATGAACCTCGCAGACCACCCGACCGCCCGCCACCTCGCCGCCAATCCGCGCCCGCCCGCGCCGACCGAGGTCGACGGGGCGTGGCTCCTCGCGGCCGCCCAGGCGGCCGGGGCGGACGACGTCTCGGTGATCGGCCTCGATCATCCCGCCCTGGTGGACGAGGCGGGCCCGATCCGCGCCGCGCTGCCGTCCGCGGAGGCGCTCGTACCGTTCGTCGTGCGGATGGCGCGGGCGCCGGTCCGCGCCCCCACCCGCTCGGTGTCCAACGGCGAATTTCACCGCGCGTCGGCCCGCGCGGACGCCGTCGGGGACGCCCTGGTGCACGCGCTCGAGGCCCGTGGCGTGCCCGCGCTGTACCCGAGCGTCGGGTTCCCGATGGAGATGGACCGGTTTCCCGGCCGAACCTGGGTCGTCAGCCACAAGGTCGTCGCCGAGGCGGCGGGGTTGGGCCGAATGGGGGTCCACCGGAACCTCATCCACCCTCAGTTCGGCAGCTACGTCCTTCTCGGTACGGTCATCGTGGGCCGGCCGGCGGTCGCGGCGCCCCGCACGCTCGACTTCAACCCGTGCGCCGACTGTCGCCTGTGCGTCGCGGCGTGCCCCGTCGGGGCGATCCGCGCCGACGGCTTCGACTTCTCGGCGTGCCTCACCCACAACTATCGAGAGTTCATGGGTGGTTTCTCTGACTGGGTCGGCACCGTGACCGAGAGCCGCGACCGGTGGGCGTACCGCGACGCGGTGGGCCAGGCCGAGACCGCGAGCTGGTGGCAGAGCCTCACGAGCGGGCCGCACTACAAGGCGGCGTACTGCGTGGCCGCGTGCCCGGCGGGGGCCGACGTCCTCGGGGAGTTCCTCGCCGACAAGAAGCGCTTCGTCGCGGAGAACGTCGAGCCGCTGCGCGCGAAGGTGGAGCCGGTCTACGTCATGCCCGACACCGACGCCGAGGCGCACGTTCGGGCACGGTACCCCCACAAGCAGGTGCGCCGGGTCGAAGGCGGGCTCTACGTGGCGTCGATCGAGGGCTTCCTCCAGAGCGCGACGCTGGTCTTCCAAGCGCGCAAGATGAAGGACCAACGCTTCAGCGTGGCGTTTCGCTTCACGGGAGCGCAGGCCGCCGAAGCGACCTTCACGGTGGCCGATGGGCGCCTGACGGTGGGCCGCGAGCTGCTGGCCGACGCGGACTGCACCGTGACGATCGACGGGGGGCTGTGGGTCGACGTGCTCGCGGGGAGGAAGAACCCCGTGTGGCTCGTCATGACCGGCCGCATGCGAACGACCGGGGACCGATCCGCGCTCGACCGCTTCCAACGCGCGTTCCCCGGTCGCGTCTGAGCCTGTCGCCTACTCCCCGTCGTCGTCCAGCGCACAGGTGCCGTCCCCCACGAGCTCCTCGTCGGGCCACCGCTTCACGAGGTTGCCGTTCGGCTCCCCCGTGCGGTGCTCCGTCAGGTACGCGCGGCGGTGCTGCATCGTGACCGGCGTGTGGGCGTTGGCGATCAGGCGGGACTCACCCATCCCCCACGGCTCGACGTAGGCGTCGGCGCGCGCGTCGACCTCGCGAAAGTACGCGCGCGCGGCGCCCGCCGGCAGAGCACGCCGGATCGCCCGGTTCATCAGCCCTTGCAGCGGATCGAGCTCCTCCGCGTCGAACACGCCGTCGAGCCGCGCGCGCCAGGGGTCGAGCTCGCCCGCCGCGGCGAGCTCGTCGGGCAGGGAGTCGAGCATCGCGCGGACGACGGCCCGGTGCGGCGCGATCGCCGTCGCGACGCCGCGCGCGACGTCCTGGTACGGGCAGCGGATCTCGACGATGCGAGGCTTCCGAGGTCCCGAACACCCGTCGTGGTGGTAGTACTCGCCCTGACTGAGGCGCCCCTTGCTGGAGCGCCCCCGCACGTCCCGGTAGGTCGGGTGCCGGGTCGCGAGGTTCTTGCACACGACGAGCCCGGTGGTGTCCACGAGCCGGAAGAACGCCTCGCGCCAGGCCGGAGCGACGAGCACGTCGTGGAGGTAGTCCGGCTCCGTGTCGTCGGCGGGCCCTTCGAAGACGAGCACGAACGACTTCGGACGCCGAACGTTCCACACGCGCCCGGCGAACGCGAGCGTCTCTCGCGGCGCGGGCGCGGGGCGCGCGCCGGCCGTCACGCGGTGTACCCGTGGTCCACGAACCACCGCCACGCCTTCTCGATCGTCACGCGGAGCTCGGTGCGCGGCACGCCCAGCTCGTCCCAGCTTCGACGCCCCGACCGGTAGCGCTCCTGTTGCATCGCGAGGAGCAGGTGCGGCTCGAGCCCCGCGAAGCGGTGCACGTCGACGCGCGACAACGCACGACCCACCGCTCCCGCGGCGCGCAACGCCACGTTCGGCACGGCCACCCTCGGCTTCGGACGCCCGGTGACCTCGGCGCACGCCCCCATGAAGTCGCGGTAGCTGACGTTGTGGTTGCCGAGCAGGTACCGACGCCCCGGAGCGCCGCGCTCCATCGCCGCGAGGTGGCCCACGGCGCAGTCGTCCGCGTCGATGAAGCACTTGCCACCCCGCGGGTGCAACGGCACCCAACGGCTCTTGCCGATCGTGAGCAGGAGCTGCCCGCTCGTCGGCTTGACGTCCCACGCGCCGAGGACGTAGTCCGGGTTCACCACGACCCCGCCGGCGGCCACGGTCATCGCTTCCGAGGCGAGCTTGCTGTCGTGGTAGGTCCGAAGCGCCCCGGCGTGGCCGTAGATCGGGCCGGGGTCGAGCGGCGTCGACTCGTCGCCCGGGGCGTGCATCGGCCCGAAGCCGACAGTGACCGACGAGCTGCACGTCACGAAGCGCGGCACGCCCGCGCGGCGCGCGGCGCCGAGGAGCGCGCGCGTGGCGTCGACGTGCAGGGCGGTCATCAGGCGCTCGCCGTCCGGGCCGGGATCGAACGTGCCCGCGACGTGGAACACCCCGTCGCAGCCCTCCATCGCGCGCGCCATGGCCGCCTCGTCCGACAAATCGCCACGTACGAGCTCGATCGGCAGGCCCTCGACGCAACGATTGGGCTTGCGCACGACGCACACGACGGCGTGCCCTACGGTGAGCAGGTGCCGAACGAGGTTCGCGCCGACGAAGCCGGTCGCGCCGGTGACGAAGTAGCGCATGGGGCCCCGCTGACTCAGAACGTTCCGAACAAGGCGACACCGCCCGCGACGGCGCCGAGGGCGTAGAATCCGATCGCGGCGCCGTTCGCGGCGTGGTTCAGCGTACGACGGTCCGCCCATTCGGTCGCGTCGAGCCCGGCGCCCTCGCCCTGCGCGTCGAGGTAGCTGACGACGCCGACGGTGCCCGCCACGGCGCCGAGCGCGGTAGACACCCCCGCGGCGACCCACACCGCGCGCTTCGTCGGCGACGGGGGCTTGCGCGCCGGGCGATCGCCGACGGGAAACGACGGCGGCGGGCTCGCCGTCGGCAGGGACGCGAGCACGGGCTCGGGCGCCGGCGGCGTGACCACGGGCGCGGCGGAAGGGGTCGCGATCAGCTCCGGAGGGAGCGGCCCGCCGAGGAGGTACCAAGAGCCGAGGACCTCGCCGGAGTCGCCGACGCGCTGGACGAGGGCGACACGCGCGGTGGGGACCGAACGGGCGTTGAGCTGGCCGTCCACCAGCCAGGTGCCCGGGGGGAGCGGCGCGCGCGGGTCGGGCGCCGTACGGGCCCCCTCGAGCGCCTGCCGCCACGGGTGGTTCGCGGGAAAGGTGGCGGGAAGCGTGAACCCGGGGCTCGTCGCGAGCACGCCCTGGAAGGCGCGGGTCGACAGCCCCCAATCGGAGCGCGAGAGCGCGAGGCGCGCTTCGAGCTCGTGGAGCCGGTACGCCCCTTCGACGTCGAGCACCTGACGGAGGCAGCGCACGTCGCCGTGCACCTGCTGCACCGTGGCGTCGAAGGCGTCCCAGCTCCGCGCCTCCTGCTGCGTCCCCGCGCGCTCCACGAGGGCGCGCAAGCTCGCGGTGTCGGCGGGGCAATCGGCGAAGGCGGCCGAGATCAGGGCGAGGGCGAACACGTCAGGGATCCGGACAGATGAAGGGGAGCGGATCGTCGCACGCGCACGGCGCCGCGTCGTCGATCCCGCAGACGTAGGGGGCGTCGACCGCGGAGATCCGAGCGACACCGTAGGTGACGACCTCCCCGTCGACGTCGTTGTCGTCGCCGATCTGCGGGTAGGCCGTGCCGACGCACAGCTCTCCCGCACGGAGGATCTGGAGGTTCACCGGGATCTGCGAGGCGGACGCCGTGGAGTAGACGGTCATCTCCTGCTCGCAGGCGCGCTCGCTCGCGGTGTCGTCACACGCGGCGCCCCCGTTGAACCACACGGTCACCGGGAAGTAGTCGAACTTCGCGTTCTGCGCCGTGACCCGGTGCAGGCCCTCCGACACGTCGAAGCACGCCCACGCGAGGCCGTTGGCGACGGCGACGTCCTTGGTGGCGGCGGCCGGGTGCTCGCCGAGCCACAAGCAGCCCGGGGTGACGAGCAGGAGCAGCGCCGCGCCGGTGCTCAGCGCGGCGCGCACGTGCCCGCCCGCGAGTCGCAGCCGATCTCGGTCGTCCGTCCCTCCACCACCACCACCTCGCCGAAGTCTACCGGATCGGCGTCGGGGTATATCCACGCGCGCACGGTGTAGGCGCCCGGCGCCAGCTCGCCGGGTCGGTGGCCCACGCCGCCGGAGTCGACGAGCTCGACCCGACGGACGTCCCCGCTCACGCGGACGCGCCCCCCTGGAGGCCCCGCCGCCTGCGACGGAGCCGGCGCGACGCGAGCGCTCCGGGCGCTCGGGGGCAGCCCCGGAGCGACCGCGGACGGCATGGGCGGCGCCGCGGACGACCCGACGGGCGGCGCGGCCACGACGGGCTCCGGGGGTTCGGTCGGCGCGGTCGGCGCGGTCGGCGCGGCCGCCC
>CAMAXZ010000064.1 GCA_945862325.1 Klebsiella pneumoniae
GGCGCTGGCGCGGGGCTCGGCGCGGGCGCGGGGCTCGGCGCGGGCGTCTCGATCGGCGGCACGGCCGGCGGCGTCGGCGGCTCCGTGGGGGCGTGCGCGTCCTCCTCCGCGGCGAGGTCGACGACGCGCCGGTCCGACGTGGCCCACCACCACGCCACTCCCCCCAACCCAAGGATGACCCCTACCGCGGCGAGCCCCACGACCAGCGCGGCGACGCCCCCCGCGAGCCACCACCGCGTCCGCGACGGGGCCGCCTTCGCCACGCTCGCGCGTTCACGCAACAACGACCCCGATCGAGGGTCGGGGTTCATCCGCCGCGTGTCGCGGGCGTGCGGGACCGCGAGCTCGGCCCACTCCTCGAGCGACGGCCCCCCGACGCTGCCACGGATGCGCTCCAGCGCGCGCAGGACGTCGCGCGCGCTGGGACGCGCCCCCGGATCGGCGTCGAGCATGCTGGCGACGAGCTCGCCGAGCGCCGGGCTCGTGTCGAACAACCAGCGCCAGTGCGCGGCGCGCGCCTGGCCGGGCGGCCGACGATCGGCGTCCATCGGGCCGGCTCCCGGCGGCTCCCCGACGAGCATCTCGAAGAGCATGACGCCGAGGGCGTACACGTCGCCCGCGTGGGTGTCTTCGCCGCGAAAGCGCTCGGGGGCCATGTACGTGGGCGTACCGAACACCATGTTGGTGCCGCGCGCCTCGCGTGTGCCGAACTCCGCACGTGCAACACCGAAATCCAGCAGCTTCACCTCGCCCATCGTCGTGATGCGCACATTGCTCGGCTTGACGTCGCGATGGACCAGGGCCAACGGCTGCCCGTCGGACCGGGTCTGGGTGTGCGCGGCGTGCAGCGCGCCGGCCAGCTCGGCGGCGATCGCGCACGCGGCCCGCACGGGCACCGGATCGTCCGCGATGAGCTCGGCGACGTCGCAACCGTCGACGTACTCCATGACCACGGACCACGCCCCGTCCAGCTCGACGAGATCGTCCACGCGCACGATCGCCCGGTGACGGATGAGCGCGAGCATGCGCGCTTCGTCGCGCAGGCGACCGAGCAACCCGGGTACGGCGGATTGCTCAGGGTTGAGCAACTTGATCGCCACGGTGCGCTGCAGACCGCCGCCGACGGTGTCCGCGAGGTACACCGCGCCGAAGGTCCCCTTGCCGAGGAGCTCTCGGATGCGGTAGCCGCGCGCCACGTTCATCGCGGCGCGACCCTACCACGCGGCGCGCGCAGGATGGAGGTATCTTCCTCCGGATGCGCACGTCTCTGCCGCGGTTCCTCGCGCTGCAGCTCGCCTGGCTCGCGGGCTGCCTGCCGGCGGCGTCCATCGACCCCGCCATGGCACAGATGGACGAAGACGGCGACGGCTGGCCGCGCGGCGCGGACTGCCAGGACGAGAACCCGGACGTGCACCCTGGGGCCCCGGAGCTCTGCGACGAGGTCGATCAGGACTGCGACGGCCGCATCGACGAGGACGCGCTCGACGGCACGCCGGTGTGGCGCGATCTCGACCAGGACGGCTACGGCGACGACGCCGTGCCCGCGCACACGTGCGCCGCCGCGATCGGCTGGTCGCCCTACCCGGGCGACTGCGACGACGCCCACCGCCTCGCCAACCCGTCGATGCCCGAGCGTTGCGACACGCCGTGGGACGACGACTGCGACACCGCGGCGAACGAAGACGGCGCGACGGGGTGCACGCGCGGCTACACCGACGCGGACGGCGACGGCGCCGGGGCGGGCGACGCGTTCGTCTGCGCGTGCGACGACACCGCGTTGGCGCCCGACGACGACGACTGCGACGACGCCGACGGGACCCGCGTCGTGTGCGACCTGGCCCGCTTGCGCGGCCGCGTCGACACGACCGCCGCCCTGGTCGGCCCCCTCGTCGGCCGTACCGGCGCCCTGCTGGCCGTCACCGGCGGAGACGGCGAGCTCTCCCTCGCCACGAACATCGGGACGACCCTCGTGGTCTGGTCGGGCGCCGTCGCCGACCCGAGCGAAGCGCGCGCCGCGCCCCTCACCGTCGCCGGGGAGGCGTCCTCGCCCGTGTTCGTGGGGGACGACCTGTACTTCGGGGTCGACGGCGCGCTGGCCTCCGTCTCGCGCCACGCCGTCGGCCGCGGCGTCGCGCCTTCGACCCGCGTCGCGGACTGCGGGACGCCGAACGGCGTGGTGGCCCGCGACGGCGGGCTCGTGGCCACGTGCGATGGGTCCACGTGGTGGTTCCCCGAGGGCGTCGACACGGTCGCCGCCGCCGCCCCCCTCGCCCCGTCGTCGACGACGCGGTGCACCGCCGACACGGATCGCCTGAACGACCTCGGTGACCTCGACGGCGACGGGCTGCCGGAGCTCCTGGTCTCGCGCGCCTGCACGCGCTGGGACATCTGGTCGATCGAGGACCTCCACGCGGGCGTGCCCTCCGGCGGGTACGTGTTCCCCGCGACGACGGCGCGGCGGGTCGGCGCGGGCGACCACGATCGCGACGGCACCAACGAGATCGTGCTGAGCGCCGGGAGCGAAGTTTTCGTGACGGACCCGTGCGCCGGCTGGTGCGACCCGGCCACGACGTCGCTCGCGCGCTTCCAGACGGGTCTGCCGGGCGATCTGGACATGGAGGCGGTCGCTGACGACGCCGGCGTCCTTCGTCTGCTCGGGTGGGACGCGGGCGCCGACGACGCCGCGCTGGTCGTCGACAGCGCCGTCGACGTGGTGACCCTCGTGGACGACCTGTTCCAGGCACGCACGGTGGCCTGGCACCCCGACGCGCAGCACCTGCTCGTGGGGGACCCCGCGTCCGACGTGTGGGCGGAGGACGGCGGCGCGATCCTCGTCCTGGGGGCGCCGTGAGGCTCGCCCTGCTCCTCCTCCTCGTCGGATGCCCCCGACTCCCCGCCGACCCCGCCGCCCCCGACATGGACGGCGACGGCTACGACGCGTGGATCGACTGCGACGACTTCGACGCGTCGATCCACCCGTTGGCGCCGGAGACGTGCGATGGCGTCGACTCCAACTGCACGGGCGACGAGACCGACGCGCCGGACGCGCGCGACCTCTACGCCGACACCGACGGCGACGGCTGGGGCGACGTGGCGACCGCGACGCGCGGATGCGAAGGGGCGAGCGGCGCGGTCACGCTCCCGGGCGACTGCGACGACCAGCGCGCGGACGTGTACCCCGGCGCTCCGGAGCCCTGGTGCGTGCCGGAGGACCTCAACTGCGACGGACGCATGACCTCGGTGGACGCCGACGGCGACGGCTCGACCTCCTGCGAAGACTGCGACGACACCAACCCGCGCGTGCACCCACACGCCGAGGAGGTGTGCGACCGCGTCGACAACGACTGCGACGGGACCGCGGACGAAGGCGTCGATACGGTGTTCTGGCTCGACGAAGACGAAGACGGATGGGGCGTGGGCGACACGGCCACCCGCGCCTGTCGGACCCCGGGCGCGCAGTGGGCTCGGCAGTCCGGCGACTGCGACGACTTCGACGCCGCCGCCTACCCGGACGCGCCGGAGACCTGCGACGATGGGGTCGACCAGGACTGCGACGGCGAGGACCTCGTGTGCCCCTGAGCCCGTCGGGCCGCCCGGTCAGCCGACAGGCCCTCGCGGCGGCACGATCACCACCATGCGCAGGACGTCGCGCAGGCGATCGGCGCCCGACGGTCCGAGGCGCGCCAGGAAGGTGGTCTCGGTCGAGCCGGCATCGACCGCGGGCAGGCCCGCGACGACGAGCAGGCCCTCCTCCGCCGCGCGCATGAGCTCCTCCGCCGAGTCCGCGTCCGGCACGTCGTCGACCACCACCACGTCCGGGTCGAGGCGCCGCGCCGCGCGGAGACCGCCGACGAGGCTCGCCACGTCCGTGCCGACCTCGCGCTGGCTGACGGCGGCGCGCGCGTCGCGATGCAGGTGCGCGATCGGATCTTCGAAGGAGACGAGGTGACCCGAGGCGCCCTCGTTGTAGTGCCGCACCATCGCCGACAAGAGGTCCCGCCGGCGGCGCCCCCCGCCGACGAGCACGAGCCCCCAACGCTCGTCCATCACACGGCCGATCGCCTCGCTCGCGCCCAGCTCGGCGAGCGACGGCGCTTCGGTGGGGATGCGGTGGATGACGATGACGAGCGACCCGCGCTGGCGGGCGAGCTGCGCCCGGAACCGGCCGAGCCCTTCGACCCCGAAGGACACGCGGGCGTCGTTCGCGAGGCCCACCGCCGTCGTCTCGCCGGCGAACTCCGAGAGGGTGTTCGCAAGGTGCAAGGTCTCTTCGGGTGTGAGGCGGTCGTAGGGGAGCGGGCTCAGGCGGTCGCCGATGCGAAGGTGCGGCCGGCTCGGGACCTTCAGGTGAAGGTGCGTGGCTTCCGCCTTGACCATCTCGTCGAGGAGGTGGAGGAGCCCGGCGCGGTTGGTCGGGACGCGGGCGTTCGGCGAGATCGGCTGGCGCATGCGGCCGCTTATTCACGCCGCTGTGGGTTCGCTCACCGGCGCTGCTTCTTCCGGGCGCTGCGCGCCTCTTTGGCCTTCTTGCGCCGGAGCTCGAGCTCGGCCTTGGACACGGCGGTCGCCCCGGCCGCGGCGGGCCCGGGCAGCGCGGGCATGCCCGGCATCCCCCCGCCGAGCTGGCCCTGCCGCGCCATCTGCGCCATCTGACGCTGGAAGGCCTTCGGATCGCTCAGCCCGCCGCCCATCATCCCCGTCATCGAGCCGACCTGCTTCATCATCTGGCGGGTCATCTTGAAGCGCTCGTTGAGGTCCTTCACCTCTTGGAACGTGCGCCCGGAGCCCTTGGCGATGCGCTTCATCCGCGAGTCGTTGAGGACGTCGGGCCGCGTACGCTCCTGGCGCGTCATCGACTGGATCATGGCCTCGACCTTCACCAGCTCGTAGTCGTCGAGCGCTTCGGAAGGGAGTTGCTGCATCATCTCGTCCATGAACGGCAGCTTGGCCATCACGTCGCGCAGCGAGCCCATCGACTTGATCATCGAGAGCTGGCTCTGGAAGTCGTCGAACGTGAACTCGCCCGTCAACATGCGCTTCGCGTCGCGCTCGGCCTTGTCCTTGTCGACGACCTGCTCGAAGTCGCGCATCAGCCCGACGACGTCGCCGAAGCCGAGGATGCGTTGCGCGAGGCCCGACGGGCGGAACGGCTCGAGCTTGTCCAGGCCCTCGCCCATGCCCGTGAAGAGCACCGGCTTCCCGGTGACGTGCCGAATCGACAGCGCGGCGCCGCCGCGGGCGTCGCCGTCCATCTTCGTCAGCACGAAGCCGGTGAACGAAAGCCGGCGATCGAACTCGGCCGCGGTGCGCACCGCGTCCTGGCCGATCATCGCGTCGCACACGAACAGCACGTCGGACGGGTTCGTCTTCTCGCGGATCTGCTCGAGCTCCTGCATCATGGGCTCGTCGATCGCGAGGCGGCCCGCGGTGTCGAAGATCACCACGTCGCGACCGACGTTCTTCGCCTGGGTGACGGCGAGGGTGCAGAGCTGGACCGGGTTCATGCCCTTGATGCTGAACACCGGGATGTTCAACTTCCGGCCGATGGTGCTGAGCTGGTCGACGGCGGCCGGCCGGTAGATGTCGGCGGCGACGAGCATCGGCTTCTTCCCTTGCTTCTGCAAGGAGCGCGCGAGCTTGCCCGCCGTCGTGGTCTTGCCCGAGCCCTGGAGCCCCACCATCATGATGAGGGCGGGCTTGCCTTCGAGGCGGAGGCCCTGCTCGTCGCCCCCCATGATGGCCTCGAGCTCGTCGTAGCAGCCCTTGATGAAGTAGTCCGCCGGCCCTACGGTGATGCCCTTCGGCACCTTGAGCTGGACGACCCGCCCGAGCACGCGGGCCTTCACCCGGTCGAGGAACGCCTTGACGACGTCGAGCTCGACGTCGGCTTCGAGCAAGGACACGCGCACGTCGCGCAGGGCGTCGGCGACCGTGTCCTCGTTGAGCTCCGTCTTCCCCTGGAGCTTGAGGCGGGCATTACGGAAACCGCGGGACAGTGTTTCGAGCATGACCGGGGCGTCTAACCGATGTCGCGCGTCGCGGTTAGGCCACCGCCATGAGCCTCGACGAGACGACCTTCCGCCGCATCGTCACCGATGCCCTCCGCCAGCTCTCGCGACGCATCGACGCCATCGAGTCCGACGCCTTCGACGCCCGTCTCTCCGACGGCGTGCTTCAGGTGGACTTCGAGGTCGGCGGCACCTTCGTGCTCTCGCAGCAGGTGCCGGTCCGCGAGCTCTGGCTCTCGGCCTGGTCCCGCGCGTGGCACTTCTGCTGGAGCGACGCGGGGTGGACCGAGCGCGACACCGGCGTGCCCCTCGAGGACGTCCTCAGCGACATCTGGCAGAAGAAGCTCGGGTTCGCGGTTGACTTCCGGCGCTGAGGGGCCGCGGCGCGGCGACGGACGTGCCCTCGGTCGCCGGCCGGTTACCCTCGCGTGGCGATGTTCGGCTTCGAGGCAGTACGGACGGTGAGCGGCGTGCCGGGTCTTCCCGTCGGCCGTCCCGCGTTTTCGGCCGCGAGGAACGCTCGAGCGGGGCACCGCACCTACCAGGTTCGACTCCTGTACACTCCCCAACCGGGGTGTTCGCTCGCGGTTGAGCAATTGGCTGTTACCCAATCGTTCCGACAGTTCCGCGGGTCGAGAGACCCATCGCCGGGGTAGCGGCCGGCAACTCCTGGGAGGCGGTCGCACGTTCCGCCCTGGGTTCGACGCCCGGCGCCGAGCCTGGCCTGCCCACGGGGGCCCCCGGCCCGTCGCCCTTCGGGGCGGCGACCGCCGGAACCGGGCCCCGACCGTGGCCGCCGGAATCGCCGCGGGTGGCGTTCGGCCGTCTCCCTCTCCCTCTCCTGAGGCGCGCTGATGGTCCACACGTTCGTCGTCAAGCGCGGTCAGGCCGTCGCGCACCTCCGCGATGGCACCTTCCAACGCCTGTACCTCCCGGGCCGCCACACGGTGTGGACGTGGACGCGTACGCATGAATTCCTCGCGGTCGAGGCCGCCCCGCCGCTCCAACCCGTCGCGCTCACCGGCCCGCTTCCCGTTCAGCTCGACGGCACGACGGTCATCGCCGTGGAGCCCCACGAGCGCGTCGTCGTCTTGCTCGACGGTGAGTTCGTCCAGGTGTTGGAGCGCGGGCGATGGCGCTGGTGGGACGCCTGGGGCACCCCGTCCCTGCTCCGGCTCGATCGGCGCGCGCCCCCGGTCGAGGTGACAGAAGACGACCCGTTGCCCGCCAACACCTCGGGGGCCACCGTCACCGCCTGCGTGGCGCCGTCGCTGCTCGAGTACGCCGGCCGCCCCCACAGCATCGTGCCCGCGGGGAGGTACCGCGTGTGGGCGAGCGACGCGTGGCGCATCGCCGCGATTCCACAGGGCTTCGCCGCGACCCCCACCGACCGCGGGCAACGGATCGCCGGGGAGATCGAGCTGACGGTCGCGCAACACGAACGCGTGGCGGTGCTGCGCAACGGCGCGTTCCTCCAGGTCCTCGCACCGGGGCGCCACATCGGGTGGGAGGCCGCGGGGCCGTACGCGGTCCATCGCTACGACGTCCACGACGAGCCCGCGCCCCTCCCCGCCGACGATCCCCTGCCGCCCGGCACCCACGGGGCCGACTGGACGGAGGTCGCCGGGCACGACGCGCTCGCCGTGGTGCTCGTGCGCGACGGTCAACCGTGGAAGGTCCTCGCAGAAGGGCGCTACCGGGCGTGGACCGGCTCGCGTTGGGCATTGAAGGGAGTACCCCTCTCCCTCCAGGCGCTCGACGTCGCCCCGCAGGATCTCCTCACCGCCGACGAGGTGCCTCTCCGGATCAAGCCGGCGGTCACCGTGCGGGTGGTGGATCCGGTGGTCGTGCTCCGGCAACCGGATTGGCCCAATCAGGTGTACCTCACGGTTCAGCTCGCCCTGCGCGAGGTCATCACCGCCCGCACCCTGGAGGCGCTGCTCGCGGAGCGCGAGAGCCTCGGCGAGGCGATCCTCGCGCGGGCGCGCGCCACTCTCCCCGACATCGGCATCGCCCTCGAGCTCGCTGCGGTGAAGGACGTCATCCTCCCTGGAGAAGTGAAGGACCTGCTCAACCGCGTGACCCTCGCCCGAAAGGAGGCGGAGGCGCTGTCGATCAAGCGTCGCGAGGAGACCGCCGCCACGCGGCAGCTCGCGAACACCGCCCGGATGCTGGAGAACAACCCGGTCCTGCTCCGCCTCAAGGAGCTCGAGGCCCTCGGCGACATCGCCGCCCGGATCGACCGCATCACCCTCGTGGGCAACGGCGGCGAGCTCATGCGCACGGTGTTGCTGTCCGATCTCGCGAAGGGCTCGGATACCGCCGAGTAGCCACGTGGCGTGCCCGGGCGGTACGTTGCGTGCATGCTTCCCCCTGAGCTGGTTCTCCCTGTCGGGATCATGCTCGCGACGGCCGCGAGCTGCTGGGTCCTGTCCATCGTCTTCCGCGAGTACTCGTGGGTGGACCGCATCTGGTCGATCGTCCCGCCGGTCTACGTGGGTACCTTCGCCGCGGCCGCCGGGTGGGGCGACGCCCGCCTGAACCTCATGACCGCGCTCACCGCGGTCTGGGCCGCCCGCCTCACCTTCAACTACGCGCGCAAAGGCGGGTACGCCCCGGGCGGCGAGGACTACCGCTGGCAGATCCTGAAGTCCCGGATGTCCACGGTGCAGTGGCACCTGTTCAACGTCGGCTTCATCGCCGGGTACCAGAACCTCCTGCTCCTGCTCATCGCGTTGCCCGCCTGGACGGCGTACGCGTCGCGGACCCCGCTCGGCCCCCTCGATTGGGCCGCCGCGGTCGGCTTCCTCGCGCTCCTCGCGGGCGAAACGGTCGCGGACCAGCAACAGTGGAACTTCCACCAGGCGAAGCTGGCACGGAAGGCGCGCGGCGAGCCCGAGCCGCTCGGCTTCCTCGACACCGGCCTCTGGGCCTGGTCGCGGCATCCCAACTTCTTCTGCGAGCAGGGGCAATGGTGGGTGGTGTACGTGTTCGCCGTGGCGGCCACGGGGAGCCCGCTGCACGTCACGATCCTCGGGCCCGTCCTGCTCACCCTTCTCTTCCTCGGCAGCGCGCAGTTCACCGAGTCCATCTCCGCCTCGAAGTACCCGCGCTATGCCGACTATCAGCGCCGCGTGTCACGAATGATCCCGATGCCGCCGCGGCGGGAAGGGGCCGGGAGACCCGCGAACGCGTAGACGGCGGCGCGTTGGTCCGGGTGCTCAGGCGCTCACGCGGCGACGCCCAAGGCCATTCGATACCGAGGCGCCAGGTGCGTCTGAGCGACGGCGACGAGCTCGCCCAACAACAGCTCGTCGACGACCGGCTCCAGCTGTTCGGCCGTCCCGCGCCCGCCGGTGGGCTCCCACTCGACCTGCCCGTCGTGTAGACCGATGAAACGGCCCTGGCCGCCGCAATGGCGACAGTGCAGCAGGTCTCCCGGACGCTGGTCGCGCCGCAGCACCACGGTGGGGCCGCAGGACAGGCAGCTCGCGATCGGAATGCCGAGGTCGGTGTGGCCGACGAAGTGGTCGAGCAGGCCCGCGTGCCCCATGCGAACCAGACGCTCGGCGACCTCGGCGTCGAATTGGCGGCCCGCGGCGCCGGCCACGACGTCGAGCGCCTTTGCGACCGACATGCCCGGGCGGTAGGGCCGAGTGCTCGTCATGGCGTCGAACGCGTCGGTGATGCCGACGATGCGCGCCGCCAACGGAATGTCGTGGCCGGTCAGGCCGGCGGGGTAGCCGCGCCCGTCAGGGGTCTCGTGGTGTTGGGTGACCGCGTCGAGCGCCAAGGCCGCGAGCGGGTGCCCCCGCAACAGGCGCCCTCCGATGGCCGGGTGGGTCTTGATGACGGCGTACTCCGCCTCATCCAGCTTGCCCGGTTTGTTCAGGATGGAGTCGGGCACCCCGATCTTGCCCAGGTCGTGCAGGAAGCCGCCCAACGCGATGCGCGCGACCTCGTCCGGCGCCAGCCCCAGGTCTTCCGCGAGCAAGCGCGAATATTGCGACACGCGCCACAAGTGCCCGCCCGTGTACGGGTCCCGCGCCTCCACGATCCACGCCATGCGGTACAGGCTCTCGATCAGAGGGGACAGGATGTGGGTGGGGGCCGTCGCCGCTTCCGCGGTGGTTGGGGTAGGGTTCACCCGCTCACCGTAGCCTCGCGCGCTTCGCGCCCGCAAGGGCGTCGCCATTACCCCCGCGACGCAGCGCCACGCACCTGCGACGCGCGACGGATCCACGTGTCGAGCCCGTTCGCGAAGGCCCGCCGCGCGCGTTCGTCGAAGGCCGCGGGCCCGCCGCCCTCGACCATCCCGGCCGCCCGCGCGTCCGTGAAGAAGTCGCGCATCCCCAACTTCTCGCCGATGTTCGCCGGCGTGAACCAGTCGCCGCGCGGCCCGATCACCGACACTCCCCGCGCGACCAGCTCCGCCGCGAGCGGCACGTCGGAGGTCACCACGAGGTCCGAGGGTGCGGCGCGCGCCACGATGTAGTCGTCCGCCACGTCGAGCCCGTGCCGCACCACCACCGTGGTGATGTTGCGATGCCGCGGCGTGACCACCGCCCGGTTCGCGACGAGCGTCACCGCGATCGCGCCGCGCTCCACCGCGCGCCAGATCAGCTCCTTGATCGTGCGCGGGGCGCCGTCGCCGTCGATCCACACGCGCGGCAGCGCCTCGGGCGGCTCGACGAGCGCCGTGCCGGCGGGCGGCACGGCGGCGGGAGCAGGCGGGGCGGCGACGGCGTCCCGCACGTAGAGGAGGTGCCGCCGGAGCGCGTGGCCCTCGGGCAGCCGCGGGTGTTCGAACTCCCCGATCCTCGCCATCCCGAGCCGCTCCATGAGCCGCCAGGAACGTACGTTGTCCGGCACCGTGAACGACACGACGCGGGGGAGCCGCAGCTCGGAGAACGCCCAGCCGAGGACGTCCGCGGCCGCCTCGGCGGCGAGCCCCTGCCCCCAAAAGGGCCGCGCGAGGCGCCACGCGATCTCCACCGCCGGGGTGAACGCGGCCTCCCACGTGGGGACGGCGAGCCCGACCATGCCCACGAGCGACCGCGTCGCGCGATCCTCTACCGCGAAAGCCCCGAAGCCTTGGCGGGCCGCCTCGCGGCGCAAGCGCTCCAGAGTGGCGTCGGACTCCGCGGCGGTGAGCGGCGCCGGGAAGTGGGCCATGACCTCCGGATCCGCGTTGATCGCCGCGAACGCCGGGCGATCGTCGTCGCGCCACGGACGGAGGACGAGGCGGGCGGTGCGACGGACCGGCAGCCCGCGCGTCGACCGCGCGAGGCGATCCAGGGCGGCGGGAAGCTCGGGGTGCGAAGCGATGTGCGTCACCGCCGCCCCTCACGGTCGACCGCGTCGACGATACCCGCCTCCTCGAAGGAGCGCATCTCCGAGAGGGTGCGGCAGCCGGCCTCCACGAGCCCGATCGCCCGCGCCGCGCCGCCGCCCTCGCCCAGCCAACGGACGCCGAGTCCCTCCGCCCGCGCCGCGAGCCATGGGTTGCGTGGATCCGGCATGGGTCCTCCGTTCACGTCGCCTTTGCCGCGGCGGTGCGGAGAAGCGACCGGGCGAGCGTTGGCCACACGAGGCTGGCGATCATCCCTGCCGCGATGAGCGACACCTCGCGCTCCGTCGTAAGAAAGCCCAATCGCACGCCGAGATCCGCGATGGCGATGACGAGGGTGAGCGGTGCCGCCAGCAGCGCGGAAGTGGCGGCGGCGTCACGGACGGACCGACCGAACGGAAGCCACGCGAGCTGCGGCAGGAGCTTCACCACCAACATCGCCACGACGACCTGGGCGATGAACCCGGCGTCCGCGAGGAGTTGGCCCGGTGCGACGTGGAGGCGCATGCCGACGTGCACGAAGAAGACGGGGATGAAGAAGCCATATCCCATACCGCCAAGCTTCTCCTCGACCGGTCCGCGGTCGCGAACCACCGCCGCGACCATGAGCCCGCCGAAGAAGGCGCCGATGAGCGGCTCGATCCCCGCGAGCACGGACAGGCCGACCATGACGAACATCAAGGTGAAGCCGAGCCGGATGCCGGTCTCGCTCGGGTCGTGCCCCTGCAGCACCGCGCCGAAGTTGTCGGGGAACCACCAGATCAGGAGCTGCAGGACGCGGGCGCCGCCAAGCACCGCGACGAACAGGATCGACAGGCGCGCGAACCCCACGAGCGCCGGGACGATGGCCTCCGAGCGCGCGCCCACGTCGGCCACCGAGAGGAGCAGGATGGTGACCACCTCGCCCACCGCCGCCGCGAGCACCATGCCGCGGCCGAGGGGAGTGCGCAGCAGGTCCAGCTCGCGTACGACCGACAGCAGGAGCGGCACGGAGGTCGCGCCGACCGCCAGGGGCACCCAAGGGCCCCAGCCCGCCCGCGCGCTCACGAAGAACGCCAGGGCGTAGGACACGACGGCCGCGAACGCGGGCGCCGCCAGCGCACGCGGACCCTGCGCGCGGATCTGGCGAAAGTCGACCTCGAGGCCAGCGAGGAACAGGAACAGGGCAAAGCCGAGATCCGCGAGGAACCTCAAGAATGCGCTCGCCTCCTGCGACACCACGGCGAGGCCGCCGGCCCCGATCGCGACGCCGAGCAGGATCTCGATGACCGCCACGGGGAGGCCCGATGCGCGCGCGAGGCGCGGCGACAGCAGCGCGGCGAGGCTCACGAGGATGAGCGGCAGCACCGCGTCGTGCGTCACGGCCGCGCGCTCCCCCAGGGCACGAACACCGCGGAGCACGGCAGCGCGTGGAGCAGGAACAACGACACGTCCGGGCTCGTGAAGCGGTGGTGGGACGCCCGCAGCCCGAGGACCGCCACGTCGGCGTCCTTGGCCGCCTCCCGGATGCGCTGCACCGGGTTGCCCTCGAGCACGCGCACCTCGAGGTCGATCGCATGCAGGCGCGCGAGCGCGCGCAAGGCCTCCGGCGTGCCGCTGACCCGCGCGTCGTCCTCCACGCCGAGCGCCGGAGGTCGTACCACGACCGCCACCAGCGGCCCCCGGAGCAGGCGCGCGAGGTCGAACGCGGCGAGCGCGACGTCGCGCTGCGCGGCGGCGTCCGTGATCGCAAGCAACACGCGCGTGCCGCCTCCCCCCGGACGGAGGACGAGCACCGGACGGCGCACGGAGACCAGGACGTCGTGATGTTGCGCGCGCACGACCCCGGCGCGCTCCAACCACGGCACGGGCTCGGCGTCGACGACGAGACAGCCGATCCCCGCACCGTCCAGGCACGCGCGGCGCTCCGCCGCCGGGGTGCGCGCCGCGTCCATCCAGGCCGCGTCCACCGGCACGGGCTCCGGCGTCCGGGTCACCTCGGCGAGCCACCGCGCCCCGGCCGCGGCGTTCGCGCCGTGCCACCCGACGCGCCGTCCGTACTGCGTCGGAAACACCGGGTCCCCCCCGCGGAAGTACCGGGCCACGTCCGCGACGACCGGCGGCTCCCCGACGAGCACCACGCGGTCCCCGACGGCGACGGCCGTGTCGCCGTGAGGGACGATCAGGGCGTCGTCGCGGTACACCGCTGCCAAAAGCCACGTTCGCGCGCCAAGCTCGCGCAGGGGGCGCCCGATCGCCACGCTTCCGTCGAGCACCGTGACTTGTACGATCTCCCCGCGCCCGAGGCCGATGTCGGCGCCGCCGGCCGCGCGACCGGCGCCGAGGCGGTTCAGCAGGCGGGCGGCGACCGCGGACGCACGCACGACCACCTCGGCCGCAGCCACCCGGTCGTCGTCGGGGCGCTCGCCCAGGACGGCCAGGCGCTCCTCGACCCCGAACGTATCTCGCCCGAGTCGAAGGATCTCGAAGTTGATCCGGTCGTCGCCGGTGGCGGCGACCAGCGCCGACCGGGCGGTCAACCCGGCGTCCTCGAGGACGAGCCGACTCGTCGCGTCGCCCTCGACCACACGCGCGCCGGCCGCCTGCGCCGCCTCGAGCCGGGCCGGGTCGCGATCGACGACGACCACCTCCCACGCGTCGGCGCCGAGGCCGGCGTGCACCGCGGCGCCCGTCAAGCCGTACCCGGCGATGACGACCCGACGAAGCGCCCTCACGGAGCACCTGGGCAAAGGGCGTGGTTCATCCGCTCCCCGTGCTGCCGAACCCCGCCGCGCCGCGCGCGCCGACTGGCAGCTCCTCGACTTCGTACCACGTCACGTCCGGGACGGGCGCGAAGAGGAGCTGTGCGATTCGGTCGCCACGCGCGAGCGTGACCGCGACGCGCCCGTGGTTGATCAGCGGCACCTTGATCTCGCCGCGGTAATCCGCGTCGATGGTGCCCGGCGCGTTGAGCACGGTCACACCGTGGCGCGCCGCCAAACCCGACCGAGGTCGAACCTGGCCTTCCCAGCCCTCCGGGATCGCGAGCGCGACGCCGGTGGGCACGACCCGCCACTCCCCCGCCGGCAGGACGACCTCCTCGGCGGCGCGCAGATCCCACCCCGCCGACGCCGCGGTGCCGCGGCTCGGCAGGGGGAGATCGGCGGCGTGCGGCAGACGTCGGACGGGGACGACGAGCACGGACGCGACGCGCGAGGGCTCAGCCCTCGAGCGCTTCCTTGCGGGACAGGCGGATCTTGCCGGTCTTGTCGATGTCGATGACCCGCACGAGCACCTCGTCGCCCTCGTTCACCACGTCGGTGACCTTGTTGACGCGCTCCTTGGCGAGGTGGCTGATGTGAATCAGGCCGTCCGTGCCCGGGAAGATCTCGACGAAGGCGCCGAAGTCGGTGATGCGCTTCACCACGCCGACGTAGAGCTTGCCGATCTCCGCTTCGGCGGTGATCTCGCGGATCATCGCGATGCACTTCGCCGCGGCGTTCTGGTCGGTGCTCGCCACGTCCACGCGGCCGCTGTCGTCGACGGTGATGCGGCAGCCGGTCTTGTCCTGCAGGCCACGGATGACCTTGCCGCCCGGGCCGATGAGCTCGCGGATCTTCTCGGACTTGATGTGGATCGTCGTGATCCGCGGGGCGAACGGCGACAGATCGGGGCGCGGCGCGGCGATGACCCGCGCCATCTCGGCGAGGATGTGCAGGCGACCCTCGCGGGCCTGCGCGAGCGCGCGGGACATGATCTCGCGGGGGATGCCGGAGATCTTCGTGTCCATCTGGAACGCGGTGATGCCGGCCGCGGTGCCGGTCACCTTGAAGTCCATGTCGCCGAGGTGGTCTTCGTCACCGAGGATGTCGGAGAGCACGGCGTACTCGTCGCCTTCCTTGACGAGGCCCATCGCGATGCCCGCCACCGGCGCCTTGATCGGCACGCCGGCGTCGAGGAGCGCGAGCGTGCTGCCGCACACCGTCGCCATCGAGGAAGAACCGTTGCTCTCGAGCACGTCCGAGGTGCAGCGGATCACGTACGGGAACTGCTCCTGCGGCGGCATCACGTACTGGAGCGCGCGGTGCGCGAGCGCGCCGTGGCCGATCTCGCGGCGCTTGGGCCCGCGCATCATGTAGGACTCGCCGGTGCAGAACGGCGGGAAGTTGTACGTGAGCATCCAGCGGCGGAAGGTCCCGAGCTGGCCGGCGAAGTCGATGCGCTGCGCGTCGTCCTCGACGCCGAGCGCCGCCGCCACGAAGGCCTGCGTCTCGCCGCGGGTGAAGATGGCGGAGCCGTGCGCGCGCGGCGCGAGGCCGACCTCGATCCAGATCGGGCGGATCTCGTCGCACGCGCGACCGTCGATGCGCACGCCCTCGGAGATGACGCGGCCGCGCATCTCCTTCTTGATGAGCTTCTCGACGATGCCCTCGGCGGCGGTCGCCGCGCTCGCCGCGGCGGCGCCGTCGAGGCCCGCGGTGGCGGTGGCGACGGCGGCGGACTTCGCGGCCGCCATCTTGTCGCGACGCTCGGCCTTGCCGAAGGTACGGAGCGCGTCGACGACGAGCGGCGCCGCGACGCCGGTGATCGTCGCGACGAGCTCGGGCGCGGGGCCGCCGGCGGCCTCGGGAACCGCGCGCTTCGCGGGGCTGCCGCACTTGACGCGCAGCTCCTCGATCGCGGCGACGATCTTCTTGATCTCGGCGTGCGCGACGTCGAGGGCGTCCATCATGACGGCCTCGGACACCTCGTGCCCGCCGCCTTCGACCATCATCACCGCCGCCGCCGTGCCGGCGACGACGAGGTTGAGCTCGGCCGCGTCGGTCTGCTCCTTGGTCGGGTTGACGACGAACTGGCCCTCGACGCGCGACACGCGCACGCCGGCCGCGGCCTCGCGCGCCGGGATGTCGGAGATGTGCAGCGCGGCGGACGCGCCCACGATCGAGAGCACGTCTGTCTCGTTCGCCGGGTCGTAGCTGAGCACCGTCGCGATGACCTGGGTCTCGTTGCGGTAGTTCTTCGGGAAGAGCGGGCGGATCGGGCGGTCGATCAGGCGCGACACGAGCGTCTCGCGCTCGTTGGCGCGGCCCTCGCGCTTGAAGAACCCGCCGGGGATCTTGCCGTACGCGGCCGTGCGGTCCATGTACTCGACCGTCAGCGGCATGAAGTCGAACTTGCCCGGGGCGTACGACGACACCGCCGTGACGAGGACGATGCTGTCGCCCTGCCGGATGGTGACCGCGCCGTGCGCCTGCTTGGCGTACTTGCCGGTCTCGATGATGATGGGGCGGCCGCCGACGTCGACGGTGACGGATTGGATGTTCAGTTCGGGCATGTCAGGTCCTTTGGATCGCGCGGAGTCCGCCGCGCGGGTGCGGCCCGCCGTCGTGCGCCCACCGTTCGCACGGCGCCCGTAGACCTGCTCGGAATGAGCCCGGGCCGGATGAACCGGCCGCGCTCAGCCCGCGGAGAGCTGCGGCGTTTGCGGAGGAGGCAACGCGGAAGGAAGTGGAGCGGATTGTAGGAGAGCGAGGGCAAAAGCGCGAACGGCAGCCGAAGGCTGCCGTTCGAAGAATCAGCGGCGAAGCCCGAGTCGGGCGACGACCGCGTCGTACCGAGCAGGCTCGGTGTTCTTGAGGTACCGCAGGAGCCGGCGGCGCTGGCCGACGATCTTCAACAGCCCGCGACGGCTGTGGTAGTCCTTGTGGTTGACCTTGAAGTGGGGCTGGAGGTTGTTGATGCGCTCGGTGAGCAGCGCGATCTGGACCTCGGGGGAGCCCGAGTCGGTGTCGTGGATGCGGAAGGTCTCGACGATCTCGGTCTTCCGCTGCGCGTGTACGGCCATGAATCCTCAGGTGAAGCGATCGACCGCATTCGGGTGGGCATGGCCCGGGGAGACGTTCGGGCCAGGCCCAGTCCCCCCATCCCGCCCGACGCAGCCGCTCGGGTTTGGCGGCGCTGTTTACTCCGATTCGCTGGCGGTGTCAAGGAGATCGGGGCGAACCAGCCGCGCCCGGGCGAGCGCCCGCTCGCGTCGCCAGGCGTCGACGCGCGCGTGATTCCCGCTCAGCAGGACGTCCGGAACGGCGCGCCCCCGCCACTCCCGCGGACGGGTGTAGTGCGGGTAGTCGAGCGGCGGACCGCACGCGCCGAAGCTCTCGTCCCGCAGGCTGTCCTCGTTGCCGAGCACGCCGGGCAGCAGGCGCGCGGTCGCGTCGACGATCACCAAGGCGGCGTATTCGCCGCCGGTCAAGACGTAGTCGCCGATGCTCAGGCATTCGTCGACGAGGTGCTCGCGCACCCGGTCGTCGATGCCCTCGTAGTGCCCGCAGACCACGACGACGTGCGGGCGCTCCGCGAGCCGCCGCGCGCACGCCTGGTCGAAGCGGCGCCCCGCTGGATCGGTGAGGATCACCCAGGAGTCTTCGCGGCGCACCGCGGCGAGCGCCGCGTCGACCACGTCCACCCGCATCACCATGCCGCCGCCCCCGCCGTAGGGCGTGTCGTCGACCACCTGGTGGCGCCCGATCCCGTGCGCCCGGATGTCGTGCACCCCGACCTCGAAGCGCCCGGCCTCTCGGCCACGCCCCAGGATCGAGCAGCTCAACGGCCCCGACACCATCTCGGGGAACAGCGTGAGGACGTCGAAGCGCATCAGGTCGACTCGAGCGCGTCTCCGGCGACGACGACGACGCCGCCCGCCACATCCACGCGGAGCACCGTCTCGGAGGTAGCGACCACGAACGCTTCCTCGCCGTCCACCGTCTCGATGATCCACACGTCACGGTCGCCCGCGACGATCTCGACGACGGCCCCGCGGTGGACCCCTTCGTGGTCCTCCACGCGCAGGCCCACGAGGTCGCCCACGTAGTACTCGCCCGCCGGCAGCTCGGAGAGCTCCGCGCGCGCGATCCGGATCTCGGCACCCACGAGGAGCCGCGCTTCTTCTTCCGTGTTCACGCCCTCGACGCGACCGAGGACGCGCTTCCCCGCGCCGGGCCGCGCGGTGAGGCGTGCCGGACGGCGTACCCCCTGCACGAGGAGGACCACGTCCCTCGGGCGGGAGAGCGTGTCGCCTTCCCGGTTGTGCAGGTGCAGGCGAACTTCCCCCCGGAACCCGAAGACCCCGGAGATGGAGCCGAGGACGACCTCGTCGGAGGCCCCCGCCACCGCTACTCCTCGGAGCCGCGCGCCGTGGGCTCGACCAGCTCGAGCACGGCCTTCCGGCGGCCCGCCGCGGCGGACAGAACGGTTCGGATGGCCGTGATCGTCTGGCCCTCGATGCCCTTGACCGCCGCGAGGTCGGCCGGGTGCACGGAGAGCTCGAGCAGGATCGACGCCTCGCCCTCGACCGCGTTGACGCGCACCAGCTCCGGCCGCGCCACGAGGTGCTTGACGAGGTGCTCGACGAGCGCCTTCACGCCGGGGTCTCGGCGTCGGCCGGAGCGGCCGCGGCGTTCCGGGCGCGCGCGATGAGCGACGCCACGGTGTCGGACGGCTGCGCGCCGTTCTTCATCCAGTGATCGACCCGCTCGAGGTCGAGGTGGAGCAGCGGCGGCTCCTCCATCGGGTTGTAGTACCCGATGGACTCGATGGCGCGCCCGTCGCGCGGGGAGCGGGAGTCGGCGACCACGACGCGGTAGAAGGGCTTCTTCTTGGCGCCGAGGCGAGTGAGGCGAATCCGGACCATGCGATTTTCCTGAGGTTTGCGAGCCCGCGCTTCTATCTGTTCGCGGGACGGGCGTCAAGGGGAGGGTTCAAAGAGGGATGTTGCCGTGCTTGCGAGGCGGGTTCGAGTCCCGCTTCCCGTCGAGGGAGTCGAACGCGTCGACCAGGCGGGCGCGCGTGTCCCGGGGGAGCAGCACCTCGTCCACGAAGCCCAGCTCCGCCGCCCGGTACGGGTTGGCGAAGCGCTCGCGGTAGCTGGCGACGAGCTCCGCCTTGCGGGCGACCGGGTCGGCGGCGTCGGCGATCTCGCGGCGGTGGATGACGTTCACGGCGCCGTCCGGTCCCATCACGGCGATCTCGGCGGTGGGCCACGCGAAGTTCAGGTCCGCCCGCAGGTGCTTGCTGTTCATCACGCAGTACGCGCCGCCGTAGGCCTTGCGGGTGATGAGGGTGACCTTCGGCACCGTGGCCTCGGCAAATGCGTACAGCAGCTTGGCCCCGTGCTTGATGATGCCGCCGAACTCCTGCGCCGTGCCGGGCAGGAACCCCGGGACGTCCTCGATCACCCACAACGGCACATTGAACGCGTCGCAGAAGCGCACGAACCGCGCCGCCTTGATCGACGCGTTGACGTCGAGCACGCCCGCGAGCACGGCGGGCTGATTCGCCACGACGCCGACGCTGCGGCCGCCGAGGCGCACGAAGCCGATGACGATGTTCGCGGCGTAGTCGGGCTGGATCTCGAGGAAGGCGCCGTCGTCGGCCACCGCCTCGATCAGCTCCTTCACGTCGTACGGCCGGTTCGCGTTCGTGGGCACGAGCTCGTCGAGCGCGGGAATGACGCGGTCGGCCGGGTCCTTCGTGGGACGGCGCGGCGCCTCTTCGAGGTTGTTCTGCGGCACGAAGGACAACAGCTCACGGAGCAGCGCGAGCGCGCCGGCCTCGTCCGCGGCGGCGAGGTGCGCCACGCCGCTGATCTGGGTGTGGGTGTCCGCGCCGCCGAGGCGCTCTTGCGTGACCTCTTCGTGAGTGACCGCCTTGATGACGTCGGGCCCGGTCACGAACATGAAGCTCGTGCTGCGCGTCATCACGATGAAGTCGGTGATGGCCGGGCTGTACACCGCGCCGCCCGCGCATGGCCCGAGGATCGCGCTCAGCTGGGGGATCACGCCGGAGCTCAACGTGTTGCGGAGGAAGATGTCGGCGTAGCCGCCGAGGCTCTCCACCCCCTCCTGGATGCGCGCGCCGCCCGAGTCGTTGAGGCCGATGACGGGCGCGCCGTTCTTCAGGGCGAGGTCCATCACCTTGCAGATCTTGCGCGCGTAGGCGCCCGAGAGCGTGCCGCCGAACACCGTGAAGTCCTGCGCGAACACGTACACCAGCCGGCCGTCGATGCGACCGTAGCCCGTGACCACGCCGTCACCGGGCACCCGGCGCTTCTCCATGCCGAAGTCGGCGCAGCGGTGAACGACGAAGCGGTCGAGCTCACGGAACGAGCCCGCGTCGAGGAGGAGCTCCACACGCTCGCGCGCGGTCAGCTTCCCGCGTTGGTGCTGCTTCTCGACCGCGTCCGCCCCGCCGCCCGCGAGCGCGGCGGCGTTCATCTGATCCAGGCGCGCCAACAGCGCGGCACGACCGTCGTCCATCTTCCCTCCCGCGCGGCGTCGATAACCCGCCGAACGCGAGCGACCGCTTGTGGAATCGCCGCAGTGACGCTACCGTGCCGGATCGAAGGAGACCGCGTGTCCCACCGAACCCTGCTGCTCACCCCGTCGCTCCTGCTCGCCCTTTCGCTCTCCGCGTGCCTCGTCAAGGACGACGGCGACGAGCCCGTCGACTCCGACTCCGGCGCCGACACGAACGTCGAGGCCGGCTGCATCACGATCGACGGCGAAGGCGGCTATGCCCACATCGTCGACGCGGTCGCCGCCGCGCCGGCCGGCGCCACGCTCGCGGTGTGCGCGGGCACCTACGACGAGAACGTGGTGGTCGACCGCTCCGTCACGATCGTGGGCGACGGCGCGATCATCGTCGCGCCCTCCAACGAGGTGCCGTTCACGATCACCGCGGCGGACGTGACCATCCAGGGCTTCGAGATCCAGAGCACGCGTGACGCCGTCGTCGTCGACGGCGCGGCGGACACGGCCCTCGTCGGGCTGGCCATCACCGCCGCCGGCGGCTGGGGTGTCGACGCGACCGGCGCGACCGGCCTCAGCCTGCGCGACAGCACGATCACCGGCGTCGCACAAGGCGGCGTGAACGTGTCCGGCGGCGACGCGACCGTGTCCGGCGTCACCATGACCGCCCCGCAGAGCTTCGGTATCAACGCCGAAGACGCCGACCTCACGGTGGAGGACACCACCATCGTCGGCACGGTCATGCTCTCCGACGACGTGACGGACGGCATCGGCATCAACACCGTCGGCGGGACCGTCACCCTGCGCGGCGGCAGCGTCGACGCGTCGGGCGGCGTCGGCCTGTGGACCGACGGGACCGCGGTCGACATCGACGGCACCAGCTTCGACAGCAACGTGTACCTCAACCTCTTCGCCGTCGCGACGACCTTCACCGCCACCGGGCTCACCGCCTCCAACGCCGAGCTCAACGGCGCGTACGTGGTGGCGACCGAGGCCGACATCGCCTCGTCGAGCTTCTCGGCCGATCCCGAAGGCTCCTGCGTCATGGCGTACGCCGATTGGGGCCAGAGCAACAACCCGTGGTGCGGCACCCTCCTCGTGGCCGCCGACTCGGTCACCCTCACCGACGTCGACGCGACCGGCGGCAACAACTACGGCATCCGCGTCGGCCCCGCCAACGTCGACCAGGGCGAGATGACCGTGGTCGGAGGCACGATCTCCGACGTCGGCGGCTGGGCCTTCGACGCGGTCGGCATGGCCGGCACGATCACCGGGCTGACCGTCACCGGCACGCGCAACGCCGAAGACTTCGACCCGTGCTCCGAGTACGAGTTCCTGAACTACACCGCGGCGGCGATGCGCCTCTGGGAGGTCGAGGTCACCCTCGACGGCGTCGTGCTCCGCGACAACGCCGCGTTCGGCATCATGGCGCTGCTCAACACGCAGACCATCCAGAACAGCACCTTCGACGGCAACGCGTGCGCGGGCCTGTTCGACTACCAGGGCGCCACGACCATCACGGGCAACACGTTCACGAACACGTCGGCCAGCGGCTCGTTGTACGCCTACCAGGACGTGATGACCGTCGAAGAGAACACCTTCGTCGACAACCACACGACCAGCGTCTACGAAACCGAGTTCAACACGGGTGCCTACGCCTACGGCGACGGCACGACCACCACGCTGTACTCCGGGTTCGAGTGGGTGGACGTGCCGGACATGACGATCACCGTCGACGACGTGCCCCTGACGGAGGGCACCGATTGGACCGCGTGGGACGCCGACGCCGACGGCGACTACGACGGCGCCACGTTCGCCACGCCGCCCGCGTCGGGCAGCCTCGTGTACTTCCAGTACCTGCTGGAGTACCGGTCGGAGTCGTCGAACGGCGGCCTCGACATCTACGGCGCCGAACCCGCGCTCCTGACGATCACGAAGAACACCTTCACCGACGGCGACGACAGCATCCGCGTGTCGGGCGGGTCGGTCATCGTCACCGAAAATGAGTGGACCGGCTACGCCGGGTCGATCTTCGAGACGTACCAGGCGACCGACCGTGATCCGGCGCTGTTCGCCTCGAACACCGTCACGTCGTCGGTCGGGCCGATCGTCAGCGACACCTACGGGCACGTGGAGGTCGAGGACGTCCAGGTGAACGAGATGGTGGCCGGAACGACGTCGTACGCCTACTACTACGACGACGTCCTCGAGTACAGCTACAGCTACAGCACGGTTCAACCTGCATTCTACGCCTACGGCTACGCGTCGGGCGACGGCTCCACCCTCTACGAGGCGTCGATCACCGTCGAAGGCGTCACGTTCACCGGGGACACGGCCGGCGCGATCCTGCAGGCGACGGACGCGACGATCGTCCTGCGCGACCTCGCGGCCGAAGCGGTGTCGACCGAGTCGAACACGGCGGCGATCCTGGCGAGCTGGTCGGCTTTCCCCGCGGCCATCGAGATCGAGGACGTCGTCGTGACGAGCTCCGACGGGCAGGGCGTGAGCTTGACGAACACGAGCACCGACGCGGGGTACGCCACCCTCGACACGGTCACGATCGGCGCGGCCGCGAGCGACTGCGTGTCCGCGAAGGGCCTCACCGCGCTGGACCTGACCGCGGTCACCCTCGGGTCGTGCACCGGCGACGGCGTCTCCAGCATCTCCGCGAACAGCTGGTACGCGTACGACTACGAGACCTACACGTACGACTACCCGCTCCAGGACTTCGCGACCGCGGTCACCGCGGACGACCTCCGCGTCGGCAACGCGACCGCCAACGCGGTCAGCCTCGAAGGCGGATCCGCCTCGATCACCAACCTCGAGGTCGAAGCCGCGTCGGGGCACGGTGTGCTCGCGCTCGGGCTCTCGTCGCTGACGATCGACGAAGTGGCGATCGGCTCCGCCGGCGCCGACGGCGTGAACGTCCTGGACACGGTCTCCTTCACGAACGTGTACACCTCCGAGGTGACGACGATCGACGGGGACACGAGCAGCACCCTCACGAAGGTCACGGTGGCGGCCGCCGGCGGCGACGGGTTGGACATCACCGGCGGTTCGCTGTCCGTGTCCGACTCGAGCGCCAGCTACGGCGTGCAGAACGGCGTTCGTCTCGAGTCGGTGCGCGCGTCCGCGTCGGCGAACACCTTCTCGAACAACGGCGAGTACGGGATGATGTGCACCGACGTCAGCTTCGACGTGTGCTCGGGCAACCTCGCGGAAGACAACGGGTCCGGAGCGGTGAGCGGCTGCGACGCGTCCTGCGTCGAGTGACCGGTCGGGCGGGCAGGCGGGCGGTCAGCCGCCCGTCCACGCCCCCCGCGCGCGCACCTGCCCGTCGACGCGACGCTCCACGGTGACGGTCCCGCGAGGCGCCGAAAGCTCGACGGGGACCAGCGCCAGGGTGCCTCCGGCGCAGGCGGCTTCGCGCGCCTCGCGCACCTCGTCGGGCATCGCGGCGCACGGCAACGGGAGCTCACGCGGCAATCCGCCGAGCACCGCCGCCGCGCCCGGCGGGGCTTCCACGCGGACATCGATCGTGCCGGTGGTCGTCGGCCCACCGCCGTCGGGGGCGACCACCGCCACGATCGGGCCGATGCGCGCGTCGCCCGGCCCCACCGCGTCGACCTGAAGGGTGAGCACCCGCCGCTCCACGCCGTCGGCGGTCGTTCGATCCTCGATCAACCGCGCAAGACGCAAGCCGGCCCCCTCGGACGCGACGCGGAGGGCCACCGGCGTGCCGGGCGCTCCCTCGAGGGTGACCACGACGTCGAAGCGGCTCCCGAGGAACACCGAGCCGTCGGGCCCGCGCACCGCCACCCGCACGGGCCACGCAGGAAGGACCGACGCCATCTCCGGCGCGCGACGATGCGGGGCGAAGTCCGGGTCCTCCGCGGCCGAGAAGGGCGTCGCGGCCCCCCGCGCGAGCGCCTCCGCGAGATCCGCCGCGGACTCCGTCAGGCGGCCTTGCCGGGCGCGCCAAGCCGCCCGGTTGTACCAGGCGCGCCCGTCGCCCGGGTTGGACGAGAGGATGGCGGTCGCGAGGCGCTCCGCCCCGTCCAGATCGCCCGACGCCGCGCGCGCCCGCGCCTCCCACGCGGCCAGCACCGGGCTGTCCGCGGCGGCGCGCGCCTCCACGAACGCGTCGACCGCGTCCGCGGGGCGTCCCGCCACGAGCGCGGCGGCCCCGCGATCGTAGGCCCGGGCCGCACGGGCGACCGGGTCGAGCTCCGGGAGCTCACGCGCGCACCCCAGCGCGAGCCAGAGGAGGATCACGCGCGGATCGCCCCGACCTGGCGGCCCGCGTCGGCGCCGTCGCGGCGGTGCGACCAGTAGCCGGGGGTGCACCGCGTACAGGAGTCGGAAACCTCCACGGCGACCCCTTCCGACGCCAGAAGCGCCGCGTTGAAGGCCCTGAGATCCACCCGACGGTCGGCTCGCCACCGCGACTCCGCCACCAACGCGGCCCCGCCCAGGGCGGCGAGCGCGGCGATGACCTCGGGGCCCACCTCGTAACAGACCCCGCAGATCGACGGCCCGATCGCGGCGCGCACCTCGGCCGGGCCGCCCCGCGCCGCGCCCGCGCGCGCGCGCACGACGCTCAGCGC